>JBDTRP010000072.1:0-26380 GCA_039931555.1 Ilumatobacteraceae bacterium | reverse complement strand
CCGTCGCTGGATCCGTCGCTGGATCCGTCGCTGGATCCGTCGCTGGATCCGTCGCTGGATCCGTCGCCTTGGTGCCCACCGTCGCCGTTCCCGGCGATCTCACCGAACCATCCCGTCGGATCGCTGTCCGTCGAGCTCGGGTTGCTGGCACGAACCGACCAACCGCTGGTCTGGGTGCTGACGCCACCGCTGATCGCGACATCGCCCTCCGCGCAGCTGGCGGTAGCGCTGCCGACATTGGAGTGTTCGTCGGCGGTCACCGTGATCGCGGTCGTGACGACCTTGACGCTGCCGACGCTGCCGCCAGGCCCAGCTGGGCCTTGAGCACCAGCTGCGCCCGGATCGCCCTTGGCGCCCGCGGGGCCGATCGGACCGGCAGGACCAGCGGGACCGGCGGGACCAGTCGCTCCAGCGCCACCGGTGCCCCCGGCGGGACCTTCGGGACCGGCAGGGCCTTCGGGACCGGCAGGGCCGGCAGGACCAGCAGGGCCGGCGGGACCAGCAGGGCCGGCGGGACCAGGCGTGCCGCCACCCGGGACGGGCGGCGAGCTGGCTTGGGCTGCCTCGTAGTAGCCCATGACATCAGCAATCACGTCGACCGTGCCGGTCAGGTTGTAGAAGCTCAGCGTTCCGGTTGCCGACAACTTGACATCGACCTTGTTCGGCGTCGGTGAACCCCCGGCCAGCCAGTTCATCTGCGAGATGACCGGTAAGGACGGCGCGTCACTGGGGAAGATCGTGAGGAAGCTCGCAACGGTGCCGTGGGTGACGGTCACATTCAGCGAGACTGCGAGTGCCGTCGTGGGGATGTCGCAGTTCCCATTGGCGCCCCACACGTTGGCGACGTATGTCTCTCCCGGGCCAAGCGGCGCAGCACGCGGGCCGACGTTGTCGGAAGTGTTGCGCATGTCCATCAAACGGCACGGCACGATGGGGACGAACCCCAACTGTCCGGTCGCGCCCGCACCGGATGCCATTTGCACACCTCCTCCCAAGGTGCCCGCAACCAGAGCTGCGATCGCGGCGAAGGTGATAGTTCGCTTCATTCGTCTCGTCTCCTTTTTCGTCGACTCGCCTACATCGGAGCCGAGCAGGACGAAGCGAGCTGGGTTTGATGGAGGCTCGGCGCTAGTGGTTCGCAGCGGCGAGCGCTGCCTGTTTCGACGGTAGCAGACCGTCACACCACCGCTGAGCAGGTACGCGGTCAGTGACTGTTCAACCGCGCATCGTGACAGACACAAAGCCGGGGCGCGAGCGCCAAGCGATCCGGCAACGGTCGCCGATGACGTGCTCGGGGGTGGAAGGATGATCCTGCAACGACCGGAAGGGGAAACCGACATGACAGACCATCTGGTGCGAGTGACCTGCACGCACGATTGTCCGGATGCATGTAGCGCTGTGGTCACCGTCAACGCCTCCGGCCGTGCTGTCGAGATCACCGCCGACCGCTCGCACCCGGTCACCGGCCGGCATCTGTGCGTGAAGGTCGACCGCTACCTCGAGCGGGTGTACAGCCCCGACCGCGTGCTCACGCCATTGAGGCGCACCGGGCCGAAAGGCAGCGGCGAGTTCACCGCGTGCAGTTGGGACGAGGCGCTCGACGAGATCACGTCGCGTTGGCAACACCTCTCGGACGAGGTGGGCCCGACGTCGATCCTCGGCTACTCGTACCTCGGATCCATGGGGCTGCTCGACGCCTTCGGCACCACTCAAGCGCTGTTCAACCGGCTCGGCGCGACCAAACTGGAACGATCGATCTGTGGACCGCAGTGGTTCGCGTTGTCGGGCATCACCCGCTGGCCGTGGACCGACCCGGAGAACCTGCCCGACGCCAAGCTCATCGTCGTGTGGGGGATGGACCCGGTCTCCACGTCGATCCACACATGGGAACTGATCCGGCGCGCCCGAAAGGAGAACGGCGCCGAGCTGGTGGTGGTGGATCCCTACCGCAGCCGCACAACGCGCTATGCCGATCTCCACCTCCGCCCCAACCCGGGAACCGACGGCGCGCTCGCCCTCGCAGTGGCCAACGTGATCTTCCGCGAAGGCCTCGACGACACTCCATACGTCGCGGCACATACCACCGATGTCGATGCCTACAAGTCGGCGGTCGCACCGTGGACACCGGAACGGGCTGCGGCCGAAACCGGTGTGCCTGCTGCGCACATCGAGGAGTTCGCGCGTAGGTACGCGACCGCACGGCCCGCCGCGATCCGGCTCGGTGTCGGCATGCAGCGATCGACCGGGTCCGGCTCCGCGCTCCGCGCGATCCAATGCCTGCCGGCTCTGACCGGTCAATGGCAGTGGCCGGCCGGGGGCATCGCCGGCGCCGTCTCGATCGGGCAGGCCAACCTGCCGGCGCTCAGTCGACCCGACCTCTCCCCCGCCGGGACGCGGGAAGTGAACATGATCCAGCTCGGCCGGGTCCTCACCGATCCAACGATGGACCCCCCGATTCGAGCCCTGTACATCTGGAACAGCAATCCGGCAGTCATCGCTGCAGACCAGCAGAAGGTGTTGGAAGGACTCGCACGCGACGACCTGTTCACCGTCGTCCACGATCAGTTCGTCACCGACACTGCCCGCTACGCCGACATCGTGCTTCCGGCCACGACGATGCTCGAACATCCCGACCTCGTCGGGTCGTGGGGTTTCTCCTACCTCTCCTGGAACGAGGCGGTCATCGACCCAGTGGGCGAGTCCAAGTCGAACGCCGAGGTGACTCGGCTGCTGGCCGCGCGGCTGGGCCTCACCGAGGAGGTGTTCCAACTGGATGATCATCAGCTGATGGAACTGGCGCTCGCCGATTCACCTGCAGCGGCAGCGGGTCTGGGATCCGAGCGACTCCGAGCCGAAGGGTTCACGCGTGTCGGTCCGCCGATCGGCACCGCCGTCGCATCGGAGTCGACCTTCGCGTTCTCCAACGCCGCACTCGCCGCGGCAGGTCTGCACCCCGTCGCCGAGTACCGCCCGCCGGCCCGAATGCCACGCACAGGCGGCGCATATCCGCTGCGGCTGCTGACCCTCAAACGTCACTACTCGATCAACAGCTCGTACGGAAATCTCCCCGTGATGCTCAATGCTGAGCCACGTGCGACTGCGGAGATCCACCCCGAAGACGCCGCGGCGCGAGCGATCAGTGATGGGGCAGCGATCTGGGTGCACAACGACCTCGGCCGGATTCGACTGACGGCTTCGATCACCGACGACGTTCCAGCGGGAACGGTTGCCATCCCGTTCGGTCGGTGGGGCGCCGATCCAGCCGCGGGAGGTGCGAACTCACTCACCAGTGATTCCCTCGGCGACCTCGCCAACGGCCCGACCTTTTGCGACAATCTCGTCGAGGTCGAGGTCGCGAACTGACCGTCGGAGCCACGCTGATCCAGCGTGTCACCTCACCACCGTCGTCACGACGGTCAGCGTGTGACCAGACCACCCTGGGAACGGTCGACGGATCCGCTCCACACCGCGCTACTCGCGGTCAGCCGGGGCCGAGCGGCAACGTGCTGTCCAGGCGAGGCAGTTCGATGAACGTGCGGCCCGGCTGGAGCCGGATGGGGCTGCCGTCGTCGGCGACCAGTGAGAACGGGTCGTGGATGTCGTTGCGAGCCCAGGTGCCGTGGATGGAGTTGCCGCCAGTGAAGACGTACACCTCACCCGCTCCGAGTGTCTGCGCATCGGGACTGCCGGAGATGCCCGGGGCGTAGTCCACCGCCAGCACGACGACGTTGTTGGTGCTCACCTGACCGCTGTTGCGGTCCATGTGCCGGCCGCCCTCCATCATCCGGTAGTACACGCCGTCGGCGGCGTCCCAGTCCCATTCGACATCGATGGAGTCGAGCTTCACCGTCACACCCGCGCTCGGTGTACCCGCGGCAGGCGCGCCCGGCTCGCGGTAGACGAACTGCTGCTTGGCGGGCGGGGCGAACGTCGGCGTCTGCGTGTACAGGGCGGCAGTGCTCGAGTAGAGGTTGTGCGGCACCTTGCGATCGCTGGTTCGGTGGTACACCGCCGCCCGGCTCGGGCCGATGTTTACCAACTCGCTGTTGTTGATCTGGTCGGTCACCGTGCGGTTGCCACCGCTCCACGCGAACAGCGGATGGTCGAGCGCGGTGAACAGGTCGACGTCTTGGTGCCGACCGGAACGGATCGGTCCGACCGGATCGGTGTCACCGCTCTGGAACACCATCGCGAAACGGGTGATGTGGTCGTTGACGATCTCCTCGAACACGAGGTCGGCTTCGTTGAACCCGCTCTGTGGACGCGCCCCGCCGGCGTTGTCGATCTTGACGATCAGCGCCGGGCGTGCGGCGACCACAGGATCAGGGTTCGTCACCCCCGTCAACGGGTACACGGGCTCGGCAGGCAGCGTCGTCGTGGTCGCCGCCTCGGTAGTCGTCGCCGGCTCCGTGGTGGTCGTCGGTGCCTCGGTCGAGGTGGTCGCCTGCGGGGTCGTCGTGACCGCCGCCGCAGTGGTGGCAGCCGACTTGCTGTCGCTGCTGCACGCGGCAGCCGCTCCGACCAGTGCGAGAAGACCGAGAGCGGCGCCAAAGCGACGGCCAGCCGCCTGCCGCGAGGGCTGTCGAGGGAGCCGCCCGGTCGGGATCGATCGCAGTGAGTACATGGTGATTTCAACTTCCAAACTGAGTTGGGTACACGGATGAGGAACGCGAGGCGTTCTCACAAGTCCATTCTGCCCAGTGGGCTCGGCGGATTTCCGTCACCCTCGCCATTGCCCCGCTGCCAGCGAGCTCGTCGTTTCGTCCACCAGCTGCCGATTGCCACGATGACCAGCCACGCCGCGGCGAGGGCGGCGGCGAATGGAGCCCACGATCGTGACGACAGCACCGTCTTGGCTCGAGCCACGGGAGCGCCATCGACGCTCCACGACGCTACGAAGGGTGAAACCGGGACCGCTGTTCGCACGATGCTGACTTCCACGCGGTACGCGCCGGGGCTGGGAATGACGATGTCGCTCCACTCGAGCAGGCCGTTGACCGGCACCCCATCCCGCCCGGCGATCGACGTGCCATCTGCGCCCGTCACCCGCATCGACACTGCCTCGATCGGGCCGGGTGTCGGACGGCGGGTCTCGAGCACGCGAATCTGCACCAGGTTCGGGCCCGGGCGAGCAGGCTCGATCGAGGCGCTGCAGCTGCAGATGATTGCCAGTCGTGTGGACCTCACCGAGGTCGCGCCGACTCTTACGAACCAGCAACAGGGCGACGATGATCGCACCGACGGCCACCATCACGGCGCCGTCGGTCTCGGTCTGGCAGTCGTGCGCGCCATCGCGATCGCACACGGTGGCGACGTCGAGATGGAGTCCACGCCGGGGGCAGGGTCGACCGTACGAATGACCTTGCCAACGATACAAGATCGCTTTATCGTCGTTCGTCGATAAGCGATAGGAGTGATACGGTGTGGCTGATGGCTCACGCGTCAACCGCTGTTATGGAGATTTCGAACGACCCGGAGCCGAAGCCGCATCTGTCGACCCTGGATCGTCTGCTGCCGGTGTGGATCGGGGCCGCGATGTTGCTCGGCATCGGTCTCGGCCGTGCATTTCCGGATCTCAACGACCAGCTCGACAAGGTCAAGCTCGACACGGTGTCGTTGCCGATCGCCATCGGGCTGTTCGTCATGATGTACCCCGTGCTGGCCAAGGTCCGCTATCGCTCGATCGGCACCGTCGTCGCCGATCGTCGATCGTTGGTCATGTCGCTGGTACTCAACTGGCTCATCGGCCCGGCTGTGATGTTCACGCTCGCCTGGCTGATGTTGCCAGATCTCCCCGAGTACCGCACAGGGTTGATCATCGTCGGACTGGCCCGGTGCATCGCCATGGTGCTGATCTGGAACGACCTCGCCCGCGGCAACCGCGAACTCGCAGCGGTGCTGGTCGCGATCAACTCGCTCTTCCAGATCGGTGCCTACTCGCTGCTCGGCTACTTCTACCTCGAACTGTTGCCCGGCTGGCTGGGTCTCGACAGCAAAGGCATCGACGTCACCGTGTGGGTGATCGCCAAGTCGGTCCTCATCTTCCTCGGCGTTCCGCTGCTGGCCGGGTTCCTCACCCGCACCTTCGGCGAACGCGCCAAAGGCACTGAGTGGTACGAACAACGGTTCCTGCCCAAGATCGGGCCGATCGCGCTCTACGGGCTGCTGTTCACCATCGTCATCCTGTTTGCCCTCCAGGGTGACCGGATCACCAACCAACCGCTCGACGTCGCCCGCATCGCGCTCCCCTTACTGGTCTACTTCGCGATCATGTGGTTCGGCAGCTTCTACACAGGAATGAAGATGCGAATCCCGTACGATCGCAACGTCTCCATCGCCTTCACGGCCGCCGGCAACAACTTCGAGCTGGCCATCGCCGTCGCCATCGGAGTATTCGGTGTGTCGTCCGGACAAGCGCTCGCCGGCGTGGTCGGCCCGCTCATCGAAGTCCCGGTTCTCGTCGGCCTCGTTTACGTCGCCCTTTGGGCGAAGCGCCGTTACTACCCACTCCGCCAACGCGACGTTCACCAAGAAGGCACCTGATGACGACCGACACCGCTTGCGACGTCGTCGCAACCGCACCCCACGCGACGCTTCCCGACGACGAAACGCTGGCCGCAATGGCAAAAGCAATCGGTCATCCGGCACGGGTGAAGATTCTCCGAGTTCTCGCGGCCCACCAAGCGTGCGTCACGGGTGACGTCGTCGCAGAACTCGACCTCGCACAGTCGACCGTCTCAGAGCACTTGCGCATCCTGCGCGAGGCGGGCCTGATCCAAGGTGAGATCGAAGGTCCCCGCACCCGCTACTGCATCAACGCCGCTGGCCTCACCGCCATCAAAGTCGGCATCGCCGCCCTGTGACCTCACGGGTGCTCCGACGGGCCGATCAGCAACAGGTCGACTTCGGCGCCGGAACCGTCTCGCGTTCTGGTTCTCGATCGCGTTCCCAGTGACTGGCCTCGTCGTCACCGGCATACGACGTTGTCGGTGCGTCACCCTTGACGGACGAGAACTCCCAACCGGCTCACTCGAAGCTTTGTCGCTCCCAGGTCGCTCAGCGACCTCCCAGCGACAAAGTTCAGGCGAAGACGCCGAACTGCCGAGCCTGTCGCCGAGGACTTCCCGCTACGACGCGAGCGATGATGGCACCGGTCGTCACGACGCGGTGAACGGGGGCGGACCGATGATTTCGATGCCACCGTTGTGTAGCGCGGACGCTTGGACCCGGGCCATGTCGACGGTGGCCGAGGCCGACTCGTTGACCGCCGGTTCGCTCGCGTCCCAGTAGAACGCTTGGCAGCAACCCGGAGTGTGCAGGCACAGAACACGCACCCCGTTCGGCGCGATCACCTTGAACGCATGGGGGACACCGCGAAGCGCGATCGCCACACCGCCCGCTGCGACGCGATGCTCGATTCCATCGATGTGCATCAGGATTTCGCCCTCGAGCACGATCATGGTCTCGTCCGATTCGGGATGGATGTGCAGAGGGGTCACCTTGCCGAAGTCGACCCTGTCCTCGAACAGGATGAACGCACCGTTCGTCTCATCGGCCGTTGCTTTCCAGATGTGCGTGCCGCCGCCGAAGAAGTGGCGGCGTTCACCCTCGTCGGTTGCCCGGACGACAGATGGCGGATGCGTCGATGTAGTCATTGCATGTTCCTCCTTGTGAGACATCAATCTCACGAGTAGACTGACGTATCATCAGCT
Organism: Ilumatobacteraceae bacterium; assembly: GCA_039931555.1. Classification (GTDB taxonomy): domain Bacteria; phylum Actinomycetota; class Acidimicrobiia; order Acidimicrobiales; family Ilumatobacteraceae; genus JAENVT01. The sequence continues at coordinate 18,668 of JBDTRP010000072.1, read as the reverse complement.
CGATGTCAAGCAACTACGAGCAACACGGACGGACCTCTCAGAAGAGCCGAACCCGCGAGGCACTCCTGGCCGCCACAAGGTCGCTGTTGGCCGACGGTCAAACCCCTACAGTCGAAGACGCAGCTGCATCAGCGTCGGTCTCACGTGCCACCGCGTACCGCTACTTTCCGAATGCTCTGTCGTTGTTGCGTGCAGCGCATCCCGAAATGGACGCGTCGACGATGCTGCCGAGTGAGGCGTCCGACGACCCGGCCGAGCGTCTCGACGCGGTCGTCACGTCGTTCACCGAGATGATTGTGCGCACCGAGGCCCAGCAGCGGGCGATGCTGCGCCTGTCACTCGAGTCCGATCCGGGCGAGCGCGGCGCGCTGCCCCTTCGTCAAGGACGGGCAATCGGTTGGTTCCTCGAGGCCCTCGAGGGGGTCGGCGTCGAGATGTCCGAAGGCGAGCTGCGACGTCTGGTCTACGCAGTTCGAGCGACCACTGGGATCGAGGCTTTGGTGTGGCTGACCGACATCGCCGGGCTCACCAGAACCGAAGCAGTCGCGCTGATGCGCTGGACGGCACAGGCGATCCTCGAGCGGTCGCTGCACACGCCACCGCCGACCAGCCGAGCGGGCATGCGGAAGAAAGCCAAGTGAGCCACCCCGGAATCGATCATCGCCGCGCACAGAACACGTAGTGCAGAGCGACGGTGGCAACAGCGGCACCAATGAGAGCCGAACGAATCGTCTTTGTGCCACGCACGAACATGTGTCGGGCACCGGGCCAGCGGCGGCACCATCAGAGCCGGCGACCGGCACGGCGAGCGACGTCAACGTCACCGCCACGTTCGACACAAAGCATGTAACTCGTCCTCGCGCCGCGGGAAGTCGGGACTTTCGGGCAATACGAACCCACTACCGTCGCGCCCATGCCCTTACCCACCCGCGACGAGATGCTCGCCAAGGTCGACGTGCGCTTCCGGGAACTCGTTCCCGCCGCACCGCTGCGGCTCGACCCGAACGACCCGTCCCAAGAACCGATGATCAAACAGTGGCACCAGGCCCATCAGGAGGTCCTGTCGGCGCTCACCAACGAGGCGTACTTCTCGTCCCTGCCCCACCCCCCGGCTCCTCTCGATCCCGCGAATCCCGAGCACGCACTCTTCATCGACTACTGGAACGACATCGCCGATCAGATCAACACCGGCAATCCCGGGCGATATGACTGGTCGAACGCGGCCGCGCAGCCGGATGCGAGCTCAGATCTTGAGGCGGAGGAGATCGAGATGCCGGTACAGGATGGTTCGGTGCGATTCGAGGAGCGCGTCGCGACCGTGCACGAACATCTACGTCCCTACGTCGACGCGGTCGCAGCCACTCCGCTAGCAGCCAAGTTGATCGAACACACCTGGCAGCAGATCGAAAGTCTGCGAGGTCTGGTAACTGACGGGACGTTCCAGACTTACGATCACTGGTGGCGATCGTCGTCGTACAGCGAGGCGATCTACGACGAGGACGACGGCAATGAGCAGCTGGCTTTCGTGCGCGACGTGACGCTGGAGGCGAAGATCGACCGAACGACGGGCGTGCTCGATCTTCACCTCGCCGGTTGGGCCACCGACTTCCGCACACACAACTCATGGGGCCGCGTGAGCATGACCGACGGGTGAAGTGTCCGTCCAGTCGGCCTGGACCGTTTCTCGGTCTACCATCGCCCCCGCCAACGAAGCACGCTGATTCACAATCGCACACTCCCTGGGTGTACACCTGGGGAGTGCGCTGGATCGGCAGTTCGAGCGCTGGTTGCAGGGGCGCCGGGGACTCTGTGTGAGCGAACAGAGGCGCGGACCGTCTAGGTGCTCACACAGAACCTCGTCCGGCGGTCACGAGCGCATGCTCGTGCCTGCATAGCTCCGCTGACTTCCGTCTGCCGGAGCGGCGATGCGAGGCGGTACTAGCACCTTTGGCCAATTGCTTCGGCGGACCGCTCGGCGTTAACTGGCGTCGGGGCGCATGAGAATTCCGAAGGGTCGTCATGACGCGCAGCAATCGGATCAGCAGGGCCCTCGCTTCGGTGCTCGTTGCCGTCATCGTCACGCCGCTGGTCGGTGGTCTCCAAGGAATCGCCAGCGCAGTGCCGCCGCCGGCTCCCACTCTGCTGGCGCCGGCAAACGGCGCGAGCGTGACCATTCCCACGACGATCTCCTGGTCGCAAGTCGCGGGCGCCGGTGGTTACAGCTGGGAGATCAGCATGTCGTCGACGTTCACGTCCGTGATCGAGAGGAACCCGGCGCTGCTGGTCGGGCCGACAACGACGCAAGACATCGTCAGCGGTCTGGCCAATGGGACGTACTTCTGGCACGTGCAGGCGTTGAGCCCGGATGTCGAACCCGGGGCGTGGTCGTCGCCGCGCAGCTTCACGGTGACGGGTGCAGGCGCCGGCGTGCCCGGCACCGCCACGCTCGACCCACCGTTGAACGCAACGAAGTTCCACTCGCTGGAGACCTTCACCTTCACCTGGAGTGCGGTACCCGGCGCGGTGGGATACATCCTGCAGGAGTCGACCGACCCGACCTTCCCCGCCGATGTCAGGGTGCGTCAGGTCAACATCAATGGTCCGACCGAAGTGGTCTCATTCAACTCGGCCAACATGGGGAACTTCAAGGCACGCGTGATCGCAGTGGCCGCGGATGGATTGATGGGCACGCCATCGAACCTGGTCGATTTCAGCGTGCTCGACAGCAATCCGTTCCCGGCTGCGCCGACACTCGTGTCGCCTGCCAACGGTACCTCGCAGCAACTTCCGGTGAGCCTTTCGTGGACTCATGTACCGAACCATCAGGATCTCGGCTACCAGGTGCAGATCGGCACGAACTCGTCGTTCACCAACATCGAGGCCACCTACCAGGTAACGGAGAACAACAAGATCGCGACAGCGCTGTCGACTGGAACGAAGTTCTGGCGGGTGCGCTCGCAGCATGGCTACGTCGGGGCTGACCCGGCCTACACCGCGTTCACAACATCCGGCACGTTCACGGTGCTGGCGACACCGCTACGGATGGGTGCGGTCACGTTCCCGTCCACCAAGTTCAGCGGCGGCGAGGCCCTTGGCACGCTGGAGCTCACGGGTGCCGCCCCCGCCGGAGGCGCCACCGTCGCGCTGACGGCAAGCGACCCGAGCCTGGTGCCCGAGCTGCCAGCGTCGAGAACAGTTCCGGCTGGCACGTCGTCCATCCAGGTGCTCGTCGCGCCTACGGGCACGACGAATTCACTCAGACCGATGCGTGTTGGTTTCGTCACCGCGCCGACGCCGGTGACGATCACCGCGACGTACAACGGATCGGCGGTGTCCTGGACGATCACCATCCTGCCGCCGCAGCTGAACGACACGCCATTTCAGCTGTTCCCGCAGAACGCGACTGGTGGTGCCGACATGTTGGGGATCGTCGATCTCGAGGTCGGCTGTTTCGCCGGGTTCTGCGATGGATTGGCGCCAGCGGGAGGATTCGTGGTGAACCTGTCGAGCTCGTCGCCATCCGCAACCGTGCCTGCAACAATGACCATTCCTGCCGGCGCGGGTGGCGACCAGTTCCCGATCCACACGACACCGGTGACGAAGCTGACCATCGTGACGATCACTGCTCGCGCCGGCGGGGTGGCCGCCAACTGGCAGATCAGACTCACCCCGCCACCAGCGCCCGCCACGTTCAGTCTGGACCCGATCGATACGGCAAGTGGGTCGCGTGGAATCATTCAGATTCCGCTTGCCTCGATCTTGGGACACGATCAACTCGTGCAGGTGACGAGCAGCAACCCGCAGGTCGCGTCGGTGCCGCCGTTCGCCACGATCCCTGCTTCCAACGACTTCGGAAGCTTCATCATCTCAACGAGCGCGGTGACCACTCGCACAGTTGTGACGATCACCGTGGCCGGTGGTGGTGTGACACGCTCGGCTGACCTCGTCGTGCATCCCAACCTGCCGACGCTGACGGGTTTCACGGTCAGTCCGAACAGCGTGCAAGGTGGCACGTCGGCGTCCGGCACCGTCACCCTCGACAGTCCCGCGCCTGCCGGCGGGATCGCCGTTGGCCTGAGTAGCAGCCTGCCCGGGTCGGCCAGCGTTCCAGCGTCGGTCGCCGTGCCCGCCGGTGCAACCAGCGCAGCGTTCACCGTCACCACGTTCCCGGTCGACAACACAACAGTGTCGCTGGCAGCGACGCTCGACAGCACGACACTGTTCGCTGCGTTGAGCATCACCAAAGCAGCTCCCTCCGTCACACTCACGTCATTGACGCTGAGCCCGATCACTGTTGTCGGCGGTGCGTCGTCGACCGGCACCGTCAGGCTCAGTGCCGCGGCGCCCACAGGAGGCGCGGTCGTGTCGTTGTCAGACAATTCGGCAGCGGCATCGGAGCCGGTCAGCGTGACGGTCCCCGCCGGCTCGACGAGCCGGACTTTCACCGTGACAACCTCGGCGGTCTCCAGCCAGACCGCCGTCGGGATCTCGGGATCGTTCGGTGGTGGCACCGCCAGTGCCACGTTGACGGTCAACCCCGCAGCGACCGGTAGCACTCTTCCTGCTCCATCGCTCGTCAGTCCCGCACCCGACGCTCGCTTCAATCGCGGTCAGACGATCGTCTTCACGTGGTCGAATGTCGTCGGTGCGACCAGCTACGTCATCCAGATCGCCAACCAGAACACGTTCTCCTCGCCGACGGTGAACCAGACGGTTTCGGCCTCGACGTTCTCGACGAGCACGCTTCCAGCAACGCGGATGTGGTGGAGAGTGCGAGCTGTCGATGCATCAGGTGCGCCAGGTGCCTGGTCGTCCGCTCGTCGATTCGAAGTGAAGTAGCGCCCACCGCGTCGAACAGTTCGCGACGGACGCCACTGACGCAACACTTGGTCAGCGCTCACCATACGGATACGCCGGAACCGGCGAGTGTTCGCTCGACCGGTCTCGGCAGGGTCGAGATCGATGCGTCGCGCAGCCACTGTCGACCCGACGCCATATCGACGAGCGGAGGCGCCGCTAGTCGGTGAGCTTCTGGGTCGTCTCCCGGAGGCGCTTCGCGAGAGCTTCCAACATCGCCAACAGGATGGTTGGATTGTCCCGGGCGACTGCCAGGAAACTCTGCCGCGACAGCTCCACGGCAATCATCTCTGTCGTCGTTGTCACCGATGCGGTGCGCGGACCTGGATCGAGCAGTGCGATCTCGCCAAAGAACTCGCCGGGACCGAGCTGGGCAATCGTGCGGCCGTTCGTCGACACGTCGACGGTGCCCTGGACGATCACATAGCACACTTGCGCTTTCGTATTTTCGGGCACAACACAGCACTCGGTCGGCCAGCGACGGCTCCTGCACGCGAGCGCAATTGCGTGTAGTTGACGCTTTGGTAAGCCGGCAAAGAGTGGTACGCCGGCGAGTACCTCCATGCGCGACTTGATCGCCAACCGGACACTCCCGGCGCGTCTCGACCCGCCTCCTGGTATGGGTTTGTGCAACGGGTAGCTAGTTGTAGCGGGAGTCACGACACCACCTTGAACGATGAGGAGCGAGCGGACGATAGCACCGTGCCGGCGCTGCAATCGCGTCCGGTATCACCGCCCGCCAACGTCGGCGGCGTTCCGTCGAATTGAGCGGACGACGGAGCGGACAGCGGTATGAACAACTGAACGAGGTGATTCGAAACCCGCGACCTTCACCTTGGGCAAAAATGCGATGGAACTCGACCGCGCGTTCAACCTCTCTACCGAATCGACCACGAGAGAATCAACCTCTCGCCTGATACCCGAGAAGGTGTCATCGCCAGCGCCGCCGCGTCCCTGGTTGGTTCATGGTCGTCTCGCGGATCTCAGATGTCGAGGTCCTCGGGCACCGTCATGGGTCTGCGGGCGCGTCGGCCGCTGAGGCGACGGGTCGCGAAGTCGAGACCTGATGCTCCCAGGACTGTGGGGATCGTGAGGGCGAGCAGACGGGCGTCGCCGGTGAGCTCAGGAACGACGAAGATCGCCACCCATGGCGCATTCGCCCCGGCGACGACTGCGACAGCCATCAGGGCGAGCACGGCGTCCCAACGGGCGTCGCCACTACCGACTTTCCCGAAGCCGCATGCGTGTGCCACCAGCAGTCCGGTACCAGCGGCGATCGTGAGCGACGGCGTAAAGACACCACCGGGTACCCCGGCTGCCAGCGTCGCCAGAGTCGCGACCATCTTGCCGACCATCATCACCACGGCAATCGATATGGTGGCACCCAGCGCGCTCCGGCGGATGACCTCCATCCCGTTGCCGGCTGTCAACGGCACCATCGCAACCATTCCGCCGGCCAGCGCCGAGGCGATGAGGTGCGTAACGCTCCGATGTCTTCGGATGAACCCACCCGGATGGATCGCGTGGCGGCGTAGCTCGAAGAACAGTCGGGCGATGAGGTAGACGGGCACGAGCCCGAACAGCGCGAGCTCGACCGCGGGCCACGACAACGGACCTCCTTTGGGCAACGGCGCCTTGGAATGCAATGCACCTGCCGAGACAGCGAAGCCCATCAGCCCCCCAGCGGCGGCGTAGATCGTGGCCCGGGGGGTGGCGCCAGGTACGACGTGTTCGCGCACGTAGAACATCGCGGCGATTGGTGCGTGATAGGCGGCCGCGAAAGCTGCAGACACTCCGACAATGGCGAGGTTGGCGACCGAGACACGGAACTTCCGGCCGGCGTAAGCGCCGACCGAGCCGCCCATTTCCAATATGGCAGCCTCGCGTCCCAGGGAAGCCATCGATGCCATTGCAGTGAAGGTTGCGGTGGACCGCATCATCGTGCATCGCAGGTCGGGCCCGACACCCTCGCCTCTGGCCGCGTCGGCGATGGACTCCAGAACCAAATGCTCCCCGCATCGACATATCACCATCCAGGAGATCTTCGAGGCGAGCAGCACACCGATCGCCACGATGAGCCCGGCGAGCCACGGTGCTGTGGAGTCGGCGGCCAGCGTTGCGTTCCCGGTGCCTGCGATGGCCTGAATCGCGCGAGCGATGAGTTCCTTGAACCCAGAGGCAAGCAGGGCAGCGCTGACGGACACGAGGGCAACCGCCACCGAGAGGCGCAGCCACCGACTCGCCGCACTCAGATTAGTCGGACTGGATTGAGCCGGCGATGGCACTGAAGCGGGCTTCACCGAGCCGGGGTTCTGGTGCTCATGAAAGTGCCGACGACGACGCGCCGGAAAGTTGGGCGGCATCGACGTGTCGTTCGACGCAAAATCCCTGGCTGCATAGGTCGGAGAGAACTTTGTCGATCGCTTCGGTGAGACGGCCTGGGTCTGAGCCGCTCACGGTGAACGTCTCGGCGGCCATCGAGGAGCTGCGACCGTTGAGGCCGGACTCGCCGATCTGGCCGAGACGGTCCCGCATCGATTGGGCCGTCAGCGCCCAACGACGAGCGTTTGTTGCGTTGCCGGGTGAGCGTTCGGCGTCTTGACGGTGCCAGGCGATGGCCTCGTCAAGGTCGTCTGCGATGGGTTCCAGCATGATGTCGAGGTCGCCGGTGTCGTGGGCGTCTTCGATGACGTGCCGGAGCGCAGAGCGCGTGTCGCTGGGGCGCCATGGTGCACCGATCGATCGTGATGCTCTGCCGATCACGGTGGAGCTGAGCCACGTTCCGCTGCTCGCGGGGGCGAGCAGGAGCCGCGCCAGGCGGGCGGGTCCGAGGTTGGTTGGGAGCGGTTCGATGTCGATCTGGCTTCCCAGATCGGGTGCTGGTCGTAGGCGATCGAACTCATCGGTGAGGTGGTCGGCGATCGCCGTGAGCAGTGGACTGTAGGCGCTTTCGCCGACGCATCGAATGGCGAAATGCACTGCGACAGGCGCCCAACCAGCGAGATGGTGGGCGAGAAACATTCGCTCGGTTTCCACCATCTCCATCGCCTTGTCGGGTGTGCCTGATCGCCACGCGGTGGCTTCTTCGTGGCAGAGATAGGCGAGGCAGCGCAGCTGCAATCCGAGGTGGTCTCCCCCGGCGACGCGCCAGCGCCGGTCGAGATGTTCTCTGAAACCGAGGCGTTCGTAGCGTTCGACGATGGCGGTGACGGCTTCGCCGCCGTGATGGCCGTCTTCGCTACGAAACACGCTCTCGTAGAGCGGCACACCACGCAGGAAGACCCGTTCGTACTCGGTGGCGATGGCCGGGTCGTCCCAGGCGAGCGGTGCCAGTGCAGGAATGTCGGCTACCAATGGCGCGAGCCCCGGCCCCGGCTCTTCCAGGGTGAGTAGCCCGAGGAGGGCGGCGAGGCCGCCGCGTCGTTCGGCGATGAGGGCGAGGTCGCTGGTCATCGCTGTGCTTTCCAGTCCCTCGGTGGCGTGGCATACGCGGCAGCCGTCGGCTTGACCGGCCGGGCGAGCCACAGTGGTCGTCGAAGTCCGCCGGGGCCCGGGCCGGGGCGGGCCTTGGCGAGCCATTCGCGGTAGACCTCGGTGGACTTGCCGGTGTCGACGGCGATGTCGCCGTAGCGGTCATCGGGGTGTGCGGGAGCGACGGTGACTCGCTGGAGCCAGCAGTGCATCCCCGAGACCGGGTCGGGCTGCACCGGGAACGTGAGGTTCTGATGCACCCCCGCATCGCTCCACCACACCCGACTCGAATCAGGATCCGAGGAATCGAACGGAGTCACGCCTTTCACCTGGCTCATGTTCCACTGGCCGGGCTTACCGGTTGGTCGATCGCTCTGACCGAACGCTGCAGTCGGGCCGCTGAGCGCCGCAAGCGCCGATGAGTACCGCGGCGTCCCTTCTCCGTCTTCGAGGCGCCAGCGCCCCATGTGGTGTGACACGCCGACGACACCGGGGCGGATGCCTTCGGTGCGCCAGGCCCGGATCACGAAGTAGCCGATCTGGGTGGTGATACGCACGAGGCCTTTCATCCCGATACCGAGTTGTTCGGCGTCGGATGGATGGATCCACATCGGATGGGAGTGGCTGATCTCGTTCAGCCACTTCGCCTGCCCAGAACGAGTGTGGATCAAGGTCGGGAGCCGGAACGTGGGGAGCAGGATGCGCTCGCCGTGTTCCATGTCGAGGTCTTCCCAATGCACGTGGCTCTTGATGAATCCGGGCATCGCGTATTCGGGCCAGCCCCAGTCGCGCAGCATGGGCGAGTACATCTCGAGCTTGCGTGACGGGGTAGGGAACCCGAAGTGGACTTTGCCGTCGATCTCGACACCGATCGAACCGTCACCGATGAATGGCATGTGCCCACCGATGTCGCCGAGCGAGTCGTTGAGCCCGGCGGTACCGGGCACCTGATACACACCGTCGTCGTTCTTGACAGCGTTGACTTTGGCGATCTCTTCAGGCGTGACGATGCGTTCGTGGACCGCGTACTGGCCGCCCGGAATCTCGAAGGCACCGTACTTGCGCATGTAGCTGAGCGGGTCGAGGCCCTCTGCCGCCGCGGCCTCGGGGAGTCCGGGGATCGAGTTGCGGAACATCAAGTCGTAGTACTCGTCGATGCCGAGTGGCTCGCCCGGATCGCGCGTCGACTCGAAGTGCTGGCGGATGCCGAGCGAGTTGTCAGGGTCGATCTTCCAGGACAGGTCGATCCAGAATTCGTTTTCCTCCCACACCTCGCCCGGGTTCACCTCCCAGGTCCGGTGCACCTTTCGGCCTTCCTTTTCGGCGTTGACCCGAAACACCGGTTGACGGAAACCGATCCATCGTCCGCTGTGCGTTTCGTAGCTGGCGACGTCATGACGTTCGGCGCCGTTGCCCATCGGCAGCACGTAGTCAGCGAACCAGGCGCTCTCCGACCACGTCGGGGTGAGCGCAACGTGGCAACCGACCAACGTTTCATCGGTGAGCGCTTCCAGCCACGAGAACCCGTCCGGGTTCGTCCAGATCGGGTTGTAGACCCGGCTGAAGTAGGTGTCGATCCTGCCGCGGCCTTCCTTGAGAAAATGGGGCAGGAGGATGGAGGCCTCGTGATGAGCGAGCGGGTACTCGACCGGCCAGTTGAGATCGTTCCAGCGACCCTGCGGATGCACGACCTTCGGCGGAACCGGGATGAACTTGTTCCACCCGTTGGGGCTGACACCGCCCTCGGTACCGACCGAGCCGGTGAGCACGTTGAGAAACCACAGGCACCGGGCGACCTGCCAGCCGCCCTCGTTGCCCGCTGCAGCGGCGCGCCAGTTGTGCGAGCTGAGCTTGCCCGGCACGGCTGTGGCAATGACATCGACGATCTCACGAATCTTCTCTGCAGTGATGCCGCAGACCTGCGCGGCGTACTCGGGCGTGAACTCGTCGTACAGGTCGATCACCGCAGGAGCGAAGTTCTCGAACGTGCACTCGAGGTCGGGGCGCATCTCGCGCAGCACCGTCTCCCAGTTCACCCAACGCCGTACGAATTCTCGATCCCATGTGCCCTTCTGCAGGAGCAGTCGGGCCATGGCCAGCAGCATCGCCGCTTCAGTACCGGGCCAGGGTGCGAGCCAGTGATCGCTCATCGATGCCGTGTTCGACAGGCGTGGGTCGACGCAGATGATCTTGGCGCCGCGCATCTTGCCCTCGATGATCCGCTGGGCGTGCGGGTTGAAGTAGTGCCCCGCCTCCAAGTGAGACGAGATGAGGAAGATCACCTTGGCGTTGGCGTGGTCGCCCGATGGGCGGTCGAAGCCCATCCACGACGCGTATCCAACTCGGGCGCCGGATGAGCAGATGTTGGTGTGCGAGTTGTGCCCGTCGATTCCCCACGCGTGCAGCACGCGCTCGATGTAGCTGTCATCACCCGGACGACCGACGTGGTAGACGACCTCGTCGTGGCGGCCCTCACGAAACGCCGTGCCAATACGGGCGCCGATCTCGGTCAGCGCCTGCTCCCAGGTCACTCGCTCCCACTTGCCCTCACCACGCCTGCCCGAGCGCTTCAGCGGGTACAGGATGCGCTCTGGGTCGTACACCTGTGTGATCGTCGCCGGTCCTTTGGCACAGTTGCGTCCGCGGCTCGCCGGGTGGGCAGGATTGCCTTCAAACTTGGCGATCTGTCCGGTCGACTTGTCGATGTAGGCGAGCAGCCCGCAACAGGCCTCACAGTTGAAGCACGTCGTCGGGATCAGCCGGTAACGGCGTTCTTTCTTCTCGCCGTGCGCCCAGGCTTTGGCGTCGAGTTCCACCCAGTCATCCCACCGTTCGGCGGGGGCGTAGTTCGTGAGTTGCGAACCGGGCATGATCCTGGCGAGGTTCGCCTGAGCGGAACGGTTGAGATCATCGAGCAGTGACATCGGTCAGCCTTTCGTCACGACAGCGGCACGGACTGGCCGGCGCGTACAAACGCGTCCTCGTACAACGCAACACCAGCGATCGCGGCGAGACCGCCGGCCAACGCCAAGATCCACGATCCGGAGATCAACGCCAAGATTGCCAGCGCACCGGCAACGACCAGACCGACGAACACGCTGCCCCAGAACCGAATCTTGTACTCCCCGTGGGTCATCGCCCGTTGCGCCAACTCCACATGCATCGTCGCCTTGCTCGACAACTCAGTCCAAATCAAGAACGCCAGCGCCAGCACACTGCCGAGCAGCATCCACGTCATTGCCGTGATGAGCCCGTCCGGTGGGTCGAACAGCGGTGCGACCATGAGACCGATACCCGCGCCACCGGCCCCGGCCTGAGCCAACAGCGTCGGCAGCAGAAGTGGTGTTTGCCAGAAGTCGCGGCCCTCGCACTGACCGAACAGGAACGCCGTGTACCCGGCCGTACCGGCGGCGAACAACGCCGCCGGGATCGCAACCGCCTTGATCAGCCCCGGCGAGTCGATCAATCCACCAAGGAGCCAGACTGAACCGAACACGCCATGCCCGAGCAGGATGAAAGCACCACGGACCAGCCACGAACCCCACTGAGGTCGTGTGAAGATGTAATAGAACCGCTTCGGCTGCTTCAGATCTGCGACCAGCAACACACCGGTCAGAGCCGCAAACAGCAACGAGACCAACGGCAATGTCAGCCCGACGAGTGCTCGCTCGTCGGCATGCCCGGTCAACACTGCGAGACCGCCGACCAACAACGCGCCGGCGCTCACGGCCTTCGTGACCAGGTACGCGGAAACCTTGCCTGTCCACGCCATCGGATGCGCCGTCGTGTATGTCGTACGGGCGACGATCTGCTTGCCCTGCCCCGGTGGATCAACGCGCACCGTCGGGTGGTGCTCGGTCGTGTCAGCCCAGATCATGCCGTCCTCGGCGATCTTGGTGCGGAGCGGATCAAGCGCCGCCTGATCGACACCTTTGTAGAACACGTGCGGCTTGGTGCCCTGCTCCGGTGCTTTCACGTGCGTCTCATGGCGACTCAACATCACCGAGATCTTGCTGGCTGGGTCTTCGATGTCACCGGCGAAGATCGACTGAGTCGGACAGACGACCACGCAGCTCGGCTCCAAACCAACCTCGACACGGTGGGAACAGAAGTTGCACTTGTGCGCGGTCTGTGTGTCCGGGTTGATGTACAACGCGTCATACGGACACGCGTTCATGCACGACTTGCAACCAATACAGGTCGAGTCGTCGAAATCGACGATCCCGTCATCACGTCGGAACAAGGCGGTCGTGGGGCAGATCGCCACGCACGGCGCGTCGTCGCAATGGTTGCAACGGTTCACCGAATAGAACCGCCGGGTGTCGGGGAACTCGCCACGCTCGATGTACTTCACCCAGGTGCGGTTCACCCCCAACGGCACGTCGTGCTCCGACTTGCACGCCACGGTGCAGGCATGGCAACCGATGCAGGTGTCCTGGTCGATGAGGAAGGCGTAACGCGTCATGATGACTCGGTTTCCGACGCCGTTGGCATAACGATCGGCAACCCGGCCTGTTCCCACGCGGCGTACCCGCCGATCAGGTCGGACACGTCTCGGAACCCGGACGCTCGCATCAGCGACGACGCGATCATCGACCTGTAACCGCCAGCGCAGTACACCACCGTGGGCGCCGTCGGATCCAGCTCGACGAGCCGATCCAAAATGCGATGCAGCGGGACCTCTCTCGCCGCTGCCAGCTTGCCATCGGCAACCTCTCCCGGTCCACGGACATCGACGAGTTGGAGACCGGCGACGGCATCGAGGCGATCAACCAGTTCCCACGTCGTCAGGCGCGAGGCGCTGGTGATCCAACCTGGATGCGCAAGAAACGCGGTGACCGGATCGGACAGACAGCCGATCACCCGGTCGAAACCGATACGGGCCAATCGGTTGCGAGACTCCAGCTCGGTGCCGGCTTCGCACACCAGCACAATCGGCTGATCCGGTGTCATCACATCACCCGCGTACTCGGCGTACCGTCCGGCCAGACCGCAGTTGTACGAACCGACCAGATGGCCTTGAGCGAACACCGCCGGGTCACGTGTGTCGAGCGCCACGGCGCCTCTGCGCTGCTCGGCCAGCACTTCGGTCATCGACATCGCCTGCGGGTGCAGATCCTCCGACAGCATCTCGTGCGCCTGCTTGTTGCGGGTGGCGGCGAACGCAAAGTAGAGCGGCGACAAGCTCTGTCCCTCGGTGACGGCGTGAACGAACTCGTCCTCGCTCATCGGCTGCAGCGCATAGTTCGTTCGGCGTTGCTCCCCGATCGTTGATGACGTTTCCGACGACAACGACTTTCCGCACGCCGAGCCTGCACCGTGGGCGGGGAACACCCGAGTCTCATCCGGCAAGATCAACAACTGCTCCCGAGTGGAGTGATACAGCTGGCGAGCGAGTTCATCAGCCGTCATCCCAACCGAGGTGAGTAGATCAGGCCGCCCGACATCACCGATGAACAACGTATCACCGGTCAGCACCCCGTACGGCGTGACGTCATCTGCGTGTTCGAACACCACAATTGAAATCGACTCGGGTGTATGACCGGGCGTGTGTCGCACCTCCAACACAACGTCACCCAGCACCAACCGTTCGCCGTGGTCCAGACCGTCGATGGCGAACTCGGCTGAGGTTTCCCCCACCGACCCGTACGAGATCACCGCACCGGTCGCGTCTTGCAATTCGAGGTGTCCGGAGAGGAAGTCGGCGTGGAAGTGGGTCTCGATCACCCGCTCGATCGTCACCCCGGAATCCGCCGCATCGGCGAGATACTGCGAAACGTCACGTTGGGGATCGACCACGACGGCCCGACCGGTGGACGCATCACCGATCAGGTACGACGCGTGAGACAGGCACCCCAGGTAGTACTGCTTGAAGATCATGGAACTCCTTACCATCAGGCAATCTCTGCAACCACATGCTTCCGCGCTCGTTGGCGTAGATCAAGAGAATCGTCGGATCCAATGGGGCGGCTCAAATGATCTTCAGGAGTGGATTGAAGATCTTCCTCGGCCTGAGTTCGACGGCGACGCGTTCGCGATCGCTCGGAAGGCCTAGCGATCTCGGAGTCGGGCGCGATCGCCGTGATCGGGCGACCGTCGTCGCCCCCTGACGTAGCGCCGGCACGAGCGGCAATTGGCCGAGCAGCGGCACGGCGAGCTCGTCGAGTTGAGCACCACCGCCGGCACCGAACAGTTCGTAGCGCTTGCCGTCGTCGGCGGTGAACCACGACATGTTCTCGATGACGCCCTTGACTGGGACGTGTAGCTTCTCGGCCATTGCGGCGAGGAACTGCTCCAGTGCCTTGTGCAACATTGGCCCCCGCCAGATGACTGCCTGGCCTTCCGCGACGAAGTAGCCGATCGAGATGCATCGCACGCCCCACTTCTCCGGCGGGAGCAGCATGCCGTCGAGTTCGACGGGTTTGCGATCGGTACCAAGCATGCGTGGGATCGAGTGGCCGTAGATGTCAGCGTCGATGATCCCGACTGAATGGCCACGTTGGGCCAGGGCGACGGCAAGGTTCGTCGTCACCGACGACTGACCGACCCCACCCTTGCCGGACGAAATCACAAGCGGCCTGGTCTTCGATCCGGGCTCGGCAGATGCGCATGCAGAGATGCCGCTGTCAAGAGCTCACCGAACGCTCAGTGAACCGGCCGGTTCACACGATCTCCCGGCTGCCCATATCCTCGAAGTGGAAGAATCACGCGTTGGAGCGGGTTCACGAGTCGTGAACGTGCTCGACGAACGGACCTGACGAGATGACACGAACCCCCCAACGAGTGGCCTTCACCGGCAGCCTCGGCACTCCGCTCGCCGGCAGGCTCGACCTGCCCGGCGGCCCACCACGGGCCTTCGCGTTGTTCGCTCACTGCTTCACCTGTTCCAAGGACGTCGTCGCTGCCGGGCGCATTGCGGCCGAGCTCAACGGGCATGGCATCGGAGTCCTCCGGTTCGACTTCACCGGCCTCGGCTCGAGCGAAGGCGACTTCGCCAACACCGACTTCTCCTCCAACCTCGACGACCTCAGGCTCGCGGCCGCGTGGCTCCGCGAGCACCACGCCGCACCACAGCTCCTCATCGGCCACAGCCTCGGCGGTGCCGCAATGATCGCCGTCGCCGCCGATCTCCCCGAGGTCCGCGCCATCGCAACGCTCGGCGCGCCCGCCGATGTCGCCCACATCACTCGACTGTTCGGCCCGCAGCTCCCCGTGATCGAGCAGCGAGGCCGCGCCACGATCGACATCGCCGGGCGCTGCTTCACCATCCGCCGCGAGATGCTCGACGACCTTGCCTCGCATTCGATCGAGGAACGGGCGGGTCGACTCCACGCAGCGCTCCTCGTCGCGCACGCCCCGGCCGACAACGTCGTTGGCATCGACAACGCGGCACGGATCTACGCCGCGGCGAGACACCCGAAGAGCTTCCTCGCCCTCGACGGGGCAGATCACCTCCTGACCAGACCAGCTGACGCCATCTACGCGGCACGGATGATCGCGTGCTGGTCGGAGCGATTCATCGTCGATGAGCACCCAGCCGCAGCGTCGCCAAACGCGAGCGCGCCCGTAGTGGTGGCCGAGACCGGGCAGGGGACGTTTCTCAACCACGTCGTTGTCGGCGATCACCGCTTCCTCGCCGACGAGCCGGTCGACGTGGGAGGCTTCGACGCCGGTCCATCGCCGTACGACCTCCTCGGCGCGGCGCTCGGAGCATGTACGTCGATGACGCTCAGGCTCTACGCCGACCGCAAAGGACTTCCGCTCGACCGCGTCACCGTCGAGGTCAGCCACGCCAAGACCCACGCCCACGACTGCGACGCCTGCGTCGAAGGAGCCGGTCCGCTCGTCGACCACTTCGAGCGACGCATCCTCGTCGCCGGCAGCCTCGACGACGACCAACGCGCCGCCCTCTTGCGCATCGCGGACAAGTGCCCCGTGCATCGCACCCTCGAAGGAACCGCAAACATCTCCACCACCCTCATACCAGTGCCTGAACCGAACCGCTCGTGACCCAGTCGGGCGTCAGGCGACGATCAGTTCGTCGATGATGTCGGCGAGCCCGTCGCCACCCAACGAACCGACATACGTCTCGACCCTGCCGTCGTCAGTGATGAACGCGTACGCAGGCTGGGCGTAGATCTCATACGATGCCCGATGTCGCCGCTGCTGTCGTCGAGATGGGTGATGCCTTCTGTCCCTGTGTCGGGACACGAAATCTCGCATCTCGGGTGCTTCGCCTCGACCGGCGATCCCGACGAAGTTCACCTTGCCTGCATAGCAACCTGCGATGTCCGCGACATCTGGCGCCTCGCCACGGCAGATGGCACACCACGGCGCCCAAAACCACGCGACTGTCGGGCGACCGGCCAAAAGGTGAGCGTCGAACGGGTCGCCGTTGATGGTGGTCGCACCGATCAGCGCAGCCGGAATCACCGAGGCCACCCCAGGCCCGGCGGGCTGCTCTGCCGGCGCCAGTGTCCCCGGATCGGAGCATGCTTCACCCACCGTCGCCAGCGGTGTGGTTTGGGCGCGATTCCGGTATTCCCAGTACCGAAATCGAACCCGTTGAACCTGCTCGGGTGCGATGTGAGTACCAGCACTGCCGAAATCGCGCCCGACCAGTCTCCGCGGGATGGCGCGCGCTCCGATCAAGTAGGCGCATCGGCGTTCGTCGCCGGCCCCGGCCTTGTAGCCCAAGCCGGTGGTCACCCACGCCCACGTGCTCGAGGTCGCGGGCGAAGCACTCGATGTCGGCACGCCGCACCGCGAACAGCCGCAGGTCGTGGTCCGCGCACCAGGCGATGAACTGGCGCAGATCCAGGGCGTAGGCCTCGCGGGTCAGGCCGCGATAGCCACCCCCGATAGCTGGGCAAGGAGCCCGCTGAGCGCATTGCGCCCAGTATCGGAGAACTCAGGCTCGATCACAGCGACTTCGGTCGTCAGGTCGCACATCGCGTCCGGCCGCGAGCCGCTCAGGCCGACGGCCGTCCGACGTTCGGGTCGGGCCCGGGGTCGTCGCCGGCGGCGACGACCACCAGACGATCGAGGTAGTGCTCCCAACCCTGCTGCACCGTCTCGAAGCCCTCGGGGACCCGCTCCTGGGTGAGCCGCACCAGCGTGCCCTCATCGCGAGGGATCAGCTCGATGCTCACCAGTGTGGAGCCTGCCGGGAGCGGGCTGCCTTCGATCTCGAAACCCCACGTGAACGTGATCCGCTCGTGCGGCACGATCTCGACGATCGAGCCACCCGCGAACGCGTCGCCGCGGATGTTCACCCGGTGCGGGCCGCCGACCGCTGAGGCGATGTCGGCCTCTGTGCCTTGCCACGACAGCCAACCTGAAGGGGTCGACACCAGCTCCCACAACAGCTCAGGAGGCGCCGCGACATGTCGCTCGACGACGATACGCACGACTATCGCCCGGCGCGTCGGCGCTGGTGCACGCGCTCGGCCTTGTCCGCGAGCCGATCGAGGTCTGCCCGCCACATCGCTTCGAGCAACGGCGCCAGGTCAGCGAGCGCATCGCGGTCCGCGGCATAGAACCGACGACGGCCCTCCTGGCGAACGGTCACCAGACCGGCGCCGCGCAGGCGCGCCAGGTGCTGGCTGACGGCACCGATGGTGACACCGACCTGGGCAGCGATGTCGGACACCGCGACGGGCCCGTCCCACAGGATGTGCAGGATCGCCTGCCGACGAGGCTCGGCGATCACTTGGAGGCGGTCCACGACTTCATCTTAGTCACGACTTGAACATCAGTGCAGGGGCTGCTATGCTTTAGTTGTAACTAAAGGATAGGAGCTCCGTCATGGCCCGCATCGTGTTCGAGACCGACATCGCCGCCCCCGCTGCCACTCTGGTAGGGGCACTCGCCACGCCCGAAGGCATCGCTGGCTGGTGGACCGATGACGTGGGCTTTGACGGCGCCGGCGTCGGCGCGGTGATGCGACTCGGCTTCGCGGTCGCTCCAGTCCCGTTCGAGCTGACGATCACTCGAGCAGACCCGAGCATCGTGGCGTGGCGGTCCACAGGGGCGTTCCCGCCACACTGGAACGACACCACCATGACCTGGACCATGACCGAGGCGGACGGGTCCACGAAGGTCCACTTCAACCACGATGGCTGGGCGGCCGACGACGGCGCATTCGCGTCTTCCGCCTACACCTGGGGTCAGCTAATGACCACGCTGAAGCATCACGCCGAGACCGGCGCAATCCTGCCTCTGTTCCGTCGCTGACGGAGCAAGACAACCAGACCAAGTGGCCAAGTGAAGACCACGCGAGACCAAAGGATGACCCATATGAAGCTGGCCTGCGAAGAAGTGGTCCCCAACCTCGGCTG
>JBDTRP010000071.1:0-25154 GCA_039931555.1 Ilumatobacteraceae bacterium | reverse complement strand
AGTGATGGGAGTCAGACATGGAACCGTTCTACGCAGTCGCCGAGATGTACGCCAAGCGCAACGTTCACGGGCTTGCCTACAGCGCCCTCCCCAATGCCCCCGCGCAGCCGTACACCGAGCCGCGCCATCGTCTGCGCCGAGTCGCCACGATGCTGCACCGGTCTTTGCACCGCCCGGCAGTCGTGATCCGACCGGCCCGCTACAGCACAGAATGCTGACCGCCGCCGATGAGCGGACCGCAAGGAAAATCCGACGAGATGGGCAATCCCGAAGGATTCAGACCAGAATCGTGGAATGGCGAGAGTGACACTGCAAACGATCGCTGATCGCGTCGGCGTCAGTCGCATGACAGTGTCGAATGCATTCTCACGACCCAACCAGTTGTCGTCGGAGCTACGCGACCGGATCCTGTCCGCTGCCGAAGAACTCGGGTACGCCGGACCGGATCCATCTGCGCGTGCACTGGCCAGAGGCACCGCCGGAGCCGTCGGCGTACTGCTGACCGACGTGTTGCAAGACGCGTTCGCCGACGAAGTTGCCACGACGTTCCTCGGGGCGATCGCCGAGGAACTCGGGCCGACAGGCCTGGCGCTGACCCTGTTGTCGGCATCGCCTCAGGGCAACACGATCCCGGCGCGCGACGTGCCGATGGACGGCGCGCTGGTGTACTCGTGCAACACCCAGTCGGATGCCGTCGAATGGCTGAAGCGTCGCAAGCTGCCCCTGGTCTTCGTCGACCAGGCGACAGTGCCGGGCTTCGCCAGCGTCAACATCGACGACCGCTCCGGGGCCCACGCGGCGGCGCAGCACCTCGTCGACCTCGGCCATCGACGCGTCGACATCATCATCGCCAACCTTGCCGGCCCCGCCAGGATCGTTCACGACCCGATCGCCACGACCACCAACCACGTGGTCAAGCAGCGACTGCTGGGCTGGCTCGCCGCCCTCAACGCGGCCGGCATCGAACCGACGGTCGTGCAGGAGGCGTACGAGTCCGACGGGCCCAGCAACGAGGCCGCCGAGTTGCTGCTCGACCAGGCCGAGCCGCCGACTGCGATCCTGTGCTTCAGTGACGTCATCGCCTACGGGGTGGTGCACGCGGCGCAGGCCAGAGGCCTGACCGTGCCAGACGATCTTTCCGTCGTCGGCTTCGACGACAACCCCCTCGCCAAGCGCATGCGCCCGGCGTTGACCACGGTGCGTCAAGACGTGGCCGCCAAGGGCCACGCCGCGGCGGCGGCCCTGACCGCTGCGATCGAGCGGGGGCGAGCCGGCACTGCGGCGCGAGTCCGTCATGTGTTGCTGCCGACGGAACTGATCGTGCGCGACAGCACCGCCAAGCCCCGCTGACGCGCCTCAGCCCGTCGCTTCCATCCGCTGTTGCAGGGTTGGCAGACCCTCACCCGACAACTCATCGACACTCCGACGAACGACGACCAGCGATTTCGGCACGCACTCGACGATGATCTCGCCGCGGAGATCGTGCTCGATTGCGGAGACGGCTTGTTCAGCCGGCGCGGGGCAATGCGCCGCCTGATGTTGCTCGGCCTCAGCGGGCCTGCAGCGATCGCACCGCTGGCAGCCTACTCCTGCGGCTGTCGAAAGGCGGCGACGTCGGTGTCGATCGCCGCACGGATCGCAGTCAGCGTCTGCTCTCGGGCGCGCAGCTTGGTGGCCGAATGGGCGCGCATGTCGAGCATCGCCATCGCCGTGGCGATGCCGCGCGTGACGGCAGCGACTTCCGAAGGGTCGACGATGCGGTCGACGAACCCGACCTCGACGGCGTTCTGCGGCGTGAACGTCTCGGCGAGGATGGCGGCCCGGGTGAAGGCCGCCGGCGTCAACCGTTGCCGGAGGATCTCGAGCGCTGCCCGCGGCATGGTGAGCCCGATGGCCACCTCGTTCGCCGAGAACTTGTACGGGCCTGCGGCGCCGACCCGATAGTCGCCCGACAACAACATGAACGAGCCCATCGCCATGGCGTGCCCGGTGCACGCGATCGCAACCGGCAATGGGAATGACAACAGTCGTTCGGCCAACTCGAAGCCGGAGCGGACCATGGAGATCGCGCCGTCGTCGCCGGCACCCAGTACTGCAAGGTCGAACCCGGCCGAGAAGATCCCGGGTCGGCCGCTGAGCACGACGACCGCCCGGTCGGACTCGGCGCGATCCAGCGCAGCACCGATCTGGTCGAGCATGCTCGGTGACAGCGCGTTCACCTTGCCATCGTCCATCGTGATGGTGGCGATCGATTCGTGGAGTTGATAGCTGACAACAGTGGACATTGCACTCACTTGGGTGTCTCGTCGGTGCGACCAAGAGTAAACGAAACAGAACTGGGAGCAGCCGCTGGGCAGGGCCGACATCGCGCGCGGCGCGATACCCGACTTCTCAACCTGAGACGGCATCGACCAGCTCATCGATCATCGACCGGGTGAGCATCTGCGTCACGAACTCGTCGACGCGACCGGTGTTGCGATCCTGCTCGGCGAGTCGTGCCGGATCCAACCACCGACTGCAGGAGATCTCGCCGATGTGGGCCAGCTGGGCGATGACCATCGAGAAGTTGCCAGGTCGTTCGATGCATCCCGGACCACCGGCGTCACGATACGCCCGGTGCAGGTCGCGCGCCCGACCCGCCTCACCGCAGCTGTACTCGAACAGCACCAGCCCCAGCTCCTGCGTGGGGTCGGCGAGCCCGCTGTTCTCCCAATCGATCACACACAACGCGCCGGCCGGAGTGCGTAGGACGTTGTCCGCGAACAGGTCGCGATGACACGTCTGCAGATCAGCCGGGTGCTCGAGCAAGTTCTCCAGCGCAACCAGCTCGTCGCGTTGCTCGGCAAGTTGGGCGGCGAACGGCGCATCCGCGACAGCGAGCTGTTGCACCAGGTCGTCCCATCGATCGGCGCCGATCGGGTCGGTGTACCAGGGATCGACGGGGTTGTGGCCGATGAACCTGACTCGATGGATCGAGGCGACGAGGCGACCGACGGTGGCTGGATCGAGCCGGGCGTCGCGCTCGCCGAGGTCGACCCAGCCATACACGCGGACGGGCGCGTGTCCCACTTCGGCCACGACGGCTCCCGATCGGGTGCGCACGACTGCCGGCATCAACACACCGGTCGCAATGACCGCATCTTGATAGGCGGCATCGTCATCGGCTTCGGCGACGGATAGCGGCTCGAATGGCTCCTTCACGGCGAAGTCACCGTGCGAGGTCGTCAACCGCCACACCTGGCCGACTTCGCCCCGGGCCACGGGGCCGGTCAACACCGGTTCGTCGCCGAGCTGATAGATCTCGGCGATCTGTGCGGCACTTCCGGCATCGAGCATCTGGCGGTTGCCCTAGTTCAGGGTGGACCAGTGCGCTGCCAGCAGCTCGATGCTGCGCAAGCGGGCCGACAGGTCGTAGGCGACCGAGGTGACCATCACCTCTGCGGCTCCGGTGCGGGCGACGAGTTCCTCCAATTCCCTGACGACCGTCGACACCTCACCGACGATGCGGCTGCTCGGCAACTGGTTGGCCTGTTCGAGACCGGGGTGCACCGCGGCGTCTTGTGGCGAAGGGAGGCGGATGAACTTCCCGGTTCGGCGGCCGAGGGCGGTCAAGCGGCCGGGGGCCGAATGCCAGTCGGCGTCTTCCTTGGAGTCCGCGGCCAGCACGTTGGCCGTCACGATCATGTACGGCTCGTCGAGCACCACCGACGGCTGGAACGAATGGCGGTACAGCTCGGTCGCCTGCATGGTTCCGCCAGTGTCGAAGTGATGGGCAAAGGCAAAGGGAAGCCCCAGGTGCCCGGCCAACTGCGCGCTGTATCCGCTGGAGCCCAGCAGGAACAAGGCCGGCGACGTGGTGGCGGCCGGTGTCGCCCGGAACTGCTCCCACAATCCTGTGGAGGTGCGCGGATCGCCGAGGAGACCCATGAGATCGAGGAAGTCGCGGGGGAAGTCGTCCTCGCCGAGCGGGCCCGTGTTGCGCCGCAGCACCGCCGCCGTTCGATGGTCTGTACCCGGAGCGCGCCCGATCCCGAGATCGATGCGACCCGGGTGCAATCCCTCCAACATGGCGAACTGCTCGGCGACGACCAGAGGGGCGTGGTTGGGCAGCATCACGCCGCCTGAGCCGACGCGGATGGTCGAGGTGACCGCAGCGAGGTGGGCGATCAAGACTGCCGGCGACGTGCACGCCACGCTCGGCATGTTGTGGTGTTCAGCGACCCAAAATCGCGTGTAGCCGAGCTCGTCAGCGCGCCGGGCCAGTGCCGTGGTGGTCGCCAACGCTTCGCCGCTCGACTGGCCGTCGTTGAGCACCGACAGGTCGAGAACCGACCGTCGTACCGCACCAAGTGGGCCGGCCATCACGACGCGAGCCCGTCGCCGGGGCAGCCCGAGTCCATCGCCGCGACCAGTGCGGCAAGGGCGCTACGAAGGTTGGTACGGGCGGTGGGAGACAACTCGTCGAACAGGCGGCCGATCTCTGCCAGCCTCGGCCCCAGCGACTCGTCGGCGGCGGCCTGGCCTTCGGTGGTCAGTTCCAACAACGTGGCCCGCCGGTCGCTCGGATGTGCGACGCGTCGCAACAGGCCTTCGCCTTCCAGCGAGTCGGCGACCGCCGTGAGGTTGCGGGCACTGAGGCCAAGACCGTCGGCCAAGGTCTTCATCTTGGCCGGGCCCTGGCAGTGCAGGGCCTCGAGCACCCGCAGCCTCGGGAAGGACAAACCTCCCGCTGGTCGAGCGTCGACCCATCGCAAGAACGAGCGAGCAAAGCGAGCAGACAGCTCCAGCAGCTCGCGATGCGGGATGTCGAGCGCGGCGTCGGGATGACCGGGCATGACGACTTCGGAGTTCACCTCGCCAGGGTACCGGATGCACGAACCTCAGAGATTATGTTCTCAGTAATAATTCCTAATAAGACTGTTACGTACATCAGTTTCTTTTCAGGGAGGAGCAAGCGATGGGTTTGTCGGATCCCCGGATCGGGTAAGAATGGGCATGACTCAAGTGCTGATCGCGGTCGACGACTCGGAATCATCCATCAAGACGGCTCGTACCGCCTACGCACTGTTCGGTGACAGCGCGACCTACACGGTCGTCAACGTCGCCGAGCAGTCACCGATGATGTGGGGCGGCGATGCTTTGGTCTGGGGAATCGGCTACCCCATCGTGATGGCGCCATCGGGATCGCCCATGGTCGGTGCTGGTGGCACCGAGCCGACCACCGATGCCGAAGCAGCGGAGGCTGACCACGCACCGATCGACGCCGCCATGCAGGTTGCCCAAGACGTTGCCACCGAGGCGCAGCTCCCGAACCCGCAGGCCGTCGGCGAAGTCGGGGACCCGGCCACCGCAATCCTCAACGCCGCACACCACCACGAAGCCGATGTCATCGTGATCGGCTCGCACGAGCGGAGCTGGTTCAGCAAGCTGCTCGTCCCGTCGGTCGCCGGCGCAGTGATGCGTGAAGCCGACATCCCCGTCCTCATCGCCCGCTGACCCACACCGCACAGCCCTTACACAGACCCGGTGTGAGTCCGTCCGCGCGCCGGCGGCCACACCCGGCTCACACCGCAACGTTGACCGACCTGGTGTGAGCCCGTTGGCGCGCCCAACGCGCGATCCGGCTCACATCACCCAAAGACTCACGTGTGAGTGAGTTCTCACTCATGTAGCGTGCACGACATGCCGAGCCCCGAACACGAACCCCTCGAAGCTCCGAGGAAGTGTCGCGCAGCGCCGCTGCCACCATCGGAGCGTCGCGCCGCGATCGTCGCCGCGACGCTACCCCTCCTCCTGGTCCACGGCTCGGCCGTCACGACACGGCAAATCGCCGAAGCCGCAGGAATCGCCGAGGGCACGATCTTCCGCGCCTTCCCCGACATCGAGTCACTGCTGCAGGCGACGGTCGACGCCGCCTACGACCCGGCGCAGGTCGCCAAGGAGCTCGAAGCGATCAGCGGTTCGGGTTCGCTCGAACGTCGCCTCGTGCAGGCGGTCCGGATCCTGCAGGCCCGCCTGACCAGCATGTGGCAGCTGACGTCGATCACCGGGGTACCGAAACCCGCCGCACGCGGCAAGACGGTGGACCGCCCCGATGTCGCTGCCCTGATCGCCATCTTCGAGCCCGATCGCCATCGGCTGCGACGCAGCCCTGCAGCTGCTGCCCACGTGCTAC
Organism: Ilumatobacteraceae bacterium; assembly: GCA_039931555.1. Classification (GTDB taxonomy): domain Bacteria; phylum Actinomycetota; class Acidimicrobiia; order Acidimicrobiales; family Ilumatobacteraceae; genus JAENVT01. The sequence continues at coordinate 18,979 of JBDTRP010000071.1, read as the reverse complement.
GCGGCCTCACACTGGCCGGCACCCATCCGGCGCTGACCGCCGACGGCGCAGCGATGACGCCCGAGGAAGTCGTCTCGCTGCTGCTCGACGGCCTGCGCAACCGCTCACGTCAGGCGGTGTCGGACCGATGTTGATCCGATTGCTGCGCACCTATCTACGTAACTACAAGCCCCAACTCGTCGCGGTGGTGGTGCTGCAGGCGGCGCAGACCATTGCCGCGCTCTACCTGCCGAGCCTGAACGCCGACATCATCGACAAGGGCATCGCGCGCGGCGACACCGGCTACATCTGGTCGACAGGTGGCCTGATGCTCCTGATCACGTTGGTGCAGATCGTCTGCGCGGCGACCGCCGTCTACTTCGGCGCCAAGGCAGCGATGGGGTTCGGCCGAGACGTGCGCAGCGGAATCTTCCATCAGGTATCAGACTTCTCCGCCAGGGAGATGGGTCAGTTTGGGGCGCCATCGCTGATCACCCGGATCACCAACGACGTGCAGCAGGTGCAGATGTTGGTGCTGATGACGTGCACCCTGCTGGTCGCGGCGCCGATCACCGCCGTCGGTGGTGTCGTCATGGCCATCCGCGAAGATGGCGGTCTCTCGTGGATCCTCACGGTCAGCATCCCGGTACTGGTGATCTGCATCCTCAGCGTCGTCTCGCGCATGGTTCCGCAGTTCCGCAAGATGCAGGAGCGCATCGACACCGTCAACCGTGTGCTGCGCGAGCAGATCACCGGCATCCGCGTGGTCCGCGCATTCGTGCGCGAGCCCGCCGAGGCAAGGCGGTTCGCCGACGTCAACGCCGACCTCACCGACACGGCCTTGCGCGCCGGTCGGCTGCAAGCCTTCTTCTTTCCCATCGTGATCCTGGTCCTCAACTCGTCGAGCGTCGCGGTGCTGTGGTTCGGCTCCGGTCGGATCGACACGGGCCAGATGCAGATCGGCGCGCTGATCGCCTTCCTCAGCTACCTGGCCCAGATCATCATGGCGGTGATGATGGCCACGTTCATGGTCATCCTGGTGCCACGCGCCGCCGTGTGCGCGGAGCGGATCGTCGACGTGCTCGACACTCCCTCGTCGGTCGTGCGCGCCGAAGTGCCGGTCACCGAGTTGCACACCGCGGGCAGGCTCGAACTGCGCAACGTCGGCTTCCACTACCCCGGCGCCGAGGCCCCGGTGCTGACGAACGTGTCGGTGGTCGCCGAGCAGGGCCAGGTCACCGCCATCATCGGCAGCACCGGGTCGGGCAAGACCACACTGCTCAGCCTGATCCCACGCTTGTTCGATGCGACATCGGGCGCCGTGCTGGTCGACGGTGTCGATGTCCGTGATCTCGATCCACACACCCTGTGGGGTCGTATCGGGCTCGTCCCGCAGAAGCCGTACCTGTTCTCCGGCACGGTGGCCAGCAACCTGCGGTTCGCCGACCCCACGGCGACCGACGAGCAACTATGGGCCGCACTCGAGATCGCCCAGGCCACCGACTTCGTGCGGGCCATGCCGGGCGGACTCGAGGCGACCATCGCCCAGGGTGGTTCGAACGTATCGGGTGGGCAGCGTCAACGGTTGGCCATCGCCCGGGCACTGGTACGCCGGCCGGAGATCTACCTGTTCGACGATTCGTTCTCCGCGCTCGACCTCGCCACCGACGCCAGGCTGCGCGCCGCCCTGGCTCCGCACACCGCTGATGCAACCGTCATCATCGTCGCTCAGCGAGTGTCGACGATCATTCACGCCGACCAGATCCTGGTCCTCGAAGATGGCGAGTCCGTCGGCCTCGGCACGCATGCCGAGCTGCTGCAAACGTGCGAGACATACCGCGAGATCGTCGGGTCGCAGATGACCGCGGAGGAGGCAGCGTGAGCACCGGCGCCACCGGTCGGCGAGCCGTCGAACCGCCCGACGACGAACCGGTCGTTCGCCCACCTGAGGCGCGGCCGGCAGCTTCGCCCGGCCCGATGCGCGCCATCGGCATGCCTGCAGAGAAGTCGAAAGACTTCGGCGGCTCCACCAAGCGACTCCTGGAGCGAATGCGCGTGGAGCGCGCCCGGGCAATCGCCGTGCTGTGCTTCGCGCTGGTCAGCGTGACGTTGACGGTGCTGGGACCGAAGCTCCTCGGCCACGGAACCGACCTCATCTTCAACGCGATCCGTCGTCGTCAACGCATCGACTTCCCGGCCCTGCGCAACGTGCTGATCACGGTGCTGAGCCTCTATGTCGGCGCCGCCGGGCTGTCGTACCTGCAGTCGTACACGCTGGCTGGTGTCGTGCAGCGAACCGTCTACCGCCTTCGATCCGACGTCGAAGACAAGCTCAGCCGCCTGCCCCTCAGCTACGTCGACGCGCAGGCCCGCGGCGACCTGCTGAGCAGGGTGACGAACGACATCGACAACATCTCGCAGAGCCTGCAGCAGACGCTCAGCCAGCTCCTGACCTCGGTGCTGTCGCTCATCGGGGTGCTGACGATGATGTTCGTGATCTCGCCCCTGCTGGCGCTCGTTGCGGCCATCACCATCCCGACGTCACTGGGGGTCATCCGGTTCGTCACATCGCATTCCAAGAAGCGCTTCGTCGCCCAATGGCGCCACACCGGCACGTTGAACGCGCAGATCGAGGAGGCGTTCACGGGGCACGCCCTGGTCAAGGTTTTCGGCCAGCAGCACGAGGTCGAAGAGCGGTTTCGGAAGAAGAACGACGAGCTGTACACGGCCAGTTTCGGCGCCCAGTTCATCTCCGGGATCATCCAGCCGGCGATGATGTTCCTCGGCAACCTCAACTATGTGGCCATCGCCGTCATCGGCGGCCTGCGAGTGTCGTCGGGATCCCTGAGCCTCGGTGATGTGCAGGCGTTCATCCAGTACTCGCGGCAGTTCACGCAGCCGATGACGCAACTGGCGTCGATGGCCAACGTGCTGCAGTCCGGCGTGGCGTCGGCCGAGCGAGTGTTCGAACTGCTCGACGCAGAGGAGCAACGCGAAGACCCGGAGGCACCGGTCGTCGAGCTCGACCCGCGCGGCAGGGTCGAGTTCGAGCACGTGGCGTTCTCGTACGACCCCGAGAACCCGTTGATCACCGATCTGTCGTTCGTTGCCGAGCCCGGCCAGACGATCGCCATCGTCGGGCCCACCGGCGCCGGCAAGACAACGCTCGTCAATTTGATCATGCGCTTCTACGAACTCGACGGCGGCCGCATCACGCTCGACGGCCACGACATCGCCGAGATGACACGTCACGACCTGCGGGCCAACGTCGGCATGGTGCTCCAGGACACGTGGCTGTTCAGCGGGACGATCCGCGACAACATCACCTACGGCAACCTCGAGAGCAACGAGGAGCAGTTTCACGACGCAGTGCGCGCGACGTACGTCGACCGCTTTGTGCACTCGCTGCCCGACGGCTACGACACCGTGATCGACGATGAGGGCGGCACGGTGAGCGCCGGAGAGAAGCAGTTGCTCACCATCGCTCGAGCCTTCCTGGCCGACCCCGCCATCTTGATCCTCGACGAAGCAACCAGCTCGGTCGACACCCGCACCGAGGTGCTGATCCAACAGGCGATGGCCGCACTGCGTTCGCGGCGCACCAGCTTCGTGATCGCCCACCGGCTGTCGACCATTCGCGACGCCGATCTGATTCTGGTGATGAACTCGGGCAGCATCGTCGAGCAAGGCACCCATGAGGAACTACTGCACCGCCGCGGCGCGTACTTCGACCTCTACAACGCCCAGTTTGCCGCACCCGCCGCCGAGGTGCTGTAAGCCCCCGTCGCCTGGTCGGGCGCGATTCCGGTACCGCCGCTACTCACACCGCGCCCACAGCCCTCGGTCGGGCGCGATTCCGGTATCGGCGCTACTCACCTCGCGCCCACGTCGGCGGGAGGGGCTCGTCAGCCGCCGCCCGCGCTACGGGCAACGAGTGTCGGCGGGTCGTGGGCGCGGATCGGAGGGACAGGCCCGACGAAGCGTTCGATCTCGACGCGGGCCTGCTGGCCCGCACATCCCTGCGACAGCTGTGACGTCGGCCGGTCCTCGGTCACCGCGTTGGGGTTGCCGTGCACGCACAACGTCGTGCCGTCGTCCAGCTCCAACGGGTCGTACCACGCGCCCGTCGCCAGTTGGGCGACGCCGGGGCGTACCGCAGTCGAGTGCACCGCACCCGCCAGACAGGCGCCGCGGTCGTTGAAGATCCGCACGATGTCGCCGTCGTCGATGCCGCGGGCGACGGCATCGACGGGGTTGATGAGGATGGGTTCACGCCCGCCGACCTTGCTGGCCAGGCTGGCCGCGCCGACATCCATCTGACCGTGGAGTCGCGTCGATGGCTGGTTGGCGATGAGGTGCAGCGGGAACGACCCCTCCTGACCGTCGGGTTCGATCCACACCGGATGACCGGGGCAGTCGTCGTACCCGAACCCGGCGATGACCTTCGAGGCGAGCTCGATCCGCCCGCTCGGTGTGCTCAGCGGGAACTGTGCGGGGTCGCTGCGGAAGCGCTCGAACATGGTGCGGTGCTCCTCGGCGAACGGTAACTCGATCCCTCCCTCGACCCAGAACTGCTCGAACGGCGGGACCACGTCGCCGACCTTCTCGCGCCAGTTGCCGTAGATCACCTCGAGCCACTGCCGTGCCGACCTGGCCTCGGTGAAGGCCTCGGCGACTCCCAGTTGCTGAGCGATGAGATGGAAGATCTCGTAGTCGTCGAGTGCCTCGCCCGGCGCGGACATGGCGCGATGCATGGCGATGAGGTGCGTGTCGCGCCGCCCTCCCCCGAGGTCTTCTCGTTCGATCGGGATCGTGGTCGGCAGCACGATGTCGGCATGGCGGGCCATCGATGTCCAATAAGGCTCGTTGACGACCACGGTGTCAGTTTTTCCGAGCGCACGACGCAGGCGATCGAGGTCTTGGTGGTGGTGAAACGGGTTGCCGCCCGCCCAGTAGACGAGTCGGATGTCGGGATAGGTGTACGTGCCGCCGTCGTAGGCGAACTGCGCGCCGGGCGACAGCAACATGTCGGCGATCCGGGCGACAGGGATGAACGTGCGCACCTTGTTGCCGCCCTTGGAGAAGTGCGGCAGGCCGATCGACGGGCCGGTCGAACCGACGTCGCCCATCGACCCGTAGCCGTGACCGAAGCCGCCTCCGGGCAGCCCGATCTGACCGAGCAGGGCGGCAAGCGCGAGGCCCGCCCAGACCGGCTGCTCGCCGTGCGGGATGCGCTGCAGTGACCACGTCACCGTCACCAGCGTGCGGACCGATGCCATCCTGCGGGCGAGTTGACGGATGTCGTCGGCGGAAATCTGGCAACGCCCGCTGGCCCATTCCGGATCCTTCGGAACGCCGTCTGCGGTGCCGCGCACGTAGGCCTCGAAGGTCTCGGCGCCGACCGTGTACCGCTCGAGGAAGTCGCGGTTGGCCAGGTTCTCGACCAGCAACGTGTGTGCGAGTGCGAGCATCAGTGCCACATCGGTTCCCGGTACCACCGGGTACCAGGTCGACGGGATGCTGGCGGGGAGATCATTGCGCACCGGGCTGACGAGAGCGAACTGGACGCCCCGAGCCGCGGCACGGTCGAGGTAGTCCTGCGTGCGGTGCTGCGTCATGCCACCGGGAGTCACGAACACGTTCTTGGCCGGGATGCCACCGAACGCCACGACGAGATCGGTGTGCTCGACGATCGTCGACCACGACGTCGGCCGGCGCATGACCTCCTCCGCGCTGCCGACCAGGTGCGGCAACAGCACAACCGATGTGCCGTTGCTGTACGAGTTGATCGAGCGCGTGTACCCGCCGACCAGGTTCAACAACCGCTGCAGTTGGGTCTGTGCGTTGTGGAAGATCCCGGCGCTGGCCCAGCCATACGAACCACCGAAGATGCTCTCGTTGCCGTGTCGGGTGCGGACCCGGTTCAGTTCGTTGGCCACCGCCTCGGCGGCCTCATCCCAACTGACCTCTACGAACTCGTCGCGACCGCGCAGGTCGCTCGGCCCAGGCCCGTCCTCGAGCCAGCCGCGCCGGATCGCCGGATGCAGGACCCGCGTGCGATGTCGTGCCGCCCCAGCCACCCCGGCCAGCAATGGCGAGGGATCGGGATCCGCAGGATGCGGGACCACCTCGACGATGTTGTCGTCCACGACGCGTACGCCGTATGCGCCCCAATGCGATGTGGTCGGCGTCACCGTCGTCATCAACTCATGCTTCCACAACAGGCTCGCCGGTGTTCAGCGTCGATCGCCCGGATCACTACCCGCCAGGGAGCACGTGCGACAATCACGCGATGACGGCGTGGCACAACCCCACGGCGCGCGAGCGGTTGGAGATCATCAGGTCGACCTCGTCAGTAGCCGTCGTCGGCATGTCGGCCGACCCGAGCCGGGCCAGTCATTTCGTCGCCTCCTACCTGCTGTCGTCGAGTTGCTCGTTCGACGACGTGTGGTTCGTCAACCCGAAAGGTGGAGACGTGCTCGGCCGGCGCGTCTATCCGTCGCTGGCCGACCTGCCGGGCGTGCCCGATCTGGTCGATGTGTTCCGCAAGGAGGCCTATCTTCCTGCCGTCGCCGAAGAAGTCGTGGCCATGCCGGGAACGAAGGTGTTCTGGGCCCAACTCGGATTGAACTCACCTGCGGCGGTCGAGATCGTGGTCAACGCTGGGCGAATCGCCGTGATGGATCGGTGTCTCAAGATCGAGCACGCCCGATTCCGCGGAGGCCCGCATGAGCGGGCTTCCACACCCGCGTGATCTCCTGGCAGCACCACTCTCCAAGGTCAGCTACATGGAAGGCGACGAGGTAGCTCGACGGCTGTATGTCAACAGCGGCTTCCGCCCGCAGTCACCGAGCCGCGACTTCCGGCTTCCTGACGCCCACTGACCGTGCATCCGGGATGATTTCGACCACCGGGCCATCCGGTTCGGTGGTCGGCGCCGAACACTCGGCTGATGAACATTGCACGACCCCTCAGGATCACCGCAGCAGGCGCCCTGCTGACCGGCGGACTGTTGCACCTGCAGTTGTACTTCGACGGCTACCGCTCGATCGACAAGATCGGGTCGAGTTTCCTCCTCAACGCGATCGCGTCTGGAGGGGTCGCCGCGGCCGTCGCCGTGCGCAAGGAGTGGCTCGTCAAGCTGGCGGGCATCGGTGTTGCCGCCGGCACACTCGTCGCTTTCGCTCTGAGCCGCCGGGGCGACGGCCTGTTCAGCTTCCGCGAGCAGGGTCTGGCGCCGTCCCCGCAAGCATTGCTGGCATTGGTCGTCGAGATCGTCGCAATCGTCGCGCTCGCAGTGACGTTCGCCCCGTCGATCGAGGACCGCAGCGAGCCGCGACCGCTGGCCCTCGGCGTCTCGGTGGCGATGGCCGGCGTCGCATTGATCGGCCTCGGCGCGTATTGGGCGGACCATCACGAGTCGATTGCGTTCTCGACGAGCAATGGCGTGCGAATACAGGACTTCGTGTTCGAGCCCGCCACGCTCACGGTCACGAGAGGCAGCACGGTCGAGTGGACCAACCGAGATCCGTTCGATCACAGCGTTGTGGCGACCGATGTCAGCTTTCACAGCGATTCCATCGGCCAGGGTCAGACGTTCTCGCACACCTTCGACATCGCCGGCCAGTTCTCATTCGTCTGTGGGATCCACCCTCAGATGAAGGGGACCATCACGGTCACCGGCTGACCAACGGCCTCGTTGGTCGCCAGTTGCTGACCACGCCGAAGCAGTGTGTCGACGACGAACCTGCGTACCGCGCCGGCTCCGCTGCTTCGCCACGGAACGAGCGAAGAGGTCATGGGTTTGGAACCGGCCCGGCGGGGAATTGTCGAACTCCGCGTGCATCTCCGCGGTAGTGAGCGAGCCCTGGTCGGCCGACCGCCCTCGAACAGCCCCCGCGGGGCGGTCGGTCGATCAGCTCATCGCGTAACCTCTCCGCCCTTGGGAAGATCACCGATTGGGGGATGACCGTGCCGGAGTCCATTGCAGCGCAGTTCGAGGTGCTCGACGATCGGTTCGCCGGATGCCGCGGCGACTCCCGGATCGAGCGTCTCTACGACGGCTGTCGTTGGGCCGAGGGCCCGGTGTACGTGCCGGCGGGGCGCTATGTCCTGTGGAGCGACATCCCCAACGACCGCATGCTGCGGTGGGACGAGATGACCGGCAGCGTCGGGGTGTTCCGCGAGCCGGCGGGCCACTCGAACGGCAACACCCTCGATCGCGAAGGGCGGCTGATCACCTGCGAGCACGGCAACCGGCGGGTCACTCGCACCGAACACGACGGCTCGATCAGCGTGCTTGCAACGCACGTCGACGGCAAGCGTCTCAACAGCCCCAACGACGTGATCGTGCGGTCGGATGGATCGATCTGGTTCACGGATCCGGCCTACGGCATCGACAGCGACTACGAGGGCCACCGCGCCACCAGCGAGATCGGCGCGTGCAACGTGTACCGGATCGACCCGTCGACCGGCGATGTTGCCGTCGTCGCCGACGACTTCGACCGGCCGAACGGTCTCGCGTTCTCGCTCGACGAATCGCGGCTCTACATCGCAGACACCCGGCGGAACCACATCCGCGTGTTCCGGGTCGGTGACGGCACCGGCCCACTCGGTGCTGGCCCACTCGGTGCTGGCGAGGTGTTCGCCGAGTGCACAGCAGGACACTTCGACGGCTTTCGCCTCGACGACACGGGACGGCTCTGGGCCGGTGTTGGCGATGGTGTGCACTGCTTCGACCCAGATGGCACCCTGATCGGCAAACTGCACCTTCCGGAGGACGCGGCCAATCTCACATTCGGCGGCCTGGCTCGCAACCGGCTGTTCATCACCGCCACCACCTCGCTCTACTCGATCCGGATCAACGTCAACGGGGCCGCTCGCCCTACTCGGTGAGCCGCCGACGGACCCACAGAGGCTGCCTCAGTCGGCGACGGTGACGGCGGGTGGCTGCGTCGACCCTCGTCACGCCGTCAGTAGGGCCTTGTGTCACGGATCGCCTAGATGAAACCGAGTCGTCCTGCTTCGGTACGCAGATGATCGCGGTGATCGGGGTGGGCAATCGCGATCAACGCAGCGGCGCGCTCGCGAATGGACCGACCACGCAGCTCGGCGATGCCCCACTCGGTGACCACTTTGTCGACGGTGTTCTTCAGCGTCGTGACCACATCGCCTGCTGCGAGTTGCGGCACGATCTTGGAGATCGCGCCCTGCTTTGCGGTGGAGTGCAGCACGACGAACCCTTGACCACCGGCCGAGTACATCGCCCCGCGGGCGAAGTCGGCTTGCCCGCCGCTGGACGAGTAGTACGTCCCTGCAACGGTCTCGGAGGCACACTGGCCGATGAGGTCGACCGCGATCGTGGCGTTGATCGAGACGAACTTGGACTCCTGAGCAATCACACGCGGATCGTTGACGTATCGCACCGGCCACAGTTCGAGTGCCGTGTTCTCGTGCAAGAAGTCGTAGAGCCGCTGCGTGCCCAAGGCGAACGTGCCGACGGTCTTGGTGCGATTCAGTTGCTTGGCGACCCCCGTGACAACGCCAAGCTCGACCAGGTCCATCACACCGTCGGAGATCAACTCGGTGTGGATGCCGAGATCACGATGATTGACGAGGGCCGACAGGATCGCATTCGGTATCCCCCCGATCCCGACCTGGATCGTTGCGCCGTTCGAGATGCGCTCGGCAATGAGTGCGGCGATCTGGAGATCGGCCGGTCCGGCAACTGCGGGCGCGACCTCCTGCAATGGATAGTCGGCCTCGGTCCACCCGACGACCTGACTCACGTGCAACTGATTGCGACCGAACGTCCTCGGCATCTGCTTGTTGGCCTCGAGGAAGAAGCGGGCACGACCGATGAACGAGGAGACATAGTCGGCGCTCAGGCCAAGGCTGAAGTAGCCGTGCCGATCTGGTGGCGAGGCCGCGCAGAGCAGCAGCGGGTCGGTGGTTGCCGCCTTGAGGATCGCGCGCATCTCCGAGAAGTTGTTGGGCACGAGATCGATGGTGTTCGCCTGATAGCACGGCCGAGTGACGTGTGAGAGGAAGTAGGACACGTGACGAAGCCGATCGCCGAAGGCTCCGTGTAGATATGGGCGATCGCGCAGCACGTGCATCTGGTGCACTCGCACGCCCGACAGGTGATCGGCCTCGCGTTCGATCGCATCGAGCAGGGTGATGGGTTCACCGTTGGCCAGGGGGATGATGATGTCGCTTCCCGGGCCAAGATGATCCAACACCGCTTCGGCCGGTGATGGAGAGACCAGGGGACGAAGGCTCGTAGAACTCACGTCGTCTCGTGGTGCGGCGATTGCGTCATGACATCCATTCTGCCCCGTTTCGCACCGGGACCAATGATGGTCAATAGTCCCGTCGGTGGGTGACCCACTGCTCTGTATGCCGATTGCTGATGAGCAGGCAACGCCGGCACCCGTCGTCGCATGAAGCGTCGCACCATCGACAGCGTCCTGATCAGCATCGGCGCCTTCATCGCCGCCGGGCTCATGGCAATCATCTCAGTGCTGGGAATCTTCACCATCGCAAGACTCCCAAGACCGCCTGAGCCCTCCGCAGAGCGCAACGACAAGTGCCCGGCCGCCGGCCGGGCACTTTCACGTTCGCCGTTCCGGTCCTGCCGGCGTAGTTTGGGGTTACGGTGACGTGAGTGCCGTCCGATGAATTTCAGGTGCCGTCGGTACCGTTCGATCCATCGAGGTGGACTGACCTCGTCGCAGCGATCGCGGACGGCGAGCCCCACGCCATCGAGGAAGTGTTCGCCGAGATGCAGCCGCGCCTGCTCCGGTTCCTGCGCTCACAGGAGCCTCGGGCCGCTGACGATCTTGCTGCAGAGGTCTGGCTGGCGGTCGCCGGTGGGATCTCCCGCTTCGACGGCGAATGGTCCGACTTTCGGGCGTGGATGTTCTCGATCGCTCGGCGGCGGCTGGCCGACCATCGCCGAACCGCGGTCCGCCGGCGCACCGACATCATCGACGTCGAGACCTTCGGGCATCACCATGCCAAGGACGCCCCGGAGGACGAAGCACTCGACAAGATGTCGGGCCAGCAGGCCGCTACATTGATCACCTCGATCCTCAGCGGCGACCAGGCCGAGGTACTGCTGCTGCGGGTTCTGGCGGATCTCGACGTCGATCAGGTCGCGGTGATCATGCAGCGATCGCCGAACTGGGTCAGGGTGACCCAACATCGTGCGGTGCGAACCCTGGCCAAGCGGCTCGGTCCAAAGATCGTTGTAATGCGATGAGTAGCTGGGACGATCTGCATGGTGTGACGCCACCGCGGATTTCGCCTGAAGACGCCGAGCGGCTGCTCAGCAGCGCACCCGGCGCCGACGCAATCCACGACCTTGCCGAGGTCAGCGCTGTGTTCGACGCCCTCCGAGGGCCCGGCGAGCCCTCGGAACTCGAAGGCGTGCACGCGGCCCTCGCCGCGTTCGGGGCCGCCGTTGTCACCACGCAACTCGATCCCTCGACCGTCAGGACACGACCGATGATTCGCAAGATCCTGACCGGCAAAGCAATCGCCACTATCGGCGTGGTCACGCTGATCTCCGCCGGCGCCGCCGCTGCCGCCGGCGTGGTGCCGACACCGTTCTCCGCGTCGAGACCGTCGGTGGCGACATCGACCGAGCACCAAGCCGACGATGACACCGACGAGACCCTCGCTGGTGACACCACGTCGAGCACCGAGATCTCAACGACCGAATCGACCGAATCGACCGAATCGACCGAGGTCGACGCCGACAAGGCTGCCACTGATGACGCCGCCGAGACCACCGACAGCTCCGACATCTCCGACATCTCCGATGGTGTGGGGCCTGACGTGAATGGTCCGGCGAAGTTCGGGTTGTGCACGGCCTTCGAGGCTCGCAACAAGCACGTCGACACCACCACCACGGTTGCCACCGCGACCCCGGTCGCAGAGCCCGTCGTAGCCGGCGATCTGCCGGTGCCGTTCCATGCGTTGACCGACGCCGCAGCAGCGGCTGGGCTGAGCGTCGCCGACTTCTGTGCCGACGCCGTACCGGGCGGCACTGGCGACAGCCCCTCTGCTACAGCCCCGGGCAAGTCGGGCGACAGCCCCTCGGCAACCGCCCCCGGCAAGCCGACTTCGAACCCGTCAGCCACGGCCCCCGGCAAGCCCGACAATCCGGGTGGGGGGCATGGCAAGCCATGATCGTGTTGTCAGCGCACACCCGTGTCGCCTCGTCCGACAGCGCCACCGACGCGGTGGTCAGTCTCTCGACGGATGGGCCACCTTGCCCCTCGTCGCACGAAGCCCTCAACACGATCTTGCTGACGGGCCCGGGCAGTCCGTCGATGTGGCTGTTCAAATAACGCAGCCAGTGTCGTAGTCGGCATCAGAAGTCCCGCAAGAGCCGAGTGGTCTCCGGGTCCATGAAGCCGGCGATCGTCGCTCGTGTCTCGTGATCGAGCGCGGTGCGGATGCTCGTACTCGCGGTCTCGTTCAGCACCCGCTTCATCGCTCGCACCGAGAGCGAGGGCAGCGCCGCCAGTTGACGGGCGACCTGCTCGGCGGAGTCGATGAGTTGATCGTCGGGAACGACGCGCCATGCGACCCCCATTCGATGCAGCGTCGCGGCGTCGTAGCGCTCACCCAGGAACAGCATCTCCCTGGCCGTGTTGAGCCCCACCAGTGCTGGGAGCAACGACGTCACCCCACCGGTGACGAACAGGTTCAACGACACCTCCGGGAAGAAGCCCCGAGCGCTGGCGGCCCAGATCGGGAAGTCACAGTTGATCGCCCATTCGAACCCTCCGCCGACCGCCCATCCGTTGATGGCGCCAACGACCGGCTTGGCGCCGAAGGTGATCGCCTCGGTCGCCCGCTGGATCGCCTCGACGAGATCGCCGGCCTGCGCCTCGTTCTCGGGGTGCACGTGCTCGCGACGATCGTCGCCGGCGCAGAACGCTCGCCCGGCACCGGTGAGAATGATCGCTGCCGTGGATTCGTCTGCGTTGGCGTCGTCGAATGCCGTAGCGACGTCGTCGATGAGTTGACGGTTCATCGCATTGAGTCGGTCCGCGCGGTTCAGGGTGATCGTGCGCACACCGTCGCCGGCGAGATGACTCGTGACCGTCTGATACTGACGTGCGCTCATTGGGCTCCCCCTCGAGTGCGCCACACTCACTCGGCCGACCGACCGTCAGTACGCTACTCCGCGATGAATCTATCGATCGATCAGTTGGGAGCTCGACAGCCGATGCACGACCGGGTCAACCAGGTGGCGGTCGGCCTGTTCTCGCGCAAGGGATTCGCGGCGACCGGCATTCGTGACATCGGGCGCGAACTGGGGCTGACATCGGCGACGCTCTACCACTACGTCGCCAACAAGGAGGAGTTGCTCGTCGGGGTGATGGAGACCTGCCTGCGCGAGTACCTGCGCGGCGGGCACGAGGCCGTCTCCTCATCCCCCGACGCCGTGGTGCAACTGTGCCGTCTGGTGCACTTCCACGTCGCTGCGGAAAGCGTGAACCCCATGACCTCGCAGGTCACCAACCGCGAGGTGCGATCTCTGACGGGGCCGAATCGGGCGCGGATCATCGCCCTCCGCGACGAGTTCGACTCGCTGTACCACGGAGTCATCGAGGCCGGAACTGAACAAGGCTCGTTCGATCTGATCGACCCTCGCGTGACCAGGTTGGTGCTCGTCGAGATGTGCAACGGGGTGGCCAACTGGTATCGCGTCGATGGTGGCCTGTCGATCGTCGAGTTGCAGGATCGCTACGCGGCGCTTGCCCGCCGCGTGGTCGGCGCGGGCTCCCGAAAGCGCGTCGCGATGCTTGCCGAACTTGTCCCGTCGCGGTTGGCCAGCGAGCCGGACGCGAACCAATGACGACGATCGGCTCCCTGCTGGCGGCCCGCGCAACGTCGCACCCGCACCGGTGCTTCCTCCGGTTTGCCGGCGCCGAGTACTCGTTCGACGAGATGCACCGGTGGTCCGAGCACGTCGCGGTCGAGCTGGCCGATCTCGGGGTGCGCCGAGGCGACCTCGTGCCGGTGATGATGCCCAACTGCCCGGAGTTCGTCGCCAGCTGGTTCGCGCTGGGCAAGCTCGGGGCAGTGGCGACGCTGATCAACACGGCGATGCGCGGACCGTCGCTGATCCACGCCCTCGACCTCAGCAACGCGACGATCGCGATCGTCGACCGGTCGCTGGTGGGAACGCTGGAATCGGTTCGATCGTCGCTCCCGCACCTCGCACGGCTCGTCGTGACCGGCGATGACGCAGCAACCGGCGAGATCGCCGGGCTGGGAACGACGCCATTCCCGATCGTGGCCAGTGCAGAGCGCACCCTGGTGTACTCGGATGCGGCCATCCACGAGTTCGATCCGGCGATGGTGATGTTCACATCGGGAACGACTGGCCCGTCGAAGGGCTGCGTTCTCTCGCATCGCTACGCCATCCGCCAGGCGGAGCTGATGATCGAACATCTCGCGCTGCGGCCCGACGACGTGCTGTACTGCCCCTTCCCGCTGTTCCATCTCGACGCGACCGTGCTGACGGTGATGCCGGCTCTGGTGTTGGGCACCACCGCCGCGATCGGCCGCCGCTTTTCGCCGTCGGGCTTCTGGCCCGAGATCCGCGATTTCGGTGCGACCGTGTTCGACTTCATGGGTGCCACGCTGACGATGCTGCACAAGATCGCGCCGAAGGTGGACGACCGCGACAATCCGGTTCGTCTGGCATGGGGCGTGCCGGTGCCGGAGTTCGCCGACGAGTTCGAGGCTCGCTTCGGCCTCCACCTGATCGAGTTGTACGGCTCGACCGACGCGGGCGTTCCGATCTATCACCCGGTCGACGAGCTACGACGGCCGGGCTCGTGCGGGAAGGTCGTCGACGCCTACGACGTCCGGTTGTTCGATGACAACGACGCCGAAGTCGCAACGGGCAGCGTCGGCGAGATCGTCGTGCGACCGAACGAGCCCTCGATCATGTCGAGCGGCTACTACGGCATGCCCGACGCGACCGTCGCCGCGAACCGCAACCTCTGGTTCCACACCGGCGATCTCGCCCGGCGAGACGACGACGGCTACTTCTCCTTCGTCGGCCGCCGAGCCGAATCGATCCGACGGCGCGGCGAGAACATCTCGGCGTTCGAGATCGAAGAGGTTGTCAAGCTGCACCCGGCCGTGCTCGACGCGGCGGCGTACGGGGTGCCCAGCGACCTCACCGAGGACGACGTGATGGTCGCGGTGGTCGTGCGTCCCGGCCACACCGCCGACCCGAGGTCGCTGATCGAGTTCTGCGAAGCGGGCATGGCCCGGCACATGATCCCGCGCTACGTCGAGCTCGTCGATCACCTTCCACGCACACCGACCGAGAAGGTCGAGAAGCGAACGCTGGTCGAACGCGGCGTCAGCTCGACGACATGGGACCGGGAGCGCTACTGACAACAGCGCGCTCAGGTCGAACGGCGCGTGCGCGGCCCGACGTGAGCCACGCGGCTCGGCACCGAGTGACCAACGAACGATTCGACCAGCAGCGCCGCGTCGATCAACCGGTCGACATCGATGCCGGTGTGCACACCGAGGTCGTCGAGCAAGGCGACGAGCTCTTCGGTTGCGACGTTGCCCGCCGCGCCCGCGGCAAACGGAGAGCCTCCGAGGCCGCCCACCGACGTGTCGAAGCGGGCGGCTCCTGCCAGCAATGCGGCATATGCGTTCAACAAGCCGGTGCCGCGCGTCTCGTGCAGGTGCAGCCCTACATCGACACCCGTGATCGTCAGCAGATCCGTCACCAGCCGCGGCGTCGCCATGCCGGTCGTGTCGGCGACGGTGATGTTGGTTGCTCCGACATCGCGCAAGCGCGAACACAGCGCGGCGACATCGCTCGACCCGATGTCGCCCTCGTACGGTGAGCCGAACGCGCACGAGACCACGGCGTCGACGGGCGGGCAGCCGGGCATCGCGCAGATCGTCGCGATCTGGGCGATCGAGTCGTCGATCGTCATTCGCACGTTCCGCTCGTTGTACCCGGGCGACGCCGAGATGGTCACCGTCAGCTCGTCGACGCCGCAGCTGATCGCCATCTCGGCGCCGCGCACATTGGGTACGAGCGCGGCGCGCACAACGCCGGGCAGGTTGCCGACGGCAGCCACCACTTCTGCCGCACCCGCCATCGACGGCACCGCCTTCGCGCTGACGAACGCGGCCAGCTCGATGTGGGTGACACCGCTGCCGACAATGGCCTCGATCAGTTGCACGCGCTGGCCTACCGCCAACGGCAACTCGGCCTGCAAGCCGTCACGCGCCCCGACATCACGAATCTGCACGGCTGACGGGAGCACAGGCACAAGGATCGAGGCTACCGCACGCGGACAAACCCGCCGATCGATCGATCGATCGGCAACGAGCAGCTAGCCTGCCGGCGGCAAGGAGCAGCATGACGAACCCCGAATCAAGTGACGCCGACATCGACGAGAACAAACGGCGAACCCAGCGCGCGCTCGCCGGAAACCTGGCCAAGGAGGCCGCCAAGCTGGCTCGTCAGAACAAGCTCTTCGTCCGCGATCGCATCGCACTGCTCGTCGACGCCGACTCGTTCGTCGAGGACGGCCTCCTGGCCAACACGATGGCGACCGACCTTCCGGCCGATGGCGTCGTCACGGGTACCGGGCGGATTGATGGCCGGGCAGTGTGCATCGTGGCCAATGACCCGACGGTGAAGGCCGGGTCGTGGGGAGCACGCACCGTCGAGAAGATCGTACGAATGACCGAATACGCCCTGCGGCACGAACTGCCGATCTTCTGGTTCGTCGATTCCGCGGGTGCACGCATCACCGACCAGGTCGATCTGTTCCCCGGCCGCCGTGGTGCCGGCCGCATCTTCTCCAACCAGGTCAAGTTGTCGGGCAAGGCGCCGCAGATCTGCTGCCTGTTCGGCCCATCTGCAGCTGGCGGCGCCTACATCCCGGCCTTCTGCGATGTGATCATCATGGTCGAGGGCAACGCGTCGATGTACCTCGGCTCACCGCGCATGGCTCAAGAGGTCATCGGCGAGCAGGTGACACTCGAGGAGATGGGCGGGGCACGCATGCACGCCACGGTCTCGGGGTGCGGCGACAACCTGGCCACTGACGACGCCGATGCAATCGCCCAGGCGAAGTTGATGTTCTCGTACCTGCCGTCGTCGTGGCGCGGACGCCCCGAGGTGGTCGAGCCGGAGCAGCCCGCCGCAATCCTGACCAGAGCCGTGCTGCCCGACGTCGAAGCGGCCGGCTACGACATGCACCGGTTCATCGACGGCGTCGTCGACGAGGGCAGCCTCTTCGAGATCAAGCCACTGTTCGCGCCGGAGTTGATCACCGGTTTGGCCCGCCTCGACGGGAACTCGATCGGTGTGGTCGCCAGCAACCCAATGCACAAAGGCGGCGTGTTGTTCGGTGATTCCGCCGACAAGGCGAGCCGGTTCGTGTGGATGTGCGATGCCTACAACATCCCGCTGCTGTTCCTCGCCGACGTGCCCGGCTTCATGATCGGAACCCAGGTCGAACGTGCCGGCATCATCCGCCATGGGGCCAAGATGGTCACGGCCGTCACCGAGGCAACGGTGCCCAAGATCTGCGTGGTCGTCCGCAAGGCCTACGGCGCAGGGCTCTACGCGATGTGCGGACCGGCCTTCGATCCGATCGCCACCCTGGCGTTGCCAACCGCAAAGATCGCCGTGATGGGCCCCGAGGCAGCGGTCAATGCCGTGTTCGCCAACAAGATCGCCGAGATCGCCGACTCGACCGAGCGCGAGGCGTTCGTCACCGCTCGCCGACGCGAGTACGAAGAAGACGTCGACCTCTACCGGCTCGCCAGTGAGTTGATCGTCGACGCAGTCGTGCCGTTCGAAGCCCTCCGCGACGAACTGATCAACCGCTTCGCGTCAGCGGACCCCGACGACCGCCACGCCGTCGCCAAGCGCCACGCGGTCTTCCCCGGCTGAGTTCGACAGCACGGCGAGATGGACGGTGTGTCCATCTCGGCATCGCGGAGAGGCCACCCCGAACTTTGTCGCTCCCAGGTCGCTCAGCGACCTCCCAGCGACAAAGTTCAGTGGTGGTCGAGTCGCAGCCGGGTCACGAAGTCGGCGACATCGGTCGGCGTGTCTGGCCCATACGTGGCAGGCAGGGTGCCGCGATGCCGACACGGTGCCGTGATCGCGAACAGGATCGATTCGTCAGCCGGATCACTCGCACCCTCGAATCGATAGACCTCGTCGACCACGACGTCTTCGGCGGCGTATCTTGCTGCACAGTTGCCACAGGTCAGCGACCCGTCGTCGACTGCGAACTGCGCGGTCCAGCCGGCATCGTGCAGTTGGCGCATGCGCTCGGAGAGTGTGTCCATGGGTTCGGTCACGGGTCCACCATAGGTGGAAATTCGGGTCTGTCATGCCGCGGCAAAACGTGTCATGATGCTGCCCGACGAGATCGGCAGGGCGCAGGCGCCGGTGACGTCCAGAACGGGGAGGACGGGTCACCGTATGAAGGTTCGGCGGGCAGCATGGACGAAGGTCGTCATGGTGGCGATCCTCGGCACGAGTTCGATCGTGAGCGACCTCGCGCCGACACGGGTCGGCGCAGCAGGCGACATCACCATCGATGGGCAGTACGCGGCGATCGGCCCGATCGGCCAACAGGGCTCGATCGACGTCACCGTCACCGGACGCGGCGGCGTCCCAGCAACCGGCGTCGGCGCCGTCGCCCTCAACGTCACCGCCACCAACCCCAGCCTCGGTAGCTACCTCACCGTCTGGCCCACCGGCGTCGGCCGACCCACCGCCTCCAGCCTCAACTTCACCCCCGGACAAACCGTACCCAACATGGTCATCGTCCCCGTCGGCAACAACGGCCAGATCTCCATCTACAACAACACCGGCGCCGTCGACGTCGTCATCGACATACTCGGCTGGTTCCCCACCGGCGGCGCCTACACCGGACTCACCCCCGCCCGACTCGTCGACACCCGC
>JBDTRP010000070.1:0-94187 GCA_039931555.1 Ilumatobacteraceae bacterium | reverse complement strand
GCCGCGTCGAGGTCGCGAACGGCGATGGCGATGTGGTCGATCTCCGTGAGCAGCATGGGCCCAGTCAACCAGATCGGTTCACGCACTCAGCGGCGGAACCGGTGCAGGTCCGCGCCGAGTTGCTCGCGGAGCTCGGGGTTGGTCACGCCGAGACCCTCCGCGCTGGCCAGGCACAGCACGCCGAGCTTGCCCTCGTGCATGTTGTGGTGCACCTGGTACGCCGCCTCGCCGGTCTGCTCGAGCGGGAACACCTGCGAGAGCACGGGGTGGATCATGCCCTTGGAGATCAACCGGTTGGCCTCCCACGCCTCTTTGTAGTTGGCGAAGTGACTGCCGACGAGACGCTTCAAACGCATCCAGAAGTGCCGGTTGTCGAACTCCAGCATGAAGCCGCTGGTCGCCGCGCACGACACGATCGTGCCACCACGCTTGGCGACGTACATCGACGCCGCGAACGTCGACCGCCCAGGATGCTCGAAGACGATGTCGGGGTCTTCGCCGACGAGATCGCGGATGTCTTTGCCGAGTCGCCGCCATTCGGCCTCGTCGTGGGTGTGTTCGTCCTTCCAGAACTGGTAGCCGGCCGCGCGCCGGTCGATGACAGCCTCGACGCCCATCGACCGCAAGATGTCGGCCTTGTCGGCCGACGAAACGACGCAGACCGGAATGCCGCCACCGTTGAGCACGTACTGCGTTGCGTACGCGCCGATGCCACCGGTGGCGCCCCAGATCAGCACGACATCGCCCTGCTTCATCGCCGCGCCGTTGCGCGAGACCAACATCCGGTAGCTGGTCGAGTTGCACAACGCGTTGACCGCGGCTTCCTCCCACGTGAGGTGCGCCGGCTTCGGCAGGAGTTGATTGACCTTGACCACGGTGAGATCGGCGAGCCCACCGAAGTTGGTCTCGTATCCCCAGATGCGTTGATTGCTCGCCATCATTGAGTCGTCGTGCGAGGTCTGGTCCTGGTCGTCGACGTAGTTGCAGTGCACGGTGACACGGTCGCCGGGCTTCCAGTTGCGCACCGCCGCACCGACTCGCAGCACCACGCCGGCGGCGTCGCTGCCGACGACCTGGTAGGGCTGGTCGTGGCGCCGGGCCCACTCGCTCTCGCGTGCCAGCCGAGCCAGCGGACCGAACGTGCTGACCGGCTCGAAGATGGTGGTCCACACCGTGTTGAAGTTGATGCTGCTGGCCATCACCGCGACGTATGCCTCGTCGGGCGCCAGTTGTGGCGTTGGCACGTGACCGACGTGCAAGCTGCGGCGCGGATCCTTGTCGGTCGACGCCACACCGGCCCACATGTCCTGGTCGGCCTTCAACACATGTGCGGCCCGGTACTCCTCGGGAATCGGGAGTTGGGCCAGCTCATCGCCGCTTGCACCGTGCTCGATCGCCTCGACGATGTGCTCCATGAGCCGATGTTACCGATCGGTAGGTCCGCGCAGGACATCGCTGCGGGTCGGCCCGCGGCGCGTGGGCGCGGGACCGCTCGGAGTCGTGGCGGACTACCCTGGTGAGGTGGCCAACGAACGAAGCACGGCCCCGTGGCGCGCCACGATCGTCGCAACCGCGATGATCGCGCTCAGCGCGTGCACACCGAACGGCTTCATCAGCGGTTGGGTTCCGTACTGGAACGCGCCGCAGGGTCGCGTGGCCTACACGACCCCCGAGGCGACACCGCTGTTCAAAGACATCTCGCCGTTCTTCTACAGCGCGCAGGCCGACGGCACCATCGCGCTCGTCGGGTCGGCGACTCAGCTCAAGACCACGGTCGACACGGCCCAGGTTCGCGGCATCAAGGTGCTGCCGTCGATCACCGACGGCAGCGGCAAGTGGATCATGGCCACCGTGATCCTGGCCAACACCACCAGTCGTGCCCAGCACGTGCAGAACATCGTCGATCTGGTGATGACGAAGGGCTTCGACGGCATCGACCTCGACTACGAGGGCTTTGCGTTCACCGACGGTGTCGCCTCGTGGGACGGCACTCGGCCGTTGTGGGTCGCCTTCGTCACCGAGTTGGCCGCCGCGCTGCACGCCAACGGCAAGTTGCTGTCGGTGACCATTCCGCCGACGTGGGTGGATGCCCCCAACGTGATCCGCGGCTACCCCGTGTACGCCCCGCAAGAGATCGGTGCGGTCGCCGATCGAGTCCGGCTGATGGTGTACGACTGGAGCGTTGCCTCGCCCGGCCCGATCTCGCCGATGACGTGGTTGACCAAGGTCATCGCCTACAACGATCCGATCGTGCCGAACGACAAGCTGCAGCTGGGCGTCCCCTCGTACGGACGCAACTGGGGTCGCAAGGTCAACGCATCCGAGGTCTGCCCCGATGGCGCGCTCAACACGGTCAGCACCGAGTTGGACAACATGCAGGGCGTGATCGATGCACACGGAGCCTCGCCCGTCCGCGACGTGTCGGGTGAGATGACCTTCTCGTACGACACCGTCGCCACCGGGTACAGCACGACACCGATCCCGGCACCGCCGTTCACCCCGTCGACCAACGTGCTGCCGAGACTGGCCAACTCGGCGACCGGCAACGCAGCCGGGTTGCAGCCCGCACTGCGGCTGACGCCGCCGAATGTGCAGCTGTCGTGCACGGTCCGTCACTTCGTGTACTTCCCCGATGCCGCCACGCTGCAGCTCCACGCCCAGGCCGCCCGCAACGCCGGTTGGTCGGGCGTCGTGATCTGGGCGCTTGGATACGAGACGGGCGACGTCTATACGGCACTCGCCAACACCACGCCGTAGATTGCTTCACGACAGAAGGGAGCCAGCCATGGCAGGGTCGTACATCGTCGCCGGAGCGCGCACGCCGATCGGCAAGATGAGCGGTTCGCTCGCCGCGCTGAGTGCCACCGATCTCGGAGGTCTGGCGATCAAGGCCGCGCTCGAACGAGCCGGCGTTTCGCCCGACGAGGTCGAGCACGTGCTGATGGGTCAGGTGCTGATGGCCGGCCAGGGCCAGGTGCCCTCGCGGCAGGCCGCGGTGAAGGCCGGCATTCCGATGAGCGTGCCGAGCGTCAACATCAACAAGGTCTGCCTGTCGGGGCTCAACACCATCTATCTGGCCGATCAGATGATCGCTGCCGGCGACGCCGACATCGTGATCGCCGGAGGGATGGAGAGCATGACCAACGCGCCGTACCTGGCGCCCGGCGCGCGAGCCGGCTTCCGCTACGGCAACACCGAGCTCGCCGACGCCATCATCACCGACGGATTGTGGTGCGCGTTCGATGCGTGCCTGATGGGGCTCGGCACCGAGCGCTACACGGCCGGCGGCATCACGCGCCAGCAGCAGGACGAGGTGGCGATGAAGTCGAACGAGCGCGCCGCCAACGCGATCAAGGACGGTCGCTTCGCCGACGAGATCACGCCCGTCAGCATTCCCCAGAGACGAGGCGAACCGATCCTCGTCGACACCGATGAGGGTGTGCGGCCCGGCACGACGATGGAGTCGCTGGCCACGTTGCGCCCAGCGTTCGACAAGGAGGGCACGATCACCGCGGCCAATGCTTCACAGATCAGCGACGGCGGATGCGCGTTGGTGATGATGAGCGAACGCGCTGTTCGGGCGCGTGGCGTCTCCGCGCTCGGGCAAGTTGTCAGCTACGGCATGGTGGCTGGTCCCGACAACGCGTCGTTGTTGCACCAACCGAGCCGCGCCATCAATGCCGCCCTCGCTCGCGCCGGCAAGAGCGTCGGTGATGTCGACCTGTTCGAGATCAACGAGGCGTTTGCCGCGGTAGGGATTGCCTCGATGCACGAGCTCGGAATCACCGACGATGTCGTCAACGTCAACGGTGGGGCGATCGCCCTCGGTCACCCGATCGGGATGAGCGGAAACCGCCTCGCGCTGACGCTGTTGCACGAACTGCGGCGTCGCGGCGGAGGGCTTGGAGCGGCTGCGTTGTGCGGTGGCGGCGGCCAGGGGGATGCGTTACTCGTTCGTAGCCTTTGAGCTCGAAGTTCAGCGAGCAGTAGTGGCTTCACCACTATTGGTAGATATTGCTTGACATGTTTGGCAATTCGTCGTAATGTAACCGTCACATAGACGTCAGCGACACCGTCCCGTTGCAGACGTAAGTTCTGGGGTACCGCCTCTGGAGCTGGCCCGTCCGCCCGCTACCAGGTCCAGGAGTGGTACCCCAGCCTATTTTTCCGGCGAGGGCCTCGCTGATGAGGGTCAACTTCGGCTGATGTATCCCGGGCAATGGGTCCCCGAAGGCCGGTTGTGGATCCGCTCCGCATCGACGCTGAGCATTCGGGACGGGTCGACTGCGACCCAGATTTGTGAGCAGACAGTACGCGCCGAGAGTACGCACTTCCTCAACGGGCGGGCGTGTACCGAATTGCCGCTGACACCGCCGGCGACTCGCGATGTGCGAATGAGTTGGGAAGCAAGGATTGACGGCACCGCGATCCTCTGCAATGCCGAGGCGCGGCGTGAGGCCGTTGAGCTCGCAGTCGCTCAGATCACTGCCGACTGACGCGCTCGGCAGCGACAACGGCTTCTGGGAGTTCGCTGTTCTGTGCGCGTCACGGCACCTTGCGTTGACGCGCCGGAGCGCGCAATCGGCGCTTGTGACCGCCGTATCACGAAGTGTCATACTTGTGGATGGCGAAGGCAATCTCGGTCAGGCTCGATGATGACGCGGAACGAGCGCTTCGGATGCTCCAGGCTTCGGGGCTGACACTGTCTGAAGCGATCCGGTCTTCGTTGCTCGCCTCAGCGGAACGCTTGACTCGACGCCGTGTGCTCGTGGCCGAAGCAGCCGCCCCCGAAGCCGACGATGAGGACCGCGCCGAGATGGTTTCGGTCGCATCACTGATGGAGTCGATGCGTGCGGCGCGGTGAGGTGTACAGATTTCGTGTACCGAGAGGCATCAGACATGAGCATGCCAGAGAACGCTTCGCTGTCGTAGTGCAAGCCGATGAACTGTTGCCGCGGTCGGTCGTGATCGTTGCACCGACATCGAGGAGCGCCCGGCCAGCGTCGTTCCGACCCGAGATCGAAGTTGGAGGGACGGTCACGCGGGTCCTCGTCGAGCAGCTCGGAGCAGTCGACATCCAGCGCTTGGGCAAGCGCGTCGGTCACGTCACGGTCGAGGAGATCTGGCCCTGGACGATGCTCTCGCGACGGTCCTCGGCTTGAATTGATCCGCGCCAGATCTGCCAGTGAGATCTCGCGCACTCCCCGAGTACACCCGGGGAGTGTGCGATTGTGAATCACCGATCCCGGATCTGCCCACGCTCGGACGAGCCAACAATTCGAAGGTGGTCGCGGCACCACCGTCGCTGAGACGGTCAGCGACTGGCCACCGAGTGCGAGTCGAGTGCGTGCGACGCCAGCGAGAATCAGCCAGCCGGAGCGGGCATCGGCGCTCCTCGACTGCGACCAAAGAGAGTTTGTGCCAGCGATACCGCGATCCATCGCGCAATCGCTCACCCAAACGCACGAAGGCAGGCGGTTGCCGTGGAAGTGCGTACTTTCAGAGCAGACAGTGCGCGCCGAGAGTACGCACTTCCCCAATGACCCGGTGTGTACCGATCTGACGATCTGGGCAGCCCAGTAACGATGACGGGGGTGTCGATGTGACCACTCGGCTGACACAAGATGTTGTGCCGATTTTGGCCCAGCCATCTCACCTTTGCTGCCGTACTGAACTTCGGCCGCGTCGGGCAGCACGGTGACGACAGTGCGAATCGGGGAAGGTCGGTCGCGGCCGCTCTGAAGATCTGGGTGCCGCGCTCGCCTTCCGCCTCGTGCGGATCAATCAATGGCGCCCAGCTCGCGAAGACACCGGGGCGAGTGCGCTCCGCTCCGAGATCTGGGCGCCAGTCGATGGACCGCGCCAGCCCCGACGTCGGAGCTTGGCGCCCAGATCCTTTCGTATCGCCCATTGCCCGCTGCTGCGCGGCAGCGCGAGGAGCGGTCACGCGCGCAGAACAACGAGTGCCGAACGACGTAGATATGGCGCGGACACATCGTCCTCTCGTCGATTCTCAACGAATCGATCATCCGCCGCGTCCACAGGCCCGGCCGACGATCCCTCTCACCTTGCTCGTGAGGTCAGCTGCGGCCGGTTCAGGCGGTGAGTTCGCGGCGGCCTTCGAGCGCCCGGCCGAGCGTCAGTTCGTCGGCGTACTCCAGGTCGCCGCCCACGGGCAGGCCGCTGGCGATGCGTGTGACACGAACGCCGAATGGCTTCAACATCCGCGCCAGGTACAACGCGGTGACCTCGCCCTCGGTGTTGGGGTTGGTGCACACGATCACTTCCTGCACGCCTTCGGGCTCGAGCCGGGCGAACAGCTCTTTCATCTTCAGTTGCTCGGGCCCGATCCCATCAAGCGGGCTCATCGCCCCGAGCAGTACGTGATATCGACCGCGGAACTCGCCGGTCTTCTCGATCGAGACGATGTCGCGCGACTCCTCGACGACGCACAGCATGGTCGAGTCACGCCGGTCGTCGAGGCAGATGGGGCACAGCTCACCGTCGGCGAAGTTCCAGCAGCGCACACAGAACCGCACCCTCGCTTTGGCGTCTGTGATCGACATCGCCAGCCGGGTGACGTCGTCAGTGGGCAGCTTGAGCAGATGGAACGCAATGCGCTGCGCAGACTTCGGGCCGATGCCGGGCATGCGCCCGAGCTCGTCGATCAAGGCCTGCACCGGTTGCGTGTACACAGCCATCAGGTGCGCTCTTCGATGATCTCGGAGCCGGGGAAGGCCTGGGTGAGGCGATCGATCGGCGACACGATCGCGTCGGGCGGCACGTCGACCAGGTCGCCGGTGTCGATGTCTTCGTCGGCCTGGGCCGGCTCGGAGCGCTTCAACTGCACGACGTTGTCGTCGTGGTCGGCGGTGGCGTGATCGACCACCAGTGACAGTGGGATGCGCCGGCCGGCGGCGGCCGCCAGCGCCTTTTCGACCTCGGCCCGGTACTCCTCGGCGCGCACGCGGTGTGGTTCACCGGCGAACCCGATGACGAGGGCGCCACCCGCCATGGCACCCACGTGGGCGCCCATGTAGATGGCCTTCGTCATGCCCCGCAGCGCCGGGCGGACCTGGGTCTCGAACAACGCCGGGATCTTGTTGTCGTCGATCCCCGCTGCAGCGGCGGCCGGCGGGGGAGTTGCCGCCGGCCGATCGGCGGAGGACGGTTGCGAGGGATGTTCGGTGGACGGCGCGCTGCCGGTGCCCGCTGGGGCCGCCGTGCCCGTGCTCGTGCCCGAGCTCGGTGTCGGGTCGCGCCGGGCGCGACCACCGATCGTTGCTCGCCCGGTGCTGGGATCGGTGGGCACCGCACGTCCCGGGGGTGCAGCCGTGACGCCTGCAGCGACGGTCTGCTCGAGGCGCTCGAGCCGCGACATCAGGCTGTGCAGATCCGCCCCTGCGGCGTCGTGGGTGAGTTGCACCAGCGCGACCTCGAGCAGCAATCGTGGATCGGGCGCGTGACGCATCTCGACCAGCATCTCGCCCAGCCGTTCCATTGCCCGCACGATCGAGGCCGCACCCAACCGCGAAGCCAATGACGACACCTCCGCCTCGCGCTCGGCCGGCAGTTGCACCAACTCAGGCGCCATCAGGGCCAGGAAGCAATCGCGGAGGTGGCGGATGATCTCTTCGGTGAGCGTCCGCGGATCGCCACCCTGTAGCACGGCGTGGGCGACGACCGCGAGGGCCCGGCCCGGATCGTGTTCGATGAACGCCTCGACGAACTCGTCGAGTGGTGTGGCCTCGGGGGTTTCCCCACCGCTGGCCGCGACCAGTTCGAGTGCCGAGATGGTGTCGCGCGCCGACCCGCCACCTTGGCGCAGCACTGACTGCACCGCGGCGTCGCTGATGTCGATGCCGGCGTCGCCCGCCAACCAGCGGATGTGCTGCTCGAGCACGTCCATGGGCAGGAGGTGGAACTGCAGGTGCTGCGTGCGGCTGCGGATGGTGTCGCTGACCTTCTGCGGGTCGGTGGTGGCCAGCACGAACACGACGTGCGGCGGGGGCTCTTCCAGTGTCTTCAGCAGCGCCGCCTCGGCGGCCTTCGAGAGCATGTGCACCTCGTCGAGAATGTAGACCTTGTGGCGACCCGGGGTGCCGAGCGAGGCCTTCTCGATGAGGTCGCGCATTGCATCGACACCGTTGTTGCTGGCGGCATCGAGCTCGTGCACGTCGAAACTGGTGCCGCGTTCGACAGCGAGGCACGAGGCGCATTCGCAGCATGGCTCGCCGTCGACCGGGCGATCGCAGTTGAGGACCTTGGCAAGGATGCGCGCCGACGTGGTCTTGCCGGTGCCGCGCGGACCGGAGAACAGATAGGCCTGGCCTTCGCGTTGGTTGATGACGGCGTTGCGCAGCGCACGCACGACGTGCTCCTGCCCGCGCACCTCGCTGAAACGGCGCGGGCGATAGCGGCGGTAGAGCGACTGTGTAGCCATCGACGTCGAGCCTACTCAGCGGGCGCGACATTGGCCCGGTGGGGGTGGCGTGGGCAGCTGACGCCCATCCTCTAGCGTTGAGCTACCTGCATGAACAGCACCTCACCGCCCACACGTGCCATCCGGCGCGCCCCCGCCGCGTTTGCCCTCGCCGTCTTCGCGGGCATTGTCGCGGTCGGCGCCTTCGGCGTCGCGCATGTCGACGCGGCCGACAACTCGCTGGTCTCGTCGACACCGACTGCTGGCACCACGGTCGAGGCGTCACCGCCGTCGCTGTTGCTCACATTCGCCAATCCGTTGGGTGCTACCAACGCCATCGACGTCGTGTGCAACGGCTCGCCGATCGCTGTAGGCACACCTCAGGTCGGCCTCGACGCCGTGTCGCTGAGCGTGTCGGTGCCGAATCCGCTGCCGAAAGGTGAGTGCGCCGTCGCCTGGCAGGTGAGCCAACCCGATGGGCAAGGCGGCGGCAGCTCGACGTTCCTGTTCACGGTGGCCAACGACACCGTCGCGACAGTGGCGCCGCTGGTCACGACTCCTGCTACCGGCACCACCGCGGTCACCGGGTCGACGGATGCGCCGACAACCACTGGCACCGCGACGCCCACACCCGAATCCGGTTCCGGCGGGCCGCTCGGTCTCTCCCGGCTACTGATCTCGCTCGGCGTCGCCACGCTGTTCGGCGCGCTGGTGCTGATCGCCACCGCCTGGCCGGAAGGTGTCGAGTACATCTTGACGGTGCGCTTCTTGCGGTCGGCGTGGCTGCTGACACTGGTGGTCGCAGGGTTCAACGCGGCGTGCGTCGCCGCCCGGATCTCCGGCAAGGGGATCGGGAGCTCGCTGTCGCCGACGGCGTGGAGTGGCCTCACCGACACGACGCCCGGCATCGCCGCGCTTGCCCGGGTGATCTTCGTCCTCCTCACCGGATGGGTGGTGATGCGCCCCGAACGCGTCATCGATCCGGCCACCCAACTTCCGGCCCTCGCCCTTCCTGGGCTGGCAGTGGCGACACTCGGGTTCAGCCGCAGCGGTGGCCAGCTGGCGTTCCTCGGCTATGCCGCCGGCATGGCCCACGCGTTGGCGATGGCCGTGTGGCTCGGTGGGTTGATCCTGCTCGCCCGTGTGGTGCTGGCCGGCCCCGGCGAAGAGGATCTCGTGCATGCGGTTCGCGGATTTGCGCGGATCTCGACGCCCGCGCTGACGGTCACGATCCTCACCGGCTTCATCCAGATGTATCGCCTCGACTGGGGCGAGATCTTCACCAGCAGCCACGGCAGGGTGCTGTTCCTGAAATCCATCGCCGTGGGGGCCATGGTCTTCCTCGGCGTCGCGGCTCGTCAGTTCATCAAGGAGCGCGTTGCCAGAGTCGACGCGATGACCGGTCAGCTGGCAATCAGGCTGCGCCGTGCCGTCGGCATCGAGGCGGTGTGCGGTGTGGTGGTGTTGACACTGACGGCATGGATGCTGTCGCTGTCGCCGCCGAAGGTCGCTGCCACGACCGACAACGCCAAGGGGCTGGCCGCGACGCTGCACATCACCAACGACGCGGCCGATGTGACCGTGAAGTTCAGCGCGGCAATCGGGCCGAACGCCGTGCGAGTCGAGGTCGACAAGCCGGCGACCGGGATCGCCGATCTGGCCGTCGACTTCAGCCCGCCGGCCGGCGCGACCGTTCCCAGCGTCACGCTCAACGTGCCCTTGACGGCGGCGGGTGTCGCCGTATTGCCGATCGAGCAGGGCCTGCCGCTCGGCTCGCCTGGCGTGTGGACCGTGACGGTTCGCTTCGGTGCCACGCCGATCGGCTCCAAGACGGTGCTGTTGACCGACGGCACGACGGCGACCCCCGACAGCATCCTGGCAGTGCTGCCGGTGACTACTCCGACGACGATTGCGCCGTAGGCGGACGTCCCACGACCGCCGCGAACGCCACCGGGCTGGCCACCTCGAGCTGGTCGTATCGGCAGGACTCGGGTGTGCGATCGGGCCGCCAGCGCACGAACTGTGAACCGTGACGGAAGCGGCCTTCCTGCAATTGCCCGAACGTGACCTCGGCGACGCGTTCGATCCGTAGCGGGACCCAGCTGAGATCCTTGCCGGCGTTCCACCGGCTGCCCCCGCCGGGCATGCGAGTGCCGGACTCCTCGGCACGCGTCATCCACTGCGCCCACTCGCGCCACGGGTGGTTGTCGAGCGCATGATGGGTCAGGGGCTCGAGCTCGGCCAGCAGTTCGGCGCGGCGCTTCACGGTGAACGATGCCACGACGCCGACGTGGTGCAGATCGCCCTCGTCGTCGTACAACCCGAGCAACAACGACCCCACGCCGTTGCCGTCCTTGTGGATGCGGTAGCCGGCGATCACACAGTCGGCGGTGCGTTGATGCTTGACCTTGATCAGCGTGCGCTTGTCGGGGGTGTACGGGTCGCTGAGCCGTTTGGCGATCACGCCGTCGAGCCCGGCGCCCTCGAACTCGGTGAACCATCGCTGGGCGACGGCGGCATCGGTGGTGGACGGGCACAGGTACACCGGCGCGACCGCCGATGCCAGCTGTTCGGTCAGCAGGCGGTGGCGATCCGCCAACGGGCGATCGAGCAGCGAGTCGTCGTCGAGGGCGAGCAGATCGAAGGCGACGAACGAAGCTGGTGTTTCCGCTGCCAGACGGCGCACGCGTGACTCTGCCGGGTGGATGCGTTGCAGTAGTGCGTCGAAGTCGAGGCCGCGGTCGTCGTTGGCGGGTACGACGATCTCGCCGTCGACGACGCATCGCTGGGGCAGCGACGCCAGCAACGGCGCCAGCAATTCGGGGAAGTAGCGCGTGAACGGCCGCTCGTTGCGGCTGGCCAACTCGATGTGGTCGCCGTCGCGGAACACGATGCAGCGAAAGCCGTCCCACTTCGGTTCGTAGTGCCATCCGTCGCCGACGGGGATCTCGGGCGCGGCTTTCGACAGCATCGGCGACAAGGGCGGCTGGATGGGTAGCGACATCGGCGCCAGCTTGCCAGACACCTGGAGCGGCGAGCGCCTCGCCGCTCACGTGATCCGATGGCCACGCCGTAGCGGTCGATCACGGTCACCGGCGATGGCAAGGTCACCGTCCGGCCCGACACGGCGTCGCTGAGCCTCGGCGTGCAGGCCACAGACAGAACGGCCACCGATGCCTTGAGCCAAGCAAACACCAGCGCCGCGGCATTGATCGCGGCGCTGAAGGCCGCCGGAGTCTACGTTGACGATGTCGAGGCTGCGATCGGCGCGGCGAGAGCCAACGCGATCGACAACGCCAGGAAGCGAGCCGCCGAATACGCGGCCGCAGCCGGTGTCGCCGTCGGCGATGTCATCATGATCAGCGAGGTCACGTTCGGCTATCCGGCCCCATTGTTCGCCCGATCGGCCTTCAAGTCCGTCAGCGATTCTCCTGCACCCGCACCGATCGAAACGGGCACGCAAGACCTCACGGCCTCCGTCACTGTTGTCTACGAGATCGCCTGAGCCGTCGAAGTAGCGTGTTCGGCAATGAGCAACCCGATGGATGCCAAGCTCGAAGAACTCCGCCAGCGCCGCGAGCAGGCGTACCACGCTGGTTCACCCCGCTCGGTCGAACGCCAGCACGAGAAGGGCAAGATGCTGGCCCGCGAGCGGCTCGACGTGTTTCTCGACCCGGGTAGCTTTCACGAGCTCGACCTGCTGGCCCGGCACCGCGCCCAGGCCGCCGGTCTCGAAGAGCGCCCCTACACCGACGGTGTGATCACCGGGTGGGGCACGGTCGAGGGGCGCAAGGTGTTCGTGTTCAGCCAGGACTTCACCGTGTTCGGCGGCGCGCTCGGCGAGGTGTTCGCCGAGAAGATCCACAAGATGATGGATCTCGCCCTGAAGGTCGGCGCCCCGGTGATCGGGCTCAACGATGGTGCCGGCGCCCGCATTCAAGAAGGTGTGGTGTCGCTGGCGAGCTACGGCGGCATCTTCTACCGCAACGTGTTGTCGAGCGGGGTCGTGCCGCAGATCTCGGTGATCCTCGGGCCGTGCGCCGGCGGCGCCGTGTACAGCCCGGCCATGACCGACTTCATCTTCATGGTTCGTGAGTCGAGCCACATGTTCATCACCGGCCCCGATGTCGTCAAGACGGTGACGGGTGAGGAGGTGACGCTCGAGGAACTGGGCGGTGCCATGAGCCATGCCTCCAAAAGCGGTGTGGCCACCTTCGTGTCGCCCGACGAGAAGTCGTGTCTCGAAGACGTGCGCTTCCTGCTCGGCTTCCTGCCGTCGAACAACCTCGAGGAACCGCCGCACGTCGAGACCGGCGACGACCCCGATCGACTGTGCCCCGCGCTGAACGAGCTGCTGCCACCCAGTGCCAACCAGCCGTACGACATGAAGGCGGTCATCCGCGAAGTCGTCGACAACGGCGAGTTCTTCGAGTACTTCCCGCACTGGGCGCGCAGCATCGTCTGCGGCTTCAGCCGCGTCGACGGGCATCCTGTCGGCATCGTCGGCAACCAGCCGTTGATGCTCGCTGGTGTGCTCGACATCGAGAGCTCCGAGAAGGCGGCGCGCTTCGTGCGCACCTGCGATGCCTTCAACATCCCGCTGTTGACCTTCGTCGATGTGCCCGGCTTCCTGCCCGGCGTCGACCAGGAGTACGGCGGCATCATCCGCCACGGCGCCAAGTTGTTGTACGCATACTGCGAGGCCACCGTGCCGCGCATCCAGATCATCACCCGCAAGGCCTACGGCGGCGCATACGTGGTGATGAACTCGAAGTCGATCGGCGCCGACCTGGCCTACGCCTGGCCGACCGCCGAGCTCGCCGTCATGGGACCGCAGGGTGCCGTCGAGATCGTCTACCGGCGCGAGTTGCAGCAAGCGGCCGACCCGGCCACGCGTCGCGCCGAGCTGGTCGCCGAGTACACCGAGAAGTACGCCAACCCGTACAACGCGGCCGAGCGCGGCTACGTCGACGACGTGATCGACCCATCCGAGACTCGTCAGAAGATCGTCGCCGGGCTGCGCATGCTGCGCACCAAGCGCCTGGAGTTGCCGCGCCGCAAGCACGGCAACATGCCACTGTGAACGTCGAGATCTCGCCGGTGCCGACCGACGAGGAGATCGCGGCCATCGTCGCCACGGTCGAAGCGCTGTGGCCGAAGGCGGTGTACGTCGACACGGCCCCGGTCGTGCGTGTGCCCACATGGCGGTTCAGCAATCGGTGGTGGATCGCCCCACTGCCGAAGCGGCGCGAGCGCCCGCGCCGTTAGTCCCGCAACCGCGACATCGATCACGGGTACAGTCCTGCACCATGACCGACTTTCCCGGGCCGCCTCCAGGCGCGATGCCACCGCCCCCGCCCCCGCCACCGCCGCCCCCGCCTCCACCCCCTCCGCCGGGTGGCGGCCCGCTGCCCAGTTATCAGTCGTATCCGCAGGCGTACCCGCAACAGCACGACGCCGGCCCGCAGTACGCCAGCTTCGGCGCCCGGTTGGGTGCGTTTCTGATCGACGCCATTGCCGGCCTGGTGTTTTCTATCCCGGCGATCGTCGTCGTCTTCTCCGGGCCTCGTCATGAGGTGGGATGCACGATCAACAACAGAGCGACCCGTTGCAACGTTCCCACGGGCCCGACGATCGCGCTGGCGGTGCTGCTGGCCGTGGCTGGCTCCGTCGTGTACCTCGTGATCTTCTGCCGCAAGATCAGCCGCAACCAGTCGTGGGGGATGAAGGCGACCGGTATCCGGGTCGTCAGCGCGGACCGGGGCGAGCAGATCAGTGCCTGGCGCGCGCTCGGATGGCAGCTGGCCCACGTCTTCTCCGGGTTCTTCTGCTACCTCGGTTACCTGTGGATGCTGTGGGACAAGCGCAATCAGACCTGGCACGACAAGATCGCCGGGACGGTCGTCGTCAAGGCCTGAACCGGTACTGTCGGCGGCGTGGACATCACGACCGTCGCCGATGATCTGATCGTGGCTCACTCGGCAGCGCCCGGTGGCGCGGTCATTCGCCTCACCGAACTGGGGCCCGAGTCGGTTCATCACGTCGGAAGTCATGAGGTGCGCACGTTGGCTCGGCCCGACGGCGCGCTGCTGTGTCGGATCGGCACCGTCAATGATCTGCACCACGGCGAAACGGAATGCGGGCGGATCGACGACGACCCGCGCGGACCGATCCAGCGCGTCGGGCCCGGCGAGCCACCACACCCCGAGACCATGAACCGCGCCGCGGTCGCCGAGATGGCTGCCGCCGATCTCGATGCCGTGGTGGTGAAGGGCGATCTCACCACCGACGGCACCGACGAGGAGTTCGCGATGTTCGAGTCGTGCTATCGGGAAGCCTTCGGCGATCGCCTGCACGTGGTCCGAGGCAATCACGATGCCTATCGCGGGCAACAGGTGTATTCGGGCGATGAGTGGATCGATCTTCCTGGCGTGTCGATCGCCCTGCTCGACACCGTGCTGCCGGAGCGCACCACGGGGTCGATCACCGCGCAGCAACTGCAGTGGCTCGACGACCAGTCGGCGATGTCCGGTGCTCCGGTGATCGTGATGGGTCACCATCAGCAATGGATCTCGGGACGACGACACAACGAGTACTTCGGCCTCGACCCCGACAGCAGCGACGGCCTCACCGAAGTGGCAGCGCGTCGACCGCGAATCGCCGCGTACACGGCCGGGCACACTCACCGCCATCGGGTGCGGGCGATGTCGTGCGGCGTCCCGTCGATCGAGGTCGGTTGCGTGAAGGATTTCCCGGGCACGTGGGCCGAGTATCGGGTGTACGAGGGCGGCATCTCCCAGGTCGTGCACCGCATGTCGTCGCCCGAGGCGCTGGCTTGGAGTGATCGTTGCCGGCACCTGATGGCCGACTTCGGTATCGACTACGAGACGTATGCGCTGGGCAGATTGGAGGATCGGTGCTTCAACATCCTGCTTCGGTGAGGGCTGCATTCGCCGACGCCATCACCGTGTTGTTGACGACGATCGAACGGGTCCAGCCCCATCAGTGGGAGCTCCCGGGACTGGGTCAGTGGACGGTGCGAGAACTGACCGCGCACACGCTGCGCGGGTTCACCTTGATCGAGCGGTACCTCGCGGCCGAGCCCAGCGTCGACCGGGTGATCACCGATGCCACCGAGTACTACCGAACGGCCCTCGCCGATCCGAACGTGCACAGCGGTGTCGCCGAGCGCGGCCGGCAAGCCGGCGCCCAATTGACCGATCCCGTCGGCGAGAGCGAAGCAACGGCGCAACGAGTGCTGGCCCTGGTCGCCTCGACGGCCGATGACGATGTGGTCGAGACCGGCGTGGGACAGATGATGTTCATCGAGTACTTGGCCACTCGGGCCGCCGAGGTGTCGTTGCACACCCTCGACCTGCAGCGGGCGACTGGGCAGCCGATGGCGCTGCGTCCGGCGACGTCGTCGATGGTGGTCGCGTTGATAGCGCAGCTCGCCGAGCCGATCACGCTGCTGTCGGCGCTGACAGGCCGCGGTGCCCTGCCCGACGACCTGAACGTGCTGCGCTGAGCCCGTGAGCCCCGTGAGCCCCGTGAGCCCCGTGAGCCCCGTGAGTCCGACAGCCCAACTGCCATTGCACGGCCTACGCGTCCTCGACCTTTCTACGGTGCTGGCCGGGCCGAACTGCGCCCGGTACCTCGCCGACTTCGGAGCCGATGTGATCAAGGTCGAGCGACCCGACGGTGGCGACAGCCTGCGTAGGTTGGCGTGGCGCGATCCACGCGACGGCGAAGGGCTGTGGTGGAAGCTGGTCAACCGGAACAAGCGCACGATCGCCATCGACCTGAAGTCGGCCGGCGATCTCGATGTCGTGCGCGGTCTGGTCACCGAGGCCGATGTGCTGATCGAGAACTTCCGCCCCGGCACGCTCGAACGGCTCGGCCTCGGCCCCGACGCGCTGCTTGCGCTCAACCCCCGGTTGATCATCACCCGCGTGACCGGGTTCGGCCAGACCGGCCCGTATCGCAACCGACCTGGGTTCGCCACGATCGCCGAGTCGATGTCGGGTCTGGCGGCGATCTCCGGCGAGCCCGGTGGGCAGCCGCTGTTGCCGGCGATCGCACTCACCGACGAGGTCACCGCGATCGTCGCTGCGTTCGCGACGATGGTCGCGTTGCACAGCGGGGTGGGCCAGGTGGTCGATGTCAGCCTGCTCGAGAGCTTGTTCCAACTGATGGGCCCGCTGATCTCGCTGTACGAGCTGACCGGGCAGATGCAGGAGCGGCTGGGCTCCGGCCTGCCCTACTCCGTGCCACGCGGCACCTACCAGTGCAGCGACGGGCATTGGATCGGCGTGTCGACGTCGAGCGATTCTGTGGCCGCACGCGTGCTGAACCTGCTCGGTGTCGGCGACGACCCGCGATTTGATTCGTTCGGCGCGCGCATGGAGCACCGCGAGGCCCTCGAGGCGGTGATGACCGAGTGGTGCGCCCAACGGACGCAGGCGGAGGTGATGGAGGCGTTCACCGCCGCCGAAGCGGCGATCGGGCCGGTGATGACGATGGCCGATATCGCCGTCGACCCGCACTATGCGGCCCGCGACGCGATCGTCGCTCTCGATGGCACGCCGATGCAAGGGCTGATCGCTCACCTCAGCGCGACGCCCGGCGCATTGCGTTGGCAAGGTCGTGCCCTCGATGCCGACGGCGATGAGATTCGCGCCGATGGCTGGGGCGACGGGCAATGACCGCGCCGAATCCCGCGATGGTCTACGTCGCCGGTCCGTTGTTCGACGAGGGCGAGCGGTGGTGGATCGAGAAGGTGGAGCAGACGGTTGCCGCCGCCGGGTTCGCGACCTTCCTGCCACACCGCGACAACCCACCGAAGGATCAGCACAACGTCGCCGCCATCTTCGCCAACGATCGGCGCGGTATCACCGAATGCGACGCGGTGGTTGCCAACCTGAATGGGATCATCACCGACGACGGCACGGCGTGGGAGCTCGGCTTCGCCTTCGCGCTCGGCAAGCCGATCATCGGGCTGCACACCGACTGGCGGCGACGGTTCGATCACGAGGTGATCAACTTGATGATCGAGTGTTCGCTGACCGTACTGCTGCGCACGATCGACGAACTGCCTGACGCACTACGAACGCTGCTGGGAGAAGAAACACCTACGCAGTGAGGCGAATGCGGAGCTCGGTCGAATACCGTTCGACTGGTGAACATTCGAGAGACGATTGCCGACGATTTGCCTGCGGCCCTGGAGCTGAACAACCGCAGCATCCCCGCCCTCAACGCGCTTGACGCCGACGAGATCGAGCGACTGTTGGGCATGGCCAGCTTGGCCCTGACGGCCGAGGTCGAAGGTGCCTTCGCCGGCTTCTGCATCACCTTTCCACCGAGGGTCGACTACGCCAGCTTGAACTACGGGTGGTTCAGCCGGAACTACGACGACTTCGTGTACCTCGATCGAATCGCCGTCGACCCCACCTTCCGACGCCTCGGCATCGGCAAGGCGTTCTACGACCAGGTCATCGAGCGGTTCACCGGGGTGTTCCCTCGGCTGCTGTGCGAGGTCAACGTGAGGCCGCGCAACGAGGCGTCGTTGTTGTTCCACCACTCGATCGGCTTTCGCGAAGTTGGTCAGCAAGACACCGATGGTGGGAGCAAGACCGTCAGCTTGCTGGCCCTGCCACTGGCGAGCTAGGGCTAGGGCAGTCGTTCGACGATGGCGTCGACCTCGACTAGTTGGTCGACGTAGCCGAGCAGCGCCACGCCGAGCAGGGTGGCCGGTGGCGAGTCGGCTCCCGGCCCGATCTGCGTATCGATAGTTCGGGGTCTGTGCCACGCCGACGCCCACCTCGCCCTCGTTCATCGTCGACTCCATTCGCCGCGACGTCTAGTCGTGGGCCGGGATGGAGATCTTGGGACTGACGACGATCAACGCGATGGGAACGACAGCGAACAGCGCGAGCCCGCCGAGACTCGCAGCGACGTCACCCGACGCCAGGCCGTCGGTATTGAAGATGTGGTAGATCAGATGCGGGATGCCGTACAGCAGCGATGCTGCTGCGGCGGCGATGATGGTCGGCCGCGACAGCGTGACGATGGCAATGATCAACACAGCGGCCAGGCCCAGGTTCAGCCCGCCGACATCGCGCACGAGATGTTCGTTGTACGGGCCGTCGACGCTCACCCAGGCGCGCCCCAACCCGGGGAAGTGGTCGTAGAAGGATCGTGGTGCGAACTGCGCCCACAGCCCGATCTCGAGCGAGACCAGAGCGAGGTAACCGAGGGCGATCCTGAGCCATCTCCTGTACGTCATCGGAGCTCCTTCCAACGATCGATGCAGTGGATCGTTGGTGTCCATAGTGACACCTCTCGGAGGAGCTGCGACGAGATTCGGTGTGACCGGGCGATGCTGTTGACGACGTCACCCCCGGCCCGCTGGACCACCGCCGGAATCGTTCGAAGCTTCGACCGGCCGACCAGCTCGGCCAGCGCGTCACGGTGCGCTGACCGACGCATCGGCTCCGGTTCGGCCACGTTGTACGCCCCGGCCGGAGCGGAGAGCGCCGCGACCACAGCCGCAGCCGCGTCGTCGATGTGGATGAATGAGATGTACCCGTCGATCGGCCCGACGATTGTGAACAGCCCGTTCGTCGCGGCGCTCAGGGTGCTCTCGGTGTGTGCGCTGTCCGGAGCCATGAACATCGCAAAGCGCAGCACGACACCGACACCCCCTGCGGCTGTCACGGCGGCCGCCGAGGCCTCCGCCGCGGCGACGCTGTCGTTGCCCCAGTAGTACTGACGTTCGCACTCCTCGTCGATCCATTCGTCGCCGCGGTCGACGTATGGGAACGTGATGGATTCCTGGATCATCCGCCCGACGCCTGCGTCGGCGGCTGCGCCGGCGATCACTGCCGAAGCCTCCCGCCGAAGCGAGTCGTTGACGCGCCATCCCGAACGTAGAAGGGCAGACGGCCCGGTCGGGATGTGTGTTGCCAGATGGGCGACCGCGTCGAAGCCGGCGAGGGCGGCCCGCATCGCTCCGCGATCGAACAGGTCGACCTCGACGGGAGTCGCACCGTCGGCGCGTGCCGCGGCGGCCTTTGCCTCGGACCGCACGACGGCGGTCACGGCGTGACCTGCCTCGACAAGTCGCGGGACGACCCGGCGACCCAACACCCCTGTCGATCCGGTGACCAACACTCGCTGACCCATCACAGCACCTCCTGAAACCAGTCGATCGCCTTGGCGATCTGCTTCGGATCGACACTCGTGGCCAGTTCACGGTTGATGTCGGCGATGGTGACAGCCTTCAACTCCGCCCGCCAGGCGTCCTCGGCTCGCCACATGGCCGTGGCGATGCCGCACGGTCGCACGTACTTCGGCGTGGCAACGGCACTGGGGCCCTGCTGACGAATCTCGGTGCAGCGAAACGCCGGCTCGGCGCCTTCCAGGGCCAGCACGACATCGAGCAAGGTGATCTCGCGTGCCGGCCGCGCCAGTCGGTAGCCTCCGCTGCGGCCGGCAACCGCGTCGACGATGCCGGCCTGCGAGAGCTTCTGGAGCTGTTTGACGAGGTACGGGGCGGGCACGCCGTGGAACTCGGCCAGCCGCGCCCCGGAGATCGTCGCCTCGGGCGGCATCGCCCCCAGCACCGTGCAGCAGTGCACGCTCCACTCGACGCCTTCGCTCAACTTCATATACGGATACTAAATATCCGCGTTTCATTCGTCAAGCGGGTGCCTTCGGCCGCCAGTGGTGCACGACGATGATCGGGGTACGCGCTGGCTCCGGTGGCAGGGCGTCGCCGAAGATCTCGCTGAGCAGGTGGTGGACGACGGGGTGGAGTCGCTCCTCGACGAATCGGTCGCAATCCTCCTCCGACTCCCAGATGTCGATGTAGCGCAGCCCACCCTCGGGACGTTGGATCGCGAGGTGGGTGATGAGTCCCTTCGGAAGGTCGTCGCCCAGGCCGTCGGTGATCCGCCGGTAGAACGTCGCATCGATTGGCACATCTTGCGTGAATGCAAACGTCATGAGAGCTCCCCTCTTATTTGATCCGAGTATCTATCGGATGAAATAATGGCCAGCATGCCAAGCAATGTCAAGCGACGGACGTACGACACCACCGGTCGCCGGACGCAGTCTGCGGTGACCCGGCGGCGCATCGTCGATGCTGCACGTGCATTGATGCTCGAGCGCGGCTACCGCTCGACGACGATCGCTGCCATCGCGGCCGAGGCAGGTGTCAACACCGACAGCGTCTACGCCCTGGTCGGCCGCAAGCCGATGGTGTTGCGGGAACTGATCGAACAGGCGCTGTCGGGGACAGATCATGAGGTCGTCGCGGAGGAACGTGCTCACGTCAAAGCGCTTCGCGCCGAGACTGACCCGGCCAAGAAGCTGTCCATCTACGCGAAGGCGGTGTGCGACACCCAACGAAGAATGGCGCCGCTGTTCCTCGCCCTCCGCGAAGCCTCGTCGACCGAGCCGGACGCGCAACGTGTGTGGCAGGAGATCAGCGATCGTCGCGCGGCCAACATGCGCAAGCTCGCGCGGGAGCTGCGAGACACGGGTGGTCTGCGGCCGGGCCTGTCGATCGACCAGGCGGCCGACATCGTGTGGGCGACGAACAGCTCGGAGTTGTTCGTGCTACTGACCATCGATCGCGGCTGGTCTGTGAAGCGGTACGAGCGCTGGCTCGCGGACAGCTGGTGTCGGTTACTCCTTCGCTGAACGTGAGCGAAGTGGATACTCTCCGGGGATGGAGACGTTGGAGAACGAGGTCGATCGAGTCGCCGCGGAAACTGCGTTCTCCGGTGTGGTTCGTGTCGATCGCGGCGATGACGTCGAGTTGGCGAAGGCATACGGCCTGGCTCATCGCGGCCTGCAGGTGGCCAACACGGTCGAGACGCAGTTCGGCGCCGCCAGTGCGGTGAAAGGCCTCACCGCCCTCGTGATCGTGAGCCTGATCGTCGACGGTCTGCTCGAGCTGTCGACACCGGCTCGCGCCGTGCTGGGTCGCGACCTGCCGATGATCGGCGATGCGGTCACGGTCGAGCACCTGCTTGCGCACCGATCGGGCATCGGCGACTACGTCGACGAGGACGCCGATCCCGGCATCAACGACTACATGATGCCGGTGCCCGTGCATCAGCTGGTCACGACCGAGGACTATCTCGTCGCGCTCGACGGCCACCCCGCGAAGTTCGAGCCGGGCACGGATTTCTCGTATTGCAACGGGGGTTTCGTCGTGCTCGCGCTGATCGCCGAGCGGGTCAGCGGCGTGCCGTACCACGATCTGGTGGACCAACGTGTGTGCCTGCCGGCCGGCATGCACGACAGCGCGTTCCTGCGTTCCGACGAGCTTCCGGGGCGTGCTGCGCTCGGCTACCTCGACATCGACGGTGTCTCGCGTACCAACCTCCTGCATCTCCCGGTCCGCGGCTCCGGCGATGGAGGCATGTACACGACGGTCGCCGACGTTCGCCTGCTGTGGCTGGCATTCTGCGCCGGTCGGATCGTGCCTCCTCAGTGGGTGGCGGAGATGGTGCTGCCGCGCAGTGTCGTGTCGGAGCGCGAGCGCTACGGCCTCGGTCTCTGGCTGGCCGGGTCCGGCGAAGCAGTGCGCCTCGAGGGATACGACGCCGGAGTGTCGTTTCGCAGTTGGCACCACCCGTCGTCACGGTTGACGCACACGGTCATCTCCAACACCTCGGAAGGGACGTGGCCGGTGACGCGCCTGCTGTACGAGCGCATCTCGTGAGCGCCTACGGGGCAGGCAGAAAGTCGAGCAGCAACGCTGAAACCTGATCGGGTGCTTCGAGCTGCATCCAGTGGCCGGCGCCCTCGATGCGCTCGTAGCGCCACGAGCCGTCGACGTAGCGCTGCGAGCCCGTCATGCCGGCCTCGTCGAGCGCGAAGTCGCCCGAGCTCCACACGCCCATGGTCGGCGCCTGCACCTGTGGGAACACCAACGGTGGCTCGACCCACGTCCGGGGGTGGACGTTGGCGCGATACCAGTTGAGCGCCGCCGTCAGTGCGCCGGGGCGGGCCAGGTCGGCAATCACTCGGTCCATGTCGGGATGGTTCGACCAGGCGCGCATGTTGGCGAAGTCGTCGGCCGACAGCCATTGCTCGGCGATGCCCTCGAACTGGAACAGCAGCATGTACCACGACTTCTGCCGCTGCACATTGCCGACGTCGCGGAACGCAGACGGATGGCCGACCGACAACGCGACCAGGTGATCGACCCGATCGGCAACGAAGGCACCCATCGCCCAGGCGAGCGCGGCACCCCAGTCGTGACCGACCACGTGGGCGCGTTGCACGCCGAGGGAATCGAGGATCCCCAAGACGTCACCGGCGATGTTGAGGATCCCGTAGTCGTCGACGCCCTCCGGTTTCGACGAGTCGCCGAAGCCGCGCAGGTCGGGGACGATCACGCGGTAGCCGGCATCGACCAGCGCGGGCAGCTGGTGCCGCCACAGCGCATGGGAGTCGGGGAAACCGTGCAGCAGCACGACGGCGGGGCCGTCGCCCTCATCCTCGACGGCAAACGTCAGATCGCCGAGAGCGATGTGCTTCATGACTGGTCCTTTCTCATGCACCCACGAGGGTGAGCAGTTCGGTCCGGTCGGGACCTGGCAAGGGCGTGGGATCCGACAGCTGCAGAGCACGCTCGGCCACGCCAGGACGCGACAGCACGTTGACCCCACGATCGAGCAGCGACACGATCTCCATGAAGCCGCGGAGCAAGTCGGGGTCCTTGGTGATCGAGCTCTCCAACGCCCTGCCGAGCAACCAAGCGGGATCATCGGTGTCGTACGGTCGCCCGTCGATGATCGCTTCGATCTCGGCCAAGCGGTGCCGGTCAAAGGCCAGCGTGTCGGCGAACAGTGGCTCGACGTTCGTGTTGGTCACGTCATCCCACTGGAGCGCGAATGCCCGGGGGTCGTCGAGGGGCACGTCGCGCATCATCGAACGCAGCGCAGCGGCGTGGGTGATCCCCATCGAGATGCCGCGACCGAGTGAGGGGTTGGTGCACGCCCACGCGTCGGCGAGGGCGATCACGCCGGTGGCAACTGGGACGCCGTCGACCACGTAGTTCCGTTGCCGATCTTCGATCTTGGCCATGACCTTCACGTCGGTGATCGGCTCGGCATCGATCCAGTGGGCGACGAGCGGATACGCACGGATGACCCGTTCCCAGCAGTCGATCTCCGTCAAGCCGCGCAGCGCGGCATCTCTCGAGCTGGTGACGACGCCGACCCCCCACGTGCCGTTGTCAGCGGGCAGGGTGAGGACCGACACCGAGCCGTAAGGCTGCACCAGGCCACCGAAGGCCGGCGGGATCGAACCGTCGGCCGATCGGAAGTGGCGGCCGTAGTACACGAACCCACAGTCCTCGATCATCTCGTTGGGGCCCCGCGAGCCGATCTCGCGCAACCAACTCGGCATCGCCGATCGCCGACCGCCGGCGTCGATGACGAGATCTGCCGGAATCTCCTCGCCGGCTTCGGTGCGCACACCGGTGACGTGCACGATGCCGTCGGTTACCGCACCGTCGAGCACGCCGGCCACACCGACGCCGCGGCGGATCGTGACGCCTGGCGTCGCCGCGGCGGCGGCCGCGACGACTGACTCGCCAACCGGACGACGGGCGGTGATCGTGTCGAATCTGGAGTCGCCCTCTCGCCATCCCCCGGTCATCTCATCAGGGATTCCGAGCAACGGATTCATCTTCAGTGCGCCGGCAGCGACCATCGCCTCGGTCAGGCCGGGCAACTCGGCCTCGGCGACCTCGCGGAACTTGGCGAGGAAGAAGTGCAGCATGCGGAACTGGTTGACGCCGCGACGATCCCATTCGTCCCACGCCGTGTCGGGCGGCGGCGGTGGCGTCGGGTCACGCTCGAGCACGGTCACGTCGTGACCGTCGTTGGCGAGCATCATCGCGGCACACGTGCCCACGATCCCGCCACCCACAAAAACGATTCGCCCCACGACAATCCCCTCTCATCCGACTGGACAGCGTTGATCCGCACCCTAACCCCGGGCGGCACCGCTCGTTCGACGCAGCGGGCGGCCGGGATCAGCGTCAGTAGATGGTCTGACGCACACGTTCCGGGTACGCCGCGTCGTACGCCTCACCATCGAACTCGGCGGCCGTGATCGCTTCCATGATGTCACCGACGGATGGCAGCTCCGACTGGTCACGATGACGCGACGGATCCCACAGGTGCGACCGGATCAGCGCTTTCGGACACTGGGTGTACACGGCGGTCGTGGTCACGACGATGACGGTGGCCGGCAACTTTCCGTCGAACGCGAACGACTCGCGCAACGCTTGATCCGTCGTGATCTCCGCCGTGCCGTTGACCCGCAGTGTCACCCCGACGCCGGGCACGAGGAAGAGCAGTCCGATCCGCGGATCACCGACCAGGTTGCGAAGCGTGTCGAGCCGATTGTTGCCGCGCCGGTCGGGCATCAGCAGCGTCTGCGCGTCGACGACACGGATGAAGCCGGGCGGGTCGCCGCGAGGCGAGCAGTCGAGACCACCGGGGCCTGATGTCGCCACCACGACGAACGGTGACGCGTCGATGTAGGCGCGATGCAGTTCGGTGAGGTGATCGATCTCTTTGGTGATCGACGTCGGCACGGGTGCGTCGTACAGCGCATCCAGATCGGCAAGCGTGCGAATGCTGGTCATCCACTCACAATACCGGTCGCCCACGGGACAGAACTCAGTCGTTCACCGGTGCCTCGACGCGGAACCGATGACCATCGGGATCCTGGATCACCATCACCTTCGTGCCCCAATGCGTGTCGTGAAACGGGCTGACGACATCGATGCCGTCGGGCGCCTCGTAGTCGGCGCCGGCAGCGAGGTACACCTCCACGGCAAGCGGGTCCTCGAT
Source organism: Ilumatobacteraceae bacterium (assembly GCA_039931555.1). Lineage (GTDB taxonomy): Bacteria > Actinomycetota > Acidimicrobiia > Acidimicrobiales > Ilumatobacteraceae > JAENVT01. Next base: position 68,879 of record JBDTRP010000070.1, on the reverse strand, counting down.
CGACTGCTCGGCGACAAAGACCGTCGGGCCACCGGCGGGATGGCTCATCATCCCCGAACCGTGGCCGGTGTCGAAGTCCAGCGTGAAGCCGAGTCGTTGCCAGAACGCGACGGCTTTGCCCCAGTTGTGCGTCTCCACGTAGAGGTGGCCGAAGCCCTTGGTGGTCATGACCGCTCCTTTCGAGTTGTGTCGATGAACGCCCGCAATGCCCCTGCCGTCAGTGCTGACCACGACGGTCCTGCAGGAAGCGGAATCGATCGCGAACTTCGGCAACCCGTTCGGCGCTGATCTCGGCCAGCAGGATGCTCTCGGTCTGCGAGGCACTGGCCAAGATCTCGCCGAGCGGGTCGATGATGCGCGAGTCGCCGCAGTACGTGATGCCGTTGCCGTCGCCCACCCGGTTGCAACCGACGACGAAGGCCATGTTCTCGATCGCTCGTGCTTGGAGCAGCGCCATCCACGGCAGGCGTCGAGCCTCTGGCCAGTTGGCCGGCACCAGGTACACGTCGGAGTCGTCGGCCAGGTGCCAGAACTCGTCGGCGAACCGGAGGTCGTAGCAGACGAACAGGGTGACCCGGATCCCTTCGACGTCGACCGTCACGAACCGATCGCCGGCGCGGAAGTGCTTGGTCTCGCCGCCGTAGGTGAACGGGTGGATCTTGCGGTAGCGGTGCTGTGTGCCGTCGGGTGCGACCAGCACCAGCGTGTTGTACGGGCGTTGGTCGTCGGCCGTGGCGTCGGTGGCGATCTCCGGGCACGAACCGCCGATCCAGACACCGTGGAGGCGGGCCTGCTCGCCGAGGAACTGTGACGACGGCCCGCCCTCGGGTTCGCCGAGGTCGTCGCGATCGGTGGCGAAGCCGGTGGAGAACGTTTCGCTGAGCAGGATCAGGCGGGCACCTGCCGCCGCGGCGCTCGCGATCAACGGTGCGAGATGGGTGAAGTTGGCCTCGCGGTCACACCAGGCGATGTCGTGTTGAATTGCGGCGACGCGCATGGTCGCAGATTACCCGGTGGCCAACTTTGCAAGCCGCTCGGCCGCCTCGTCGAGCACCTCCATCCGCTTGCAGAACGCGAACCGCACCAGGTGCCGGCCTTCGTGCCGGTTGGCGTAGAACACCTCGTTGGGGATCGCGACGATGCCGCAGCGCCCGGGCAGCGAACGACAGAATGCCATTCCATCGCCGTCGGGTTGCACGGGTCGGATGTCGACCGTCACGAAGTACGTGCCGAACGTCGGGAAGACGGTGAACCCGGCGGCGTGCAGGCCGGGCAGCAGTCGATCGCGTTTGGCTTGCATGTCGGCGGCGAACTCGGTGAAGAACGAGTCCGGTAGCCCGAGACCGACGGCGATTGCCGGCTGGAACGGAGCGCCGCTGACGTAGGTGAGGAACTGCTTGGCCGTACGAGCCGCGGCGAGCAACGCGGGTGGCGCACAGATCCATCCGATCTTCCAGCCGGTCGTGTTGAACGTCTTGCCTCCGCTGGAGATCACGAGCGTGCGCTCACGCATGCCGGGAAAGGTGGCCAGTGGTGTGTGCACGGCGCCATCGAAGACGAGATGCTCGTAGACCTCGTCGGTGATCACGATGAGATCGTGTTCGATCGCCAGGTCGGCGATCAGTTGCAACTCGTCGGTGCTCAGCACGTGGCCCGTCGGGTTGTGCGGGCTGTTGATCAGCATCAGCTTGGTCTTCGGTGTGATCGCCGCACGGAGTTCGTCGGGATCGAAGTGATAGTCGGGCGGGCGGAGCGTGACCGGCTTTGCCACGGCGCCCGCCAAGGCGATGCACGCTTGATAGCTGTCGTACATCGGCTCGAACAGCACGACCTCGTCACCGGTATCGAGCAGACCCATCAGGGCGCCCGCCAACGCCTCGGTGGCACCGGTGGTGACCAATACTTCCGAGTCGGCGTCGTAGTGCAGCCCATAGAACCGCCGCTGATGCGCGACGATGGCTTCACGCAACACCGCCATGCCAGGGCCCGGCGGGTACTGGTTGACGCCACTGTTGATCGCCGCGATCGCAGCGTCGAGCACTTCGCGCGGACCCTCGGTATCAGGAAAACCCTGACCGAGGTTGACGCTGCCCGTCGACATGGCAAGGGAGCTCATCTCGGCGAAGATCGTGGTGCCGAAGCCCTGGAGCTTGGCGGTGAGGTGTGGAAGGCGCGCAGACGACACGCCCGCGAGCGTACGTCGTGTCAGGCGACGGTGATGGTGCCGTGCATCGACCCGTGGATGTTGCAGTGGATCTTGTACGTGCCCGCGGCCGGGATCACCAGCGTCGCGGTGCCACCGCCTGGGACCTGCACGTTGAAACTGCCGGCATCGTCGGTCACGGTGTGTCCAACACTGTCGTTGTTGGTGATCGTGAACTCCTGCCCAGCAGTCACCGAGGCGGCCGAGAACGCGTTGCCGGAGATGGTCAGTCCGGCGCCGGCCGGTGCTGCGGCCGTGGTGCCGCCCGGCGCCGCAGTCGCCGATGGTGCGTTGGTCGAACTGCTCTTGCTGTCGCTGCTGCACCCTGCCGCGGTCAACGCCATCAGGCAAGCACCTGCGATCGCGAGGCGTACTTTGGTCTGCGTCATAGCTTCTCCGTTCCTACTGTTGAAACTCTGTGAGGTGTTCTGGGCCGAACGAGTGCGGGAGCAGTTCATCCAATGTGAACGTTGCTCGCACCCCATCGGGCCCCGCCGCGTAGATGGGAGTGCTGCCGCTGGCGAATTCACGTAAGCGCTGGCGGCATCCGCCGCAGCACGTGCCGATCGCTTCGCCGTCGCACACCGTGAGGACGGCGACGATCTCGTGTTCTCCGGCGGCCACCATCGCCGAGATGGCGCCGGCCTCTGCACATGAGCCCTGCGGGTAGGCCGCGTTCTCGACGTTGCAGCCAGAGAACAGTCGTCCGCTCGCAGTCCGTAGCGCAGCGCCGACGCGAAAGTGAGAATAGGGCACATGGGCATTGGCCTGCACGGCCTTCGCCGCAGCCAACATCTCTTCCACATCGGTCGACATCAGCCGCTTACAGTAGGCGCACCGGCGACCGGATGTATCGTCGCCCGCCAATCGCCGGTCACGGCCACGCTCCAGCCGTCGGCGGTGAAGGTCTGGCCCGGCACGACGAGTCGGTCGTACGGCGCCAGACCGACGAGCGGTGTCTGGGTTCTGGTCGGGCCGCTGCCGTCGATCAGATGCACAGCAACCCCAGCGGCGGGGAGGTGATCGTCGAGCCCCTCTGCAGTCAGCACCTCCACTGTCATGAAGCGGTGGTCGTCGAGGGCGACGACTGCCAACCGGGTGCCCGCCGTGCCACCCGATGGCGCGAGGGCCACGGTGCTGCCGGACGGCGCCACGACAGCGACCGCCGAGGTCGGCAGCCACCCTGCCGACAGCAGGTTGATGGCCAACGTTCCGGGGCCATCGCGACGATCGGGGTGTGCGTCGCGCGGCGCAGCGCTGTTGCTCATCACGTCGAGCGCGCTGTCGTGCGGCTCCACCAGCGAGGGGTCGTAGCCGCTGTGAGGCCAGCCGAGCGCGTGACCGATCTCGTGCTCGATGAGATCCATCGGTGGCTGATCGCCCCAATCGGGGCTGAAGTCGGATGCGCCGACGTAAGCCGATCGACGAGTCGCGGAGGCGAGGCATGGCGGTGCGCCGCAGTCGCTGCCGGGATTGGCGAAGCCACCGGGTTGAGTCGCGGTGTGCTCTGCATCGGCGATCGCGATCACACCGTGGGCATCGTCGCCCGCCAGGGCCAGCGCCTTGTCGACGCACGCTTGCGGCTCGTCGGTCGCAGCAATCGTCACCTCGCCCGCGCCGCGGAAGTGTGGCCGGTACGCACCGTGGGACAGCGTGTCGAAGTACGTGCGGACCTTCGTGTCGAGCACCGCGGCGAGCGCGTCGGCATGCAATGGGAAGCGCAACGACAGGCCCGCGTAGACGACCGATCGGGAGTCGATCGGCACGTGGCACACGACGACGTTCCACGGGTCATCGCCATTGGTCATCCATCTCGATCGTTCGCCGCCATCGATGACCGCCTCCACGGCCGGTGGCAACGTGACCGACGAATTGCCGCAGGCCGTTGCTACCAACATCAGGGCGGCCAACCAGGTGCATCGCACGCCGAGAGGCTATGTGCGCGCCGCCTCGGATCCATGCCACGATGTGCCCATGGCCGCTCGTACCCTTCGGCATCGTCTGCTCGGCAATTCGGTCGTTCGAACGGTGCTGTCGTTGTGGGCGTGGCTGATGCTCGGGGTGATCATCGTCGTCTGGGTGCCGCTGGTGGCCGTGGTCCGCGTGGTGACCGCGCCCTTCGACAAGGGCCGCTACGCCGCCGGGTTCCTGTTTCGCAAACTGACCGTCGTGCACCAGTGGTTGAATCCGCTCTGGAGGTTTCGCACGTCGGGAGTCGAGATCCGCGATCCGCGGCGGCCCTACGTCGTTGTCGCCAACCATCAGAGCTTCGTCGACATCCTGCTGATCTCGCAGTTGCCGTGGGAGATGAAGTGGTTGTCGAAGGCCGACTTCTTCAAGTACCCGCTCGTCGGCTGGCTGATGCAGATGGCCGGCGACATCAAGCTCGTTCGCGGTCAGCGCGACTCGATCGTGGCGGCGATGGATTCGTGCAAGGACCGGCTCTCGAAGCGCGTCAGCGTGATGATCTTCCCAGAGGGCACGCGCAGCCAGGACGGTGAGCTGCGCAACTTCAAAGACGGTGCCTTCCGCCTGGCGATCGAGACCGGCACGCCGATCCTCCCCCTGGTGCTCGACGGCACGTTCCCCGCATTGCAGAAGGGTGACTGGCGATTCGGCATCACCGACGCCGAAGTCCGCGTGATGGAGCCGATCGAGACGACCGGCATGTCGCTCGACGACGTCTCGACGCTGCGCGATCGCGTGCGCACCGCGATTGCCGACGAACTGGCGTTGATGAAGGCTAGCTGATGCCGCTGTTGTTCGCCAGCGACGACGACCGAGATCTGGTGCGGGCGGAACGCGACGTCGGCGCGGCGTTCAGCGATCTCGATCTGGATCTGCGTTCGCTCGCAGCGGTGTCCAACATCTTCCGCGCCGCCACTGCCGTGCGCAACCACATGGAGAACGGTGTGCTCGCCCAACACGAACTGTCGTGGAGTGCGTTCACCGCATTGTTCGTGCTGCGTGTATGGGGTGACATGGATGCCCGGTCGCTGGCCGCCGAGGCCGGCGTGACCGCGGCGACTCTGACAGGTGTGATGAAGACGCTGGAGGGTCGCAGTTTGTTGCGACGCAAGAGCGATCGCGTCGACGGCCGCCGGATCCTCGTGTCACTGACGTCGCATGGCCGCAGCGTGGTCGGCGATGTCATGCCGGCGTTCAATCGTCATGAGTCGCTCGTGACCCAGGCCCTCACCGAGACCGAGCGTGACGATCTGGCCCGGTCGCTGCGCACGATCCTGCGCACGATCGAAGCGATCGACCTCTAGTCGTTCAGTCGTCAGCAGAATCGGTGAGGGCGCCGAAGCGGCGGGCCTCGTCGACCAGCCACGCGAACGCCGGGTCGGGTTGCTCGGCGAGCATCTCTGGGTGCCACTGCACTGCCAGGACCTCGGGTCGGCCGGCAAGTTCGAAGCCTTCGATCACACCATCCTCGGCCGTGCCGGTCACGATCACACCGCCGCCGGGTCGGCCGACGGCTTGGTGGTGCAAGCTGTTGGTGGCGATGTCCGTCCCGTACAGGGACTCCAGCCTGCTGCCGGCGCTGACCTGCACGACGTGACAGCGGTCGGTCCGCGACGTCGTCCACAGCGCGTGTGTGTCGGCCTCGTCGAGGTGCTGCACCAGCGTTCCCCCGAGTGCGATGTTCAACAGTTGCGCACCGCGACAGACGCACAGCATCGGCAGGTGCCGATCGAGGGCGGCGCGGATCAGCGATAGCTCCCAGGCGTCGCGAGCCGGCTCGGTCTCGCCGAGCTCTGCATGGGGCGGCTCGCCGTACAGCGATGGATCGGGGTCAGCCCCGCCGGTCATCACCAGACCGTCGAGCCGACCGACCATGTCGACCGGCTCGGCATCGCGGGTCAACTGCACCGGAAGCCCGCCGACTGCGGCGATGCCCTTCGGGTACTCGCTGAGGTGCAGGTCGACCTCCTCACCCTGCAGCGCGCCCTGCGGGAGATGCGGCACTCGCTCCACGGGCCAGCGCCGACCGGAGAGACCGATCAGTGGACGCCGGCTCACGCGACTGACACCGAGATCGGGAGCCGTTTGATGCCGCTGATGAAGTTCGACCGCAGCCGCTCGACGGATCCGTTGCAGCGGGCGTCGCTGATCCTCGGCAACAGTTCTTCGAACACCACCTTCAACTCCATCCTTGCAAGTTGAGCACCGAGGCACAGGTGGGGGCTCATCCGCCCGAAGGCGACGTGTTCGTTGGGCGCGCGGTGGATGTCGAACGTGTACGGGTCGGGGAACTGGCGAGCATCGAAGTCAGCCGAGTTGAACCAGATCACGACCTTGTCGCCGCGGCGTATCACCCGGTCGTGCATTTCGACGTCGGCGGTCGCCGTGCGGCGGAAGTGCATGGTCACCGTGCCCCACCGCATCACCTCCTCGACCGCGGACTCGATCAGATCGGTCTCGCCACGAACGACCGATTCGCGCAGTTCAGCCATCTGATCGGGGTGTTCGATCAACGCCTTCATCCCGGCGGCCATCGTGTAGCGGGTCGTGTCGTTGCCGGCGCTGACCAAGAGGACGAAGAAGTTCTTGAACTCGCGTTCGGTCAACCGATCGCCGTCGACCGTGGGCGCCAGGATGTCGCTGATGACATCGTCGGTCGGGGTCGTGCGACGCTGCTCGGCCTGGCGCTCTGCGTAGCGGTAGAGATCGAGGGCTGCCGGTGATCGGAACGGGATCGACTTGAACTCGTCGGTATCGGTGAGCCCAATCGGATGCTCGGTGAACTCCGGGTCGAAATTGCCCAGCAGCGCGTCGCCGCGCTCCACCAACCAATCGCCGTCGGGCTCGGGCACGCCGAGCAGCGCACCGAGCATGCGCATGGGCAGTTGCTTGGCGATCCGCTCGACGAAGTCGAACTGAGCACCGGCGGCAAGGGCCTCGTCGACGACGGCACGGGCAAGGAGGCGAATGCCGTTCTCGTAGGCGTAGACCTCGCGGCGGCTGAACGGCTTCGACACCAGGCGCCGGTACCGGGTGTGCTGCGGCGGATCGTATTCGAGCATGTTGCGGCGGGCCTCGAAGTCGTCGAGGTCCATCTCCTCGAGGGTGATGCCCTGTGCGCTGGAGAACGTGCCGACGTTGCGGCTGACGTGCAACAGGTCGTCGTAGCGGGTGACGGCCCAGAACCCGTTGCCGCCGTCGTGTTCCGGCCACCAGCTGACCGGGTCGTGATCACGCAAGCGCTGGAACGTGGCGTGCGGAACGCCGGTCACATAGGCGTCGGGATCGGTGATGTCGGCGTCGTCGGGGCCGAGGTCGAGGGCGACCGGAGACGAGGTCATCGGGCCATGCTAATTCGGTCCCTAACGAGTCTCGACCGCGTTGGCGATGACGTGCGCCCCGGCCGGCGGGCGACCAAGGACTGTCCGACAACGTTTCCCAAGTTCTACCGGCTCACTACGCTGTCCGAGAGGAGGGACCAACGATGTATGCGCACGCGAGCGGGTTCAACTGGGACGAGGGCATGATGGTGCTGGCGCCGATCGCGTTGGTTGCCGGGCTGTTGGTGTGGGCGCGGCGCCGGGAGGGCCGTTCTGCGCCGGCGAGCCCCGAGGAGAAGAATACGCGGTGACCACGCGCGCCGACCAACGACGCAAGCAACGCCGACGCCAACATCTCGAGACCACACGACGAGGCGATGCGGTCGCTCCCGAGCGCGCCGACCTGCCCGATGCCTCGGTGTTGGAGGGCCGTCGGGCGACGGTGCGGTCGGCTGTCGCGATCGCCTGCCTGCTCGGCGCGCAGTTCTTGCATTGGAGCGTGATCGACCAGCACGCCAAGGAGTGGGCGGCGGCGGGCAACTTCTTCTTCGTCCTCGCGCTCGTCGAAGGCATCCTGACCGTGTTGATCATCGCAGCATTGGGACCATGGGTCGCCAAGGCCGGCATCGCCATCAGCGCCCTGCCGGTGGTCGTGTGGGCCTGGGACCGATCGATCGGGTTGCCGTTCGGACCGACCAAGGGCGTGCGCGGAACGATCGGCCGATCGGACGTGCTGTCGGTCGTGTTCGAATTGTTGACCATCGTGGCGCTGTGGCCGTTCTTGCGTCCGGGCTATGGGGCGAGGCGACCAGTCCGTCTCGATGTCATCAACAAGGCGGTGATCGGGATCACGATCGCGTATGTCGCCGGGTTCTCGTACTGGGCGATGATCGGTGACGAAGGTGCGGTGCACAAGACGACGGGGTCGGTGGCGACCACAGTCACCCAAACGATCCCGACACCGATCGTCGATTCGCCACCCACCACCACGTCGGCGACGCCGCTGGTACCTGTGCAAACCCTCTCGTTCGTGGGCCACGAGTACAGCCTCTCGGGCCCGTCGACGGTTGCCGCGGGCGTCACGCGGTTCAACCTGCAGAACGGCGGTACCGAGTCGCACCAGCTCGAGGTGGCGCGCATCCCCGATGCGGCCCCGACGCCCTCGACGCAGGAGAACTTGGCGATCCTGTTCGACCAGGCCCAGTTCCATACGGCGCTTGCTCCGACGGTGATCGGCGCAACGGCGCTCGCCGATGCGGGCGCGACGGTGACCGTGGTTGCCGACCTCCAGCCCGGGCGGTACATCCTCGCCTGTGGCAACGTGACGTCGACCGGCGAACGCCACTACTCCAAGGGGATGATCACCGTTCTCACGGTCACCGCCGCCACGCCGTAACGCCCTGACGCAATTGCACTTGCTCGCGTGCTCTACATGAGGTATCCGGCGCGGGCTCGAACGCCATGAGTCAAGATTGTGTCCATGGACTTTGTCGAGCGTGTTGCGATTGTGACCGGCGGTGCGTCGGGGATGGGCGCCGCCACGGCTCGGCTGCTGGCCGCGGCCGGCGCCCACGTGGTGATCGTCGATCGCAATGCTGAGCTGGCCGTCTCCGTCGCCGCGGCGATCGGTGGCACGTCGATCGCCGGCGACGTCAGCGACTCGGGGTTCTGCGATGGCGTGGTCGCAGCGACCATCAGCCACCGTCGACGCCTCGATGTGCTGGTGAACGCAGCGGGCGTGATCGTGCGAGCCAGCGGCGAGCACACGACCGACGATCAATGGGCGCGAATCATGGGTGTCAACGTCAGTGGGACGTTCTTCATGTGTCGCGCGGCCCTCCGGGTGATGAAGGCCCAGGGTGGCGGCGCGATCGTCAACTTCGGGTCGATCTGGGGCGATCTCGGCTCCGCCGGTGTCGCCGCGTACTGCGCGTCGAAGGGTGCGGTGCACAACCTCACCCGTGCACTGGCCATGGATCACGCCGGCGATGGGATACGCGTGAACGCGGTGTGTCCCGGCGAGGTCAACACCCCGATGCTGCAGTCCGAACGGGCCGAGGCCGTCACCAGCCACCTGCTCGCCCAGATCGCGGCGACCGTCCCGATGGGGCGCCTTGCGGACCCCGACGAGATCGCCCGAGTCGTGTGCTTCCTGGCGTCGGATGACGCCAGTTACATGACCGGCGCACTGGTCAGCGTCGACGCCGGATACGGAGCGAGGTGACCGTGGAGTACCGACGACTGGGCCACACCGGGGCGATGGTGGCGCCCCTCGCGCTCGGCACCGACAACATCTTGAACCCGACCCCCGAAGACGAGTCGAGCCGCATGATCATCCGCGCCCTCGATGCCGGCATCAATCTGATCGACACCTCCAACAGCTACGGCGCCGGCGAGGCCGAGCGGGTGATCGGTCGCGTCCTGGCCGAGAGCGGGCGGCGCGACGAAGCGCTGATTGCCACCAAGGTGCACTACCCGACCGGGCCGGGCCCCAACGATCGTGGCAACTCACGGCTGCACATCATGCGCGCCTGCGAGCAATCACTTCGTCGCCTGCAGACCGACCGAATCGACTTGTACCAGTTGCACCGGCCCGATTTCGACGTGCCGATCGACGAGACGTTGAGTGCCCTCACCGACCTCGTCCGTCAGGGCAAAGTCTGTTACATCGGCAGTTCGACCGCGCCTGCATGGAAGGTCTTGGAAGGTGTGCTGGTGGCCGAGCTGCGTGGCTGGGTCCCATTCGTGACCGATCAGCCGCCGTACAACCTGCTGGATCGGCGAGTGGAGAACGAGCTGGTGCCGATGGCGCTGAAGTACGGCCTCGGCCTGCTGCCATGGTCGCCGCTGGCGATGGGTGTGTTGGCTGGTCGGTACGCCGACGACAACATTCGCCCGGAAGGCTCGCGGGCCAGCATGCGCGGCGGGATCTACGCCGACCGCGTCAGTCAGGGAGCCGTCGAGGCCGGCAACCAGTTCGTGCGACTGGCGCGGGACTCGGGTCTCGATCCCGCGCGGCTGGCGATTGCCTGGCTGATGCATCAGCCGGCGGTGGTCGCACCGCTCATCGGCCCGCGCACCGTCGAGCAGTTGGAGCATCTGCTCCCGGTGATGGAGATGACGATCAGCGCAGAGATCGCCGCGGCGTGCGACACGATCTGCGCCCCGGGGAGCGCAGTCGCCAACTTCCACAACTCGGCCCCGTGGATGAAGATGCGGATCGGTCAGTAGTGGCGGGCCCTCGGCCCTTCTCGATCTTCTCGAGCAGGAGGCATCATCGACACATGGTCACTCGTTCACGATCACGGCAAGCACGGCGACGGCCCGGCATCTGTGCAGCCGGCGTCCTTGTCGTCATCGTCAGCGGATGTGGCGGCAGCACATCGTCGAGCGAGACGACCGCCGCCGGCTCGGCACCCGAAACGGTCTCGACCGACCCGGTCGCGACATCATCGCCGACGTCGCTGACGACTGCACCACCGCCGCCGGCGTCGTCGACCACGGTCGTGCCCACGACCACCGCGTGCCCCGAGTTCACCCAGACCGACGTCACCTCCGATGGCTTCCCCGGGCGCCTGTCGGGCCTGGTCGGTGCCGACGTTCGAACCGGCCCTCGCGTCTGCAGCGAGCGATTCGTGCTCGAGCTCCAAGGCACTGGCACGTTCCCGGGCTGGCACGTGCGCTACGAGCCGGCTCCGTTGACCGACGATCCCCGGGGCGAGCCGGTCGATGTTGCCGGCGCCGCGTTCATCGTCGTGACCGTCGAGTCGTGGATGACGAACATGGAAGGCGACGGCTACCACGGCCCGACCCGCATCACGCCGACCGACGTGGACCACATCAAAGAGCTCGTGATGCTCGGGAACTTCGAGAGCGTCACCATCTGGGCCATCGGGGTCGATCAACAGCGCCCGTTCGAGGTCACCACGCTCGACGACCCGCCGAGGCTGGTGATCGACATCGCCCGGTGATGAGGAGGAACCACGGCAAACAACACGAGGACTTTCTCCCCTGTCGCGCCGCCCCGTTCGGACTGACAATGACGCTATGGGCACGAAGATCATTGTCGGAATCGACGGATCCGATTCGTCATTCGACGCATTGCGGTGGGCTGCATACGAAGCACGCCGTCACGCCGTCGGCATCCGACTCATTGCGTGTTACACCGCGCCGACGTACGGCGGTCTCGATGGCGCCGTCTACCCGAGCTCTGTCGACATCGACGTCTTGAAAGAGGAAGCCGAAGCCGACATCCGCAAGGCGATGGGGATCGTCGCCGTCATCGACCCAGCCGTTGTGGTGGACGGGATCACCCTGCTGTCATCGGCGGTCGTCGGTATCGCCGAGTCCGCGACGGCCGGCGACGAGATCGTTGTCGGAGCGACGGGTCGAACCGGGTTGCTGAACGGGGTGATCGGGTCGGTCGCTGCAGGGCTCACGCATCGCGCCCATGTGCCGGTCATCGTCGTTCCCGCTGGCCGCCGATCAGGCGCAATGGTGAAGCACATCGTGGTGGGTGTCGACGGCTCGTCCGAGTCGTTGGCCGCACTCGAATGGGCCTACGCCGAGGCCATGGCGAGCAGCGCCAAGCTCACTGTGGTGCACGCATGGGAGTATCCGTACGATGTGTCGCGCTCGTCGATGCGCGAAATCCGCAAGCCCATGGAGATGGCGGCCATCAACGAGCTGCGAACGAGTCTCGAGTCGTTGGGTCCGAGGCTGACCGATGGGTCGGTGCACATCAGGTCGAAGCTCTGCGAGGACGCACCGACCGCTGCGCTGATGACCGAATCTCGTGGCGCCGATCTGATCGTCGTCGGGTCCCGCGGCCGCGGCGGGCTGCGCTCGCTGCTGCTCGGTTCGGTCAGTCGCACGATGCTGCACCAGGCCCTGTGCCCCGTTGCGGTGGTGCGTACGACTGGCTGCCGCGAAGTGCGCCATCAGCCCAGGTTCTCTGTGGGTTCTCACGCCACAACGCTGGCTTCGACCCCAAACCTGTAAAATTGGTGCCGTGGACAACGGGTCGGTGAATCTTTGGGCGTTGTTCGAGAGCATTCCCGAGATGGTGGTCGTCGTCGGGAACGACGGTGTGGTCCTGTACTCCAACGCGCACAGCTTCGACATCCTCGGGTGGCCACCGGCTGAACTGATCGGCCAGCCGATCGAGATGCTGATCCCCGACCGGCTGCACACCAGACACCGGACCGACCGCAAGACCTACACGGAGAACCCGAAAGCGCGCCCGATGGGTGGTGGGCTGTTGCTGACGGCACTGCATCGATCCGGCAGCGAGGTGCCGGTGGAGATCGCCCTCAGCCCGCTCAGCGGCGAGATCTCTGCGACTGTCGCGACGGTGCGAGATGTCACGGAACGAGTCGAGACCTCGGCGCAACTGTTGCAGGCCCGTGCCCGTCTCGAGGTGCTCGATGACCGCGATCGCATCGCTCGTGAACTGCACGACAGCGTGATCCAGCGCCTGTTCGCTGCCGGATTGCACTTGCAGGCATCGACCGGTCGGCCCGATACCACTGACCGTGTGTCGGCCGTGGTCGACGAGATCGACGAGGCGATCCGCGAGATCCGCGGGGTGATCTTCACGTTGCAACGCCCATCGCAACTCGACAGTGGATTGGCGGTCGCCTTGAGCGCCAGCATCAACGAGGCGTCCCGACTACTCGGTCACCGGCCGACGTTGCGTCTCAGTGGCATCCTCGGCAACGTCCCGAACGAGCTGTGCTCTGATCTGTTGACGGTGTTGCGCGAGGCATTGATGAACGTTGCCAAGCACGCCGAGGCGACCCGGACCGACGTGTCACTCGACGTCGGCGTCGACGTGGTCACGCTGGTCGTCTCCGACGACGGCGTCGGTCTCACTCCGACGAGGCAGAAGAACACCGGCGGACTCGGGCTCCGCAACATGCGCGAACGAGCGTCGCGCCTCGGTGGCGAGGCGACGTTCTCCGAGGGTGATCCTCGCGGCACCGAGGTGCGCTGGAGCGTGCCGCGGTCGACCACGAAGCGGTGACGCCGCCGGTCAGTGCTCGGTCTTGGCCCTGACCGCGAACACGGCCGCTTCGGTGCGGCGGGTCATGCCCAGCTTCATCAGGATCGACGACATGTAGTTCTTGACGGTCTTCTCGGCGCGGTTCACCTTGTTGGCGATCTGGCGGTTGGTGAGGCCCTCCGCCACGTAGTCGAGGATCGTTCGTTCGAGATCGGTCAATGCCGACAACCTCGGGTCCTGGTCCTGGTGCGGGTTGCGGAGACGCTCGAGCAGCTGCCCGGTGACCGCAGGGTCGATCAGCGATTCACCACGCGCCACGCGGTGGACTGCTGACACGAGATCGTTGCCGCGGATCTGCTTGAGGACGTATCCCGCGGCGCCCGCCATCACCGACTGGAACAGTGCTTCTTCGTCGGAGAACGACGTCAACATCAGGCACACGAGGTCGGGACGGACGCTGCGCACATCACGGCAGACCTCGACACCGCTGCCGTCGGGAAGCTGCACATCGAGTACCGCAACCTGTGGCCTGGTGGCTCGGATCCGGGTTACCGCGTCGGCACAGGTGCCGGCTTCGCCCACGACTTCGATTGTGCCGTCAGCCTCCAACAGCTGACGAACACCTTCGCGAACCAGCTCGTGATCGTCGAGGAGGAACACCGTCACCTTCTGGGGAACTTCGTCCATCCCCCTATGGGAACACAAATCGGACCGGTTACCAAGGACCAAGGTCCCTGGGCGGGCCATTCGACCCTTGAACGCCGGGCCGCCGAGCGCACGATTGTCGTATGAACGATGTCGCACCGGCTCTCCACTGGTCGCCGTTGCCGGGCGTCGACGCCGCCGGCCTCGACGCTGTCGTCATCACTCATGCCCACCTCGCCAGGTGAGCACCCGCACGGCCCTACCGCGCATCTCAGTACCTCAGCACCGCGGCAAACCGTACGCCGGCGGGAAGCGTCTCGTCGCCGACCAGGTGGATGCGCGCTCGATGCCGGAGGGCGTCGTTGACTGCGGCCACGATCGCCGTCCGGTCGGCAATCGACGCCGGTGGGGTCTCGCCGATCTGGGTCTCGGATCGAGCCACCAGCAGTTCTCCGACCGAGCCGGCGAGACCGGCGGCGACCACCTCGTCGGGATCGGTCGCCGTTTTGCCCGTGCCGACCAGCTCGCGGAGGCGTTCGAGGGCGCCAGTGCTGGCCGGCGGCAGCGATTGGACAAACTCCCACGAACGCCGGTGCAATTCGTCGGCCGACATCGAGTCGGGGCTGCCGGCAATGGTGACGTCGACAGTGTTGCGGTAATGGGACTGGTTGATGAACATCGCCGCTTCGTATTCGACACCGACCACGACCAGCGGCGCCTCGGCGCCGTGGAGCACAGGAGTGATCGCCTTGTCGATGAGGTGGATGTATTGACGCACGTCGTCCTTGCGCAGGTCTTCCCCTCCACCTGTGCCATGCAGCGCACCGGCGCCATTGCGGTTCAGGACCGGTTCGCGGCGGATGTACCACAGCGCGTCATCGATCGGGCCCGGCATCTCGGGGACGGCGACGGGCTGGAACTCGAATCGGCTCCCTCTGAACAGCTGGGCACCTTTCTTGCCGATCGTCAACGTGAAGTACACCTGGTCGTCGATGACGGCCGGCAACAGCCGGAGGAGGTCGGCGTGGTCGCCGATCTCGACGGCAGGACCAACCTCGACCGGGAGGACGAGTTGCACCACTCGCTCGGGTGACACGAAGATCGCCAGGCCCCGCGCGGTGCGTGGCAGGTGGTCGACCAGCATCTCATCCAGTAGCGGGGCAACGAATGAAGCGGTGTCGTCGGGGTTCACCGTGTGTTCGTTCGACAGCTTCGTGGTGGCCTCCTTCGCCGACAGGCGCAGGGCTTTGGTCACGGACTCGGCGCCTTGCGGTTGCGAGAAATCGACGGGCACGAAGACGCTGAGCAGGACGGGCGCCTCCCAACCGGCCAGCTCGCGAAGGGTATTGAAGTTCAATCCGGTGGCGGTGATCATGACTTCAGCGAACTTCGTTTGACGGAGGCAGTCACGGGCCGGATGTCCTGCTGGTCAGGGACCAACAGTCTGTCGGGTCTCCTGGACGGTGTCGATGATCTGGTCGATGACCTGGACGGCGGTCGCCAGTCGCTCTGAGAGCATCCGCTCGTCGGAAGCGCTGGCGGTGATCGAGATGCCGAGTGCGAAGAGCCGTTGGATCACCAGATCGAGTGCGGCCTGGAGCCGCTCGACCTGACCCGTGGCGTTGGTGAGGTCGATCTTGCCGATCGCCAGGTCGACCGATGCCTGTCGTTGCGTCGTCATGTCGCGGATCGTGGCGACGACGAGCGCGGATTCGGGCATGGTGTTCAACTGCACGTCGATCGAGAACACCGAACCGTCGGCCCGGCGACCTTCGAGGTCGAGGTCGTCACGACCCATCGGGCGCGGCCGCGGCGCGGCGATGAACCCCTCGACCTGATGGCGATGGTGGTCGCGCAGGTACTCCGGCAGGAGGATCTCGACGGGTTGACCGACCAACGCAGCGTCGTCGTACCCGAACATCTGGAGCAACGGCTCGTTGGCGTACACGATCACACCATGGGCATCGGTCAACATGATCCCGTCAGTCGTTCGATCGAGCAACATCGACAGGAATGCATCAGTCGACAGGCCGGCGATCTCGCCGGTTGCGTCGGCTGTCGTCAGACACTTCGTGTTCACCGTGCCAGTTTCGGCCGATCCAAGCTCATCGTCCACGGCCAAATGTCCCGAGAAGTCACCGGTTCGGCTGTTGATGGGCCGATGCAAGAGGGGCGCCGGTGTACGCGGCGGTGATCGTGCTCACGACTTCGTCGTCGGTGACTGCGTCGAAGTGGCGGTACCAACTGCCGACGGCCCAGAACGGGTCCGGTTCGGCGAGGCACACGACTCGGTCAGCAACATCGTTGAGCATCTCGACGACATCGGGTGGCGCAACCGGTGCCGCCACCGTGATGTCGCGCGCCCCGTGGGCACGAGCGACGCGGATCGCGGCGCGGGTCGTCGCACCAGTGGCGATCCCATCGTCGACGATGATCGCCGAGCGCCCGACCAGTGATTCGCGTGGCCGCACGGCGCGCAGCCGCTGCACCCTGCTGTCGAGCTCTGCCCGTTCTCGGCACTCGACCTCGTGCAGTTGGTCGCCGGTGACATGAGCACGCCGCAGCACGTCGTGGTTCAGCACCACGACCTGGTCCTCGCCGAGGGCGCCCATCGCCAACTCGGGCCGGTTGGGCACACCCATCTTGCGCACCACGATCACGTCGAGCGGAGCGTCGAGGGCTTCGGCGACCTTCGCGGCTACGGGGATTCCGCCGCATGGCAATGCCAGCACGACGGGTCGGAGGAGGTTGACCTTGGCAAGTTTGAGGCCGAGCAGTACACCTGCCGCCTGGCGGTCGTAGAACTCGAGGCGGTCCATGTCACGCCGTGATTCGTGTGGCGACGACGGGGCCGACAGTCGGTTGCGAATCGTCGATCGAACAGGCTGCCCGCACGGCCTCGGCGGCGATCGCCGCATCCGATTCAGTCCGGGCGTGCACGATGGCCAGCGGTCGTTCGCGGTCGACGTACTCGCTGATCCCCGCCACGTCGCTGAGGCCGACGGTGTGGTCGATCGGATCGTTGACCCGCATGCGACCGCCGCCGAGTGCGACGACGGCCAGACCGACGGCGCGAGTATCGATCGACTGGACGTAGCCGCCGCGTCCCGGATCGACGCGCATCGTGACCGCCGCGTCGGGCAGGTACGCGTCAGGACGCTCGATCAGGTCGTTGGGCCCACCGAGGGCGGCCACCATCTGCTGGAAGCGCTCCGCTGCGCGACCCTCCGAGCGGGCAGTAACGAGAGTCTTCGTCGCCACGTCGAGGTCGGTGGCGAGGCCGACGAGCAGCAGCATCTCGGCCCCGAGGGCCAGCACCACCTCGGTCAGCCGGGGGTCGTCGGCGGCCCCGGTCAGCCAGTCGATCGTCTCGCGCACCTCGAGTGCGTTGCCGGCAGTTCGTCCCAGCACCTGGTTCATGTCGGTGAGCAGCGCGGTCGTCTGCAGCCCGGCGTCGCCGGCCACGTCGACGATGCTGCGGGCCAGTTCCTCGGCGCGGTCTAGCTCGGACATGAACGCGCCGCTGCCGAAGGTGACATCCATCACCAGGCCGTCGAGGCCGGCGGCCAACTTCTTCGACAGGATCGATGCGGTGATCAGCGGGATCGACTCCACGGTCGCCGTGACATCGCGGATGGCGTAGAGCCGGCCATCGGCAGGCGCCAGGTTGGTCGTCTGACCGATGATCGCGCAACCGACTTCGGCGACGACCTTGTGGAACAGGTCATTGTCGGGCCGTGTGGCGTAGCCGGGAATGCTTTCGAGCTTGTCGAACGTGCCGCCGGTGTGCCCCAGCCCTCGCCCCGAGATCATCGGGACGTGTGCCCCGCACGCGGCGACCAATGGAGCCAGCATCAGGCTGACCTTGTCGCCGACCCCGCCGGTCGAATGCTTGTCGACCACCGGCCCGTGCAGGTCTGTTCGGTCCCACTTCATGGTGGAGCCTGATTGCGACATGGCCCTGGTGAGGGCGACCCGTTCGGCGGTGTCCATCCCTTGGAAGTAGATGGCCATGGCGAGTGCTGCCGCCTGGCCGTCTCCTACGCTCCCGTCGGTGAGCCCGGCGACGAACTGTGCGATCTCCGCATCGGTCAGCCGCCGGCCGTCGCGCTTGGCGCGGATGACCTCCTGCGGAAGGAAGACGGGTTGATCGGAACCCATCAGTACTCCGACGACAGTTCAGCTTCGTGGACGCCGCCGAGCACTCGCACGATGTCGTTGAGTAGTCCGCTGGCCCCGAACCGGAAGTTCGTCGGCTCGGCCCCGTTCGGTCGAAGATGCCGATCGGCCATCTCCAGGTAGTCGGCGGCCTCGGCAACGCTCTTCACGCCGCCGGCCACCTTCAGGCCGATCGGTCGGCCATTGCGCTGGGCCTCGTCGATCACCTCCAGCAGTGCTTGGGCTGCCTCGGGCGTCGCCGCTGGGTCGAGTTTGCCGGTCGAGGTCTTCAAGAAGTCGGCCCCGTTCGCCACGGCGACGGCTGCCGCAGCCTTGATCGTGGCGACGTCGTGCAGCACGCCCGTCTCGAGGATGACCTTCAGCCTGGCTGGGCGCGCATGGCTGCGGCACGCAGCACTCACCGCGGCGAGCAGCGCGGCTCCGGCGGCATGGTCGCCGGCCAAGAACGACCGGAAGGGGAAAACGACGTCGATCTCGTCGGCGCCGTCACCGAGGGCCTGCTCGACCTCGTCGATCACCTCGCCGATCGGGGCCGTGCCCAGCGGGAAGTTGGCGACGGCGGCCACGGCGATGCCACTCGCCCGAACGCGGGCGCTGGCCTGGGCCACGAATCGTGGGTAGATGCAGACTGCGGCGGGATGTCCCTCGATACCGGGTGCTGGTGACAGGGCACGATCACAGAGCGCATCGATGCGCTCCGGTGTGTCGTCGAGGTTCAGGCTCGTCAGATCGAGGCAAGCCAGAGCCCTGCTCGCCTGGCGGGCCAGGCCCGCTGCGCTCAAGTCGCTCATTGGAAGATCCTGCCCTACCCGGGAACCGCGAAACAGGGTCGAAGTACCCGGCGAGGTACCTCGAAGGGCTCTGTCGCCCCCACCGCCGATCGTCGAGACTTCGAGAATGACCTCTAGCCGAGTTCCACATGACCTCAGCGAATGCGACCGAGCCCTGATCGATCACCTCAACGACCACGTCGAGTCCGAGAAGGAAGTCATCGACCTCTACGAGGCACTGGCCCAGGACGAGCATCCCTACGTTCGCTTCGTCGCCGAGTTGATCGGCGAGGACGAGGCTCGGCACCACCGGTTGTTCGAGGAGTGGATCGAGACGATCAAGGCGCTGGCCGAGTTGCGCGACGCCCCCGACGGCATCCCGCACGTCGACTTCCGTCCCGTCCCACCCGAGACGATCGAGATGGTCGAGCGGCTGTTGAAGTTCGAAGAGGCCGACCTCGCCACGACCAAGGACTTGCGTCGTCAGGTTCGCGATGTACGCACATCGACGTTGTGGGGCATGTTGGTCGATCTGGTGATCGCAGACACGAAGAAGCACATCAAGGTGTTGAAGTTCCTGCGAGCTCGTCTCGAGGAGCGCGAAGTTTCTCCCTCACCGGCGCGGGCCTGATTCCGAGCTCCTGGTTTTGCCCGAGCCGGGAGCTCGAGATCAACTTGCCGGCTGGTCGCCTCGTACCACGGTGACCGAGACACTGGAACGACTGACCAGCGCGAGCGCGGTCGAGCCGATGTCGGAACCCGTATCGCCGACACCGCGGTGGCCGACGACGATGTGGCCCGCCCCGGTGCGCTTGGCCACACGCAACAACGTGTCGGTCGGCGGTCCCGGCTCGATCAGCGACGTGACGATCAGTGACGGCGCAACCTCCGCAAGAGTCTGGGTGACCAGCTCGGTGACGTTGACGTGCGGAACGTACGACCCCTCCTCGAGCAGGCCTTCGGCATGCACCGCGAGCAGCGGCACGCCGCGTTGTGCGGCGAGTCCGGCTGCCCACCGCAATGCGGCGATCGACTCGCGAGACGTGTCGACACCGACGAGGATCGAGTCGTTCGTCGAATTGGGCAGTGCGTTCATCGCAACCTCCGTACAGAGCGCTCCGGGTGAGACACGTTGGGCATGGCCCGAACCCGCAGATCGACGACCTGGAACCCGTCGTGGGTGGCGATGATCGGGTTGAGATCGATCTCGACGATCTCCGGCACGACGTCCGCGAGTTGGCCGAGACGAACCAGCAGTGCCTCGAGTGGGGCGTGATCGATCACCGGAGTGCCACGGTAGCCGTCGAGCAGCGGGGAGATCCGCAGCCCACGGATCATTCGTGCGGGATCGGCGGCGCTCAACGGCGCCGGGCGCACGATGCGATCGTTGAGCAGTTCTGCCGCGGTGCCGCCGGCGCCGAAGATCACGAGCGGCCCGAACGCGGGGTCGGTGGCGATGCCCGCCAACAGTTCGATCCCGGCCGGCGCCATCGTCTGCACGGTGAAGCCCTCGAGCTGTGCCCCGAGCACCGCACGCATCGCTGAGCCGGCCGCGGCCACTGCATGCTCATCGAAGAGAGCGAGCTTGACCGCGCCGGCCTCGGTCTTGTGGAGGATCGAGGCCCCGATGCCTTTCAGCGCCACCGGGAAGCCGAGCCTGGTCGCTGCCGCCACTGCGGCGTCGAGGTCGTCGACGATCGCCGTCTCGACCATCGGCACACCCGCTGCGGCCGCCAGCGTCGCCGCCGAGGCCATGTCGAGCCAGCCGCCCTCTGGCGTGCGCCGCAGGAAGTCACACACGATCGTGCGGGATCGTGTGGCGTCGATCAGTTGCTCGAGTACGGCGGAGTCGTTGGTCCGCAGCCACTCGCTGCGGCTGGCCATGTGGGCGAGCGCTCGCACCGCAGATTCTGGGAAGCGATAGGTGGGCACCTTGACCCCCTCGAGCTCGACGGTCGCATTACCCGCCAACACTGTGGCCAGCATCGTCTTGTCGGGCCGGCTGGCGGCGGCCTTGGCGATCGCATCGACCATCGATCGATCGCGGTCTGGCAGCGGCGGCACGTAGATGGCCAGCACGGCGTCGATGTCGGGGTCGTCGAGTACTGCGCACAGGGCCAGTTCGAATGCAGCCGGCGAGCCCGCAGCGACGATGTCGACCGGGTTGCCGGTGGCCGCCGTCCTGGGGAGGAAGCCGGCCAGTCGGGCCTGTGTCGCCTCACTGAGCGGCGGTACGACGAGGCCGTGTGCTGCGGCCGCGTCGGCAGCAAGGATGGCCGGGCCGCCGGCGTTGCCGACGATCGCCAGGCGGCGCCCCAACGGCGCCGGCTGGCTGGCGAACGCCTGCGTCACGTCGAACAGCTCCTCCAGCGTCTCCACCCGCGTCACGCCGGCGCGTGACAGCACCATCTGGGCGACATCGTCGGAGGTGGCCAGTGCAGCCGAATGCGATCTGGCACCGCGCACACCGGCCGGGCTGCGGCCGGACTTGACCGCGACGATCGGCTTGGACCTGGCCACGCGCGACGCGATCCGCAAGAACTTGCGCGGGTTGCCGAACGACTCGAGGTACAAGGCGATCACGGTCGTCGATTCGTCGCCCTCCCAGTACTGCAACAGGTCGTTGCCGGAGATGTCGGCCTTGTTGCCGACCGACACGAAGCTGGAGATGCCGATCCCGCGGCGAGCGTTCTCGTCGATCAGCGAGATGCCGAGCGCGCCCGATTGGGTCATGAACGCGACGTTGCCGGGGATCGGGTCGACGGGAGCGAACGTGGCATTCATCTGGATCGAGGGATCGGTGTTGGCCAGACCCATGCAGTTCGGCCCGATGACGCGCATCCCGTATCGCCGGGCGATCTTGACGAGCGAGGCCTCGACGGCGCGGCCGTCGTCGCCGAGCTCTGCGAACCCGGCACTGATGATCACGATGCCACCGACCCGGGCGACGCCGCACTCGGCGATCACCGCGGCGACGGCATCGGCGGGGACGGCGATGATGGCCACGTCGGGACGGGTCGGTGTGTCGCCGACGCTCGCATAGGCGTGGATGCCTCTGATCGACTCGGCGAGAGGGTTGACGGGCAGCACTACGCCGGTGAAGCCACTGCGCACGAGGTTGTGCACCAGCTCGTAGCCGATGGTGCCCGGGGTACGACTGGCGCCGATGACGGCGATCGAGGCGGGGCGCAGGATGCGGCTGATCGAGGCGACGACGGCTCGTCGTTCGCGTTCCTCGATGTGCTCGTCGAGCACCTCGGATGGCGCCAGGGGGAAGCTGACGTCGATGACGCCGGCGTCGAAGTGGCTGGTCACGTCGAACCCGGCGTGGCGGAACACGTCCATCATCGCTCGGTTGTCGGGCAGCGTCTCGGCGTCGAAGCGCTCGATGCCGTTGCTCCGCGCGACCGCGGCGAGGTGTTCGAGCATCACGGTTGCCAGACCGCGCCGCTGTTGGTCGTCTTCGACGACGAACGCGACCTCCGCTGCTGTCGGTTCACTCTTGCTGCTGTCGTAGCGCACGACGGCCACGACCAACCCATCGAGCTCGGCGACCAGCGCGAACCGTTCGCGATAGTCGACCTCGGCCAACCGATGGAGCTGGGCTTCGGGAACCTTGGGGATCGGCGAGAAGAACCGGAAGTAGATCGACTGCGGCGACAACCGCCCGTGCAGGGCGCGCAACTGCTCGACGTCGTCGGGACGAATGGGGCGGATGTGTGCGGTGCCACCGTCGGTCAGCACCACATCGCTCTCCCATTGGCTTGGAAATGCCGAAGGCGTGCCCGGCTCGGCCGATGTCATCCGGCAATCTTCGCGGGCGTCACCCCGGTTGCCGTCATCTTGGCGTACACGCGACCCAACGCTTGACCCCATTGGGTCGCTCGTTCGATCTCGCCGAGCGCCAGCGGACCCGCCATGCCCGACACCACGAAGCTGTGTGGATCGGCAAGCGTCGAGAGCCCGGCACGGTGCAACCGGCGTTGGATCTTTCGCGCCGCAGACCCGGTGAGCAGCGTCGGTCTGTCGAACCGGGTGTCGAACGCCACGGCGTAGCAGCCGTGGTGCCGCTGAAGATCGTGCAGCCATTCGCGGACACCAGGCCCCAACGGCTTGGTCTCGAGCAGATGGTCTGGATGCTTGCCGGCATCGGCGAGCGCGCCTTCGCGGCTGCGCGTGCCACTGAGTCCCCATGCGTGCGTCGGACCGCCGACCACCACCAGACCCACACCCTCGAGATCGTCGTCGCCGGCGTCGCGGGCCAGCACGACCTCCGTCGGGACCGACGAGCACAAGCCTGCAGCAATCGCCTCGGCGATGTGCCGGGTGTTGCCGAACATCGATTCGTACACAACGAGCGCCTTCATCCCGTTCTCCTTTCGCGCAACTTCACGGTACGTCCGCGCAAATCCGCCTGACCAGGGTCATCCGTCCCTAGAGCCCTGGTCAGGCCGACTGCCTCCCGATCAGATCGCGTGGGGCGTCAATCCGTCGGTCGATGTGGTCGCCGTCTCGGTGTCTTCGCCGCCGCCGCACAAGACCTTGAGGAACGACCGGAGGGCGAACACGAGGGCGCAGCACGCCAGCAGCACTGCGGCGATCCCGAGGAGGGTGTCACCCCACAGTGTCGAGGCGGGTGCGGGAGCCGTTGTGGCTGTTGCGGTGGGCTGGCCGGCCGCTGGCTGCCTCTGCGAGGCGCCGCCGCTCGTCGGTGCCGCCTGCTGGGCCGTGGCTGCCTCGGCGGGCGGGACCACCTTGATCGTGGCCGTCATCCCTGGGTGCACCAGGCAGGCGTAGCTGAACGATCCGAGCGTGGTGAACGTGTACTGGTAGCTCTCACCCGGCTTCAGCAAGCCGGAGTTGAACGACTGGTCATCGGCGGTCACCGTGTGGGCTGCGTCTCCGACAAGCTTCCAGGTCACGGTCCCGCTCTGGGCGACCGTGGCGTCGTTGGGCGTGAACTCATTGTCGGCCACGTCGATGTTGACCGGCTGGATGGCCGTGTCTGCGGCGCTCGTTGCCGCCGCGGTCGCCGTCGAGTCGGTCTGAGCCGTGCCCCCCGCCGCCTGGCTGGCGCTGGCGGCCTGGGTGGCACTCGATCCTCCACCTGCGCCGACCACGATCGTGCCCCGCATGGTTGGGTGCAGGATGCAGTTGTAGGCGAACGATCCCGGCGTGGTGAACGTGTGGGCCCACGTACCGCCGGAGCGGATCATGTCGCTGTCGAACGATCCGCCGCCGGCGGTCACCGTGTGCATCGCCTTGCCGTTGTTGGCGAACGTCACCGTGCCCCCGACCGCGACCCGGAAGCTGGCCGGTGCGAAGCCGGCGTCGCTGATCGTGACCGTGCCGGCGGCGGCACCGGCCGAGGCCGTCGAACCGGCGGTGGAGCTGGTGGCGGCCGCTGTTGCAGCAGCGGTCGTTGCGGCACTGGGTGCCGCTGCGGGAGCCCCTGCCGGGACGGTGCCGTCGGGCGCATTGGCGATCACCGTGCCGGTCATCTCCGGGTGGATCTCGCAGAAGTAGGTGAAGGTCCCCGGCGTGGCGAAGGTGTGCGACCAGCTCGTGTTCTTCTTCACCAGTCCGCTGGCGAACGACTGGTCGTCAGCGGTCGCGGTGTGCGTCACAGTGTCGTTGTTGACCCAGGTCACCGTGCTGCCGGCGTCGATCGTGACTGCCGCTGGCGAGAACAGGTTGTTGGCGATGGTCACCGACACGTTGGTGACGGCAGCGCCCGGCGCCGCTGGGGGAGCGGGCGCTGCCGGGGGACCCGCCGGCGGTGTGATGGTGGGGGGCGCCGGCGCGACGGTGGTGGGCGGTGCGGGCGGCGGTGTGGTGGTGCCCGCGGCGAGCACGATGATCGTGCCGCGCATGTTGCCGTGGAAGTCGCAGCCGTAGGCGTAGGTGCCGGCGGCGGTGAAGGTGTGTGCGAATGTTGCGCCGGCGTTCAGCGTGCCACTGTCGAAGGCTGCGTTGTCGGCCGTGACCGTGTGCTTCGAGCCGTCATCGTTCGTCCACGTCACCGTGCCGCCGACGGCGACGGTGGCCGACGCGGGTGCAAACCTCGCGCCGGCGAGGTGGATGGAGGCCGTGGCGGGTGCCGTTGGTGCCGGTGCGGGTCCGGGAGTTGTTGCGGGCGGTGCGGTGACCGGAGCGGCGTCGTTGGTGACGACGATCGTGCCGTGGTACGCCGCCACCTGATCGTTGCGGTGGTCGACGTAGGTGTATGTGCCCACGGTCGAGAACGTGACCGAGGCGGTCTGCCCGGCGTCGAGGGTGCTGGTGCGGAACTGGGTCGGCCCGCCTGTCGACCGCAGCTCGTGCTGCTGGCTGTCGTTGTTGGTCCAGGTGACGGTGGCGCCGGCGTGGATGGTCACGCTCGCTGGGCTCAAGGTGTCGGTGATGCTGATGCCGACCTGGTCGGCCGCATTGGCGACGACGCCGACACCGAGGACGGACAAGACGACGGCGACGACGATGGCGACGAGCGCCGGGATCTTTCCCACTCGGTGAGCCCGTACCTTCGTGTGGGTTGGTGTTGCTGCGTTCATCTCAGTTCCCTCCGGTTCTGCTGTATTGCACGGTACGGAGATTGTTTGGCACCAAACAGTGCTGTCTGCCTGCAAGTCTTCGGGTCGCTGGTCTGAGCCGAACGTCCTGCTCCTGGGCCCAGCGGCTTAAGTCATCGGGCCTTCATCAGAGGCGTTCGTGGGCGTCGCCTAGCATCGAAACGCATGCGCATCCTGTCCCTCCTGCCATCGGCGACGGAGATCCTGTTCCAGCTCGGACTCGGCGACGCGGTGGTCGGTGTGACCTTCGAGTGCGACTTCCCGCCCGAGGCGCGCTCGAAGCGGATCGTGTCGACATCGGCACTACCCGAAGGGCTGACACCCGCCGAGATCGACGCCGTCGTGAAGCAGCGGATGGCGGCCGGCGAGGACTTGTACCGCCTCGACCGCAACGCGTTCGCCGACCTCGATCCGACGCTGGTCGTGACCCAGGACCTGTGCGCCGTCTGCGCGGTCGATGTGACCAAGGTCGACGATGCGATCGCCTTCCTCGGGTGTCACGCGGAGATCCTGACGCTCGACCCGATGACGCTCGACGAGGTGATCGACTCGGTCCGCCTGGTCGGCGAGCTCACCGGCACGACTGCGGAGGCGAACGTGATCGTGCAGGAGCGTCGTGATCGGTTGGCCGCGGTTGCCGCCAAGCTCGACGGCGTGATGCCTCGCCCGACGCTGTTGCTGGAATGGACCGATCCCGCCTTCACCGACGGCCATTGGGTGCCCGACATGATCGCCGCCGCGGGCGGTCGATCGGTGATGGGACGGCCCGGTCGGAACTCGCAGGGTGCGACGTGGGACGAGATCGCCGCATGCGCCGCCGAGGTCGTGATCGTCGCGCCGTGTGGGTTCCGCCTTGCCGGTTCCACGGAGTTGGCGGAGCAGGTCGTGGCCCGCGGCATGCTGCCCGCCGGTGCCGAAGTCTGGGCCGTCGATGCCGACGCCTTCGTCGTGCGTCCCAGCCCTCGGGTCGTCGACGGGGTCGAGGCCTTCGCCTCGATCCTGCACCCCGAGTGCCACGGCCGCCCCGACCCGCAAGCCGCCGTCCGGGTGCGCTAGCCGGGCCCGCGTCCGGCCAGCCGGCCCGACTCCCGAATGCATCGGAGCGGACGCGGCTACTTGTACTTCACGAAGATCACCGAGCCGGCCACCATCGTCGTGTTCGGTGCTGGGGACTGTTCGAGGACGGTGCCGATGGTCCCCGGCGAGGTGCCCTGCTCGGCGATCACGGTCCAGCCGTTGGCTTGGGCATCGGCGCGAACCTTGGAGATGTCGCCGTTCACGTAGTTGGCCAGCGGCGTGGGATGCAATGCGGCCAATGTCGCATTCGCTGTGTCCAACTGCCCCTGCAAGGTCTTCAGCGACGCTTGGGTCTGGGCCAACGTGGCGTTGGCGGCGTCGAGGTCGGCCTGTAACTTGGCCACCTGGGCCTTGCTGGCATCGAGATCGGCCTGGAGGCCGGTGGTTGCACCGCCGGCAGTGCCGACCTGTGCGGCCAGGGCGTCGCGCTCCGCCTGTGCCTGCGCCAGGGACGCCTGCGCGTCAGCGAGGTCTTGTGCCGCTTGTGTCTGCGCAGCAGTGAGCAGGTCGACCTGGTTCTGCAGATCCGCGGCGGAGGTGGCGGTGGAGTCGACCGTCGAGCCGAAGGGCTGCGTGTTGGATGTGACGCTCGTCGTGTTGGGGTGACGACCGTCGCCAATGAGGAAGCCGATCAGGCCGCCGACGATCAGCGCGAGCACTGCGACGAGATACGGCCACGCCTGCCGGCGGTCGTCGACGTACATCGGGCCGGTGGCGATCGGCGCCACTGGCTGAACGGTTGGGGGGACAACGGCCTGGTACGGGACCTGGGGAATGACCCGCGTCGGCTCGTACGCGGCCACGGGCTCGAGCGGCGTCGTGGCCGGCACGACATAGACCGGATCAACCGCACCCGGTTCGAGAATTGGTTCCTGTGGCACGCTGGCCCTCCCTGCTTCTACCGGAGCACGGCTCCGTAGCCAGACCAATACCCGTCAGGGAGCACGAGCAAACGAGCATCGGCCCGCGTCGGCCTGGAAGGCCTAGCTCAGCCAGGGATAACGGGCGATGTCTTTTCCGGCATAGTCGGGATCGAGGTAGATGAAGACGCGCTGGATCTTCCAGTCGCGGATCTCGAACACGTCGCACCAGCGACCGGCCCCCGATTCGGGTGCGCCGGCGCGCCATGGCCCGTCCTGGTGCTCGCCGTGACTGGTGCCCTCGGCGACGAGCGTGTCGCTACCGGAGAAGATCCAGTTGAAGTGCGAGAAGTGATGGGTGATGCCCTTCAGGGTGGCGCCGACATCGCCGAACAGCTTGCCGATCTCGTCCTTGCCATTGGCCAGGCCCCACTTCGGGAAATAGACCTGGGCGTCGTCGGCGAACAGATCCAGGATGCTTCCACCGGTCGAGGTGACCCCACCGTTGTCGAACGCCTTCAGGTATTCGATAGCCACCGATTTGCGTTGCTCGTCGGTCATCGTCTGAGTGGTCAGTGCCATGCGTGCCTCCGGTTGTCGAACGTGATGAGAGCCGAACTCTAGGTCAGCCTCGGGAACGCCCGTCGACCCGATGGCAGCCCGCTCGGAGCCAGGTCGCGTCGCATCAGCACGACGGCGCCGCGGACGATCTCACGCGTGACGTACCGCCGGTTCAGCAACTCGGTGACGGCACCCGACGGATTGCACTCGTTGGCGGCTCCGTACATTGCGACGAACGTCGGGGCGTCGTCACCGACGAAGAGCTCGACGAGCTTCGTCTGCGCATCCCTGCCATGCTGCACCCCGTCGAGCCACAGGTATGGGTATGGCGCGATCGCATCGGCCGCCGCGTACAAGCCGGCACTTGCGCACATCGCAAACAGCGTCGACCCGGGAGTTCGGTGGTCCCGGTACCACTGACCGATTCGCTCGTCGACCACGAGACGGGGGTCGTCGTGGGCCACGATGGCCACCGCGCCGCGGTCGAGCACCATGACATCGGCTGTGCTGATCACCGACGGAATCGCCACGAGGCCGGCGACGACGACCAACAGGCCGGCCGGGCGCCTTCTGCCCATGCCCGTGGCGATTGCAACGCCCGCGGCGGCAGCGAGTGGGAAGGTCAGCGTGACCCAGTAGTGCCGGTGGAACAATCCACCGGTCAGGAACGCCAGCGTGGCGAAGCAGATCCACGCAGGAAGCAAGACCCGGGACCGCGTGATCCGCCGGCTGCGGACCAGCCACACGACGACGCCGACGATCGCAGCACCGATCAACGGCACGATCGTCGGTGCAGCGATCTGCGCCGTGATACCGAAGCGGTGCCAGTCGGCATCCGACGCGTTGAGCCCACCCAGCCGGTACCCGGCAATGGCGTACCACCACGCGCTGAACCCCAGCGTCACGCCGTGCACCACGAGTGCTGCCAGCACCAGAGCGAGCCCCGACACGTACGTCATGCATTCGCGCCACACCTCCCGCCACGGGCGCTCACGGGTGAAGCCGCCGATGACCAGGCACACGAACACGGCAAGGAAGCCATCGAAGCCCGACTGCTTGAGTGACATCGCGCACCCGGCGAGCAGACCGCTGACGAACAACCACGACCGGCCACGGTTGCGGAACATGTAGGCGCACGCCGCGGCGACACCGGCCGCCGCCACAGCCCCGGCCAACAGTTCGCCGTTGGCGATGAACCCTTCGATGCGCGCATTGGCCGAAGCGACCGCAACGAGCATCGCTGCGACCGCTGCGGCGCGGGACCCGGCGATCGCGAACACCGCAGACGCGACGGCCACCACGGCGAGGCATCCGAACAGCATCGCCATGGTGCGGATCGCCGCAGGCGAGCCACCCGTCAGCCTGTCCCACGTTCGAAACAGCAGTAGCAAACCTTGAGGTCGATCGACCCACGCCTGGCCGTACAACGACTTGCCCGATGCCCAGGCTCGGGCGACGGCGAGGTATCCACCCTCGTCGGAGCTCAGTGAGGTGGTGATGAAGCGGATCCGCAGTGCGAGCGACGCCAAAACCGCGACGGCGACGAGGCGCGTCGGGAACCGGTCGACGCTCGCCGGCTGGGCGACGACGGGGAGCTCAGCGTCGTCGCGAGGTGCCTCGGCGAGGAGCGTCATGGGTCTGCAATTCGGCGCCCGCCTTCAACAACGTTGGCACGAGAGGGGGAGATCATCATCGGATGGATACCTCGATCGACGTCACCTTATGCCTCGAATCATGATTTGTTTCGTCGCAGTCGGCCTCGACGCCGGCGCGGGCTCAGTCCTCGGCCGCGCGCTGCCTTGACATCTTCCGGGTCCCTTGGTATCAACGACCAATGCGCCGATGGCTGGGGTTCGCTGCACTGGTCGGCGTGCTGGTCGTGGTGTCGATGGGTTTCAGCCCCAACGCCAATCGGTCGTCCACCAAGGTCGACACCACGTCAGCCCCGCCTGCGACCTTCTTCCCGGTGTCGGGCGCGCCCGCCGAGCCGAACCGGTTGCAGTCGGGCGAGGCCGAGGCGATCCTGTCGTTGGGAGCGACCGGCGCGGGCATCCCCACCTCCGACTCCAACCACTCGCACACCGACGTCGTGCCGGAGGTCGCACTGAGTACGGCTGATGCACTGATCTTCGCCGCCCAGTGGAACACCGCTCGCGACGCCATCTCGACCCACGGCACCGAAGACAAGGCGGCCGCACTCGGTTACGTTCGTGCGACCGCACCGGCCGGTGGGATCGGCACGCACTGGGTGTTGTGGTCGCAGATCGCCAAACCCTTCGACCCCGCGGTGCCGTCGATGCTCCTGTTCGACGAGCGCCGCGACCCCGCCGCTTTGGTGGGCTATTCGTACGCGTTGCAGTCAGCGACCATCCCCGAAGGGTTTGCGGGCGCCAACGACCACTGGCACCAGCACCGTGGTCTGTGCGTGGTCGACGGCTGGGTCGTGCGCGAGCAGGCGTCCGGCCCCGACGCTTGCGGCGGTACCTACATCGCTGGCGGCGACTTCTGGATGCTGCACGCCTGGGTCGTGCCGGGCTGGGACAACCGCAAAGGCGACTTCGCCCCCTTCAATCCCAAGCTGTGCCCGCCCACCGTCGGCACCCCCGACGTGAACCGCTGCCCGGCCTGAGCCAGCGATCGGCCTAGCGCGCTCGGAGTGACTCGAACACTCAACCTTTTGATCCGTAGTCAAATGCTCTATCCATTGAGCTACGAGCGCCTATGTCGGGAGATGAGTGTAGTCCGAGTCTCGTGACTCCCACCCGGGCCAATCACCATCTCCGCTGAGGCCGGTCGGGCGCGGTTTCGGTACTGCTCGTACCCGTATCGCGCCCGTTCGGGTTGGTCGGGTTCGGTTTCGGTACTGCTGGTACCGGTATCGCGCCCGACCG
Source organism: Ilumatobacteraceae bacterium (assembly GCA_039931555.1). GTDB lineage: Bacteria > Actinomycetota > Acidimicrobiia > Acidimicrobiales > Ilumatobacteraceae > JAENVT01. The sequence goes on along the minus strand of JBDTRP010000070.1, from coordinate 37,832 downwards.
ACGACGGAGGCCCGGCCCGGCGCGGTCAGGCGGCGACGGTGGTCGGGGTGGTGATGGCCCAGGGGGCCCAGCCGGAGTTGCGGTACAGGGCGTATGCGGCGGTGGAGTTGGTGAGCGGGTCGTACAGTTGGGCGGCGGTGGTGATGCCCATGCTGGCCAACCACGTGCGGTGGGCCGAGTAGTAGATCTGGAACAGGCCATAGCAGCAGTAGTTGCGCACCGTGGGGACCAGGTTGCTCTCGCGGGTGGCGATGCGGATGGCCTCGTCTTCGAGGTCGTCAGGCCACACGTCGCGGATGATCTGGGCGACCTGCGCCTTGGTGTAGTTGTTGGCCGGCGGCGGCGGTTGGGTGGTTGCGGGTGGGGTCGTGACGGGCGGGGTCGCCGGCTGGGTCGTAGCTGGCTTGGGCTGTGTGGTCGCCGGCGCCGGCTGCGTCGTCGACGGCGCCTTCGTGGTCGGCGGCGCCGGGGTGGCGGCGCCCGCGGGCAGGCAGATGCTCTTGCCCGCAAGCAGCACGGTCTTGATCGTCGCGTTGTTGGCCGCCAGCAGCGCCTTCATCGTGATCCCGGCCCGGCTGGCGATCGTCGACCAGGCATCACCGTTGGCCACGGTGTATTTCGCGGCACAGGCCTGGTCGGCGGACTGCGTTGCGGTCGGCTTCGCAGCGGCAGCAACGGTCGTCGTGGCTTTGGCCGCCGCCTTCTTCACCTTCGGCGCTGTGGTCGGGGGATCGGTCGGCGGGTCGGTCGGCGCGACGGTCACGGCGATGGCCTCGGTGGGCGGTGGCGAGGGCACGGGGGTCGGTGCAAGGGTCGTGGGTGCATCGGTGTCGAGGGCGATTGCCGTCGGCGCCGGGGCCGGCATCTTGCCGACCAGCACGGTGTCGACGCCTTGCAGATTCGAGGCACGCACCTTCGGCTGGTCGTCGCGCAGGCTCAGCGCGAAGGGCACCAGCAACAGGGTGATTCCGGCCATCAGGCCGATGCGCGCGACCAGCGGGTTGCGCGGCGGGTGCAGCCCCGCGACGGAGCTGGATCGGTCGGTGCGCACCACCGGGACCATTCGTGTGATGGGCCGAGTGTCGCTGCGCGTGTCGGCGTGGGCACGCGTTCCGGCCTGTGTACGTTTCAACTGCCGAGTGGGTTCGTCGTTCCAGAACCCAAATGGATCGTCGGAGTTGTCGTACTGCATCGTGGGAAATCACCTCTCCGAGGCGCCGCCGTGGACCCTGAAGCTGTTCAGATGAGGTTCTGTCTACTCCGGTCGTTACACAAATGCAACATTGGAGGCGCGTGGCAATCCACCCCCGAGACCTGCTACGGGCCGGTGGTTGACCCACCGGCCCGTCATGGCGGAGAGGGTGGGATTTGAACCCACGGACCACTTGAAGGCGGTCCCCGCATTAGCAGTGCGGTCCATTCGACCTGGCTCTGGCACCTCTCCTAGCGACTGCTGAGGCTATCGCAGCGATCGTCGGCGTCCCCACTGCGAATTCGCGGGCTGCCAAGTCCGCACCTTCCGCTTTGCGTGCAGGGCTGTGCATCTGTGGAGTGACAGGAGGACGTGATGAACACCGAGTGGCGCGAGAGAGCATTTGACGGCGAGGCCGGCCGGAGGTCATGCTCCTCATTGGGTGCAAGTAGATAAGGGTGGCGGAAATTGTGAATACCACGCGCGCGGAGGCGTTACGGCCTATGGCTGCTTCAACGCGGCCCGGCTTCAGACCATCGTCGAGATCGCGAGCTCGGATTGCTGTCGGCACGCTGCTGTCGTTGGTGTCCGCCGGTGCCGTCCTGCTCGTCTTTTCGACCGCCGACAAGCGGGTCGCGGTGCTGCAGGTGGTGCGAGATCTTCCGGCCGGTGCCCAGATCGCTGCGGCCGATGTGCGCCCGATCGAGTTGTCGACCGATCCGTCACTCGCTGTCATCAAGGCCACGGACATCGGCGGCGTGGTCGGGCAGTACGCGAAGGTGCGCATCATCACCGGAGGGCTGCTCGCAGCCGGTTTGCTGCAGCCCGAGGCGTTGGTGGCACCGGGCTCGGCGGTCATCGCCGTGACGATTCCCGCCGGCGAACTGCCGGCGGGCCTGCGTGAGCGCTCGCAAGTGCAGATCGTCATTCCGGTCATCGATGGGGGCACTCCATCGCTTCCGGTGGTTGGCCGCGTCGTCGGTCTCCCCGAGGCGCCGGATGCCGTCACCGGGCAACTGTCGATCTCGTTCGAGGTCGCCGCGGCTGACGCCGTCGTGGTGGCCGGCGCCACCAGGGTCAGGGTCGTGCTGCTCGACCCAGGTGTTGACCCGTCGGGCGTCGCGCCATGAGCCTGGTCGCGGTGGTCGGCGATGGCTGCACCACGACCGCCATCGGCCTCGCTGCGGCGTGGCCCGTAGGCGAGCCGTGCATGGTCGCCGAGTTCGATCCGGCCGGCGGATGCCTGGCCGCATGGCTCGACGTGCCGCGATCGCCCGGTCTTGCCGATGTGGTCGCCTCGGCATCGCCGGGCTCGTGGGCGACGTTTCGGGCGATGTCGCAGCGCTCGCAATCCGGCGTGGAGGTGCTCGTTGCGCCGACCAGGTCGGTCGAGGCGGCGGCCGTCGTGCTGGCTGCGACCACCGCCGTGCTGCCGATGCTCTGCGGGCTCGATCTGCCCGTCGTCATCGCTGACGGTGGACGGATGCGAGGACCGCTCTCGGCGCTGGCGCTTCAGGCCGTCGTCGTCGTCATCGCCCACCGCCAGTACCGGGGCTCTGCCGCAGCGGCTGCGCTGGGCTTGGAACGCGTGGCCGAGACCGCGTCGCAACTCGCGGCGCGCTCGATCCCGGCGGTCGTCGCCCTTGTCGGGGCCGTGCCGTACGGGGCGGACGAGGTAGCGCAGTTCGTCCGCGCCGACGCCGTGGTTGCGCTCGCCGACGATCCATGGGCCGCAGCGGTGCTGGCCGGCCGTGCGGGTTCCGGCACCCGCCTGCGCCGCTCGGCCTTGATGCGTTCGATCACCGATTTGGCCGGCGTCGTGTCGCAATGGCTGCCTCGTGGCAGCCGCACCGAGGTCTCGGCGCAACCCTTCGACCAGCGTCCGATCGGCGAACGGTCGTGACCGTCGATCGCACGATGGTCCGCGATCTGACGGCTCGGCTTTCCGGTCGCTTGGTCGAGGCGATCGAGGCCGACACCACGTCGACCAACACCGGCGGGTTCGCCGAGGTCGAGGGGCGGCGTCGAGTCGGGCTCCGCGAAGACCGGGCGCGCCTCGAGTTGTTGATGGGCCGATGGATGGCAGACGAGATCGCCGGCATCAACCAGGCGCGGCTGCAGCACGGCGATGGCTTGCTCGACGAGTACGCCGAACGCGAGTTGCGCGCCGCGGCCTACGCCGAGACAGTCGGCGCCGGCCCCCTCGAGCCGTACATGCACGACCCAGAGGTCGAAGAGATCGATGTCAACTCTCACCGGGTCACGTGGGTCTCGTATTCGGACGGACGCAAGGAAGCCCTCGGCCAGCTCTGGGATTCTGCTGACGACCTCTACGCGTTCCAGCGCCGGCTGACCCTGTCGATGGGCGTCGCCGAGTCTCGCCTCGACGAGCAGTCACCGATGGTCACGCTGCAGGCTCCCGATGGCTCGCGTGTCGTCCTGGTGCTCGGTGGCCCGGGGCGCAGCGGTGTTTCGTCGGAGCCGCGAATCGCCATCCGACGCTTCACGATCCACCGGGTCGGCCTCGACGGCTTGGCGCAGCGCGGCTTGTTCCCGCGCTGGCTCGTCCCGCAGTTGGAGGCCCTGGTGCAATCGGGGATGACGATCCTGATCTCCGGCGGCCCTGGCGCCGGGAAGACAACCCTGCTGAAAGAGCTGCTCGGCGCCGTCTCGCCGCTCGAGCGGATCCTCACCGTGGAGAAGGGCCTGCTCGAGCTGCGCCTCGAGGACGACCCGCGTCATCCCGACGCGCCGGCGCTGTACACCCGCCAGGCCAACACCGAGGGCCGTGGCGCGGTGACGGCTCGAGAACTCGTCGAGCTGACTCGACGCTTGAACCCGGATCGGGTGATCGTCGGTGAGCTGGTGGAAGACGAGGCGCTGGAGATGCTCGACGTCGCATCGATGTGCAAGCGCGGTTCGATGGCCACCATCCACGCCCACACCGTGGAAGCGGTGCTCAGCCGCCTGGCGTTCTATGTCGCCAAGAGCAACACCAAGTTGCCGGAGTACGCGGTGTGGAGCCTCATCGCCGAAACCATCGATTTCGTCATTCACATCGACCTCGTCCGCAACACTGATGTGGTTGCGCCGCAGCGATGTGTCACATCGATCGTCGAGTACGGCGGGCGGGGCGAGCACGGCGGCGTTCGCTCCACCGAGACCTGGGGGATGAACGAGCTCAACCAGTTCGTGCAACGTAATCCGTTGTCCGAGCGGCATGTCCGCAGGCTGCGCCTGGCGGGCATCCCCGACGGCGTGTTCGTACCGAACGACGACTTGCCCATCCACGGGTTGCCGGTGACCGGCATGGTGTCGCGATGAACGGCGACGAGCTCGTACTGGCGCTCGCTGCCCTCATGATGGTCGTTGGTGGGGGAGCCGTTTGGTCGGGCTTCCACGAGCGGCCCCGCCGTCCTCGGCGGAGGTCGGCACTCCGACGTCCCATCATCGCGGCGATCGTCGGCGCGATGTTCGTCGTGGCGATCTCGGGATGGATCATTCCATCGGTTGTCGTGGGCGCGATCGTGGGCTGGTCGGCGAACATGGGACGCGACCGTCGCACGGGTGCCGACGTCGGAGTGGAGCGGACCGAGGCGCTCGCGTCATGGGTCGAGAACGTCCGAGACGTGTTGCAATCGGGCAATCAGCCGGTCGGCGCGATTGGTGCAACGACGGAGACGTGCCCTCCTTCCATCCGCCCGCATGTGCGCTCGTTGTTCGCTCGGCTCTCAGCCGGTCAACCGGCCGAGATTGCGTTCCGTCGGTTCGCCGACGATATGGATGAACCGCTGGCCGACCTCGTTGCCGTCGGCCTCCTCATCGCAGTGTCTCGCGGAGCCGAGACCGAAGACGTGCTGTCGGCGCTGGCTACGCAGGCCCGCCATCAAGCGGATCGGCGACGCATCGTCGAGGCCGAGCGGGCTCCGATGCGGCGCGAGGTGCTGATGGTGTCGTTGGTGATGTGTGCGCTGCTCGCCGGAGTGTTCCTGTTTGCCCGCAGCTCGTACCTCAACGCCTACGACGACGTGTCCGGGCAGGTATTCCTGGCGCTGATCCTGGTCGGGTACGGAGCCCTGTTGATCTGGGTCGGCAGGCTGGCGACGTTCCCGCAACCGTCGAGGTTCCTCACTCTTCGTCAGGTCGAATCGTGATCGCCGCGGCGCGCCTGGTGGCCGCCACGCTCCTCGGCGCAACGGGTGTTTGGCTCATGGTCAGCGGCAGCGCACAGCGACGACCCGCGCTGGCCAAGATGTCGGCGCACCTCCGACGCTCCCCGACGTTGGTTGCTGTCGGTTCGGTTGGCGCTGCGGGCCGCGTCGGACGGCTGGTGGCTCTGCGGATGCGACTCCGCCCCGACGTCGTCGCCGACCTGCGCCTCGTGTGCCGTTCGCAGGACGTCCATGCGACGTATCTCTCTGCTGCCGCCGTCGCCGGCTTGTTCGGTCCCTCGTTGCTGCTCGTGGTCGCCCAGGCGATGGGTGTGATCTCGATCGGGGTCGCCATGCCATTGGCAATCGCCGTGGTCGGCGCAGTCGTCGCTCCACTGGTGGTGCACACGTCGATGCGTGCGGCTGCCGCCGCGCAACGCCACGATCTTCGCTACCAACTCTCCTCGTACCTCGATGTCGTCACGATGTTGCTGGCGGGCAACGTCGGCAACGAGGGTGCGTTGCGGCAGGCCGCGCAAGCCGGCGATGGTCGTCTGTTCGTCGAATTGCGGCGCAGGATCCTGATCGCTGAAACGTCGAACCGCTCGTTGGTATCGGCGCTTGCACACCTTGGCGACGACCTCGATCTCGTCGAGTTGCAACAGGTGTCCGCGTCCGCATCGCTCGCCGCGTCGGCGGGTGCGCCGGTCGCCAAGAGCCTGGCGGCCAAGTGCGCGACGTTGCGAGGTGCGTTGTCGGCCGAGCAGGAGACCGACGCCCGGGTACGCACCGGCAAGATCACTATCCCCCTGGTCGGCATGTCGATCCTGATCATGGCGGCGGTCGTCTACCCAGCCCTCAACTTCTCTCGATAGGAGCACGAATGAACATCGATCTGATGCTGTCTTCAATCACTCACCTGGTCTTCGCCCAGCTACGTCGGTTCACGTCGGACACCGGTGGCGAACATGACCGCGGTGCGGTGTCGCTCGAGCAGGTGCTGTGGTTCGTCGCTGCCGGCGTGGCGGTCGCCGTGATCGCGGGCGTGCTGTGGGGAAAGGTCAAGACCGAGGCCGACAAGCCGATCCAGGCACCGACCGCGCCGTGAAGGGTCGCGATCGCGGCGCGGCGTCGCTGACCATCGTCTTGTTGGCTCCGATCTTGTTGGTGCTGATGTTCGCCGGCTTCCAGGCGGCCATGTGGAACCACGCGCGGACCGAGGCCAGAGTGATCGCGCGCGAGACCGCAGCATTGGTTGCGCGCGATCACCTGCCCGCGCCGCTGGCAGTTGCCGCGGCGGTCGCCTCGCTCGACAGCGACATTGTGTTGAGCGCTGTCAAGGTGGCGGTCAATACGACAGCAACCATCGTGACCGTCACGATCACGGGTGACGCGCCAGGGATGTTGCGGGGCACGTCGGCATCGGTCCGGGTCTCGGTCGCCCTCTCGCTCGATGGATGGGTGGCGCTGTGAGGACCGGGAACGAGCGCGGCGAGGCAAACGCACTCGGGCTGGTTCTGATCGCGCCGGTTGCGATTGCGCTCGCGGTCCTGGTGCTGTGGATCGGGCGACGAGTCGATGCTGATGCCCAGGTGCAGGCGGCGAGCTCGGCTGCGGCGCAGTCTGCGGCTCACCAACGCACGCCCGCCGCAGCTGTCGTGGCGGCACAGTCGACCGCTGCGTTGATGCTCACTGACGTGAAGGAGTGCGCCGGCGGGCCGGCGATCTGGATCGACGCATCGCAGTTCAAGGCCGGAGGAGTCGTGACGGTCGTCGTGGGCTGTTCTCCGGAGCGGACTGACGTCGGGCTGGCCGGCTCGCGAGCGGCCACGTTCGTCGCCACGTCGTCGGCATCGATCGATGCATATCGATCGGCGGGCGTTCCATGAAACGCGGGGATCGTCGGCGAGACCAAGGGTCGGCGACGGTGTTGATGATCACCTTGTGCTTCACGTTCCTAGCCGGATCGCTCGTGTGGCTCTCGCGCACCGTTGACCAATCACTCGACGATCGCACCAATGCCGCTTCGATCGCGTTCCAGGCGGCCCGCGCAGGTGCGCAGGCGATCGACCCGACGGCGCTCCGCGCCGGCCAGGTGATCGTCGATCCGGTCGCAGCACGGCTGGCGGTGGCCGCGACGACTGCCCGCCTCCTTGCCGTCAACGGCGATGTCGGCTCACTGGCCGCTGTGTCGATCGAGACCAACAGGGTCACCGTTTCGGTGACCATCAACACGACTGGCCGTGCGGCCACCGGCACGGCGTCGGCGGCAGCGGTCGTCGGTATCGACGCACCGCTGCCCTGAGGAGATCGCGATGTCCACTTCCACAACCGCCCGACGTGGGGCACGACTCGCGCTGCTCGCGGCGGCCACGGGCTCAGCCCTCGGTGTCGTCGTCGGACTGCCCGCTCTGCTCGTCGTTGTCGCCAGTGCGCGGTTCGGACACGCCTCACCACTGCATGGCTTGAACGCCCCATGGCGATGGTCGACCGACGACGTGCGTTCGTGGGCGACGCGACTGACGCACGGTCTCGACTCGTCCGCAGCCCTGATCGATTTGTTCTTCCGTGTCGCCTTGGTCGTTGGTTGGGTGTGCGTGGCGATCTTGATCTACACCGTCGTCGATGAGCTCGCCTTCCAGCTCCGCCGAGGCATGCCATCCTCGCGCGATCGTCATTTCGGCGGCCTCGGCTTGCTCGGCCGCAGGGTGGCGACCGCTTTGGTCGCCGTGCTGCCGCTGGCGATCTCGGTTGCGCCGACCCTCGCCGGCGCGGGTCCGGCACGCGCCGCAGTCAGTGTGGTGCATCGCCGGGTCGCCGATCTGGATGCGCCGATGGACACCGCAGTGAGCCTGCCCGTCGCTGTTAACCCGACGACCAGTGTCTCGGTGCTCGGAACGGGATGGTCGATGGTCGAAGTGAAGCGTGGCGACTCGATCTGGGCGATCGCCGAGCGGATCGGTGACGGTCGTGACATCGCAGCCATCGCCAGGCAGATCGTCGCCGCCAACCTCGGTTCGGTGATGAACGATGGGCATCGATTCTCCACACCGGCGCTGATCGAGCCGGGTTGGATGTTGAACGTTCCCGTGGACGAAGTGCCCGTGGTCGACACCATTCCCGATTTGCTGGTGTTCACCGATGACTATGTGGTGGTCGCTGGTGATTCGTATTGGCGGATCGCCGAGACCCACCTCGGTCCCCTAGCCAGCGCCCCCGAGATCGCCGCGTACGTCGAGGCGTTGATGGAGCGGAACGCGCCGCTGCTCGGCTACGCGGATGGCCGACTGATTCGGCCCGGCGACATCGTGCAGCTCGTCACGCCAGAGCCTCTGCCGGTGGCTGGGTTCCCGCCGGTCCTCGCTGCTGCCGACCTGCCGGCGGTCGAGGTGGTGCCAACCATCGCCGACCCGGAACCGCCGACCGTCGTCGGGTTCCCACCGCCGGTTGTCCTGCCGTCGAGCACCGTGGCCCCCGACCTTGCGCCGCCCCTCGTTCCTCCGGCGGCGACTCCAGGTCCATCGCCGGCCGCCGCGACCTCACCCGCGGTCGCATCGTTCTTCGAGAACGAATCGAATGGCATCCCGATGCAGCGTGGTCTCCCGGCGGCACTCCTGCTCTCGGGCGGCGCGATCGTCGTGCTCGATGCGCGTCGACGCCAGCAGCTGCGGTCGGCACGGATCGGGGCGCGCCTGCTGCCACCGACCCCGCAGGCGGTGGAGACCGAGTTGCGCCTGCGTTCACTGAACCGTGCCGAGCAACTGGCGCGGGTTGATCTGGCGTTGCGCTCCGCAGCACCCGGCCTGGTGCGTCAGCAGGCTCGCGCCCTGGCGATCGAGATCGCTGACGATGGGGAGATCCGCGTGTACGCCGATCGTTCGGCGCCGGTTGTTGGCGCACCTTGGCTGTTCGATAGCGAGGCCGATGCGTGGCGACTTCCCGCGAATGTTCCCCTCGTCGATCTGGCCGACGACGCTCGCCGGGTCAATCAGCCCTGCCCTGCGCTCATCCACATCGGCGAGTCCGCAGGTGGACAGCTGTTCGTCGATCTCGAGGCCGTCGGCACGTTCAGCATCGTCGCTCCACCAGAAGTAGCGGCGTCGATCGTGCGTTGTGCAGCGGCCTCACTGGCGGTCTCGCCTTTCGCCGAGTCCAGTCGAATCTTCACGGTCGGGCTTGAGGTCGACTCGCACCTCGGCAACCCGACCGTCGAATCGCATCGTTCGCTCGGCGAGGCCGTCGAGGCCGTCCGCGCGACCGTCGGCAGCATCGCCACAGCGACGAGCGGCAACACCTCGACGTTCGCCTTGCGCTCGACAGAGCATGGTGGCGAAGCATGGGAGCCGTCGCTGCTGCTCGCGGTCGGCGTCGACGACCCGGCAGATCTCGGTTCGTTGACGACGCTTGCACGCGGCGGGGGGTGCGGCGTCGGGGCGATGATCGATCGTCTGCTCCCCGGCGCCGGTGCAGTGCTGCGCGCCGCCGACGGCGACTTCGTGCTCGAGCCACTTGGCCGCCGCGTCACGCCGGTCGGTCTGTCGTTGGGGGAGGTATCGGCGGTCGACAACCTCCTCGACGCGGCGGAGCGACCGTTGCCGGCCGCGATCATCGGCACGACCTCGCAACCTCGTTCGGTAGTTGGCCCAGAGTTCACCGATCGTCCGCAGGTCCTGGTCGTTCAGGTGCTCGGCCGTGTCGCGGTTCACGCAGCAGACGGCCAGCCGGTCGGATTCAACCGGTCGAAGTCGCAAGAGCTCGTCGTCTGGTTGAGCCAGCACCGCCAGCGCCCGACGAGGTCATCGGCCAGAACGGCCTTGTGGGATGTGGCCGTTCAGGATGCCACGTTCTCGAACGTCGTCAGCGATGCCAGGCGGGCGATGGCGATAGTCGTGCAGCCACCGGCAGGGCAGGAATGGCTGGGCAGGACGATGAACGACGACCTTCCACTGCACGACCTCGTCGTCAGCGACGTCGAACTGCTGGCCGAACGCGTGGCCGGCGCTCGTGGACTCGCCGCGACGTCGGCCATCGCGGTGTTGCGGCCGGGCGTCGCCCTGATCGAGGGAATGCCATTCGCCGGCGCGTCGTACCTGTGGCCCGATGCCGAGGGCATCACATCTGCGCTGGTCTTGCTGAGTACGTTGGCAGCGGCAGAACTTGCCGGCCACTACCTCAGCGTGGGCGACATCGACGGGGTGTTCTGGGCGACCGGACGGGGCCTGATGGTGCTCGCCGGCCACGAGGAGTTGATCGCTCTGCGCATGCGCGCCCACGCGCTTCGCGGTGACCTCGCCGGCGTGCGCGGCGAGTGGGACAGCTACGAGCGGGCGGTGCACGCCGACTCGTGGGCCGCCGCCGAACCGTCGCCGAAGCTCGTCCACCTTCGCCGCGAACTGCTGTCGCCCTCGTTGGCCTCGTAGCGACCTCACCGGAGCCGGGTGTGAGAATCGAACTCACGACATCTTCATTACAAGTGAAGTGCTCTGCCGACTGAGCTAACCCGGCGGGGGTTCGGGAAATCGTAGAGGACTACCCTCGACAAATCCTACGGGGAATCGGACGAACGGTCCCCGACGCACCACTCAGGGTCGTCCGACGAGTCCAGCACTTCCATTCGAGCGGATGAGGAGGGCGCTCAGGCCGACGACTACGACGGCGATGAGGTGATCGGATGCGTCTACACCACCCGGACGGCAGCGGTGCCGCTGACGCGATGGTTCGGTCATGGGTACGAGCGCCCCGCGCTGAACGGGACCTGGATCTGGCCGCTGAGATCGACCAGTGGCTTCGCGAGGCCGGCCCGACCGATCCATCTGCTCTCGGACGTGTTGACCCGACAACCTTGGGTCAACACGACCGAGCCGCGTCCGCCTACGGTCGGCCGTGGAGCCACCTCACGAGGGCGGCACAACACGCCGGCTCTGGGAACGCACCGACGCGCTGACTTGAGATATGGAGCGTCTGACTTGGCTCCGAGCAACGTCAGTCTCCGCCGAGCGTTGTGCGCCGATCCAGCGTGTCGACGGTGATGCGGAGCGACGGCTGTATGCCTCTCCCAGATGCGGAGGAATCTGCCGTAGGTTGCTCGTCCATGACCTCCAGAACCGAGTACCTCCGCGCCACTGAACGCCGGCGTCTCCGGGCGCTGGTGGACGCCGATATGGCAGTCGCCGAGCCGCTGCACGCCGAGCACTACCAACTGATCACACCACGAGGTGTCGCACTATCGAAGGACCAGTACCTGGCGTCGGTCGCTTCGCGAGGGCTGCACTACACGGTGTTCGAAGCGGTCAGCGACATCGCTGTGCGCGGCGATGAGCAGATCTCCGTTTTGCGCTATCGGGCCCGCATCGCTGACGCTCTTTATCGCCGCGGTCGTGGTGACGGGCTGCGGATCCGCCAAGCCGGGAGGGATCAGCGCCGGGTCCATTCCGACGACCGCTGCCCCCACGGCGGCCGCGAGCGGGCAGGCCAGCCCGTCGTCGGGGGCCGGCTCGAACGTCTTCCCGTCAGAACTCTACGCGTACAGCCTCGTCGTGCCACCCGGGTGGCACGCGCGCTGGTATGGGCCCATGGCGGCACAGCGCGCGACAACACTCGGCGCCACCGAGCTGTTCCGACGGCGATGGCGGCTTGGGCCACTACATGGCGTGATTCGGTGGCAGCACGCCAGAAACGCCGGCTGCAGCAAGGGCCGCAATCGTGCGCGGCGCGGTCAGCTGCCCCGGGCGCAAGACTTCGACGGAGACGCCATTCAGGACGGCGCGTCGGCTCGGCCGCGACTCGGCGGGCCGAACGAGGACAATCGGCTTTCCTGGTATGGCGCGTGCGGTTGCCAGTTCGAGTGCGGTCCATGGACTCCACCAACCGGAGGTCGCCACCACGACCAGGGCCGACGCATTGGTGACCAGGCTCACGAGCCGTGCCTTCGTGGAAGGGCTGACCTCATTGGGGTCGGGCTCGTCCATGTGCTCCGTGGCGCAATAGTCCCATGACGCATATCCACCAAGCGCAAGCGCGCCGCGAAGTTGCTCACGAACGAACGCACCGTTCACCTTGCGGCGGTATGAGATGAACACGTAGTTCGACGGCACATCGTTCTTCGCCCGGTGAATCCCGAACTGACCGAGAAGGCCAGCCCATCCCGAGTCGGGGGCACGGCCGGCCGGGTGGGGAGCGGGCTGGTAGTAGCCATCCCACAACGGGAACACGACGTCACGTCCCGGGTAGTCGTCGCGGTGGATCTTCGTCCAGTTCCGCCGAGCGACGACAACCCGGCCGCCGTTGGATTTCACGTGCGCGATCTCCTCCTCGGTCGGAAGCCCGCCGCCGTTGGACCCGCCGAACCAGCTGTGCACGATGAGCATGGCCCGAGCCTGGGCCACCGCCGCTGGTCGATCGCTTCGCGTCGCGTCGATGATAGGCACACCATGGGCCGCGACGTCGGCCATCAGGCACGACGCCCAAGCCTCGTTGCCCTTCGCGTAGAAGGCGGCGACGGGACCGGTGGTAGCCATCGCCGACAGCTTGACACGCCCACAGGTGTGCTCGCACCCGTTCACCACCGCAGCAACGACTGCCCGCATATCGGCACACCGGTTGCGCCGACCGGTCGGGCGCGATTTCGGTACTGCGGGTGCTCACAGCGCACCCGACCAGGTTCAACGGGTTCGATTCGGGTACTGGGAGTACCGGAATCGCGCCCGACCAGGCGCAGGGCCGGAGCGGCGATCGGATGAATCGTATGATCGGCCAACACGCCATCTCGAGGATGAGGAGCTCATCAGTGAACGATGAACGAAGCCCGGAGATCGGTGTCGCCGACCCGCATCATCCGATCCTGCTGAGCGGTGGCATGGTCTTCGACGGCAGCGGCCAGCCGCTGTACCCCGCCGACGTGCTGATCGTCGGCAACCGCATCGATGCCGTCGTTCCCGAGACGGAATCATGGGAGCCACCTGCACACGCGTTGCGCCTCGAGCTCGACGGCCGCACCGTGATGCCCGGCTTGGTCGAGGGCCACGCCCACATCTCGTTCACCAACGTCGCCAGCCTGATGGACCTCGTGCTGATGCCGGTCGAGGAGAATCTCATCGCGGCGATCGCCAACGCGGCGCTGCTGCTCGACCACGGGTTCACCAGCCTGGTGAGTGCTGCCGCGTCGAAGCCGAGGCTCGACGTCGTGGTGCGCAATGCCATCGACGCCGGGCAGATCCCCGGTCCGCGGATGTTGGCGGCGAGTCAGGAGATCACCCCGACCGGCAACCTCGGCGACCTCGACCAGGCCCACTTCCCGATCCCGGAGGGGGCGCGGTTCGCGTGCATCTGCGATGGGCCCGAGGCGTTTCGCCTGGCCGCGCGCCGGTTTGCACGCGAAGGCGTCGACATCTTCAAGGTCAACGTGTCGGGCGATCGCGACTGGGGCGACATGGGCGCCGGAGCGAACACGACCTTGATCGACGACGACGAGCTCGCTGCAGTTGTGCAGGTTGCCCACGGCCGGGGGCGACGCGTCGCCGGCCACGCCACCAGCGCCGGCTCGGTGAAGATGTGCGTGCGGCACGGCGTCGACATCATCTACCACGCCGCTCTCGCCGACTCGGAGGCGCTCGACATGATCGAGTCGGTGAAGGACACCGTGTTCGTCGCCCCTGCCGTCGGGTTCCCGTACGCGTACCTTCACGAGGGCGACAAATACGGCCTGCATCTCACGCGGCAGGGCCGCCGTGACCTGGAGGAGGAGCTCGAGACCACTGCCGGCAACATGCAGGAACTGCATCGACGCGGCGTGCGTGTCGTGCCCGGGGGTGACTACGGCTTGGCATGCACGCCGCAGGGCCGCAATGCGCGCGACCTCGAACTGTTCGTCACGCTGTTCGGGTTCTCGCCGGCCGCTGCGCTCGTCGCAGCCACCAACCATGGTGGGGCGATGATGGGCCGTGGCCATGAATTGGGGCAGCTGCGCCCGGGTTGGCTGGCGGACGTGATCGTGGTCGACGGCGACCCGGTGACCGACATCGCTGTGCTGCAGGATCGCCAGCGCATCAACTTGGTGATGAAAGACGGCGTGATCGTGCGCGACGACCTCTCCGCCGCCGTGCGTGCTCGATGAGCCCTTCGCCGTTCGATCTGTCGGGCCGCATCGCGCTGGTGACCGGCTCGAGCCGTGGCATCGGCCTGGCGCTCGCTCGCGCGCTGGGCAATGCCGGCGCCGAGCTGATCCTCAACGCGCGGGCCGAGCCGGTGCTCCTCGCGGCCGCCGCCGAACTTCGAGCCGAGGGCCTCACCGTGCATTGCCGTGCCTTCGACGTGTGCGATCCCGATGCTGTCGTGGCAGCCGTCGATTCGGTGGAGCGCGACATCGGGCCGATCGACGTGCTCGTCAACAACGCCGGGCTGCAGAAGCGTGCGCCGCTGCTCGACTTCTCCGTCGACGACTTCCGCCGGCTCATCGAGGTCAACCTCGTTGCCGCATTCACGGTCGGCAAGGCGGTGGCCACTCACATGGTCGGGCGGGGACGGGGCAAGATCGTCAACATCTGCTCGGTCCAATCCGAGCTCGGTCGACCGACGATCGCGCCGTACACCGCGACCAAAGGTGGACTGAAGATGTTGACACGTGGGATGTGTGCCGACCTCGGTCCGCTCGGCATCCAGGTCAACGCCCTGGCGCCGGGCTACTTCGCCACCGAGCTGACGTCGGCGTTGGTGGCTGACGAGCAGTTCTCGGCATGGGTCGCGCAACGCACACCAGCCGGGCGATGGGGACACGTCGACGAACTCGGTGGGGCGGTCGTGTTCTTGTCGAGTGAAGCATCGAGCTTCGTCAACGGCCAGATCCTCTACGTCGACGGCGGCATGACCGCGGTGGTCTGAACCATCGCCAGCAACAACTGGATCGCGGGTTCGTTCTGGCCGCGGCACGGAACGATCACGTCGGCGTAACGCCTGCTCGGTTCGATGAACTGCTCGTGGCCGGGTCGCACTGTGGCGAGGTACTGCTCGACGATGCTGTCGGGTGTGCGCCCGCGCGCCAGGACATCGCGCTGCAGCCGACGGATGAACCGAAGGTCGGCGTCGGCGTCGACGTAGACCTTCAAGGCGAATCGGTCGCGCAGCGCTGGATCGTGCAGAACGAGGATGCCTTCGACGATCATCACCGGCGCGGGATGCACCAGCTTCACCACGTCACTGCGGTTGTGGACGGCGAAGTCATATGTCGGCGACAACACCGATTCGCCAGCGGCCAGCAGGGCGAGATGCTCGTTGAGCAGCACCCAGTCGTAGGCATCGGGATGGTCGTAGTTCGTCGCAGCCCGCTCGGTGAGCGACTGGTGCGAGTGGTCGATCTGGTATGAGTCGAGGCGGATCAGGGCGAGGTGATCGTCGCCGGCCAGGGCGGCCAGCCGTTCGCAGATCATGGTCTTGCCGGCGCACGTTCCGCCGGCGACGCCGATCAAGAAAGGACGGCTCGCCGAGGGCATCGACGAGACATTAGTAGGGGGGTCCTTGTAATGACCCTCCTCCACCGGCAAGGCTTGACCTCGTGACTGACGGAACTGCAACACTCAGCGAACGCGATCAGGCGATCATCCGCTTCGAGTCGTCGTGGTTCACGCTCGACGAGCATCGCTACGACGCCATCAGGGCGCGGTTCGCCTGCTCGGTCGAGGAGTACAACCTCGAGGTCAACCAGGTGATCGATCACCCGGCTGCACTGGAGTTCGATCCGCTCACGGTTCGTCGCCTCCGGCGTCATCGCGAGCGTCGTCGTCGTGAGATGATTGAAGGCGCGGCCAGTGGTGACTAGCCGGGGGACCATGAGGGAGAACATATGAGTAACGAACAGCCGAGCCGTCCGCCGAAGCGCTCGGGCAGCGGCGCCTCTCCGATGGGCTCGACGCTGGCCATCGTGATCGCGATTGCCGCGGTCGTGGTCGGTTTCCTGATCCTGAAGAACATCCGCAGCGACGACAAGGGCACATCGGCCACCACACTGCCGCCCGTCACGACGGTCGACCCGTTGACGGCGACCACCCTTCCGCCGCTTCCGACCGAGCCCCAAGTCACGGTGTTCACGCCCCAGACCACCGGGGCGAAGGTGCTCGTGGTCAACTCGTCGCATCAGAACAAAGTGGCCGCGACGCTCAGCACCGCGCTGGCCGGAAATCAGTTCATCATGGGCGAGCCCACCAACGGTGCGACCAAGGAACTGGTCACGAAGGTGCAGTACCTCGACGGCGATGTGCAGGCTCAAGCCGTGGCCCAGTCGGTTGCTCAACTGATGGGGGTCGCCTCGGTCGAGATCATCCCCACGCCGGTGCTGCTCGCCGACCCGACCTTGCTCGCCGACAACACGGTGGTCGTGTTGCTGGGCGACGACAAGGCCGGCAAGACGTTGGCGCAGATGACCGGCGCCGACACGACCGCCACGACCCTGGCGGGGGCGACAGCTACGACTGCTGCGCCGTAAGGCGCTGCATCAGCGTCGCCGCGGCGCGCTCGATGCACCACAGCGGTTCGTGCAGCGCCCGCTCGGTTCCATATTCGTCGACCAGGCTGACGTGGTCGATGCGCGTGGCTACCTCCGGCGCGGCATCGCCCACGACTGCCCCGACGGGTTTGCCCGCATCCACGGCCAGTGCCTGTACGCCACCGACGACCTTGCCTTCGAAGCTCTGTTCGTCGAGATAGCCCTCGCCGGTGATCACCACGTCGGCGGCGTCGATCGCGTCGTGAAGGTCGAGTTCGTCGGCCACCAGGTCGAATCCCGGTAGTAGCTGGCCTCCGAGGGCGACGAGGGCCCCGGCGATCCCGCCGGCTGCCCCGGTGCCATCGATGTCACGCACGTCGACGCCGTAGTCGTGCTGGTAGATCTGTGCCAGCCGTCGGAGTCGACCGGTCAGCAGTTTGACCTGCGCCGGCGACGCGCCCTTCTGAGGCCCGAACACCTCTGCGGCGTCGAGGAAGCGTGTGCGCACATCACAGGCGACCAGCAACTTGACGCCACGCAGGCGATGCGGAGTCTGGATGGCGCGGACGGCGCCGTACCCGCCGTCGGTCGTGGCCGACCCGCCGAGGCACACGATGATCTTCTTGGCTCCGGCGTCGAGAGCCATGTCGATCAACTCGCCCGTCCCGATCGTCGATGCGGCCATCGCGTCGTTGTTGAGTGCGCCGCCGACCAGGGTGAGTCCCGACGCTCTGGCCATCTCGATCACCGCAGTGCCGCGCGACATTCGCCACTCGGCGATCACCGGGTCGCCCAGAGGCCCGGTCACGGTCGACGAGCGGTTCGGGCCGCCGAGGGCTTCCAACGTGCCCTCGCCACCGTCCGCGACCGGGAGCTCGACGCAATCGTGACCGAGCTCCCAACACGCCGAACCGACGGCGGCTGCCACCTGTGCGCCGGTCGCCGTGCCCTTGAACTTGTCGACCGCTGCAACCACGCGCACCGGCGCAGCCTAGGGTTGCCCGCCATGGGAATTGCCAATGACCTCGCCTCGCTCGATGCGACCGCGCAAGCAGAATTGGTGCGCAACGGGTCGGTGTCGGCCACCGAACTGGTCGAGGCTGCAGTCGAGGCCGCGGAGCGCGTCAACCCTCAGATCAACGCGATCATCCACCCGCGCTACGAGGCTGCGGTTGTCGAAGCTGCCGGCGCCAGCGGACCGTTCGCCGGTGTCCCGATGGTCGTGAAAGACCTCGGGTGCATGATGAAAGGCGAGCCCTACCACCTCGGATCGCGGGGCCTGAAGGCCGCCAATCACCGCGGAACGGTCGACTCGGCGTTGTACCGACGGTTCCGCAACGCGGGGTTCGTGGCCATCGGGCGAACCAACGTTCCGGAGTTCGGCAGCACCATCACGACCGAGCCATTGGCCTATGGGCCGACGCGCAACCCGTGGAACCTCGACCATTCGACCGGTGGCTCGTCGGGCGGATCCGCTGCCGCTGTGGCAGCCGGTGTCGTCGCTGTCGCGCATGCAACCGACGGTGGCGGGTCCATCCGTGTGCCGGCGTCGGAGTGCGCGCTCGTTGGCCTCAAGCCCAGCAAGGCCCGGGTCAGTCAGGCGCCGCTGATCGGCGAGACCTGGGCCGGCGCGACAATCGAAGGCTGCCTCACCCGTAGCGTGCGCGATGTGGCAGCCGTGCTCGACGCGATCTCCGGCTACGAGCCGGGCGACCCGTACGCGGCGCCGCCGTTCGCCCGCCCGCTGGCCGACGAGGTCGGCGCGGATCCTGGCGCCCTGCGCATCGGTGTGCTGGATCGCTCGCCGCTCGTGCCCTCGCATCCCGACTGCGAAGCAGCCGTTGCCGTTGCCGCCAAGCTGCTGGAGTCTCTCGGCCACCATCTCGACGAATCGTCGCCCGCAGCGCTCGCCGACCTCGACTTCCAGGATCGATTTGTCACCGTGGTGGCCGCCAGCACGGCCCACGATCTGCGCATCATCGAGGGCTGGCTCGGCCGGCCGATCGCCGACGACGACATCGAGCCCGACAACGCATTCTTCGGCGAGATCGGCAAGTCGCTGTCGGCTGCTGACTATCTGCTGGCCGTCACCGCCCAGGCGGCGTGGTGTCGCGACATGCTGTCGTGGTGGTACCCCGCCGACGGAGGCACCGGCCACGACCTGTTGTTGACGCCCGTGATCGCCACCCCGCCTCCGCCGATCGGTTACCTGTCGGGGCCCGAAGGCGGCATGCGCGTACGTGAGCTGCTGCAGTTCACCGCACAGTTCAACGTCACCGGCCAGCCGGCCATCAGCCTGCCGCTGTACTGGACCGCCGATGGCTTGCCGGTGGGCGTGCAGCTGGTTGCCGGGTTCGGTCGCGAGGACCTGCTGGTTCGCATTGCCGCCCAGCTCGAGACGGCGCAGCCCTGGGCGTCGCGGCGGCCGCCCGTCAGCGCTTGATGGAAGCCAGTCTCGGGCAAGGCGCGTACTGCGACGCGGGGGTCTTCGTCGACGAGCAACGCCTGGCGATGGCGACATCGTGGGTGTGCATCGGTCGCAGTGACTCGATCGGTACCGAGCCCGGTTCGTACCGGCTGGCGTCGGTTGCCGGCGAGCGCGTGTTGATCGTGCGCGATCACGGTGGCGCGCTGGCCGCGTTCGCCAACCGGTGCATGCACCGCGGCACCGAGTTGGTCGACACCTCGACGACCCCGTCCGCGTCCGCCTGTTTCGACTCTGTGATCCGCTGTCCGTATCACTTCTGGGCGTATGGCTTCGATGGCTCGCTGCGCGCCTCGCCGTGGGTCGACGACATCGACCCGAACGAGTTCGGGTTGCATCGGTACGGCCTCGCCGAGTGGGGCGGGTTCGTGTTCGTGCGCCTGGCTGCCGACGGCTCGTCGCTGCTCGATGATCTGGGCCCGATCGTCGAACGGGTCAGCCGCTTCCCGCTCGACCAACTCGTGGTCGGGCGTTCGATCAGCTACGACGTCGCCGCCAACTGGAAGGTGATCGCCGAGAACTACAACGAGTGCTACCACTGCGGCCCGGTGCATCCGGAGCTGTGCGACCTGGTGCCCTCGTTCCGCAAGCGCGGTGGCTCATCGCTCGACTGGGAGCACGGCATTCCCCATCGACCGGGCGCCGACACGTTCACCTCCAGCGGCACCAGCGACCGTGCCTCGTTCCCCGGCCTCAGCGAGGCGCAGCGCGTGAACCACTTCGGCGAGCTGATCTACCCGAACGTCATGCTCTCGCTGTCGCGCGACCATGTCGCGGCCTTCATCCTCCAACCGATCGCCGCCGATCGAACCACGATCGAGTGCCAGGTGCTGTTCCACCCCACCGAGGTCGCCATGCCCGGGTTCGACGCATCAGACGCCGTCGACTTCTGGCACATGGTCAATCTGCAGGATTGGGCGATCTGCGAGCGCGTGCAGCGCGGGATGCAGAGCCGGTCGTTCCGGCATGGTTGGTACGCGCCGATGGAAGACCCGAGCCTCGACATCCGCCGGTGGTGGGCCGCGAAGATGAACAGCTGAGGGCACCTGACGGTTTCGTTCCACGCCGGAACGGGTAGCCAATGGTCATGCTGACAATCTTGTTGATCATCGTGCTCATCCTCGTACTGACCGGCGGAGGCCTGGGCCTCAGCCGTCGCCGCCGCTGACCTGGCCGGTCAGCGGGGAGTGATCGCCGCCACGATCTCGTCGAGTCGGCCGGCCAGCGCGGGGTTCAGCTGCAACGAGCCCCAGTGGTCGCCGTCGCCGGTCGGCCAGACGAGTTTCACCTGACCGTTGGTCATCGAGATCACGTACCCCTGCGCTCCGGCGATGGTCCGCTCGACCACGGAGACCGGTACCGCATCTGCCAACTGTTGTGCGAGCCCGCCCGTGAAGACGCCCAGTTCGAGGAAGTGCTGATCGAGGGTCCAGTCCTGACGCACCGACTGGTACGCCTCGGCGGTGTTGAGCCCGATGAACGCCCTCGACGGGTCGGGCAGCACGTACGGCAGACCTGAGCCCGGCAGGATCGCAAGCGTCAGCGCCTTCAAGCGCTCTGGGGTGAGGCCGAAGTTGCTGACGGTCCACAGCCGACCATCGCTGTGCAACCACATGATCCGCGTGGCGCTCGTCAGCGATTCGAACCCCTTGTCGGCCACCAGAAATGCATGACCGTCGGGCACGTCGATGCTCACCGATGTGACGTAGCCTTCGGGTGCCGTCCACTTCGGCGCGAATGTCTCAGTGAGGACGAGATAGCCCTCGGTCACCCCACTGCCAGTGGACCAGGCAGCAACCATCGATGTGTAGCTGCTCACGTGAGTCAATGCCGGCTCATCGATCGGCCCGAGTCCCTCGACTCCTGACAATGTGTAGGTGAGAGCGAGCGGAGCCAGGGTCGACGCAGTCGTGGTGGGTGCCGCTGTGGTCGTCGTCGCCGGCGCGCTGATGGTGGGTGATGAGCCGGATGGTGCGGCGGAGTCATCGGACGGACGTGTCAACACGATGAGACCGACCACCAAGACGATCGCCGTTGCCCCGACCGCGACCGAGAAGCGAAGGACCCGTTGCCGGCGGCGGGCCGAGTTGAGGCGAGCAAAAGCCGTCGATCGGTGCCGGCCGCCGGAGCGCGGCACCCGCCTGGCGCGCTGTCCGTTCGAAGATGTCATCGGGTTGTTCGCGAGGGTCGTTCATGACTGGTGTCCCATTCGGCTGAGCATGAACGAACGAGCCCGGCTCAGGTCGCTTCGTACGGTTCCTTCTGGGACACCGAGGATGCCGGCGACCTCTACCACGGTCCGATCGCCCGCGTCGAAGAGCGCGACAGCAAGACGTGGCCGCTCCGGAAGCTCACGAACCATCGACCAGAACGACATCACATCATCCGATGGTGCGGGCGCGGACGGCTCCTCTCGCCGCAAGCGGGAGAGGAACCTCGCTTGTGTCACCCGTCGACGCCGCCTGCTGCGACACAGGTTGACCAGCACGTGGTGGCACCAACCGCCAGGTCGTTCGAGGTGTTGCACCTTGTCCCAGTTCACGAAGGCTCGGAGCATCGCGTCTTGGACGAGATCCTCGCTGTCGTCGCCGGACAACACCGTGGCGACCGCGACCAGGCCGGGGTACTCGCGGACGTACAGATCCTCGAAGCTGGTGACGACGATCGCCAGTTCGGTGGGTTCGGTCATGTGTGGGCCAATGTGTGGGCCAATGTGTGACGTGCTGGTGATGAGCATCAACGACACACACGCAACAGCTCGCTGCGGCGCTGCAAAGAATCGCAGGTTCTACACCAGCCAGTTCGCTTCCCATGACGGGTCGGTCAATGCCGGCCGATCGAGACGGAACGGCGTGAGGTCGCAGCCTGGATCGCGTCCTGCCGCGAGGGTGGCGAGTGTCTTGCCGAACCAGGCGACGAACTTGTACCCATGGCCGGCGCCCAGCGCCACGTGCACGTTCGGATGATCCGGCAGAGTGTCGACGACGAAATCGCGATCGGGCGGCAGCGTGTACAGGCACGTCGTGGTCAACGTCGCCGGCCCGAGCAGGTCGCCGAAGGACTCGGCGACGAACGAATCGGTGCGCGCCAGGATCTCTGGATCGGCGTCGTAGCCCCGCCGGTCGGGGTCGACTGGTTGCCCGCCGCAGTCCTGGGCGATCTTCACGCCCGGCCGCCCGAACGTCGGGAACCCGTAGAACGACGGATCGTCCATCCAGATCCACACCGGGAAGTTGCCCTGCTCGAACAGCTGCGCCGAATCGGTGCCGTAGTAGGTGACCTGCTCGCGCGTGACCGTCAACGGCAGGGCGACACCCAGCGGTTCGATCAGCTGCGCCGTCCACGCGTCCGCCGAGACCACCACCTGCGCCGCACGCACGGTGTCGCCGCCGGCCAGGTGAATGGTGAGGCCGTCATCGGGCTCGATCGCCATCACCGCGGTGTTGCCGCGCAACTCTGCGCCGCAACCCGCTGCGAGGCGCTGTAGCAAAGGAACGGTGGCCGCAGGCGACACGATGCCGGTGTTGGCTTGGTACAGCACCTCGGTATCCGGCGCGACGTTCCACGCTGGCCAGCGAGTCATGACCTGCGCCGGTGTGAGGTCGTCGAACTCGACGTTGCAAGCGTGCATCGCATCGCGGTACGTCGCGCTGTTGATCGCCGCGGCGTGCGGGAACAGGTCGATCCCGCCAGTGAGGTGGACACACGTTTCGCCGCTACCGGCCTCGACGTCGCGCCAGGCGTCGTAGGCCAGCCGCGTCAGATCCACGTAGTGCGCCGTGTGGTAGCTGTGCCTGATGATTCGGCTGTGATCGTGCGAGGCGCCGTGATGATGCCCGCCGAGGTCGAAGCGCTCCAGTCCGACAACCGACCGGCCGCCGCGCGCGGCGAACCAGGCGGTGGCGCTGCCGATGCCGCCGAGGCCGATGATGGCAAGGTCATAGCGCTGCACGGGATGCACCGTAGGCGGTCGTTGTACTGTCGGCGCCATGAAGCAGCAGCGCCCCCGCCCGCGGGACTGCGGCATCGAGATCGGCACGTTGCCGACCGGCGAGTTCAACGCGATCACCGACGTGCTCGGACTGCGCGTCGGGCATGCCACGATCGCTGAGCACTGCACCGGTGTGACGGCGATCGTGCCCGACACGCTGGATTCTCTGTTCCAACGTCCGATGGCTGCCGGCACTGCCGTCTTGAACGGGGCAGGCGAGCTCACCGGATCGCTCACCATCGGCGAATGGGGCACGTTGGAGACGCCGATCGTGTTGACCGCCACCATGAGCGTCGGCATGGCGTATCAAGGGGTCGTCGAGGCCACGCTGCGCGACGTGCCCGGCGTTGTCGACGACGTCGTGATCCCCGTGGTCGGCGAGTGCGACGACTCATGGCTCAGCGACCCCTCTGCCATGGCCGTGCGCCCACATCACGTTGCCGAGGCCTTCGCCGCGGCAGCCGCCGGTGCGTTCGAAGCCGGTTCGATCGGCGCCGGCTCGGGCATGACGTGCCTCGGCTGGAAGGGCGGGATCGGGACCGCGTCCCGTCGTGTCGATGACCACACCATCGGCGTGCTGGTGATGACCAACTTCGGCGCGTTGGAACGGCTGTGCGTCAACGGTTCACCGGTCGGTCGGCGCTTCGCCGAACTCGGGCGCAGCGGCGAGCGCGAGGCGCCCGAGGGCAGCTGCATCGTCGTGATCGCAACCGATGCGCCGATCCTGCCTGCGCAGTGCCAACGAGTCGCACGGCGCGCTGGCCTCGGCCTGGCCCGTACCGGTTCGGTCGCCACCCACGGCAGCGGTGAGATCTTCCTCGCCTTCACCACGGCGGGGCGCCTTCCCCGCGACGGCCGTGGGCGCGTCAGCCGCGATGTGTTGGCGGACCGTGATCTCAACGGGCTGTTCGAGGCTGCCGTCGATGCGACCGAAGAGGCCGTGATCGACAGCCTCTTCCGGGCGACCACCACGACCGGTCGTTTCGGCCGCGTCGCCGAAGCCCTCCCCATCGATGAGCTCCTGGACCTGATGTGAATCGGAGCACCTTGTTGGTCACCGATGAGGGTTTGTCTTGGTTGGTGATCTGCTCGTGTACCTCGATCGCCTGACCGTGTTCGTGCACGAGGGCGGCTACGTGTTGCAGACGTTGGGGTAGCACACAATCGTCGTCCTCGAGGGTTTCGAATCCCGACCCGGTTGGTAGGCTTTCGCCCATGTCCGTGAACGTTCGAATCCCCACCACGATGCGCCCGATTGCGGGCGGTGTGTCCTCCGTGCAGGTCGAGGGCGTCACCTTGGCCGATGTGTTGGCCAACCTCGAGACCGCCCATCCGGGGTTCCGCGAGCGCCTCTTCGACGACACCGGCGCGCTGCGCAAGTTCGTCAACGTGTTCGTCAGCGACGACGATGTGCGCTACCTCGACGGCGTCGACACCAAGGTGCCCGACGGCGAAACCGTCAGCATCATCCCCGCCGTCGCCGGCGGCTGAATGCCGCTCAGAGCTTGCCGACCACCGTCTTGCCGAAGGCGACGACCTCGGCTTGAACCGCTGTGTCGTCGCCCGGGAACAGGCCGGAGATCACCATCTCCTGACCACCGATGTTGACGTGCAACTGTGATCCGAAGCTGAGGTAGTAGGCCTCACTTCCCACTCCGTCGACCTTCACGACGTCGGGGAAGACCACTTTGGTCTTCTCGTAGGAGCCGAAGTCGGCGCCGGTGAACTCGATCGACACCTGGGTCAGGATCCCGCTGGGGCCGGTGTTGGTCTGGCCGGTGATCTCGTAGTCACAACCGCCATTGTCCGGATTGATCACGCCCGCAGCGACGGAGCCACCGAAGGCAGCGGCGACATCGTCGATGGTCACGATGGAGCACGGGTCGACTGTTCCTGGCGGCGCCACCGCCACGGTGGTGTCAGGTATCGCTGCGGCGTCGGTCGCGACGGGGGCCACAGCGGAGGTCGCGGAGACGGCAGCCGGCGATGTTGCCGGAGACGCCGTCGACGTCGCTGATGGTGCGCTGGTGGAGGCTGCCTTCGAGCCGTCGCTGTTCGAGCAGGCGGCAAGGGCCGCGCACAGGCCGAGAATGACAAGCGTGCGTCGCATGATGCTGAGTGTAAGCGGGCCCGGACGACATGTGCAGTCGTGCAACGAAAATGACGAAGGCCCCGAGCTCGAGCTCGGGGCCTTCGTCGAATCGAATTGGCAACTGCGAGAGGACTAGAAGTCCTCCATGCCTCCGCCACCCATGCCGCCGCCGTCCTTCTCGGGCTTGTCGGCGACGACAGCTTCCGTGGTGAGGAACAGGGCTGCGATCGATGCTGCGTTCTGCAGCGCCGAGCGGGTCACCTTGGCAGCGTCGATGACGCCGATCTTGACGAGGTCTTCGTAGACGCCGGTGGCCGCATTGAGGCCTTCGGCGCCGCTGAGGTTCTTGACCTTCTCGACGACGACGCCACCTTCCATGCCGGCATTCTCGGCGATCTGCTTCAGCGGGGCTTCGAGGCTCTTGGCGACCAAACGGGCACCAGTCGCTTCGTCACCCTTCAAGCTGTCGGCGACAGCGATCACGGCGGCCTGAGCACGCAGCAACGCAACGCCACCGCCGGGCACGACACCTTCTTCGATGGCAGCCTTGGTCGTCGACACGGCATCTTCGATGCGGTGCTTCTTCTCCTTCAGCTCCACCTCGGTGGCGGCGCCGACCTTCAGCACGGCAACGCCGCCGCTGAGCTTGGCGAGACGCTCTTGCAGCTTCTCACGGTCGTAGTCGCTGTCGGTGTTGTCGATCTCGGCCTTGATCTGGTTGATCCGGCCCTTGATGTCGTCTTCCGAACCGGCACCTTCGACGATGGTGGTCTCGTCTTTGGTGATGATGATCTTCTTGGCGGAACCGAGCAGGTCGAGCGTGGTGTTCTCCAGCTTCAACCCGACTTCTTCGCTGATGACCTGACCACCGGTGAGGATGGCCATGTCCTGCAGCATCGCCTTGCGGCGCTCGCCGAAGCCAGGAGCCTTGACGGCCGCCGACTTGAACGTGCCGCGGATCTTGTTGACGACCAGGGTCGCCAGTGCCTCGCCCTCGACGTCTTCAGCGATGATCACCAATGGGCGACCACCCTGCATGACCTTCTCGAGTACCGGCAGCATGTCGCGTACCGACGAGATCTTCGACGAGACGAGGAGCAGGTACGGGTCGTCGAGGACCGATTCCATGCGCTCCATGTCGGTGGCGAAGTAGGGCGAGATGTAGCCCTTGTCGAAGCGCATGCCCTCGACGAGGTCCATCTCCATGCCGAAGGTCTGGCTCTCCTCGACGGTGATGACGCCATCCTTGCCGACCTTGTCGATGGCCTCCGAGATCATCTGACCGATCTCGTTGTCGGCTGCCGAGATCGAGGCGACCTGGGCGATCTGATCCTTCGAGTCGACCTCTTTGGCCAGGTCCTTGATCGATGCGACTGCTGCTTCGACTGCGGCCTCGATGCCCTTCTTCAGGGTCATCGGGTTGGCGCCGGCAGCGACGTTGCGCAGGCCCTCGTGGACCATGCTCCATGCCAGGACCGTCGCTGTCGTGGTGCCGTCACCGGCGACATCGTCGGTCTTCTTGGCGACCTCTTTGACCAGCTCGGCGCCGATCTTCTCGTAGGGATCCTCGAGATCGATCTCCTTGGCAATGGACACGCCGTCGTTCGTAATGGTGGGTGCGCCCCACTTCTTCTCCAACACGACGTTGCGGCCCTTCGGCCCCAGGGTGACGCGCACCGCGTCGGCGAGCTTGTTCATGCCAGCTTCCAGTGCGCGACGAGCCTGCTCGTCAAATGCGATCATTTTCGCCATTGCGTGTGCCTCCACGATGAGGGGATATGTCATTCGCACTCACAGTGCGAGAGTGCTAGCACTCTAGACCGTCGAGTGCTAATCCGGCAACCCTGCCCATGCGCCGGTCACCTCCGTCCGGACGCGGCCCGACCGTCGCCACGACGGTCACGGCGCGACCACCTGCCATCGGGGATCGGCGGGCGTGCCGTTAGTGTCGCGGCGATGGAAGTGGCGGTCGTCGGCGGAGGTGTCGCTGGTCTCGGTGCGGCCCTGGCCCTGGCACGCCGCGGGCACAGCGTGACCGTGTTCGAGCGCGACGACACGCCGATGCCGAACTCAGCCGACGAGGCGTTCGAGTGGGATCGTCGCGGCGCACCGCAGGTGCGGCACAGCCATGCTTTCCTGGCCCGGCTGGTCGGGTTGCTGAAGATGGACTACGCCGACATCTACCAGCAACTGCTCGACGAGGGCGCCACCGAGATGCGCTTCGGTGAGGATCTGCCGGCAACCATGGTCGACTTCGTGCCCGAGCCCAACGACGACGACCTGTCGATGCTGGCCTGTCGTCGCACGACGTTCGAGTGGGTGTTGCGGCGAGCCGCATTGGCCGAAGGTCGCGTCGAGTTCCGCACCGGCGTGGCCGTCAACGGACTCGTGGCCGATCCGGTGGATGCCGGCGCCACACCCCACATCAGCGGCGTGCGCCTGGCCGACGCGAGCCAGTCTGCGAGCGACCTGGTCGTGGTTGCCGGCGGACGGCGGAGCGCGCTGTCGGATTGGCTGCGCGAGATCGGTTGTGCCCCGGTCGACGAGGAGGCAGACGACACGGGGATCGTCTACTTCAGCCGCTTCTATCGGTTGGCAGAGGGCGCCGGCTATCCACCGCGCACCGGCCCGATCGGTGGCGACCTCGGGTACCTGAAGTACGGCGTCTTCGTCGGCGACAACCGCACGTTCTCCGTCACGCTGGCGACACCGACCGACGACCAGGAGCTGCGACGGCGGCTGCTGGACACCGAGACGTTCGACTCCTGTGCCCGCCAGTTGATCGCGACCGCCCCGTGGCTCGACGGCCGGGCCGAACCGATCACCGAATCGGTCCACGCGATGGCCGGCCTGGTCAACCTGCGCCGCCA
Organism: Ilumatobacteraceae bacterium; assembly: GCA_039931555.1. Taxonomy (GTDB): domain Bacteria; phylum Actinomycetota; class Acidimicrobiia; order Acidimicrobiales; family Ilumatobacteraceae; genus JAENVT01. The sequence goes on along the minus strand of JBDTRP010000070.1, from coordinate 9,578 downwards.
GTACGTGGTCGACGGCCAACCCGTCGCGACCGGCTTCATCCCGATCGGCGATGCGGTGCTGTGCACCAATCCTCTGTATGGCCGCGGGTGCTCGACGGCGTTCTGGGGCGCGCACCTGATGGTCGCCGCGGTCGATGCCAACCCGGGGGACCCCGCGGCGATGCTCGTGGCCTATGAGGCGGCGCTGCGTGCCGAGATCCACCCGTGGTACCGCGCCAGCGTCGAGCAGGACGCGGAGGCCAGGCGTGTCGCCGCGGCCCTGCTGGCGGGAGACGACCCCGACGGCGACCCGACCGACCAGCGCAGCTTCATGCGCGCCGTGTTCCGCGATGGCCTGCTCCCTGCACTTCGCCGCGACGCGGTGGTGCTGCGGGCGTTCTTCCGGGCCCTCAACCTGCTGACTGCGCCGGACGCGATGATCAAGGATCCCGATGTAGGTGCTCGCGTGCTGGCGGTGTGGCAGGACCGCGACAACCGCCTGCCCGAGCCGGCGCTGGGGCCCAAACGACGAGCGGATCTTCTGGCCCTGCTGGCCTGATCAGTCGCCGAGGTCGTCGATTCCTTCGGAGATGTTGCCGAGCACGTTACGAAGTTCCGCCGCCCCCGGCAGTTCCATGAGCTCGGTGTCTTCGAGGCGGGCATCGTCGAGCATCAACCAGATGACGACACCCACGACCGCGCCGATCATCGGAAAGACGATGAACGCCCACAGCTGTTGCAGCGCCTCGGTGTGGGAGTCGGCGAAGAGGGCTGTGGCGAGGCTGCGGGCCGGGTTGACGGAGGTGTTGTCGACGGGGATCGAGATCAGGTGGATCAAGGTCAGCGTGAGGCCGATGACCATCCCACCCATGCCGGGGGCGAACTTCTTGGTAGTGGTGAACAGAAAGACCATCACCAGCAAGCCGGTCAGGACCACCTCGACCACGATGGCTGAGCCGAGCCCGTAGTACTTGCCGGACCACAGGTTGGCTGCGAACTGACCGCGCTGGAAGCCGTCGCGCCCACTGGCGATGCCGTAGACGATGGCGACGCCGCTGATCGCACCGACCACCTGACCGATCCAGGAGTACACCGCTTGGGTGAGATCGACCTTGCGGGCCAACAGCATGCCCAGCGTGACCGCCGGGTTGATGTGGCAGCCGGAGATCGGTCCGATCACGTACATCATGATCAACAACGACAAGCCGAACCCCAAGGCGATGATCAAGATCTTCAGCAGCCCGGCACCGGTCGTCGCATCACCCTCGGGCAGCAGTCCCAACGTGGGCAGCAAGATGGCGACGCCCGGCCCGCCGAGCATCAGCACCAGGGTGCCCACGAGCTCCGCGGCGAGGATGCGACCGTTGTTCCTTGGTTCCATGGAGCGAACCATATTCCGTTGCACCTCCCCGAATGATCGATCGTCGGATACCTTCGTGTGTCATGGCTCGTCGTCGCAGTGAGTCGCTGCTCGTCACCGTGTACGAAGATGGATCGTTGCAGCGCCGGCCCGACGAGTTGATCGTCGAAGAGCCGATGACCATCCAGCTCGATGGTGCCATTGTCAGCACGACGATGCGGACCCCCGGCAACGACTACGAGCTGGCCGCCGGGTTCTGCTTCAGCGATGGGCTGCTCGGCGGTGCGCGTGTCAGCGGCGTGCGGTATTGCGCCGACGGTGCCGCCAGCGAGAGCGAGTTCAACGTCGTCACGGTCGAGACCGGGGGCAAGGCGCCGGTCCCGACGCCACGCCTCGGCACGACCACCAGCAGTTGCGGACTGTGCGGCAACGACGCCATCGAAGCGCTGTGTGATCGGCTCGAACCGCTTCCCGCAACGCCGGCCATCGCCCTCGACGTGCTGGCCGCCATGCCATCGACTGCGCTTGCCGGGCAGGGGCTGTTCTCGACCACAGGCGCGGTGCACGCAGCAGCCGCGTTCACGCCGAGCGGCGAGGTGCTGATCACCCGTGAAGACGTGGGGCGCCACAACGCTGTCGACAAGGTTGTCGGGCGTATGTTGCTCGATGGCCGACTGCCGGCCACCGGCCTCGGATTGTTCGTCAGTGGTCGGGCAAGTTTCGAGCTGGTCCAAAAGGCGTGGGCGGCGGGGTTCGGCACCTTGGTCGCTGTCAGCGGGCCTACCGCGCTGGCCGTGCAAACCGCCAGGCGGGCGGGGCTGACCCTGGCCGGTTTCGTTCGGGATCAACGTCTCAACGTCTATGCGCCGGAGCGAATCCAGCCCTAGCCTGAGCGCATGAAGAGCGAACCCGTCTCGCCGTCAATCGGCGTTGGTGTGCTGCACCTGTTCTGCAAGCCGACGCCCATGTTCGATTCCGAAGCCGCGGTCGCCGCGGTGAAGGCGGCCCAGGCTGCCGGGTGCCAGGTGGTGACGATCGCGACGCTGGGTCACAAGTGTGATGTAGCCGTGATGGCCGTCCATGAGAACCTTCGTGAACTTCGTGCGCTGCAGACTGCGGTGCAGCACGCCGGGCTCGAGATCGTCGATTCGTACGTCAGCCTCAGCGAGGTCAGCGAGTACGCCGCGCAGATGCCCGACGCGATGAAGCAGCCGCGGCTCTACCCCACGATCCCGCCGAGTCACGTCGACTACGCCATGCCGGCGTGGTGCTTCTATCCGATGAGCAAGAAGCGCGACCCCGACGCCAACTGGTTCACGCTGCCGTTCGATCGTCGCAGTGAGTTGATGCACGAGCACGGCGCCAGCGGTCGCAGGTACGCCGGTCGCATCGCCCAGTACATCACGGGCTCGGCGGGGCTCGACGACTACGAATGGGGTGTCACCCTGTTCGGTGTGCATCCCGACGATCTCAAAGAAGTCGTCTACACCATGCGCTTCGACGAGGCGTCGGCCGTGTATGCCGACTTCGGCCCGTTCTACACCGGAATGGTGACACCGGTGGAAGAGGTCATGAGCAGTCTCTGAGGGTGCAGCGCACGGTGCCGACGTTGACGTCGCGTCCCGCCTCGTCGAAACCGAAAAGGTCGAACACCGCGGCGGCCAGATCGCCGTCGGCACCGATGGTCAGCGTGCCGCCCGGACCGTCGTAGTTGATGTTGCTGCCGGCAGCGATGTCGTCGCGGCAATCGACGAACGTCATGCACGGAGAACCACTGTCGCTGACCAGGGGGATCTCGAGAGCGATCGCGTCGGGCTGTGTCGAATTGGCGGCGAGCGCCGCGAGAGCGATGAGGTTGACGCAGTCGAACGCGTTCGCTGCGTACGGGCTGGGGTCGGCTGGCGTCGCCCCCAGTTGGGCGAGGAACTGTGCGTCGCTGCTGTAGGCAACGGGTGAGATGCCCCTGACCCGCGACGCCAGCGAGGCGCCCATCGGCTCGGCGGAGGCCGTGGGGCGTCGCATCGCGTCGTTCACGACGTACTGGGGCAAGACGTTGCGCTCCTGCGCGTCGACCTCGCCCAACATCACCGGTCCCGACGTGGCATCGCCGATCACCACGATCACACCGGTCGCGGCCCCGACGACCTTCGCTGCGGCAGCCTTGATCGACACGTTGTCGGCCGAGTATGGGATGACCGCCCGTTGCTCGATCCCCTTCAACGCCAATGCGGTCTTCACGGAATCGGCGAAGCCCTGGCCGTAGCCGTCGTCGATGTAGGTGACCGTGGCCCGGGTGGCTCCGGTGCGGTCGACGGCCTCGGCAATCGCCAAGGCCTGCATCGAGTCGGATGGGATGGTCCGGAAGAACAGGTTCTTGTCCGGGTAGTCGTCGAGCAACCGAGCCGACGCCGTGGGCGAGCACGCCACGACACCGGAATCGACGATCTCGCTCAATCCGGCGAGGGCATTCGTCGAGGAAGCGGGACCGACGATCGCGTCGACCTGCTCGCTCAGCAGCTTGGCGATGGCCGGGTCGATCCCGACTCCGGCGACTCCCTCGTCGGCCGGGCGCAGGACGACGTTGCGGCCGTTGTAGCCGCCGGCCTTGTTGATCGTGTCGACGGCCAGGGTGACCGCGGCGCGGATGGCTTGGCCGATGTCGGCGTTGGCGCTGCCCTGTGGGGTCAGCACGCCGATCGTCAGCACGCCGTCGTCGACACGCACGACTGGTGTCGTCGTGGGCGGGGGAACGGTCGATGGTGCGCTTGCGGGATCGGAACTGCACCCGGCCACCGGAATCAGCAGCCCGACGGTCGCCAACGCCGCATATGGAAGGCGTGGTGAGCGGGGCATGGTCGGATTGTAGAGGGGTCGAGTGGCCGGCGTTCTCGCCCGTGATCGACAGCGCACGGCACAATGCTCCAGTGATACTCGCCAGACGCGATCGTTTGCTCGCCGACACCACCCTGCAGGGGCGGGCGTGGTGCGAGTCGTGGACGGCCGAGATCGACCACTGGCTCATCGATCTCTACGGCAACGTCTTCGGCGATACGTCGGGCGTGTGTCTGCTGGCGGTCGGAGGCACCGGCCGGCGCGAGATGGCACCGCGCAGCGACATCGACGTGATGGTCGTGCACCGCGGCGGTGCCGAGAAGATCGCATCGAGTCTCTCCGACCTGTGGTATCCGATCTGGGACACGGGCATCCATCTCGGGCATGCCGTGCGCGCTGCCGACCAGAAGTTGTCGGTCGGCTCGGATCAGCTCGATACAGCCACGACGTTGCTGGCCGGGCGCTGGCTCGCCGGAGACCGAGAGCTGGCGGCCGAGGTGCTCGACGCTGCGAGCCGGGCCTGGAAGGCCGATGCCGGCGCGTGGCTGAGGCTCCTTCGAGATCGTGGGCTCGATCGTCATCGCAACGACGGCGAGGTGGCATTTCTGCTCGAGCCGAACATCAAGGAAGGCCGCGGCGGCCTGCGCGACATGCACGAGTTGCGTTGGATCGATGCCGCCGGCCGTGGAATCGCGGCCGAGACACCTGCGGCTCTCGCAGCGGCGTATGACACGCTGCTGCGGGCGCGGGTCGCGCTGCACCGTGTGGCGCCCATCGCCGGCGAGGTGATGCGCTTGGAGGACCAGGATGCAATCGCCGCGGCCGGGGCCTTCGGCACCGCCGACGACCTGATGGCAGCGGTGTCGTCATCGGCGCGCACGCTGTCGTGGCAGTTTGATCGGGCCTGGCACGCCGTCGCCCGCGCCGCGAAGGAGCCGATGAAGCCGCGACCCCTGGCCTCGGGTGTCACCCTCCGCAACGGCGAGGTCGAGTTGGGCGTCGATGTGTGGCCCGAACGCGATCCCACGCTCATGCTGCAGGTCGCCGTCGGGGCGGCGCGTAGCGAGTCGCCCATCGCGACCCGAGCCCTCGAGACATTGCAGGAGCGCACACCGGAATGGCCGACACCGTGGCCGACCGGCGCCGCTGACGAGTTGGTGGCGCTCTTACTCGAGGGCCCGCGGGCGATCCCGGTGCTCGAATCACTCGACCAGGCCGAGCTGTTCAGCCGCATGCTGCCGGAGTGGGAGCCAGTGCGGTCGCGCCCGCAGCGAAACGCGTATCACCGCTTCACGGTCGACCGGCATCTGTGGGAAGCAGCGACCCAGGCGGCATTGCTGGCTGATCGTGTCGCTCGCCCCGACCTGCTCGTGATCGGCGCGTTGCTGCACGACATCGGCAAGGGCTATCCGGGTGACCACACGGAGCGGGGCGAGGAACTGGTCGCGGTCATCGCACCGCGCATGGGGTACGGCGAGCGTGACACCGACCATCTGGTCGGGTTGGTGCGCCATCATCTGTTGTTGCCCGACGTCGCCACGCGCCGTGACCTCGACGATCCGGTGACCATCGACATGGTCGCCGAGGCGGTCGGCAGCGTGGGGTTCCTCGACCTCCTGCACGCACTGACCGAGGCCGATTCGCTGGCGACCGGGTCGTCGGCATGGAGCCCGTGGAAGGCCGAACTCGTTGAGGAGCTGGTCGAGCGGGTGAAGCTGCGCCTCGGCGTCGCCGACGGCGTGGGTGGTGGGCCCGAGCGCAGTTCACCGTTCCCGACGGCCGACATCTTGGCCATGATGGGCGCCGGCGAGATCGCCGTCACCGTCGATGGGCCCCGGATCATCGTGGTCAACATCGACCGTCCGGGCATGTTCGGGCGCCTTGCCGGGGTACTGGCATTGCATGGCATCGATGTGGTCGGAGCGCGTGCGCACAGTGACGAACAGGGCATGGCGGCATCGCTGTTCCGGGTCGCCGAGCCAGCGCACCGCGCCGACTGGGCGGGCGTCGTCGCCGACGTCCGTCGGGCGTTGTCGGGCGAATTGGCGCTGTCGGCGCGTCTCGCCGAGCGCGCCCGCACCTATCGCCGTCGCCGGCGGCCTGCGGCCGCCTCGGTGTCGCCCCCATCGGTGACCTTCGTCGATGCCGCCAGCAGTAACGCCACGGTGATCGAAGTGCGCGCACCTGACTCGATCGGTCTGCTGCACCGGGTTGCCACTGCCCTCTCCGAGATGGGTCTCGACATCCGCCACGCCACAGTGCAAACCATCGGCCCGAGCGTCGTCGACAGCTTCTACGTCCGTACCTCGAGCGGCGCTACCGTCACCGATCCATACCACCGCGCCGAGATCGAACGTGCCTTGCTGCATGCCGTAGGGTCGCCATCGTGAGCGATGCAGCGCCCAACGATTTCACCCGGGACCTGGTGCGCTGGAGCGAGTCGCTGGCAGCCATCGCCCGCACCGGTCTCGGCTTCACCGAGAGCCTCTACGAACGCGAGCGGTTCGAGGAGATCCTGCACGTCGCTGCCGACATCAAAGGCGCGGCCGACGAAGCCTTGGAGGTGCGCCGCGAGCGCGACCACTTCGTGCAGGAATGGATGGAGTCGATCGGGGAGGGCGTGCCCGGGTACGTCACGCCGAAGGTCGCCGTTGGCGCGGTCGTCGGCAACGAGGCAGGCGAGATCCTGCTGGTGCAGCGGGCGGACAGCGGCATCTGGCTGTACCCGACCGGGTGGGCCGACGTCGGCTACTCGCCGTCAGAGGTCGTCGTCAAAGAGGTACACGAGGAAACCGGCATCCATTGCGAGCCGGTGCAGTTGCTGGCAGTCATCGACGGCCAGCGAATGGGCTTCACCCGGTTCGCGATGTACCTGCTGCTGTTCCACTGCAATGCCGTCGGCGGCGATCTCGTCGCCCATCCTTTGGAGACGGCAGGCGTCGGATGGTTCAACCGCGACGAACTGCCGTGGCCGGTTGCCGGCGCGAACTGGTGGGGCCCGATGGCATTCGCCGCCATCGACGGACACCCGATCACGACGGCGTTCGAGGCGCCGCGCTCGCCGATGTGGAGAGGCCAGCCGACCTGACGATGGAGCGCCCTACGAGGCGCTGTCGCCCTGGTCGCGCAGGAAGCGTTCGACCTCGGCCATCAGCTCGTCGCTGTTGAGCCGAGTGTCGTCGATCGGCTCGTTGCCTCCGACCTCGTCGTCCTCGTCGTCGCCGTCGTCATCGAGCTCGCCACTGTCGGCCAGCGACTCGAGTCGCGAGACGTAGCCGATCAGGTCGTCGTCGTCACCGACGAACGCCGAGACCCTGGCGTCGTACTCGCCAGCGTCGGCGACCAGGCGAGCCGTCGACGCGGGACATCCCAACATCTCACAGGCCCGCTCGACGAGAGCGAGCGCGGCCTTCGGGGAGGGAACCTGCGAGGCGTACGCAGGCACCGCAGCCCACAAGGAGGCTGACGGCAGATCAGTGTGGGCGAACGCGTCGTGCAACACACCGACGATGCCAGTGGGGCCTTCGTAGCGCGATCGCTGCAGGTCGAAGCGATCGATCATCGTCTGGTCGGTTGCGGTTCCCATCAGCTGCACCGGTCGCGAGTGCGGAACATCGGCCAGCAGCGCACCCAGAGTCAGCAGCATCGACGCCCCGAATCGCTGGGCGGCGGCGACGATCTGCTCACCGAACAACCGCCAACGAAGCGCTGGTTCGGGGCCGAGCACCAAGATGACATCGCCTCCGGGTGTCGACGCGCTCCACAAGCCGACCGTCGGCCAGACGATCGAACGTGTCATTCCGGCACTGAGGCGCACGTGGGGGCGCACGGTGGCGAAGTCGGTGAACTCCTCCGGGTCGATCTCGGCGAGGGGCTGCGCATTCCAGGCCTCGATCAGGTGGCGCACGCTGTTGCTGGCCGCGTCGCCCGCATCGTTCCACCCGGTGAACGCGGCGATGATCGTCGGTCGTTGCAGCGTCGGTTGGGCCATCCAGCGAACGTGGTCCATCGCCCGCAAGCCTACCGAGGTACGAGTCGGTGCCCTACCGGGTGCCTATCGCGCCAACGAGTCGGGCATCACGCGTCGGATGCCACGGTGGCGCGTGCGCTTGACCCTGTACATCGCTGCGTCGGCGGCGGCGATCAGGGTCGCCGCGTCCCGTCCGGACGTGCGCGTATCGGCCACTCCGACACTCGCTCGGCACGACAACGCCAACGTGGGTGTGATCTCGATCGGCAGCGACAGGGCGTCGTCGATGCGTTGCACGAGGCGGTCGGCGCCAGGGTCGTTGGGCTCGTAGGCGATCACGAACTCGTCACCACCGAGGCGGGCCACCACGTCGGCGCCACGAACGATGGTCAGCAATCGGCGGGCAGTCTCGCACAGCACGACGTCGCCGGCATCGTGGCCATAGGTGTCGTTGACGCTCTTGAAGTCGTCGAGATCGAGGTAGGCCACGGCCAGCGGCGCACCGGCGCGGTGCGTGCGAGCCAGGTCGGCGTCGAGCAGTTCTTTGAGCAGGCGCCGATTGGCCAGACCGGTCAGCGGGTCGCGCAGCGCCAGGGCGACGAGGCGTTCCTCGAGATTGCGCAATTCGGTGACGTCGCGTCCCACACCCTGCAGCCCGCCGTCGAAGGTCCGAGTCTGCATCTCGCCGATGACGGTCGAGCCGTTGGCATGGCGGAAGTGGAAGTCGGAACGCTCTGGCAAGTGGTCGCCCATGAACGCTCGATCGATCATTGCTCGGTCGTCGCTGCTGAGGATGTCGAGGAACTGGTTGAAGTCGTCGAGGAAGTACGAAGGCGGATAGCCCAAGATCTTCTCGACCGACGGGCTCACGTAGTCGAAGTGGGGGTACGGCTGCAGGGCAAAGTGCCAGATCACATCGGCCGATTTGTCTGCCAAGTCGCGGAACCGGGCTTCGCTGTCGGCCAACTTCGACTCGGCGATGTAGCGCGCCGTCACGTCGCGACCCACGGCGAGCACTTGGGCCCCGTCGACTCCCGGAAGGTACCGGTCGACCCATTCGACCCATTGCCCCGGCGTGTTGGGTGCTTCGCGGATGACGACGTCGGCGACGAGCGGGTTGTCCGGACCGAGCTTGCCGAGTTGAGCGTGGAGCCCTTCCAAGCCATCCTCCGACAGGAACTCGTCGAGTCGGCGACCCAGCATCTCGGCCGGGGTGCCGTCGTACCATGCCGCCCACGACGAGTTGCAGTACACGATGGTGAGGTCGGGGAGCCGATAACGCACGACTTGCTCGGGCAGTGCGTCGAGCATGTCGGCAAGTTCCTGCATCTCGCCTGTGAACTCGGTCATGGCGTGTTGGGCACCTTGGCCTTGGCGCGGCAGGGCACGAGGATCTGCGCTTCGAGCGTGGCCGCATCAAGCGGTCTCGACAGCAAG
>JBDTRP010000069.1:0-11402 GCA_039931555.1 Ilumatobacteraceae bacterium | reverse complement strand
TGCCGAGGGCGCCATTGTCCTCCTCACGGAGGCCAGGCACGGAATCTCCGGTGCAACCGGAGATTCGGTGACTTGACTCGCCGCTACGACTCGAGGACCGACTTCAGCTTGGCGAGATCCTGACGGTTCGCGCGTCGCATCGCCGATTGCATGATCGGCGCCATCAGCTTGGAGAACCCGGCGGGTTCACCCCGGTTGCGAAGCTTCATATGGGTGGAGCCGTTTGTGGTCACCCTCCATGTGTACGTGGTTTCCATGGGGAACGGGCCCTGCTTGGTTCGCATCACCAACCGCACTCCGGGCTCCCATTCGACGAGCTCGTAGCTGTACCGCAACGTCCGACCGAGGAAGCGGGCGACGAACTCGACGATCGAGCCGACCTGAGCCGGTGGCGGGGTCATCCACTCGACGGTGTCGATGTTGTCGTACCACGTCGGCGCGTTGGACGGGTCGCCGGCGTACGCGGCAACGTCGGCGATCGGTCGGGCGATGGTGATCTCGGTCTCGACGTCGACGTTCACGTGCTCTCGCCCGCCGCGCTCGACGAGGCCGCGCCGGCCAGACGGGCGAGGAACTGCTCCCACCCGGAACGGTGGAGGTCGACGAACGCGTCGGGGATACCGGTGTGTCGCAGGACCACGATGGTGTCGCCGGCCTCGGCCAACAGCGTGACCTCGACCGTGCTGGATCCCGGGGCGATGTCGGGCCCGGCATCGGTCGGCTCCCAGCCGAAGCTGAAGACGATGCGCTCGTAGGGGACCAGTTCGATGTACTCGCCGCGCATGACCGGACCACCCCCCATCTCGACACGGCAGATACCACCCGGTCGTGGTTCGAGCTCGGCTGTCGCGCCCCACCAATCGCACATGCGTTGCGGGTCGGTCCAGTACCGCCACACCGTCTCCGGGCGGGCACTGATGCGTACAGTCTGTTCCACGACCTCGGTCCCTGATTCAGTCACGTGATGTGTCCTTTCGGCTCGCTCGGTTCGATTGCGATGCTGCTCGTGCTCTCTCGGGCCACTCTTCACGCTCCGCGGCCCGTTTGAGTCGAGCCAGGCGATCGGACCACATCTCGTCGAGAAACGCAGCCGCGCTGCGGAGGCCCTCGCGGCGCCACCGGTAGAGACGGCGGTTGCCATCGGGGCGCACGTCGACGAGGCCAGAATCCACCAGGACCTTGAGATGCTGCGAGACCGCCGGCCGGCTCATCGACGGGAAGTGCTCGGCGATCTGGCCGGCGGGCAGCTCGCCGTCGCGCACCAGCCGCAGAATGGCGCGGCGGGTGGGGTCTGCAACAGCCCGCAACGCCTCGTCCATCCACCACCTCCGTACAGCTTCCTCTTGCAATCCCGCGCCAAGTTCGCGAGTGTGTAAGTGATACCTTACACAGATTGGACTATCAATGGATCTCATCGACAGCCTCGACCAATCCTTCCGACACACGCACGGCGTGATCTGCAACATCCGCGCCGATCAGTACGACAACAAGACGCCCTGCGCGGAGTGGACGGTTCGCGATCTGCTCGAACACACCATCGGTGTCGTCGCCGGGCTCGGTGCCGCTGCCAGTGGATCACCTGGCACCCCCTTCGAGTTGAGTGGTGACCCGGCGGCGCAGTTCAAAGACGTCGCCGCGACGACGTTGGCCGCCTGGAGCACCCCCGGCGTCTTCGACCAGGTGCTCGATTTCCCGGCCGGCCCGATGCCCGGCCGTGTCCTCGCCGGCATCAACCTGCTCGACACCACCACGCACTGCTGGGACCTCGCCTGCGCGACGGGGCAATCGCCGCGTCTTCCCGACGACGTTGCCGAGGCAGCGTTGGAAGTAAGTCGGGCAACGATCTCGCCCGAGATCCGCGGCGGCCGGTTCGCGCCCGAACAGCACGTTGCCGCCGACGCCGGGCTCACCGAGCAACTGGTCGCATTCCTCGGTCGACGGCCCTGACGTAGGCCAGGCACCGAATCTCCGGTGCAACCGGAGATTCCGTGACTTGCCGCGCCGCTACTTGTCAGGTCATGCCCGATCAGCTGACGCCCGCGACGTTCGAGTCGTATGTCGGCACGCCATTCGCGGTGCAGGTCGGCGACGGCGTCTCGCTGGTCGGGTCGGGCGACGGGATGTGGGGGCGAACATCCCCATTCAGCGCTTGGCAGCCCGAGCCGCGTTACCGACTGTGGTGATTGTCGTCCGAACCAGAGAAAAACTCGAGGATCCTCTTCTCGCCTCCTCGTCGCCCGGAAAGACCCGTCCCTGATGGGAACGATGTAGCGTTCCGCGACAATGGGCAACGGGGGCCGGCGGGTGCGGTGGGTCGCCGTCGTTGCCATGCTTGCCGTCGGCTGCACCTCGACGGAACCCGGCGTCAGTGCCCGCGATGCGACGCCGATCACCCGTTCCGACGGGGCTCCGGTGCTCGACGACCCCGAGGTGAAGATTCTCACCCTGTCGAACGGATTGACCGTGTACCTGCGCTCGAACGATCGCCCCGGTGGTAGTGCGGAGATGCGGCTGGCGGTCAATGCGGGCTCCGGCCAGGAAGCCCCAGACCAGTCGGGCACGGCCCACTTCCTCGAGCACATGCTCTTCAACGGGACCACCGAGTTCCCCGCCAATGACCTCATCGCCACGCTGCGAGGCTTCGGCATGGAGTTCGGCGCCGACGTCAATGCCTACACGTCGTATGACGAGACGGTCTTCGAGCTGACCGTGCCCACGACCAAATCGGCCAACCTCGCGACGGGACTCGATGTGTTGCGCGAGTGGCTGTCGGCGGCCACGCTCGATCCCCAGCAGGTAGACAGCGAGAAGGGCGTCGTGCTCGACGAGTGGCGCCAGCGCGACCAGTCGTTCGGCGGTCGGGTCGCCAAGGCAAGCGAGGCGATGTTCCTGACGGGCTCCGGCTACGAAGGTCGACAGCCGATCGGAACCGGCACGGCGATCAATGCGATGACTCCGGATCTCCTGCGCCGCTTCTACGACACCTGGTATCGACCCGACAATGCGGCGATCATGGTGGTCGGCGACATCGACGTCGCCGACATGGAGGCCGAGATCCGCGACCGCTTCGAGCCGCTGACGCCACGCGGCCAGGACACGAAACGAACAGAGCCGGCCCTCGCGACGTTCGGCACCGCGGCGGCAACGGTCGTGGTCGATCCTGACGCCACCACCGGCGATGTCGAGGTCTCGTTGCCGGGCCCGCTCGTCGCCGACGGCTCGGTTGAATCGTTGCGCCACGACACGCTGATCTCGCTGGCGTTCGACATGATCGTCACCCGCCTCAACGACGACATCTCTCGTGGGTTGGCTTCGTTCACCAGCGTCTCGGTCAACAACGACGGCGTGGTGAGACCGCTCGATGCGCCGAGCGTGATGGCCAGCGGTGAGCCCGACCAGCTACCGGCCACGCTCGACGCGGTCACGGCAGAGTTCGAACGAGTTCGTCGGTTCGGGTTCGACAGCGGCGAACTCGAGCGCACGCTGCGCGACTATCGCAGCCAGAACCAGTCGGAGTTCGACAGCAGCGACACGGTGCAAGACGTCGACTACATCTCGCGATACGTCGATCATTTCCTGGCGGGCGCCACGATCCCCCCTGCCGACGAGTCGTTCCAGATCTACAACTCGATCTACGACGAGGTGACACCGGAAGCCGTCGGCCAGGCCTTCAATGACCTGCTCGGCAACGCCGCACCGCATGTGATGGTCGTCGCGCCCGACACGCTCGCCGACGTTCCCACCGAGGCCGACGTACTCGACCGCATCGCCGCGTTGCCCACCATCGACCTCGCTCCTCGCGAGGCCACCGCCGCAGGAGATACGACGTTGATGGCACCGCCGGAGCCGGCGAAGGAGACATCCTCGAAGCCGCTCGACACCGATGGCGCCTTCATCGCCCCGACGATGCTGACGTTCGAGAACGGGGCGCGCGTCGTGCTCAACCCGACATCTATCGCCGACAACGACGTGTACTTCTCGGCAACGAGCCCAGGCGGGTTGTCGTTGGTTGCCGATGCCGACGTGCCCGACGCGCTCAACGCCGTCAGCGTGGTCACCTCCAGCGGCATCGGTGACTTCGATGCGGTCGCGCTCGATAAGGCGCTGTCCGGCGCCTCCATCGAGCTGTACCCATCGATCGATCAGACGAGCGAGAACTTCGTCGGCACGACGACAACCGACGATCTCGAGCTCCTGCTGCAGATGGTCAACCTCTACATGTCGGCTCCGCGATTCGACAGCATCGCCCTCGACTCGACGGTCGAGACGCTGCAGTCGTACGTCGACGACCCGAACAGCGACCCCGACCTGGCCGAGTACATCGCCTACACAGACGCGCGGTTCGGCAGTGAGCCGCGGTTTCGCGTGATCCCGACAAAAGAAGAACTCACCGGGCTCGACCTCGGCGCGATCGAGCGGGTCTGGCGCGACCGGTTCACCAACGCCGGCGACTGGGTGTTCGCGTTGTCGGGAGACTTCGACATCGACGTGGCGACCGACCTCGTTCGCCGCTACTTCGGAACGCTGGCCGGCAGCACCACGTCCGAGCAGTACAAGGACTTCCAACCCGATCCTCCGTCGACTGTCGTCACCAAAGAGGTGCATGCCGGCACGGGCGACAAGGGCTCGTTGACCTTCGACTGGAGCACGCCGATCCCCGACCCCGAGACCGACTCGGTGTACGCCGACGTGCTGACGAGCGTGTTGAACATCCGGCTGACGGATCACATCCGCGAGGAGCTCGGAGCCTCGTACTCGCCATCGGCCTTCGTCGGGCTCAACATCGAGCCTGATCAGTTGGTCGAGTCGTTCCTCAACGTGACCGGCGACCCGACCAACATCGCCGAGTTGGCGACCGTCGTGATCGACGACATCACCTCGCTGCGAAGCTCAGGCCCGACCCCCGCGGAGTTCGACGCGGCGATCGCCGAGATGGACAAGAACTACTCGTACTTCGACAACCAGACGATCGGCGATCTGCTCGCCAAGGCGCCCGGCCGGCCGGAGCTGATCACCCAGTTCCGCGACCGTTCAGGCGTGTTGCACGACATCACGCCCTCCAACTTGCAGACCTTCATCAACGCGGTCATGCCCATCGATCGGTACATCGAAGTCCGGACGACTCCCGCCTGACCGATAGCCTCGAAAGCCGATGAACCAGATGAAGAACCGCCTCCAAGGCCTGACGCTGCTCGACAGGGCATTCACGGCGATGACCGACGACGAACTCGAAGCGTTGGTGACCAGCCTGCCCGACGACCACCGCACCGCATTGGATGAGATCTGCGGGGCACGCGAGGGCGGGTTCACCGAGCCGGCGACCCGAACGCTGGCGATGCGCGCCACGGCCGCAAGGGGCCGGCTGAACGGCGGTCTCGAGCAGATCACGACGTTGCTGTGCGACCCATGCCTGGCCGACTGCATCGAGGCGTTGGGCGAGCATTCCGACAATCCCACCGAGGCCGAACTGCTCGAAGCCGCCCCCGCGTTGATCGACAAGCACGGCGCGGCCACCGTTCGCCTGATGATGGCCGGCTCGGTCGCCGGCGAGGCCGCAGCCTCGGTCACCCTGAGCCGCCTGCTGAAGCATGACGAGGCGCTGGCCCTTCCGCCCGTCGAGCACGAAGACGTCGCCGTGTTGCCTCCACCGACTGCCGATGACGAGATCAAGGCCAAGCGCAAGGCGGCCAAGCTCGCCAAGCAGGCGGACTCCAAGGCCCGCCGCGAACAGCAGGCCAGAGCCCGCCACAGCGGCTGATCCGTCCGGTGTGAGTCCGGTGTCGCGGCCACCGCGCGATCGGGCTCACAGCACAACTGCCACCCGTCCGGTGTGAGTCCGGTGTCGCGGCCACCGCGCGATCAGGCTCACAGCACAGTCTCGCTACAGCAGGCGAGGTTGGCGTTCGTGGTCGAGCAGCCACGACTTGACGTCGAGCCCGGCGGCGAAGCCGGTCAGCTCACCACCCGATCCGATCACGCGATGGCACGGCACGACGATGCTGAGCGGGTTCTTGCCGTTGGCGGCGCCCACTGCCCGAGCCTTGTTGGGGTCACCGAGTTGGCCGGCTTGTTGGCCGTAGCTGATCGTGCGGCCGTACGGGATCGTGCGCAGCACCATCCACACCGACTGCTGGAACGGTGTGCCGTGCGGGTCGAGCGGTAGATCGAACTCGCGCCGGGTCCCGGCGAAGTACTCCTCGAGTTGGATCACCGCCTGGTCGAGCACTGGCGTCGGTCCCTCGACCACGTCATCGTCGCCGAGCGAGGCGATCCGGGCCGCGTCCTCGGTGCCCCAGAGGATGGCTCGCAGCCCGCGCCCGCCGGCGATCAGGCGGAGCTCGCCGACCGGAGTTTCCATGGTCACGGTTCGGTACATGTCGGTCTCCTTCATTGCAGGCTCGCCCACAGGTGGTGCAGCGCATACGAGCGCCACGGACGCCACGACTCAGCGAGCTGCGCGGCGGCCTTCGGTGTCGACTCTGCGCCGATGGCACGCAACGCGTTTCGCACACCGATGTCGGTCGGGAGGAACACGTCGGGATCGCCCAACGCACGCAACGCGACGTAGCTGGCGGTCCACGGCCCAATGCCGGGGATGGATTCGAGTTGGCTGGCGATCTCGTCCCGATCGCTGCCGGCGTCGATCACGATGCGACCGGCGGCCAATTGCTCGCAGGCGTGTATGAGGGCCCGCGCCCGGGCGCTCGGCATGGCGAAGTCGGCCGGGCTGCGGCCGGCGATGGCGGCCGCAGTGGGGAACGCGTGGGTGACACCCTCGACGGGCGCCGTCAGTCGCTCGCCGGCCGCTGCGACCAGTCGCGAGGCAAGCGTGCGAGCCCCTTTCACCGACACCTGCTGGCCGAGCACGGCCCTGGTCAACAGCTCCACCCCGTCGGGATGTCCCGGCGAACGCAGGCCCGGTCGTTTGCGAACCAGCGGCGCAAGAACCGGATCGTCGGCGAACTGTGACTCGACAGTGTCGGGATCCGAGTCGAGGTCGAGCAGGCGCCGGCAGCGTTGAACCGCCGCTTGCGCATCGGCGACGTTGTCGAGGTGGAGCGTGCAGGTGACCGCGTTGGATCCTGGAGCATTCGCGCCCGGCGACAGGGCGATCACCGCGTTGCCGTGGTTGAGACGCAGTGAGCGACGATAGGTCGCGCCATCCCATGTCTCGACGCCAGGCACGGCGCGGTCGCCGAGGAACCCGAAGATCGACTCGCTGTGGAGCGGTGGGCGATACACGAGGCGCAACGACAGCGTGCCGGCTGCGGCGTTCGGCAGGCGTGCGCCGCGAAGGTCGGTCGGCGACGAGGCGAAGACTTCTCGGATGGTGTCGTTGAACTGGCGCACGCTGGCGAAACCGGCTGCGAAGGCGATCTGCGTGATCGGCATCGTCGTGGTCTCGATCAACGTGCGGGCGGTCTGTGCACGCTGGGCCCGGGCGAGCGCCAACGGACCAGCCCCGAGCTCGCTGGTCAGCAAGCGGTTGATCTGGCGTTCGCTGTAGTTCAGGCGACTCGCCAGGCCACCGACACCTTCACGATCGACGAGTCCATCGGCGATCAGCCGCATGGCCCTGCCGACGACATCAGCGCGAACGTTCCACTCCGGCGACCCCGGCGATGCATCAGGACGGCAGCGCTTGCAGGCCCGGTAGCCGTGCTGTTGCGCGGCCGCGGCCGTCACGAAGAACTCGACGTTGTGCCGTTTCGGCGTCATCGCCGGACAACTCGGACGGCAGTAGATGCCCGTGGTCTTCACTGCCGTGATGAAACAGCCGTCGAAGCGACTGTCGCGACTCTGCGCTGCGCGGTAGCACTGTTCGTCGTCGAGGATCACGTGGTCATTGTGGTCCGTCGGGCCGGCTCTGACTAGCGGAATTCAGACAGCCACCTGGTCGGGTACAAGCGCTGCGGTCGGGGTCCACATCTGCACTCGGCGGCGGGAACGCCAGCGTTGCGCGCGGTGGACGAACACGACCTTGACACCCTGTGTCGCGCGGCGCAAGATTGGGCGCAATTGCGACGTCCTGCGCGCAGGGTGACGCTGAGGGTGAAAGCTGCAGGAGGGGACCGATGCCCACGAGCGAGCCTGTCAATCCAGCCGGCGAGGCGACAAGTGCGGTCAGCCGCAAGGCTGGCAAGGCCAGCTCGTCCGCCCGCACCACCAAGAGCATCGCTGCCGTTCCCGTGGACCTCGATGCGCGGCACGAGCGCATCACGCGGCCACGGCGGGCGATGGGGCCCCCACTCGGTTCGATCGCCGCAGGGCCGCGCGCGGCCACCGCTGCTCGGCCACCGAAGGCGGTCGAGGTGAAACCGACCGATCCACCGTCCGCCAAGAAGCCGGCCAAGAAGTCGACGAAGAAGCGAGGGTGACGTGGCTGCCAACGACCTCACCATCTTCCGAAACGTCGGCCTCGACGACGCCGCGACGAGCGCCGATACCTCGACCGTCGGCGAGCCGAGCATCGCGGTCTCCGGGCATCAGGCGTTCCTGACCGGCAACTGGTACGCCAGCCGCTCCACCAACGACGGCCAGGCGTGGACACACGTCGATCCGTTCACCAGCCTGCCATCGGCGGCGGGCGGCTTCTGCTGTGACCAGGTCGTGGTGCATGACCGCCGCCGCGAACTGTGGATCTGGATCCTGCAGTACGTCACGGCCAATGGCACCAACATCTTCAGACTGGCGGCGTCACGCAACGCAGGTTTCCCGAACGGCTCGTGGTACTGGTGGGACATCTCGCCCGCCATGCTCGACGGGCACTGGGCGAACATGTGGTTCGACTACCCCGACATCGCGCTCACCAACGATCACGCGTGGGTCACGTTCAACATGTTCGACGCCAACGACAACTGGCAGCGGGCCGTGGTGATGAAGTTCCCACTCGGCACCATCGCTGCCGCGGGGACGCTGGTGTTCAACTGGTGGGGCACCACCGATGCCGGCTCGCTGCGCCTCACGCAGGGTGCCGGGCAAACGATGTACTGGGGCAGCCACCTCTCCGATCGCCGCATCCGACTGTTCTCGTGGACTGACGCGGGCAACGGTCTCAACTGGTGGGACATCGATGTGGCGCAGTGGACCAACGGGAACTACACGTCGACCGCCCCGAACGGCGTCGACTGGCTGGGCCGCATCGATGGCCGCATCACCGGTGCATGGACCGGTGGCGGACAGATCGGTTTCATGTGGACGTCGGGCGCGAGGCCAAGCTTGCCCCACCCGTTCATTCGGGTGGTGCGCATCGACGAGGCGACCAAGCGCGTCATCGACCAGCCCAACATCTGGAGCGCCTCGAACGCATGGGCCTACCCGGCTGCCTCGTCGAACGAACGCGGCGAACTCGGGTTCACCGCGTTCTACGGCGGAGCCGTCCACCCCGGCCACGTCGTCGGTCTCCGCGATGACTCGGCTGGCGCGTGGCGAGTGGTCTACTCGCGCGCCGGTGGTCGTTCACCGACGGAAGCTGCATGGGGCGACTACCTCACCTGCCGCACCCACGAGCCATATGGGCATACCTGGGTGGCAGCCGGATACACGCTGCAGGGTGGCACCGACCGACGCAACATCGAGCCTCGCTTCGTGCACTTCGGCTTCGAGAAGGACCGACCGTGAACGCAGCACAAGTCTTCGGAGGATCAAGCGTGAAGTTTCGACTGGAAGTTGCCCTCGCCTCGATCGGGGCGGCGCTGTTCGCCCTGACACTCGTGTTTCCGGAGTGGATCGAGGCGCTCACCGGGTACGAACCCGACCAAGGCTCCGGCGTCGCCGAATATCTCCTTGCCGGTCTCTTCTTGCTGATGGCCGTCGTGTGCGGCGCACTCGCCCGCCGAACGCACCAGCGCCGCGCCACCGCCTGACCCTGCCCCGAAACCGGAGGGGTTGTCACACGCTGACCGTCTCCACGGCGGTCACGCGGCGACCGCCTCGCGGATGAAACGTCGAAGGGCCCTGAAGCCTGTCGCCGATGTCTACTACGCCAACTGCACGGCAGTGCGCGCGCGGAGCGGCGCCCATCTACGTCGGCGAGCCTGGGTATCGATCGGCGCTCGATCGGGACAAGGACGGCGTCGCCTGCGAGTAGGCGAACCACAACCCGAACCCGATCCCCACAGCCGCGGCTACGACATGTTGGATGTCGAACAGGCGGCGGTTGGTCAACCAGATCGTGATCAGTGACTGCATCACGATGGTCGGGGCGAGCCACGCGTTCGATCCGCGACGCGATGCGCAGAACGCTGCCAGTGTGCCGTAGATCGCCGATGACGTGCCGACGTCGAGGCGCGCCAGCTCGGTGGCGGACCATGCGCTGTGCGCCGAGGCGATCCGCAGAACGATCAGAACCGGGACCGTACTGAGCCAGTCGGTCAGGAAGAAGACCAGGCCGGTACGACGCCAGCCGAGGTGCCACTCGGCCACCCCGACCCAAAGGAACGGCACCATGATCGACCAGCGGATGCCGGGCTGGTCCTCGACGAGGATGGCGGTGGCAAGCCGCCACACCTGGCCGTGCAGCAACAGCTTCCACGTGGTGCCGAACCAGCCGACCATCCGGCCGTGAAGTGCTCGATCGTGCACCATCAGCTGCGTGGTCACCAACACCGCGGCGACGGCGAGCGTGAACCGCAGTCGGCCGAGCACACGAGTCATGCGGCCGCCATCCCGGCTCGCCGATCGCGTCTGGCGAACAGGTACAGCATCGCCAGGGCCGCGACAGCGGCGACGAGGTGCTGCACGTCGAACAGGCGACGGTGGATCACCAACGTCGCGATGAGGAAGGCGCACGCCGTGGTGAGCGCGCCGATTCGCACTCGGCGGTTGGGGATCGTCGACAACGCCAGCAGCGTCAGTGCCCACGCGCCCGATGAGGACCCGGCGTCGCGGATCGAGGGGTGCTCCGCCGGCGCGCCACCCACGATCTGCTTGCCGACCAGCACGGTGATCGTGGACACCCAGTCGCAGAGGAAGAACATGATGACGGCCTTGATCGTGCCGGCTCGCCACTCGGCGATCGGCGCAGCGACGAAGCACAGACCGACGACGCTGAGAACGAAGCCGGGGCTCGTCTGAATCAGTTGCGACGTCGGCAGCCGCCACACCTGCAGGCGGATCAGATCGTGCCAGCTCACCCCGATGGTACGGAGCAGGGTCGGGTGGCTGTCGGTGTCGATCGCGGTGACGAGCATCAGCCACGTGATCACGCCGATCAGCGCACAGCTGAACGGCAGCCTGCGAGCGACCCGGCGAAGCCGGGTGATCAGAGATCGGGGGTCGGGAAGTTCGCCGGCCCGAGCGACGGCGGCAGCGATGCGGGGCAGATCGACATCGCTCCGGTAGACGAGATACCGGGGCTCCCATTCGGGCTGCCACTTGTTCTTGAACCGGAACAGCCCCTG
>JBDTRP010000068.1:0-7861 GCA_039931555.1 Ilumatobacteraceae bacterium | reverse complement strand
CACGCAGCCTGAACACTCTCAACCCCACGAGTCAACCGAAGTGGGGGCAGACCCCTCGTCGAACGCTGGTTCTCAGCACTCACCACCAAGAAGCTGCAACGCTCAGCGCACAACAACGTCGCCGAACTCGCCGCCGATATCAACAGCTGGGTGACCACCTGGAATGACAACCCCCAACCCTTCATCTGGCACAAGACCGCCGACCAAATCCTCGAACGACTCGCCGGCTACTGCACAGCACTCACCACTAACAACAAATTAGACAACTAAACAAGCTGACAGGACACTAGGAGGCTGCGGATCCGCCGGCGGCGGACGAATCCTGTTGCGCCGGGTCGGCCCAACCGAAGCGGTCGACGCCCGGTACTTCACCGGCGGTGACGGCAAACGCTGTCAGGCTGCGAATCACGTTGTGGCGTTCCTCGGGCGACATGGACGCGACGATGACGGCAATGTCGCGGCGGCGATGTTCGGTGACGCGCTCGACGAGGCGTCGTCCCTTGGGCGTGAGGCTGACGGGCGTGACACGGCGATCCGTCGAAATGCCTGGCCGGCGCCGCACCAGGCGCTTCGCCTCGAGCCGATCACAGAGTCGAGTCGCGGTCGACGGATGGATGTCGAGCACCACGGCGAGGTCGCCGACCGTGACGGGCTTCGGCCGCATCAACACGACCAAGGCCCGGTACTGCGGCAACGTGACCTCGTCGATGCCCGCGATCGAGCGTGCGGCAACGCCGACGAGCGCCCGAGAGGCGATCAGCAGGGCCTCGGTCGCGTTGTCGAGGTCGTCGTCAGTCGCTTGCATGGTGGGCGCAAGACTAGCCCTGCATCCGCACAACCACCCTCCAACTGCGGCTGATTCTGGGCGCGAACTCGCCCACCCAGATGGCGCAGACGCGGCAGCGCAGTGTGGGGATTTGATGTCGTTCGCCGTTGCCTTTCACACCAGCTAGCGTTCAGCATGATCGCCCAACACGTCGTTGGGCCAGAGGGCAATCTGGGGTACAGGCAATGGCTACCGGCACCGTGAAGTTCTTCAATGCTCAAAAGGGCTACGGCTTCATTTCGCGAGAGGGCGGTGCCGACGTGTTCGTGCACTTCTCCAACATCGAAGGCAATGGCTACCGCTCCCTCGAAGAGGGCCAAGCGGTGGAGTTCGAAGTGGGCCAGGGTCGCAAAGGCGACGAGGCCCTCAAAGTCACGGTCATCTGACCAATCCACGCTCGTGCCGTGCGTCGAACGTACGGCATGCAGCTGACGATCGACAAGTACACCCAGATGGTCGCAGCGCTCGACGTACGCGACCTTGATCTGGCGAATGCATTCCAGACTCATCGTGCACATGCCGTAGGTGCGATCAACGAGTCGACGACGCAGGCCGGTCGCCGCACCGACACCCTGCCCGGCCGGCCTACGGCTGGTCGGCACGTCCAGCGACTCAATGACCGGCGAGCGCGGCGACCACCGGAGCGAACGACTCGACATCCTCCGCGCCGACGATCACGTAGGTGAAGCCCCAACGCTCGCGGCGGCGTAGCAAATCGTCGACCATCTCGGCCGGCGTGCCGACCAAGGCGAAGGGCGATTCGACCACGAGCGCCGGGTCGACCTGCACGAAGTCGGCGACTTGCTGGATGGCGGCTTGGCGATCGTCGGTGACGCGGACCATGAAGGCGCGGATGTTGAGCTCGATGTCGTCGAGACGATGACCTGCCGCGCCGTGAACGATGGCGACCTTCTGATCGACGGCGTCCGCCGTCATCGAGGCAATCGCTTCCGGCCCGGCCACCCCGTCGGCGAGCGTGCCGTTGATGCCGATGATGTCGGCTTCGCGGGCCGCGATCGACAACACACGCTTGCCTCCACCGCCGATCAGTAACGGGGGACACGGCGCCTGCACGGGATGTGGTGTGCCGACGAAATCGGCGAGCGTGTAGTGCTGGCCGGAGAACGAGAACGGCTGGCCCGACATCGCTCCCTTGATCACAGCCAGACCTTCCTCGAACCGGTCGACACGCACCTTGTTGGAGTCGAAGGGAATTCCCGATTGCTCGTAGTCGCTCGCCATCCAGCCGGCGCCAAGCCCGATCTCGAGTCGCCCGCCCGACAACACGTCGATGGTTGCCAGCTCCTTGGCCAACACGACCGGGTGCTTGTAGTCGTTGTCCCAGACCAACGCGCCGACCCGGAGCGTGGTGGTGACCGCCGCGGCGGCCATCAGCGCAGGGACTGGAGCCAACTGGTCGCCGAAGTGATCGGGCATGGTCAGGGTGCTGTAGCCGAGCTTCTCGGCTGTGCGAGCCAACGCAGTCCACTCGGCTGCGCCGGCGGCGGTGGATGCCTGCACCCCGAACCGGAACGGATGCCTTGACGTCATGCGGGTGAAGCTACCGGGTGCCGATCATCGACAACGGCACGCAACTAGCATTGCCGGTCGCGTGCGTCTCATTGCCTGGCTTCTCCGTCTCGTGGCCATCATCGTCGCCGGAGCCCTGCTGACCACTGCAATCGTCGTCGGCGTCGGGCCGCGGCTGTGGCGCATCGCCAATGCACACGATCAGTTGCCGGTGAGCCTGCCCGAGTTCCAGTCGCTGTCGCAACGCAGCTACGTGTACGACGTCGTGGGCAACGTCATCGCCGTGTTCGAGCGCGAGAACAGCCAGCCGATCACGCTCGCCCAGGTTCCACCACCGGTGCTGAACGCGTTCTTGGCGGTCGAGGACGAGCAGTTCTACCTGCACCATGGCGTCAACCTCCGTGGGTTTGCCCGTGCCCTGCTGTCGAACTTCTCCAGTGACGCGCCACGACAGGGCGCCAGCACGATCAGCCAGCAGGTGGTGAAGAACGAGTTCTTGGCCGGTCTGCCACGAGACGGTCGTTACAAGGGGTTGCAGGCGCACTACGCCACGATGCTCGAGAAGAAGATGAGCAAGGACGCGATCCTCGAGCGGTACATCAACACCGTGTTCTTCGGGAACAACGCGTATGGCTTGCAGGCTGCTGCCGAGGTCTACTTCGGCAAGAACGTCGGCGACCTGTCGATGATCGAAGGAGCGTTCCTCGCCGGCCTCGTGCGGTCACCGTCGGGCTTCGACCCGATCCGCCACTCGGAGCGGGCCCGGGCCCGGTTCCGCCAGGTGACCGGGCGACTGGCCGACGTGGGTCTGGTGGCGCCGGTGGTCGGATCGCTGCTGGGCTCGACGTGGCGCATGCCCGAGCACGTGCGCACCATTCCGACCTACACGACCAAGCCGACGTACTACACCGAGGCGATCAAGGACTACCTGTTGCGGCGGGCGAGCTTCCTGGGTGACGAGCAGCAGCGCGCCAACTTGTTGTACCGCGGCGGGCTGGAGATCCACTCGACGTTCGACCCCAACTTGCAGGCACTTGCCGAGCAGGCGCACGAAGTGCTGCCGAAGACCAAGGTCGGCATCGAGAACGCGATTCTGACGCTCGACACCAAGACCGGTGCGATCCGGGCGATGGTCGGCGGCAGTGGGTTCCAGCCGCGCATCAACGAGATCAACATGTCACTGGTCCCTCGCCAGACGGGATCGAGCGTCAAGATCTTCATCCTGGCGGCGGCGCTGCAGGCGGGTGTCGAACCGGCGGACGTGATCGACGGAACGTCGCCGTGCGCCCTGCCCGATCCCAATACACCGGGCGTGCCGTTCGTCATCTCTGATGCGGTCTCGAAGCCGGTCGGGCCGTTGGAGAACATGACGTGGTCGTCGATCAACTGCGCGTTTGGCCGCTTGTCGCAGATCATCGGGTTGCACCGCGTCGTCGACACGATGTACCACATGGCCAGCTCGCCGTACCTGCAACCCGGATTGGCCGGTCGGGTGCCGATCGAGCCGCACGCTTCGCTTGCCACCGGCGCCAACCCGATGTCTCCGCTCGACATGGCCTCGGGCATGCAAACCATCGCCAACCAGGGCTTGCACCACGACCCGTACTACGTCGACTACATCGACAAGGCCGACGGCAGCCGGCTGTACACCCACGACGACCCCGGTGTGCAGGTGCTCGATCCCAACGTCGCGCTGACCGAGGTGTCGGTGTTGAAGGGCGTGCTGACCAAGGGAACGGCCCGGGGCTCGCTCAGCGCCTTCCCGTTCCCGGCCGCCGGCAAGACCGGGACCCAGACCTTCAACACCAACTCATGGTTCGTCGGGTCGACGCCCGAGCTGACGACCGCGGTGTGGGTCGGCGATCCCGATGCATACACGCCGATGGTCTGCGGGGTCAGGATCAACGGGGTTCCCACCTGCAACACGCAGGAGTTCGTCGACGCCGACGGCATTCGGGAGGTGCAGGGCGGCACCTACCCGGCGCGGATCTGGGGAGCCTTCATGGAGCCCGCTGTCGCTCCGCTGCCCTTGGAGGATTGGACGGCCCCGCCCCCGCCGGCGCGCAAGCCCGTACGGTTGTACCTGCCCGGCAACGAGTGCCTTGCCAAACTCGTCAGTGGTGCACTGCCGACCCCAGGAGGCTCCACCAGCACCTCGACCACCACGTTGCCGCCGGACCCAGAGGCAACGACGCCGCCACCCACCGCCGCCCCGAGGCCGGTGCTGAAGGCGATCCCCAGCGACACCACCATTCCCCCCGATGTGATCGACCCGAAGGCGCCGTTCCCCACGGTTCCGATCCTGGGCACCATCGTCTACTCGTGCGACAAGCCACCGGGCGGGGTCGTGATCACGGGGAAGAAGAACCAGACCGCCACGACGACGACGACCCAAAGTCCCTGATGAATCGACTCCGCACCACGGCAACGCGCTCGTGCGCTGGTAAGAAGAAGCCGTGAACGGCGAAGCACTGTGGGCACTCCAGCAACTCGACACCTCCCTGCACCAACTCCACCGTCGTCTCACGAGATTGCCGGAGGCCGAAGCCTTCGCTGAAGCCGAGCGTCGAATGGCCGCACACCGCGCCGGTATCGCCGCGGCGGGCACGCAGCTCAGCGAGGCCGAGACCACCATCGAGACGATCGAGCACGAAGCCGAGCAGTTGACCGCCAAGCGCAATCGGCTGGAGCAGCAGTTGAAGATCGTCACCGAGACGCGCCAGGCGGATGCACTGAGCCACGAGATCGACGTGCTCAACGCGCACCGCGACGGGCTTGACGATCGAGAGTTGGAGGCTATGGAGCAGCAGGCGGCCGCAGAGCAGCGGCTCGCCGAGCTCGCTGTCGAGGACGACGCGGTCGTGGCGATCTGCGAGGCCGCCGCGGCACAGCTTGCCGTTGCCAGAGCCGCCGGCGCCGACGAGGAAGCCGAGCTGACCGCGAGGTACGAGGTTGCCCGTGCCGCGCTGACCGGTGAGGAGGTCGCGCTGTACGACGCGCAGCGCGCCCGTCACGATGGGATCGGCATCGCCAAGCTCATCGGGCTGAAATGCGACGGCTGCCACCTCGACCTCTCGCGAGCCGAGGTCGACGGTTTCAAGTCGCTGCCTTCCGGCGAGCTCGTCGACTGCCCGCAATGCGGGCGCGTGCTGGTTCGCTGACGTCGCATGTTCCTGTGGTTCATCGGCACGTCAGTCGTCTCGGTGTGGTACGTCTTTCGTGACCCGCGCTTCGACTACCGGCTCCTGTCGGTCGGCGCGTTGGTGCCCGACATCATCGACCTCCCCACCGGCCATGCGCAGTGGGCGCACAGCCTGGCGGTTGCGGTCGGCGCGCTGGTGCTCGTGATGTTGGTGACCGCTGGTCGAAAGCCGATCCGCCGGTTGCTGCTTGCACTACCGATCGGGATGCTGCTGCACCTCGTGTGGGACGGTGCGTTCGCATCGACGAAGGTCTTCTGGTGGCCGTTCACCGGGTCGTGGGGGAGTGTTCGCGTACCCTCGCTGCAGCGTGGGTGGTCGAACGTCGCGTTCGAAATCGCCGGCGCCGCGCTGCTGGCGTGGATCTGGCGACGATGCAAGCTCTCGGATGCGCAACACCGGAGTGCATTGATCCACCACGGTCTGCTCATGCAGCCAGCCACGTAGCGGTGCGTCCCACGATCTGATTCACTGTTCGGGTGCTGGTGCTCGTTCGTCATGGTCGCACAGAGGCCAACGCTGCCCGAAAGTTGCAGGGCCTGCTCGACCTCCCGCTCGATGACGTCGGGCGCGCCCAGGCTGCGGGCGTCGCTGGTTGGCTCGGTCGTCCCGATCGGGTGATCAGTTCGCCATTGGTGCGGGCCCGCCAGACGGCCGAAGCGTTCGGGATGCCGTACGAGGTCGACGACCGTTGGATCGAGCTCAACTTCGGGAGCCTCGATGGAGTACCGCTCGCAGAGGTCGACGACGAGATCTGGACAACGTGGCGCTCCGACCCGCACTACCGCGTGGGCGGCGGCGAGACCATGCATGAGATGCACCACCGCGTCGTCGCCGCTGCAGAGGAGTTGCTGGTCGATGCCAGGGACAAGATGATCGTGGTGACTTCTCACGTGTCGCCGATCAAGGCGGCCGTCACGTGGGCTCTCGGTGTCGACGTCAACGTCGGGTGGCGTTGCCATCTCGATCAGGCGTCGGTCTGTCGGATCCTTGCCGGACCGAGCGGACCCGTGCTGCTCGGTTACAACGAGACGCGTCGGCACGACACGTCGTGGCAGGCGTTGGGCTCGCCTCGCTGACTCAGACGATGTAGCTGCGTTGACGGGCCGTGACCGTCGGCGGATCCGTGTTGGTGTCGAACCCACGGTGCCCGCTGAGAACGACCTTACCCATGCAGAACTCCCTCGCGTACGGCGAGCGGCCGTAGCCGCAGCCCTACGCGACGGGGATGCCTGAACGTGAAGTCAGACGGGCATCAGCCGTGACGGGTGATCGAGCGTCCGCTGACCACCGTCGGCACGATCATCATCCACCGATCGATCGGCCCTGGCGCCCACGGATGAGTCGGGAGCGCCGCCAACCGTTCACGCGCCGCTTCGTCGACCACTTCCCACAGGTTGCCGCGGACCAAGACGCTCCAGCCGGACTCGGCGACGGGGTCGACGTGGTCGGCCTCGAACGCCACGCGAGCGCCTTCACCGAGGTTGTGCAGCATCGAATCGCCGGCAGTGCGGAACGCGATGTTGCCGTCGATGGCCACGCAGTTGACGGGCAGCACCATCGGCTCGCCGTCGTACACGAAGCCGACACGACCCACGGCGACGCGGGTCACAAGGCGCCAGCACACCTCGACTTCGAGATCGTCGTAGTTGACGACGTAGTGCTGTTCATCTGCAGAGTTCGATAGTTGCCTCACGCCTAAATCGTGAGGCACCACCCCCTATCGAACCAGGGCCGAAAGACTCTGTCTGGGCTGGCGGCCGCGTGCGCCGCAGCGTGTGGTGAGCGCGGGCCTCCCGATATTGGGCCTGGCGGAAGTGTGTCACTTCGACGCACACGTCCCGCATCGAAGTGACACACTTCGGTTGCGACGGCGCTTCGCTAGCGGTGGAGAACAACACGAATTGATGCGAGTGCTTCAGCCATCGCGTCGATGATGTGCCCGGGACGGTGGACGACCGTTGTCGGTGCCACGCCGACGCAATACATGGTGATCCCGGCTCGGTACACAGCGACGGTGTCGAACTCGCTGCCGTGTTCGTAGACCCACGCCTCGAGGGCGTCATGTTCGACCTCGGGAAGAGTCGTCCGCATCTCGATCTTCACGTCGTCAGGGACTCCTTCTGCCGCGATACCACGGCACGCTCAGCGTAGGGCCTGGACCAACCACCTCTCGGCCTGAACTTTGTCGCTCAGGGGTCGCTGAGCGACCTGGGAGCGACAAAGTTTCGAGTGGGCGGCTCCGATTGGGGTGGTGATGGTGAGTCGGCCTGTAAGCGGGATTCTGTGACGCTTTCACGCCGGT
>JBDTRP010000067.1:0-7271 GCA_039931555.1 Ilumatobacteraceae bacterium | reverse complement strand
ACGATGTAGTCGTTGATGCTGTGCACGACCTCGATCTGTTCGATCGCTGCGATCAGCTGTTCGAGTTGCGTTGCATTGGTCACGGCCGGCACGCCACGATCGCGGTTCTCACGACGGTACGACTCGAGCACGGTGACCTCGGTGACATGATCGGCGTAGCCGAGCGACAACTTCATCGCGAATCGGTCGAGTTGCACCTCGGGCAGGGGGAAGGTGCCGTGGAAGTCGCGCGGGTTCTGCGTGGCGATCACGAAGAAGGGTCGGGGCACGAGGTGTGGCACACCATCGGCCGTGACCTGGCGCTCCTCCATCACTTCGAGGAGCGCAGACTGGGTCTTCGGGCTGGCTCGATTGATCTCGTCGCCGATCAGCACGTTGGTGAAGACCGGGCCCTGACGAAATGAGAACGACGAGGTGCGCTGGTCGAACACCATCACGCCGGTGACGTCGCTCGGCAACAGGTCGGGTGTGAACTGCACACGCTTCCACGACCCGGCGATCGAGCCGGCAATTGCCTTGGCCATCGACGTTTTCCCCGTGCCCGGAACATCGTCGATCAGCAGGTGACCTTCGGTCAACAAGCAGCACAACGCCAGACGAATCGACTCGGCTTTGCCGCGCACGATACTTTCGACGTTGTCGATCAAAGCGTGGAATACGCTGGCTACCTGGTCCGCCATGGCCGGTGATGCTATCGCCCATCTATCCTGGGTGCGGGTACTGCCACATCGTGAAGGTCAGAACTTGACGTTGTCTTGAATTTTGAGGTTATCCCGTGGACCTGTCGTACCGATAACGAGATCATGAGGCCCGTGTCCGTTCCAGAGCCCCGCGCCTCCCTACGCTCGCGCCCCGCCACATGGACCTGATCCTGTCGACACCCCAGGGCGAGGCCGAGATCTCGGTCAACGCCGTCCACGAGTCGGTCACCGTCGGCGATCTGTTGAGCCGCGTGCTCAGTTCCGTTCCACCGAACCTCGTCTACATCGACGGTCGACCGACCGCGATCGGAACGCTGATGAGTGCCGCAGGCCTGGTCACCGGCTCGGTGATCGAGACGGCGGGACCGGTCGAGCGGGTCGGTGATACCGAGATCACCCTGGTCCAGGCCGCGGGAGAGGGCGGCGGCAGCCGCAGGCCGCTGGAGCCTGGCCGCTACGCCCTCGGCACGGCGCGACGGGCCAACGTCGCACCGCTGACCTTCAACCAGGTGCTGGTGCCGCGCTGCGAGGTCGTCGTCGAGCACTCCGGCCGCGTCACCGTCGTGGCCAATCAAGGCGACCTCGATGGCCATGTCGCGGCCCATCCGGCGCAATGGGAGAAACAGCGACTGCGCATCGGGCATCGTGTCTTCCGGCTCGACGGTGCGATCCACGACGGTGCCGCATCGTTGGAGCCGACCTCGCTGGGACAGCTCAACTTCGTCCGACCGGCACGCGACGAAGGGGTGGTGGATCCCGAGCCGGCCGGTCGAGCACGAAACGGTGCCCGGCGGCGCGGCCGGCGCAACCACCGCGTCGAGCCGGTCGAGCAGCCGACCAGTACCTCCACCGACCCGGTCCGGGTGGCCTACGACGCCGAGCTCGACAACATTCGCCGCACGCACCTCGACGTGGCCGAGGTCATTCGACGCGCCGTCCAGCTGTCCGATCACCTCTGGGAACGCAGGCCGGCCGACGACGACGCCTTCATCTTCAGCATCGGCCTGGCCGATCAGCGCTGGTCACCTGAGGATGCCAGTAACGCCGATCGTCGCGACCTGGCGCTGCTGCCTTCGGTGCCGGTCCTCGTCGATCTCGTCAACCAGCGCGGTATCGGGTTCGCCAGCACGCCACCGCAGGCCCGCGCCGCGGCGCGAGCGCTCGTGATGCAAGCCTGTGTGGCCCACAGCCCAGCCGATCTCGACGTCGTCGTACTGGCGACGCCCGCTGGCGCGGCGCGCTGGGAGTGGATCAAGTGGTTACCACACGCACGCGGCTCACACGGCGTGCAGTTGCTCAGCGACGACGAAGCGATCACCGATTGGGTGAACTCGCAACGCACGCTGACCACGGTCGTCGCGTCGATCCAGTCACTCGGGCGGCCGATCACGCCGAGCCGCCTGACGCTGGCGGTCATCGACGATCCCGGGATGTGGCGCGGTCGGG
Organism: Ilumatobacteraceae bacterium; assembly: GCA_039931555.1. GTDB lineage: Bacteria > Actinomycetota > Acidimicrobiia > Acidimicrobiales > Ilumatobacteraceae > JAENVT01. Next base: position 5,124 of record JBDTRP010000067.1, on the reverse strand, counting down.
CAGCGATACTGCGCGGGTTGTTCGCCGAAGCACAGCTGCCAGTTCGATTCGTGGCGATCACCGATCGCGCCGACGATGTGCCGGCGGTGTGCACGACGGTCGTACGCATCGAAGCCAATGGCGCTGCCGAGGTCGACTACCCGATCAGTGGGCCGACGGTCACCGACGTCGTCCCGTTCGTGCTCGACCACGACGTGGCGGTCACAGCGGCTCGCAAGCTGAGCCCGATCGAAGACCACACCGCGCAACTGGCCGCCAAGGCCGTGCTGCCACCAACAGTCTCGCTGGTCTCGCTGATCGATCCGAGCGGGCTCGACACCGACCGCATCGGCGACCGCTGGGCCGCCGGCCACAGGAGTCGCCGGTTGCACGTTCCCGTCGGCGTCGGCCAATCCGGCCCGGTTGTGCTCGACCTGGCCGAAGACGGGCCACACGTGTTGATCGTCGGTGCCGGACGCTCCGGCAAGTCAGATGTGATGCGAACGATCGTGGCGTCACTGATCGCCGGTAATGATCCCTCGGTTGTCAACATCATCTGTGTCGAGCCATCCGACGGCACGTCGTTCGGAGCCTTCGCCGGCATCGATCACGTGGTCGGCTCCATCGACAGCTTCGACGAGCACGGCGGCGTGCGGCTCCTGCGCGCCTTGCAGTCCGAGGTCACCCGCAGGACGCGCGTACTCTCTGAGCACCACGCCGTCAGCCTCGCCGACTACTACTCCAAGCAGCCGCCCAGCGCGGACAACCCGATGTCGCAATGGCGCAGCACGGATCGGCCGGCAGCCGACGACGGCGTCGGCGAGGCGCCCCTCGACCGCGATGCGCCGTCGGCCCCGCGTCTGGTCATCGCCGACGACGGCCCGCCATCGATCCCCCGCCTCGTCATCGCCGTCGACGATGCCGACGACGTGATGATGCGACACGCCGCGTTTCTCCCGCAGCTGATCGATCTGGCCGACCGGTCGCGTCATCTCGGGATCCATTTGCTTGTGGCGGCCGAGCAACTGTCGCGATCCATCGAGCACACCCTGAAGTCGTTCGCCAACATCCGCATCGGGTTGCGGATGAACGATCCCGCTGAAGCGATGGCGCTGATGGGGAATCGCGAGCCTGTGCAGATCTCGCTGCACACGCCCGGCCGTGGAGCGATCCGGATCGGCGATGCTGTTGCGCACGCAGTGCAGTTCGCCTCCGCATCGGCGGCGTCGGGTGATCTGATGGAGATCACCCCGTTCATCCTCGCCCGCGACCTGAACTCGGCCGAGCGCAAGATCGGCGCACGGCCTGGCGCGGCCACGATCGAGGCGCCGCGTGAGGGTGGGCTGCGGCACCTCATCGCCGTGGTCGGCGAGGCATCGCAACGCATGGTCAGCAGTCGCCGCCAGATCCTGCGCCCAGATCTGCCCAGCGAGTTGCGCTACGAGCAGATCTCGTCGCCGCGGGCCAGCTCGTCGGATGCGGACGGCGCGGCTTTTGCGCTCAGCGACCTTCCCGACGATCACACCCAGAACGCCCGGCGCTGGAATCCGGCGCACGATGGGAACCTGCTGATCATCGGTGGCTCTCCTGCTGAACGGTCCAGCGCGCTCGCCACGTTGTGTGTGGCGGGAACCGATCGCACGCCACCGGATCGGCTGCACTGCTACGTGATCGACTGTGCACCCGGGCAGTCGATCGACAAGCTCGGCCCACTCGAATCGCTGGCTGCCTGCGGTGCCGTTGCCTCGACCGACGATCCCGATCGCATCCTGCGCGTGCTGGTGCGAGTGTCCGACGAGCTCGAAGATCGGGCGACGCGCGACCACACATCGTCGGAGGCGCATGTCGTCCTCGTCGTGAACGACGTCGGCTCGCTGCTGCGCACCCTGGAGCTCGGTGGCGAGTTCGAACAGGGTCGCGAGATGCTGGAGCGCATCGTCAGCAACGGTCCCCTCCACAGCATCACCACGTTGATGAGCTCGGCCAGCGAGAGCGCGGCTCCGGCGCGGATGCTCGGCCAGTTCCAGCAACGCATCATCTTGCACCTCGACGACCGCAGCGCGTACCGCACGCTGGGCATCGACCCCGGCCGCATCCCCCTCCAAGCCCCCGGGCGTGCCATCACCCTGCCCGATCTGGTGGAGATCCAAATCGGATCGATCGCCGACCTGAGCGCGGCGGTCGAGCACCGACTCGATTGCCCGGTCACCGAGGCGGGTCCGGCAAGCGTTCCCCGCACGCCCGATTCGGTGACGATGAACGACATCGCCACGTCCACCGAACACCGTGACGGGAGCTGGCTGCTGCCGGTGGGGATCGACACACGCTCGCTGCAACCGGCCGTGCTGCACCTGCGGGCGCCGGGCGCGGCACTGGTGCTGGGCGACGCGGGCACCGGCAAGTCGACGCTGCTGACGAACCTCGCGCGTTGCGTGTTGCGCATCGGTGCACGCGCCGATATCCACGCGATTGCTTCGGCATGGAGTCCCATGCTGCTGCTGCCCCGGCTCACCAGTGCGACCACGCTGGCCGGCATCGACAAGTGGGCAGCGGAGTTCTTCGCGACGACCGAGCGCGATCGACTGGTACTCATCGACGACGCCGATCGGCTGGAGGGCGAGGTCTTCGAACGTCTCGCCGCCCTGAGCGATCCCCGTCTCGTGGTGATCGTCGCCGGGCGCACCCGCGAGCTGGAGATCCCCACCCACTGGACCGCACCGTTGCGGCGCTCGCGAGCCGCCGTGATCCTGCGGCCGCTGGCCGGTGACGGTGCAATGTTCGGCCTCCACCTACGCGTCACGTCGTCGCATCCGGGCATCGGCCGCGGCTTGGTGATCGACGACGATCGCACGACACCGGTGCTGCTGGCCGGGCCCGTCGACGACACCGGCACGACGAGCGAGGCTGCGTCATGATGCGACGCGGCGACGGCATCGGCATCGAGGTCCTGCCTGACGCGCTGCGCGGTGTGCGCCTGCAACAAGACGCCCCCGGCCGCGTCGCCAAGGTTGCCGGAGTCGCCTGCGACACCACCAACGACCTCTTGCTGCTCGATGGCCTGACCCGGCTGCGGAGCCTGCTGGACGAGGCCGGCCAGCCGACCCGGGTGTGCATGTGGCGCCACGACTCGTCGATCCAGTCGCTCGACATCACCGGGTGGAGCACGACCGAGTTGAACCTGCACCGATCGAAGCTCACCGACGTGTCGGCCACGATCGAGATGGCCTCCAGCGCACGGCGGCTTCTGGCCCACTTGCAGACCGACATGATCCGTCACCGGCGCGTCGAGCGCTTCGTTCGCCAAGCCGGATTCGACCTCGAGTCGATCGAACCCACGCCGATCGCCATCGCCCGCTTGGTGCCCGCCTACACCATGCGTCTCATCGGCAGTCGCGGCGACTCCGAACCATGGATCGCCATCGTGCACGATCACCTCGTGCTGGCCGCTGCGCCGGTCACCGACGACCGATACGACACGCGCCGAAGTGAGCTGCTGGCAACCAGTTGGTCCTCGTCGATCGAGGAACTGCGCGAGCGGCTCCTCGACGCCGGACAGCTCGCGACCACGCTCAACCAACCGGCCGGCATCGCCGTGTCGCTGGGGTTGAGCCTGGTGGGCGACGCCTATCCGGAGTTCCCCGACACGCACCCCGCGTGGGGACCGCGACTCGCCGGCGCCCTGGGCTCAGCCGTTGCCGCTGCGGGCCTGGCCGGCCGGGTGCACCAGGTTCAGCCGCTCGTTGCGCCCCACGCATTCAGCGACGATGGTGGTGTGTGGGTGATCGAACGGGTCGGCGATGTGGCGCCGGCCGAGCAAGTCCCCGCAGCGCGCAAGCGTTGGCGCCGACCCGCCGAGGGCTCGCTGCGCTGACCGCAGATGCCGGTCGCCCGGCATGCACGTTGCTACTGGGTGCTGACTGCTTCGGCGACGATCTCGTGAACGAGATCACCCGTCAACTCGTCGTGCTCGCACAGCGCGTCAGCAACTGCCAGCAACGCAGTGCGGTGTTCCAGCAACATGCACGCCGAACGGTCGGCCGCCTTGTTCATGATGTCGTCGGCCTGTACCCGTGACCGCTCGTCGGCAAAGACCTTGGCGGCCATGTTGCCGGCCATGGGCATCTCGGCGGCGTCGAGGCTGAGCAAACTGTCGCCGGCGCCGACGAGGCCGATCAACTGGGCAGCGATGTTGGTGGCCGCAGCCAGATCGGAGGCGATGCCGGTCGACGCCTCGCCGTACTCCTGGATCTCGGCGGCCCGACCGGCCAGGGCGACCACGATGAGGTCGCGGAGCTCGGATGGCGTACGCAGATGCCGCTCCTCACCGTCGTCGTGAGCGACCAGGCCCAGCGAGGCCGAGCGACGAAGGATCGAGGCGACACGCACATCACGGCCGACCAGCACGGCGATCACGGCGTGGCCGGCCTCGTGGATCGCGATCCGGCGGCGCTCGTCGGGCTGGTAACCGACATCTTGGGCGAGGCCGACTTCGACGATCATCTGCGCTTCGACGAGGTCCTCGATCGACAGCGACTTGCGCCCGCCGCGCAGGGAGATGATGAGCGCCTCGTCGAGCAACCGCTCGATCCGGACCGGGCTGTAGCCCGCCGTGCGATCGGCGATGATCACCGCGTTGACCGATGGCTCATGTGACTTCTTGGCGAGGTAGTAGTTGGCGATCGCGATGCGGTCGGTGCGCGGCGGCAGGTCGAAGTGGATCGTGCGGTCGAAACGGCCGGGGCGCATCAGGGCCGGATCGAGCCCATCGGCGCGGTTGGTCGCTGCGAAGACGAGTACGTTGGCCGGCTTGATCTTCGGCCGTGAGAAGGCCCGTGCGGGGGGCAAGAGCAGGTTGACTCGGTCGATGAGCTTGCTCGTCAACTTGTCCCAACCGGTCGGCAGGTCGAAGCTCTGCATCTGCACCAGCAACTCGTTGACGATGCCCGCGGCACCCTCGCGCATACCGCCGTGACCCATGCCCGAGCGGGCCATGCCGATGGCGTCGAACTCTTCGATGAAGCCGATCGCTCCGCCCTCGGCGCGGGCCGCTTGACGGAGCGCCTTGAAGAACTGGCGGATCTTGCGGTTCGTCATGCCGTAGAAGTGCGATTGGAACTCGCTGGCCGACACGAACAGGAACGGAAC
>JBDTRP010000066.1:0-30727 GCA_039931555.1 Ilumatobacteraceae bacterium | reverse complement strand
CGGCCGGGTCGAGCATCACCGCAACTGCGTGCGGCAGCGAGTGGATGATCTGTTCGGGCCGCATGATCCGGTCCCAGTAGCGGCTGACCGCCTTGAACGCATCGTTGACGGTGACGGTCGGGTCACCGAAGTGCTCGACCTGTTGCAGCACCGGGTCGGGCAAGCGGCTGGCGAATGTGTCGCCGACGAGGAACAGCGCCGGAAGCCGGTTGGCGTGAGCCACCCCTGCCGCCGTCACCATGTTGAGAGCGCCTGGCCCCACCGACGACGTGGCGATCATGATCTGGCGCCGGCGCACCGCCTTGGCATAGCCGACGGCGGCTAGGCCCATGCCCTGCTCGTTCTGCCCGCGCCACGTCGGCATGGCGTCGCCGGCCTCCTGCAGCGCCAGCCCGAGACTGGTTACGTTGCCGTGCCCGAAGATCGCGAAGACACCCGGGAACAGCGGCACATCGACGTCGTCGATCACCGTACGTTGTGCAATCAGATAGCGAACGATCGCCGCAGCGGTCGTGAGTCGTGTGGTGCTCATCTCATTCCTCCCTCAGCGAAACGACGTCTTCCCAATGCCCGCTCTCCCAACTCCGCAGCACTGCGTCTTGGACCGACACGTACTGCAAGGCCTCGGCGAATCCCGGCGTGTGCTGACGACCGGCGGCGACGGACTGCAAGAACTCGTGATCCTCGATGCAGATCAGGTCTTCGAACCCGATGCTGTTGGCGCTCCCCGGCACGAAGTTGCCGTGCGGCGGGAAGCGGTCGCCGCCGAACACGGTCGTGAATCCGGTGTGCTTGTGCTCCGCGGCGATGTAGACGCGCAACTCGTTCATCTTCTCGAAGTTCCAGGCGATCGAACCCTTGGTGCCGTAGACCTCGAAACTGTTCTGGCTCTCCGGACCGACCATCGATCGACAGGCTTCGAACGTGCCGCGTGCGCCGCCGTCGAAGACGCACATCATCCCGATGTAGTCCTCGTTGGTCACCGCACCAGTCGGGTCGCCAGGCTTGCCGCGGTCGTAGTGCGTTCCGCCACCGGTCGGCAGCGGACGTTGCTTGATGAACGTCTCGCCGGTGCCCATGACCTTGGCGATGCCGCCGACCAGGTAGTGCCCGAGATCGACGGAGTGACTGAGGATGTCGGTGCTGACGCCGTGACCGGCTTGGTCGACCAAGAATCGCCACGACAGCAGGCCCATGGGATCGCTGCCGTACATCGAGAAGAACCGGCCGTAATAGTTCGTGATCTCGCCGATCTCGCCAGTGTCGATCAACTGCTTGGCGTATTGCACCAACGGTGCCCAGCGGTAGTTGTACCCGACACCGGTGATCACGCCGGCGTGGCGGGCTGTGCGCTCGGCAGCAACCGTCTGCTTCGGCGTGCCACCCACCGGCTTCTCGCAGAACACCGGCTTGCCTGCGGCCGCAGCCGCTTCGACCATCTCGACGTGCAGCATGTTGGGCGCCGTCACGAACACGACGTCGACGTCGGGGGCCTCGATCACCTCGTGCCAGTCGGCGACGGCACGCTGATAGCCGAAAGATTGCACCGCATCGTCGCGCCGCGCTTCGACCGTGTCGCTGACCACGATCAGTTGTGGCTCGTAGTCACGATCGAGGAAGTAGCTGGGGGCCCGCCGGCACCCGCGACTGTGAGCCTGACCCATCCAGCCGAAGCCGATCACACCGATTCGTATCGTCTTGGTCACGTCGTTCGTCCGTTCTTGGTCGTCATCGGGCACCGCGGATCGGTAGCCATCTCGGCCCACGTGTCGCGGACCCAGTGATGTGTGGGGTCGTCACAGAAGGCCATCGAGCGTTCGCCGCCGGGCCCGGCGAGCACGTTGAGGTAGTACATCGGGTACCCCGGGGCGGCGATGCACGGACCGTGATAGCCCCGGGGCACGCAGAACACATCACCGTCGCGAATCACGACGTTGACGTCGATCGACCCGTCCGGGGTGTACGTGCGGTGCATGCCGAATCCGTCGGCGGAGTACTGGCTGCTTCCCGCCACGCCGATGCGGAAGTAGTAGATCTCTTCGTTGTTGACCGGGCACTCCGGTGAGTCGTCGTGACGGTGTGGTGGGTAGCTCGACCAGTTGCCGTCTGGCGTGATGAGCTCCACGCACATCAACTTGTCGGCATGCGGCCAGGCCTCGGGACTGAGGAAGTTGTTGACCTGTCTCGTCGCCGGCCCAGCGCCGCGAAGCTCGACCGCGACCCCGTCGGCAGACCCGTAGCGGGCTGTCATTCGCTGGTCGCACCGGGCAGTTGCAAGAGCGACCTCACCACCGGCTTCGGCGCGGAGCACCACGGTCGCACCCTTGGGGGCATAGGCGAAGTCGGTGACACGATCGAACACCGAGACGCGCCCGTCGAGGCGAAAGTGCTCTCCGTCGACCGCGACGTCGACGTCGATCGCCGAGAGCGGTAGCACCACAGCTTCGCTGTCGCCAAGCGCGATAGAGCGCTCTACTCCCGGCGCCAACAACACCACGATCAGGCCCGAATAGGCCCAGCCGGCGTTGTCGGGACTGAGTGAAACTGCGAGATCGCCATCGGTGAGGGTTCCCGATGGTCGATGGAGTGATGGGCTCATTGCCGGTCCTTTGCAGCTTGCTGCACCAAGTCTGCTGCACGAGAGACGAAACCTGCAACGTCGCCGTTGGCGGGATACAGCAACGATCGTCCGATCACGAGCCCGCGCACCGTCGGTTGATGCAACGCATCTTCCCAGAGGGCGAATGTCGCCTCGGGATCCGGGCCAGGTGCGCCGCCGAGCAAGAGCAACGGTTGCGTCGTCACCTTGGCGACGGTGGCGATGTCGGCAGTTGCCTGGACCTTCAGCCACGTGTACGCGCTCGATCCGCCCAGCGCGGCGCTGACGCCCACCGCCTTCACCAGCGCCAGCGGGTCGGTGTCCCACACGGCTTCACCGCGATCGTTCTTGGTGTACGGGATCGGCTCGACCATCGCCATCATGTGCGCATCGTTGAGCTCCTGCACTGCAGCCGCAGCGCCGGCGAGCGTGGGGACCGTGCCGGCGTCGTGATAGTCGATGCGCAGCAACAACTTGCCGGCATCGAGGTTGGCAGCACGAAGGTGCGCTGTGTCGTACGCCGTGAACCGATCGTCCATCCCCCAACTGGCGCCCGCCAACCCGCCTCGGTTCATGGTGCCGACCGCGACCTTGTCGTGCAGGGCGTCCAGCAACGCCAAGTCGTCGATGATCTCCGCGCTGCCGAGCACCCCGTCGACTCGCGGGTGTTCGAGCGCCGTCAGCAAGCGATCGAGCATCGACCGCCGATCAGCCATCGCCAGCGGATCGTCGTGCAGCCCCACCATCGCCCGCGCCGTGTGATCGGCAGCGACGATGAACAGCATCCCGTCCTGTGTCAGCGTGCCACGCCGCCGGCGGGCGGCGAGCGCCTCGGTGATCTTGTGCGGCGCGCTGACCCGGGTCTCGGTCAACGATGCGAAGGTCTGGTCATCCAGCGACACGACGCTCCTCCAACGCTTCGGCGACCTCGGGCAGGGTGGGCATGGCGTCCGAGCACAGCAATCGTGACGCGACGATCGCGCCGGCGACGTTGCAGTACTCGACGATCCGCACCGGCTCCCAGCCCGACAACAGCCCGTGCACGAGCATGCCGCCGAACGCGTCGCCGGCACCCAGGCCGCAGACGACCTCGACGAAGTGCGGCGGCACCACGGTGGTGCCGTGCGATGTAGCCACCAACACGCCTTCGCCACCCATCTTGACGATGGCCAACTCGACGCCACGGTCGAGCAGACGCCGAGCTGCCTCTGGTGGGTCGCCTGACCCGACAGCGACCTCGCATTCGGTGCGGTTCCCCACCGCCACAGTGACATGATCGAGCACCGGGCCGAGGTCGGCGGTCGCCGCGTCGCGGTTCGGCCAGAAGTTGGCCCGGTAGTCGATGTCGAACACGACATGCGGCCGGCGCCCGCGGATCGACAGCAGCTCCCAGCACGTCTCCCGTGCCGGCGCGTCGCTGAACCATGCGCCGGTCAACCACAGGATCGGCACCTCGAGCGCCGCCTCGCGGTCGATCTCGCTGATCTGCAGCGTCTGATCCGGACCCGTCGGGTAGCGGTACATCAACAGCTGCGGGTCCTCGGGCGGATCCATCGCCGCGAAGGCCAACGGCGTCGGCATCGACGGGTGCGTCAGGACGTAACGCGTCTCCACGCCGAACAGGTCGAGCTTGTGCCGCACGTACTGTCCGAACGGGTCGTCGCCGACCTTCGTGAACACTGCCGTGCGATGGCCGAGCCGCGCCGCGGCAATGGCCACGTTGGTCGCCGACCCGCCGATCGACTTGGTGAAGGTCTGGGGATCGATGTAGCTGGCCCCGGCCTCGTTGGCGTAGAGATCAACACAGATGCGACCAACCGTGAGCAGCTCGAGGGTGGTGCCGGGGGGTACGGTCATCGAAGGTCAGCGAAGACCGATCTCATGCTCGAGTTGCTCCAGTTCGGCCCCACCGGCCATCAGCCGGGTGAGCTCGGTCCTGGAGATCTCGTCCTTGGCGAAGTCGCCCAGGCTGTGCCCGCGGTTCAACAACAAGAACCGGTCGCCGACGGGAATGGCGTGGTTGGGGTTGTGGGTGATGAAGATCACGCCGAGACCGCGATCCGCGGCCGCGCGGGTGTACTTCAACACCACGCCGGATTGCTTCACACCGAGCGCCGACGTCGGCTCGTCGAGGATCAGCACCCGTGCGCCGAAGTACACCGCACGGGCAATGGCTACGGACTGGCGCTCGCCGCCCGACAACGTGCCGACTGGTTGATCGACATCGCGTAGGTCGATGCCCATCTTGGCCATCTCTTCCTTCGCCGTCTTCTTCATGAACGCGGTGCGCATGAAGATGCCGGCGTGCATGGGCTCGACCCCGAGGAAGAAGTTCCGCCAGATCGACAGCAGCGGTGCCAGCGCCAAGTCCTGGAACACCGCAGCGATCCCCGCGTTGCGGGCGTCGCGAGGTGTCGTGAAGTGCACCGGCGACCCGTACATGGTGTACTCACCAGAGCTCGGCTGATGCACGCCCGACAGGATCTTGATGAACGTCGACTTGCCTGCACCGTTGTCGCCGAGCACACAGGTGACCTTGCCGGCCTCGACCCTGGTGGTGATGTCTTCGAGTGCCGTGACGTTGCCGAAGTACTTGCAGATGTTGCGCAGCTCGAGCAGCGCGTGCTCGCTGGGGTCGATTGTCTCGGTGACGGTCATCGTGCCTCCTGAGCCTTCTTACGGGTGAAGTTGTTGACGAGCACTGCCAGCAGCAGCACGCCGCCGAGGAAGGCGAAGCGTCCATCGGAGTTCCACTTGGTGGTCTGCACACCGACGACTGACACGGCCATGATGGCCGAGCCGAGACCAGCACCGATCACCGATCCGTAGCCACCTGTCAGCAGGCACCCACCCACGACAGCGGCAATGATGTACTCGAACTCGAGGCCGGTGCCCTGGTTTGCCTGCACCGTGCCGTATCGCAAGGCGATCAGCGTTCCGGCAAGACAGCCGCACACTGAAACGCAGACGAACAGCCCGACCTTCACCTGGTCGGCGGGCACACCGACGGCACGAGCCGCATCCTTGTTGCCACCGACGGCGAAGATCCAGTTACCCCAACGGGTCTTGACGAGCACGTACGAACCGACGGCCGCCACGAGCAGCCACCACACGACCGTCTCACGCAGAACGTTCTGCCCGACGCTGCCACCGGCCGCCTTGACCTGGGCGGCGTGCTCGGGGGTGAGGTTCGACCACACCAGACGGATGATCAACCCGACGAACGCGAGGACGAACCCGCCGAGTTGCAGACGCTTGCCGAGGTGGTCGGCGTGCACGTCGGCGTGATCGCGCTTCTCCATGAAGAACTCGAGCAGCGTGTTGGCGGTGAGGACCATCGCCCCGATCATCATGGCGCCGAACATGCCGGTGCGGAAGCGCACGGTATCGGAGTCGGCGCGGACCACGAATGCCAACACAACGAGGGAGACCGGCACGAGCAGGCCGATGATCAGTTGCCACCGCTTGCTGGTCATGCCGGCGATACCACGGGCCAGCATCAGATAGGTCAGCCCTGCCCCGGCGAGCAACAACATGCCGATGGCGCGGAGGGCCTGCACGGTGGTGAGTTGCAGGAAGCAGATCATCATCGTCATCACCAGGCCCCCGGAATAGAGGGCGAACACGCCCAGCTTGCCGAACGCTCCTGCCGTACGCTTCTTCTGCTCGCGCAGTTCCGGGAGCGACACCCGAATTGCCAACCCGATACCGATGATGGCGGCGATACCGGCGATGACCGGCCGCAAGCCGTCCGACGTCCAACTGAGGATGGCCTGAGTCTGATGCCGATCGAACGGGATCGGCGTGAGACACGCCAGAACGATGCACACGAGCCCGAGAACCAATCGCCGGGTTGCTTCAGGAGCCAGTGAGGCGGATCGCGCGGTCCTGGCGTGACCCTTCCACCGTGCCTGGCCCGCACCGACGATCGCCAGCACGACGCCCACGCCGGCAATTGCAGTGAAGAGCGCGTTCTGACCGACGCCATCGGTGCGCAGGAGGCCGACGAAACCAGCCGCAGCACCGATCAGCCCGACGACGGTGATTCCGAGACCCGTGGGGTTCACCGCTACCCGTCGGATGAACGACTGCTCGAGCAGGCCGTAGATGAACGCCGCGCTGCCGACGAAGACCAGTCCGAGGAAGACCTTGTCGCGGCCGCTGAACTCGGTGAACTTCCACTCGTGGGCGATCCAGTTCTTGAAGAACTTGGCGCCGTCCTGCTCAGTGATCTTGTCGACCTGGACCTTGCCGACAAGACGCTTCGAGATCACCAACATCACACCGCGGAGGGTGAAGAACGATGCCAGGGTGACGATGAAGCTGGGCAATCCGGTCTTGTTGACCATGAAGCCGTTGAACCAGCCGACTGCTGCGGCGGCAAGAAAGGCCGAGCCGATGGCCCAGCCGATGTTGATGCCGCTGCCCATGAAGAAGCGCGAGACCAAACCGATCTGGATGGCGGTGGCGCCGGTCATGACACCCGACGAGAGGTCGAACTCGCCACCGATCATCAAGAGCGCCACTGCGGCGGCCATGATGCCGGTCGGGGCGGCCACGTCGAGCCAGTTGAGCGTGGTGTCGGCCTCGCCAAAGGTCTGCCCGTTCCCCCAGAAGAAGGTCCAGACGATGACGGCGCCGATCAGCGCGCCGATCTCTGGCGAGATGAGCCACCGGCGCATCGGGCCCCGGTGTGAGATTCGTTCATCGGCCGGTACGGGCGGTGGTTCTGAAACCGGCTCGTGGCTGACCGTCACGTCTGTCGCTGTCATGGGTCCCCCTGACCTCAAGAGTTGCGTGTACGCAAAGCTATGCGAATGTAGAGACGCCGACCGAAGCAGACGCGTGTCACTTCGATCGGCGTGAGATGTGGCGGGCGCCTCTCGACGCCCGCCACCTCAATCAACTATCTCTCTGAATATCTGCCTGAACTAGCGGGTACCAGCGTCGACGAGCTTGGAAACGGCGTCGGCGTTGTCCTTGGTGACGAAGCCAGGACCGGTGTTGATCGGCAGGCCACCGCCGAGGGTGTTCTGGTTGGTGACGTTGAGGTACAACGCGACCACCGAGATGTAACCCTGCAGGTACTGCTGCTGATCGATGGTGAACAGCACGTCGCCGGCGGCGATGTCCTTCAACAGGTCAGGCGACAGGTCGACGCCACCAACGGTGACGGTGCGACCCAGTTCCTTGACTGCTGCTGCTGTGTCGTGGGCGATGACCGGACCGACGCCGAACACTGCGTCGATGGTCTTGTCGGAGTCAATCGCGGCCTTCATGTCGGCCTGCTGCTTGCCAGAGGCGTCACCCGAGGTCGTGATCGGCGTCAGGAACTTGCCCTTGAAGGTGCTCTTGGCACCATCGCAACGTGCGTCGAGGCCCGTGTTGGTCTGCTCCTGCTTGGCACAGAGCAACACCTTGGCTCCGGCTTCGTTGAACTTCTCGCCTGCACCAGCACCGGCCGTGAACTCGTCCTGGCCGATGTGAGTGAACGCACCGAACTCCTTGTACAGGTTCGAACCCGAGTTGGTCGTGACCAGCGGGATACCGGCGTCGACGGCCGCCTTCACGGCGTCCTTGACGGCATCGGGATCGGCGAGCGACACGGCAAGACCGTTGACGCCGTCGGCCACTGCCTGGTTGATCATCGCGGCCTGGTCGGTACCGGTGTTGTTCGAACCCTGGTACTTGACCGTGATGCCCAGCGTCTTACCGGCATCTTCTGCGCCCTTCTGGAACACTGACCAGAACACGCCACCATCACCGTGGGTGATGACAGCGATGGTGATGTCCTGACCGGCCGTCACATCGACGGTGTCGGCAGAAGCGGTGTCCGCCGGCGCTGCCGTTGTTGCCGCCGAGGTGTCGCCAGTTGCAGCACTGGTCGCGACACCACCTGTGGTGCCTGCCGGCGCCGCTGTGCTTGTTGTGTTCTTGTCGCTGCCGCAGGCAGTCGCCACCAAGGCGAGCGCTGCAAGCGATGCGAAGACGTAACGGGTCTTCTTCATGTGTTCTTCTTTCCCCCTCTAGGAGTGATGGTGTACACCGGCAGAAGCCGGCTGTTTCCACTGCCCGGACTACCCAGCCAGCGACTTCAGGTACTCGATGCTCTGGCGAACCCCGTGTACCGGACCCTGGCCGAGAGGCGGTTCGCCACCGGTCAGAGCCACATCTTGTTCCAATACGTACCAGCCGGTGTAACCGGACTGCTCGAGCGTCCGCACCGTAGCAGCGATCGGCGCATCGCCAGAACCCGCGGACGGGAACAGACCGTTCTGAATCGCGCCCATCCAATCGAACTCCCCGGCGCGGAATCGCGCCGAGACCGACCGGTCGACATCTTTGATGTGGACCAGGCCGACGCGCTCGCCATGCTGCTCGGCAATCGCAACGTCGTCGGCATCGCCGATGAAGAGATGACCCGTGTCGAGGCAGAACAACGAGGAGGAGTTGTTCAAGAACCGCTCGAACTCGTCGGCCGTTTCGATCAGCGTGTTGACGTGTGGGTGCACAACCTGCGTCAGGCCGTATTCGGCACAGACCTTCTCGGTCTCGACGAGACCCGCGAACAGCGCAGACCACTCGCTCGCGTCGAGCGTCGGGCGATCCCACGACTCCATGCTGGCGATCACGGCAGCAACGAAGTACTGGCCACCGGAATCCGACAACGTGGCGGCAGCAGCATGCGCGGCCTCCAGCGAACCGGGGTGACTGGTGCCGTGGTGCAACACCAGCGGCACGAATCCACCAAGGATCGACAGGCCGTACTGATCGAGCAGTGATCGCAACGAGGCGGTGTCGTCGGGCAACCAACCCAGCGCGCCGAGCTCCGTCGAGGTGATGCCCAGTTCCGCCATTTCGGCGAGCACCCGGTCGGGCGACATCTGCAAGCCCCAGCCGGGTACCTCACAGATTCCCCACGAGATAGGCGCTGCGGCAATGCGGTCGATCATTCTGTCCCCTCGATAAGTTAGAGCGCTCCAACTCTAGACGTCTCAGCAGCAGTGTCAAGTGAACTAGGTTGGCCGCGGTGTCGAGCACAGGACGAATCCACGCCCCGACATTGGAGGACGTGGCCCAGATCGCCGGCGTTTCACGCGCCTTGGTGTCGTTGGTGATGCGCGACTCGCCACGCGTCAGCATCGAATCGCGAAGGCGAGTGACCGATGCGGCGACCCAGCTCGGGTACCGACCGAACCTGATGGCCCGCAACCTCGCCTCGCGCAAGACAATGACGATCGGCGTGTTGCTCAACGATCTGCACAATCCGTGGTTCGCCGAGGTGACCGACGGCATCCACGCCTCGGCCGAGCGTCACGGCTACCAACTCATCTTGGCCAGTGGCCGACGCAGCCCGCGGCTCGAATCACGGGCACTCGACACCTTCCTGGCGTCGCGCGTCGATGGCATCATCGTGGCCGGGTGTCGCCTACCGGCATCCCGGCTCGATGCTGTTGGCGCCGAGGTGTCGCTGGTGTCGGTGGGGCGGGCGTTCAGCACACTCGGCATCGGATCGGTGACCACCGACGACGCCGACGGTGCGCGCATGGCGGTCGAGCACTTGTACGACCTCGGCCACCGGCGGATCGCCCACATCGACGGAGGCAAGGGCGCTGGTGCGTCACCACGACGAACGGGCTACCTGCGCACGATGAGCCGGCTGGGGCTCAAGGAGAACGCTCAGGTCATCAGCGGTGACTTCACCGAGGAAGCCGGAGCCCACGGCGCCGAGCGTTTGTTGCGCGGAGCGCTCTTGCCGACGGCCATCTTCACCGCCAACGACCTCTCAGCCGTCGGCGCGATCGATGTTGTCGAGCGCGCCGGGTTGGTGGTGCCCGACGACATTTCGGTGCTCGGGTTCGACAACACCTCGCTCGCAGCCTTGAACCACATCGGGCTGACCACGATCGATCAACCTCGACGAGAGATGGGCGCTGCTGCGGCAACCATGCTGATCAACACGTTGAACGATCGCGGTGAACTGACCGACGTCGTGATGTCGCCCAGCCTGGTGGTGCGGCGCACGACCGGGCACGCACGCGCCTGATCAGGTCAGTGAAGTTCGGTCATCAGCGCAGCGCCGACCGCCCCGGCGCGCTCGCCCAGCGAGGCGAACACCAGCAATGGATGCGGTCGCAGGTCGGGCGCATACAGCAACTCCGTGAACCACTTCTGGATCGGGCCGAGATAGAGATCGCCGGAGGCCGCGAGCCCACCACCCAGGACGAACATCTGCGGATCGAGGAGGTTGGTGAGGTTGTTGAGGCCGAGTGCCACCCAGTAGCCGAACAAATCGATGACACCGAGCGCTTCGGCGTCGCCCTCGCGGGCCGCGGCCTGCACGTTCTCGCCGCGCACGTTGAACGGATCGCCCCCGGCCAACTGCAGCACCCGACGGAGTCGCTTGCCGATGGCCGCCTCGCGGGCCAACCGCGCCAACCCGCTGCCCGACGCGTAGCGCTCCCAACATCCGCGCCGGCCGCATGGGCAAGGCAGGCCGTCGGGATCGACCACCATGTGGCCGATCTCGCCGGTGAACCCATTGGCACCACGAATCAGGCGTCCGCCGGCGATCACTCCCCCGCCGATGCCCGTGCCCAAGGTGACCATCACCATGTCGGTGGCACCCTTGGCCACGCCGACCTGCCACTCGGCGGCCGCCGCACACGTGGCGTCGTTGCCGACCTCGACCTGGAAGCCGAGCCGCTCCGACAACATGCGCCCGACCTCGAAGTCGGTGATGTCGATCAGGTTGGGCGAGGCTTTGATCACTCCCGAACGGGTGACCATGCCGGGCACCCCGATTCCGAGGGAGTCGGTGACCCCGAGCGCGCCGGCCAGTTCGGCGAGCGTGTCGACGAAGGCCTCGGTGCCGGGTGGTGTCGGTCGGCGTTGTTCTTCGATTACCTCACCGTTGTCATCGAGCACGACCCCCAGACACTTGGTGCCCCCGACGTCGATGCCGATTCGGCGACGACTCACGATTCGGCGCGAACCTTCAGCTCGCGCACGGTGTTGAGGATGCGGACCTCGGCGCGGCGCTTCACGAAGCCGGGCAACGGCACGACGAGGTCGATGATGAGGTCGTACCGCACCTCCGTACCGCCGTCGGTCGTCGGGGAGAAGTGGTAGGCGCCGTCGATGGTGCGCATGATGTCTCCACGCAACATGCTCCAGGCCAACACCGCCGGCGCATCGCTGTAGTCGTAGCTCAACGTGTAGTGCGTGCTGCGACCGAGCGCCGACGCCCGGAACTCGACCTCGGTCGGGCGTCCCTGCTCGTCGCGAGCCCTGATGACGACATCCTTCACGTCCTTCGCCCACTCCGGGTAGCGCTCGAGATCGGTCGCGATCGCCCACACGCGATCTGGTGGGGCCGCAATCGTGGTGGTCTGGGACGCCGTTTCAGCCATTGCTCTGTTCTAGTCGATCTTGTGATCTCTCGGTGACACCGCTCGGCCGACTCGAGGACCGTACGAGCCGTGCCGTGCGGCCCACGTCCCATTCATGCCGACGCCGAACATCGGCACCAGCACCCCGAATGCGAGTGCATTGAGCTGGCCTTTGTCGAGCCCGACGACACCGATCCACGCCCCGCCGATCGCCGCCAGGACCTGAACGGCGAGTGCCAGCGACATCGTGCGGCCCACCACCTTCGGGGCCGTGTCGCCGGTCAGGAGATAGAGGTTGGCGACTCCGACTTCCTCCACGCGCGAGCGATCCAACGCCCGGGTGTACGCCCACAACGTGGTGACCACACCGACGGCGAACAGGGCCATCGACACCCCGCCGATCAAGAACTGTGCGAAGCGGTGCGTGCGGAGCGGCACCGCGACGGCGAGCGCAGCGAGGAACACGGCGGTCCCGGCCAGATCGAGCCGAACGACTCGCCCGCCCGGTGCGGTGGTGTGGTCGCTCATCGGCTGCGGACCTTCATCTCGAGCGTCATCATGGCAGGGCACCCAGTGCCAAGCCCAGCCGCTCGGCGAGCCCTTGGTAGGAGAACTCGTCGACCGCTCGAAGCCTTCCGGCTCTGCCCATGCGAGCCCGCAGGTCCGGGTCGTCGAGCAGCCTCTCGAAGGCGCGCGCCACCTCGCGGGCATCGTCCGTGTGGCGGATCATCACGCCGGTCACGCCGTCGATCACCGCGTCTTCGGCACCACCCGAGTCGCCCGCGACCTGTGGCACCTCGCACGCGGCCGCCTCCAAGAACACGATGCCGAACCCTTCCTGTTCGAGACCGCCCCACCGGTTGCGACAAAGCATCGTGTACACATCGGCGCAGCCATACAGCGCAGGAAGGTCGTCGTTGCCGACGCGACCGAGGAAACGCACGGGCGCCCCGAGTTCGCCGGCCAGCTTGCGCAGCCGTTGCTCGTCGCGCCCACCGCCGGAGATCGCCAGGACGAGATGCGGACGCGATGCACGCAGGATCGCCGCAGCCCGAATCGCAGTGTCGAAGCCCTTCCGCGGAACGAGTCGGCTGATGCCGACGATCACCTCGGCATCGGCCGACAGGCCGAATCGAGCCCTGGCCGATGCTCGCTCCTGATCGGTCAGTGGCCGGAATCGTGCAGTGTCGACTCCTGGCGGAACGATGGTGATCGGCAGGCTTCGGCCCGCGGCGCGCTCGGCTTCGCGAGCCGGATAGCTCCCGGCCGCGACGATGTGTCGGGCTCCACGCAACACATAGGCCAGCGACTGCTTGGTACCCGGCAACCGGCCTGGCACCGTGACCTCGGCGCCGTGCAGCACCACGTCGTAGGGCAGGCGCAGCGACGGACCGACGAGGCCGAGGGGCAGCGCCGGATCGAGCACCACCAGATCGGCCCCGACTCGCGTCGCCATCTCGTTGATGTGCGACACCATCCAGGGGTGCGGCAACAGCACGGGCTCGCGAGTACGTTCGATGTGGAACGGTTGTGCCGCGTCGAACGAAGCTGCACCGTCGTACGGGCTCGTCAATACTGCGAACGACTGCGGTGGCAAGCGGCGCCACCACTCCCACAGCAGCGACTGGATGCCGCCGATCTTGGGTGGGAAGTCGTTGGTGACCAGCAGGTGCTTCATGCCGGTGCAGCCAATTCGTCCACGACCAATGGGTCGGTGTCGGTGGCCGGCAGCAGTGAGGCGAGCCCGAGTCGTCGCGCCGCCCACACCGCGTGCACACGGAGGACCGGGTCCGCATGGGCGAGGTACTCGGTGACACATCGACGGACGTCTGGGTCGCTTGCCTGGCCGACGTTGCCGAGTGCTACGAGCGCGTTGCGCCGGACCCATTTCGGATCGCGGTCCGCCACGTACCAGCGACCCCAACGCGCCAGCAGTTCAGCGTCGTCGGCATCGAGGATCTCGATCAGCGACACCCACGGCTCGATCTGCAACGGCGGCGCCTGATGCTTCGACGCGAACCGCACTGTGGGTGGGCACACGGTCTGGCAATCGTCGCAGCCGTAGATGCGGTCGCCGATCGCTGTCCGCCACTGCCGATCCATCACTCCCGGTTTCTGCAAGACCCAGGCCAGGCAACGGCGGGCGTCGACCACGCCGGGGGCGACGATCGCCCCCGTCGGGCACGCGTCGAGGCACCGTCGACACGACCCGCAGCCATCATCGACCGGCGACTTCGAGGAAGGCAACGGTGCCGTCGTGATCACACACCCGAGGACGAACCAGCTCCCGGCACCGGGGAGCAAGATGTTGGCGTTCTTGCCGAACCAACCAATGCCGGCCTCGTACGCAACCTCACGGTCGACGATCGTGTTGTCGTCGGCGAAGGCGACGGCCCGGAAGCCATCGGCGCGCAGCTTGCCTGCGACGGCACGGAGCCCGACACGCAGTGGTGCGTAGTGGTCGGTCCAGGCGTAGCGCGCCACCCGTCCCTGCGCACCCGGTGGCGCCGGTGGCGCCTCGGTGTAGTACGACCGGGCACCCACCAGCACAGCGCGGGCTCCGGCGACTGCGCGTTGCGGATCCGTGCTGCGCAGAGGATTCCTGTAGGTGAACTGCAGGCCGTCGTGCAGACCGGCGGCCTTGCGGCGAAACAGCTCTCGCCGGGCTCGTTCCAGGGTTCCGGCGCTGCACACGCCGACGTGCGAGATGTCGTGCTGGTGGGCGAGCTGGACCAGTTGATCGACGTACTCGGCGTCAACAGAAGGCGGCGACAGCGTCGGTCTCACTGTGACGCAGCGTAGGCATCATTCCCGCACGGACCAGCAAACGCACGACCCGCATCTCCTCGTCGTCGAGCGCCACGGATTCGAACGCGGCTGGTGAGAGCACATGGGTCACCACACAATCGGCGCACGTGGCGGTTGCCCGCATACAGCACGTGTCGCACGAGATGATCAATGAGGTCGTGTTGGGTTCCATGATGTCCTTGCCCTGTTGGTTGCGGGTCGGTCTCCACCTGCGCTCATCATCGCAAGGGGGTGTGACACGCCTTCTGGAGGATCGGACTCGCGCCGGTGTGAGCCCGATGTCGCCGCCCGGCGCGCCATCGGACACACAGCTCGTCGATCCCCAACCCGATGTGAGCCCGATGTCGCCGCCCGGCGCGCCATCGGACACACAGCTCGTCGATCCCCAACCCGATGTGAGCCCGATGTCGCCGCCCGGCGCGCCATCGGACTCACCGTTGGTCAACGACGCATGAGGGTGAGGAAGTCGTCGGACGACACGGTGTTCGCCCCGGCGGCCGTCACGTCGGCCAGGATCGCCCGGTCATTGGTCACGACCACCACCGCCTTGACGAAGTCTGTGCCGGCGACCTCGGCGCGCAGCACATCGTCGGCAGAAACACCAGCCGGGGAGTAGACGATGCGCAGCTTGCGTCGCGTCACCGTGTGTGCGCCTTCGACCGTGGCACCGTCGAACACGATGGTCATCGCCATGTTCCACCGCTTGGCCAGGTTCTCGGCGGCCACGGTGCACTGGTCACGCTGATGATCGAGATCGAGCGACGGCCACCCCAACATGGCGACGTTGTAGCCATCGACCAATGTGAGAGCGCCCTTGATGCGCAGCACGAACTCGGCTGCCTCGACGGTTCCGACCAACACCCCACCCGGCAACCGGATCGGCTTACGTCTCGCCCGCGGCGAACGCGCTGGCTCGAACGAAACCTCGTCGGTCGCGCTGTCTGCCCGGGCGAGCTCGCCCAACGCGTCGGTCAACAGTGCGACGATGTCGGTCGACGCGGCAACGGCTCCGTCGAGCAGGTTGCGCACGGCCATCGTGTCGATCACCACTGGCGTAGGTAGACGAGGCGCGGCGGCAGCGAGGCGCATCGTGGCCAGCTCGGACTCAGCCTTGGCGAGCGTCTGCGCTGTCGCATGCTCGACGCGCTGGGCATCTCGCAGCCGTGCCCGCACTTCGTCGAGCTCGGATTTCAGGCGATCACGGTCGCCCATCACGGCGACTTTACCGGCCCTTTCGCGGTCCAACTCCGCAGTCATGGCGAGCAATTCGGCACGGCCGCGTGCTGCGGCCTCTTGGGCCGCAAGGCGGCGACGCTCTTCGCGCCGCAGCGCCGCCTGGTCGTCGACTGCCTGTTCCGGGATCAGTTCGGTGATCGCCAAATCCCAGCCGTCCGGCCGCGACAACCACAGCACACCGACTTCGTCGACCAGATCCGCCGTAGCGACCGAGGCCAAGCGACCGCGGAAGGCATCGTCGCCCTCGACTGCGGCACGGACCTCGCTGAGTGCCGCCGGCGGCAGCTTGTGAAAACGGAGGAAGCGCTTGAGCCCGGACGGAAAGGCCAACGGCGGGCGCAGCTTCACCCCGGCGGCGGCGACCCCGACCGCGAGCTCCAATGCTGGTCGCAACGCCTCATCGGGCACCTTGACCGGCACCTCGGCTGGGGGTTCGACGCTCACTCTGACCACTGTACCGATCATGTTTCGGGTGGCCGTCCCCCTCGAGCAGTCGAACGCTTGTTCTTGACTTCGAACACTCGTTCGTGCTGGACTGGTGGGATGCGCACGGCAGCCGGAGGGCAGCGGTCCTTCGACGACTTGGGCACACCCTTGGCCGATGTCACCTTCTGCGTGCTCGACATCGAGACCACCGGAGGTGATCGTCACAGCGATCTCATCACCGAGATCGGCATGGTCAAGGTCCGTGCCGGCGTGTGCCTCGGCACTCTGCAAACGCTCGTGAACCCGGGGCGGGCGATCCCGCCGGTCATCACGATGCTCACGGGCATCACCGAATCGATGGTGGTGCGCGCACCGGCGATCGAGTCGGTGCTCCCGTCGATGGTCGAGTTCCTCGGCGACGCGGTCGTGGTCGGGCACAACGTCGGGTTCGACATGGCCTTCATCAACGCTGCGCTCACTCGACGGGGCGACCCAGAGATCGTCAACCCCGTCATCGACACGCTGCCCCTGGCCCGCAGGTTGATCCGCGACGAGGTGCCCGACTGCCGTCTCGGCACTCTTGCCTCGCGGTTCCGTCTCGATCACCGCCCGTCGCACCGTGCTCTCGACGATGCGCTGGCCACGACCGACCTGTTGCACTTCCTGCTCGAACGCGCGGCAGGGCTTGGGGTGCTGGGGCTCGACGATCTCATCTCGCTGCCCCGAATCGGCGCTCACCCCCAGGCCGCCAAGTTGCGCATGACCACCGGCCTGCCGCGAGGCCCCGGCGTGTACCTGTTCCGGGGCGCCAACGACAAGGTTCTCTACGTGGGCAAGGCCACCAACCTTCGTCAACGTGTTCGTAGCTACTTCGGCAGCGATGATCGTCGCAAGATCGGCACGTTGCTCCGCGAGGCTCAGCGGGTCACGTACATCACCACCCCCAACGTGTTGACAGCTGAGGTGCTGGAGTTGCGGTACCTGCAGCAACTCGCACCGCGTTACAACAGGGTCGGCACGTCGCCGCAGAAGTACCGTTATGTGCGACTGAGCACGGATGAGGCCTGGCCGCGCCTTTCGGTGGTCAACGACGCAACCGGCCCCGGCGTGCATCTCGGCCCGCTGCCGTCGAAGGCCAACGCCGACGCAGTCGTCGAAGCCCTCCAATCGGTCTTCCCGCTCCGTCGCTGCACGACGCGGCTCGGCCGCACTTTCCAGCCCCAGCCCGCGGCGATCACCTGCACGTCGGCCCAGCTGGGCGTCGCCATGTGTCCGTGCGCGGGCGCCGCCGATGCAACTCGCTACGCAACCGTGGTTGCCAAGACGGTGCAAGCCATGACCACCTCACCCGATCTGGTGATCGCGGCACTGCAGGCTCGCCTGGCCGCGCTGTCGGCCACACGACGGTACGAGGAAGCGGCTCAGGTGCGCGATCGGGCGATGGCGTTCTCGCAGGCGATGCGGCGCAAGCGGTTGACGGATCGCCTCCGCGAAGCCGGCGACGTGGGCGTGCAGATCGACGACACGGTGCTGCACGTGCGCAACGGTGTGCTCGTCGGCACCGCCCAGGACGGGCAGATGGAGATCGGGTTGGCGTTGCCGGCTCCCCATGTACCGGTGTTCGCCGCCTTGCTGCCCCGTGCAATGGTCGATGAGGTGCTGTGCTTGGCCCGCGCCTTCGATCGCATGGCCGACAAGGTCACCGTGGTGTGGTGTGACGGCCAGTGGGAATGGCCGATCGTTGACGTACCAGAAGTCATCGGTCGCACATCGCAGCTCCAGTCGGTCGGCGAGCCACCTGCGCACCGAGCGGCGTAGAGACGGCCGGCTGTCAGTCGTGTGGCTCGATGACGGCACCCTCGTGGTCGATCCGTAGCACCTTGGTGTGTCCGTCGTCGGGCATCTGCGCGGCCAGCTCGTTGGCCTCGTCGTACGGACACATAGCCGCGACCGTCGGCCCGGAGCCCGACAACCACGAGCACCATGCGCCGGCGTCGAGCGCCGCCTGGAGCGCCGTCCGCGAAGGGGCGGCAGCAACCAGGCGTCGGTCCTGGTGCAGCCGGTCCTGTGTGGCTGCCCGCAACGCTCCCGTGTCGCCGGCAGCCAGCGCTGCCACCAGCAAGGCGGTGCGACCGATGTTGAACACGGCGTCGCGGAGCGCGATCTCACTGCCGAGTTTGGTGCGCGACTCGTCGGTCGATGTCGTGAACGACGGGATCCACACCACGACAGCGGGGTCGAACGCCAGCGGGATGCGCACCGCGCGGCCGTCGGCAGTGGCCACGATGCCGCCGAACAGCGACGCCGCCACGTTGTCGGCGTGCCCTTCGAGCTCGGTTGCCAACGCCAACATCGTCGGAAGCTCGGCAATCATCCGGTCGGGGTCGCCGCCATGACGCTGCGCGTGCGCAGCGACGATGCCGGCCACCCGGACAGCACCGCTGAAACCGAGTCCGCGACCAACGGGAATCGGTGAGCAGACCCACAGGTCGCCCTCACCGCCGGCGCGCCGAAACGCCACACCCGCGGGGTGGTACTGGTCGATGCGTTGCCCGCCCGGAGGCACATCGCCGTCGATCACGCCGGCCTCGGCATGCATCGACAGCGCCATGCCCAACGTGTCGAACCCGGGTCCCAGATTTGCCGACGATGCCGGCACACGGACGATCACGATTGGTCTGACCGCAGATCGGCTTCGATGGCTTGGGATTCGTGGATCCACCGATCGAGGGTTCGTGCCGCGTGCCCTTCGTCGATCGACGACGTGGCGATGATGACCGCTTCGTCCAGCGACGCGGCGACACCGGCAACCACCAGCCCGGCGGCAGCATTGAGCACGACGATGTTGCGATGCGCGCCATGCTCGCCTTTCAGCACACGGCGCACGACCTCGGCGTTCTGCGGTGGGGTGCCACCGACCAGCTCGTCGGGGATCGCGGGTGCAAACCCGAGGGCGATGGGATCGACAGTGAACGTGCGGACGTTGTCGTCGTCGAGCGCCAGGACGGTGGAGATGCCGGTCGTGGTCAGTTCGTCGAGCCCGCCACCGTGCACCACCCAGGCACGCTCCGAGCCGTGCAGGCGCAACGAGGCCAGCATCCGTTCGGCGACCGCCGGGTTGGCGACACCGATCAACTGGCGGCGCACTCGACCGGGGTTGGCCATCGGCCCGAGGATGTTGAACACCGTGGCGATGCCGATCTCACGGCGACTCGGCGCAGCGAATCGAAATGCGGGGTGGAACTTCGGCGCCAGGCAGAACCCGATCCCCACCTCTTCGACGCATCGCAGCACGCCGTTGGGCGTGAGCTCGATCGCGACCCCCAGCTCCTCCAGGACGTCAGCCGCGCCGCACTGCGACGACGATGCACGCGCGCCGTGTTTGCACACCGGCACACCCGCGCCGGCGACGACGATTGCGGCCATCGTGCTGACGTTGATCGAATGGCTGCGATCACCGCCGGTGCCGACGATGTCGACAGCCCGCGAACGCATCTCCTCGCTCAGCGGCACCAACGCCGCGGCGTCGAGCACCGCGTCGAGCAAGCCGCTGAGCTCCTCGGGCGTCTCGCCCTTGGCCCTCAGCGCCACGACGAAGCCGATGAGCTGGGCAGGTGTGGCATCGCCCGACAGGATCGTTCCCATAGCCGCCCTGGCGTGCGAGGCGGGCAGGTCGCGACCTTCGACCAGTTCGGTCAGGAGCGCGGGCCAGCCGCCCAGCTCGTCGAATGCGCTCATCCGTTCAGGTTATGCGGTACGGCGACGTTGGCGGATCATCCGTCGACGCTCCCGTTCCGTCGCCCCGCCCCAGATCCCCGATTTCTCCCGTGCTTGAAGCGCATGTTCGAGGCAGGCGATTCGCACGTCGCAGCCCGCGCACACGGATTTGGCCTCCAATGCGAGGTCGTCGTCGTCCGGGTAGAACATGCTTGCCTCTAGCCCCCGGCACGCCCCCAACTCTCGCCATACGATCTCTTTGACCGACACGACTGATGCCTCTCCTGAGTTTGGCCCGCTGACGGTAGATCACCGATTCAGCGCGCGTGAATCTAGGTTCACTTGGGTCGCCTTGACTAGACCCCTGCCGGGAATTTCTCAGGAATGTGTAACAGTTGTGCGCGATCAGCGACCGCCGAGATCGGCCGACAGCTCACTCACAGTGGTAGCAGTGAGCTCGGTCTCCTCGCGGTACTGCGCGTGGTCGATCATCAGCACGGCGCCGTCTCCGAAGGCCGCGCACTGCTCCGGACGAAACCCGAACGTGATGTAGTGCACCGCCGCAGTCACGTCGACGCGGGTCAACTGCGACGCGTGCTGTGCATCGACCACGCCCCGGACCTGCTCGCCATCGGGGAGGCGCAACACCACGGACCGCTCGATGCCGACCAGTCGTGAGAGCCACTCTCGGATCGCCTCGTCGGAGGTCAATTCGATGAACAGCGTGGCGCACAGTTGGCCCACTTCCGGGATCAACGGGTTGTAGGCGTCGAGCTCTTCCTGGATTCCCTGGTCGGTGGTGATCCCCTCGACCCGGGCCATCTCCTGGATCTGGAAGCGAATGGTCTCGCGGTTCTCGAAGGCCAGGCTGACGATGGTGCCGACGGCGACCCGGCGACGCCTGCGCAACTCGATCATCTCCGCCCTGAACGTGTCGCGGGTGCGCTCGTACTCACGAATGTCGGCGACGTCGGCGACGGTCAACTTGCGACTGGAGGAGGTGCTCATCACTGCATCGGCTCTTCGCTGATGCCATAGGCGCGGGCGATCAACTGCAGCGGGTGCAGTGGCTGCCGACCAGTTTGCTCGGTGATCGCGGTGTTGGCCAGGTGGCAGTCGCCCGAGATCACTTCACCGTCGGCGCGGCGAATCTGATCCGCCATCTTCGTGGCGATCGGCACGCTGATGCCCGTGTTCTCGGCGCGCAACCCCCACATGCCGTCGATCCCACTGCATTGCTGCACGAGGGTGACCTTGGCGCCCGTGAGCTTGATCAGGTCACGGCTCTTCAGCCCCACGTTCTGGGCCTTCAGATGGCACGGAGTGTGGTAGGTGACCGTGGCGGGCACATGCCCCTCGAAGTTGGTGTCGAGCGCGGTGCCCTCGGCCTTGTGCACCTTCATCAGGTACTCAGATGCGTCATAGGTGTGGGCGGCCACCAGCTCGGCATCGGGGCCGCCGACGTAGTTGATGTAGTCCTTCTTCAGCACGTAGCCACAGGTCGGTTGGGGCACGACGATGTCGTTGCCGCGACGTACCGACGCGGCCAGCGCCTGCACGTTCTTCTCGGCGACCTTGGTGAACTGCTCGACGTCGCCGCTGTGCAACCACGGTGCACCGCAGCAGCTGGCGCCGTCGACGAGCGAGCACTCGATGCCGTTGCGCTCGTAGACCTTGACGAGGTCGTGGCCGATCGCCGGCTGCTGGTACTCGACGAGACAGGTGGGGAACACGGCGACGCGACCGTGGCGCTTGGCGATGCGCACCCGCGGGCGTCGCTTGAACCACGTTGTGAACCGCTGACGGGCGTACGGCGGCAGCAGGCGAACGCTCGAGACGCCCGTGACTTTCTCCATCGCCTTGCGCACGACACTGCCCTGCTTCGCGCCGAGCACCCTGTTGGCCAGGGGAGCGGCCAGCGTGGCTGCTTTGCCCAAGAGATCGGTGTGGCCCATCACCGTGTCGGTCACCCGATCACGAATGCTGACCTGGCCGGTGGCATGGCGCATCGCGTCGTTGCGCAGCATGAGGCGAGGGAAGTCGATCGCCCACTCGTGGAGCTCGGGGATGTACGGGCAGTTGATGTAGCACAACTTGCACTGGAAGCACTCGTCGACGACCTGATCCTGCTGCGCCGGGGTCAGCCGCCCGGCATCTTGATCGTCGTGGCGGTCGATCATCTCGAACAGCGTCGGGAACGACGTGCAGAACTTGAAGCACAATCGACACCCGTGGCACAGGTCGTAGACCCGGGTCATCTCCTGACGGACATCTGCCTCGTCGAAGTACTTCGGGTGTTTGGGGTCGTAGGTGATGGTCATGTGGGGGACGAGAACACGGTGCGAGCAGGGGTGCTGCTGGGCATGGTACTGCCCTCGGCACCCCCGATCTCGCTCAACTGAGGGCGTCGAGACCCTGCTGGAAACGACCTGCGTGGCTCTTCTCGGCGCGAGCGAGCGTCTCGAACCAGTCGGCGACTTCGGCAAACCCTTCGTCTCGAGCGGTCTTGGCGAAGCCCGGGTACATCTGGGTGTACTCGTACGTCTCGCCGGCGACGGCCGACTTCAAGTTGTCGGCGGAGTCACCGATCGGCTCGCCCGTGACCGGGTCGCCGACCTGCGCCAGGTACTCGAGGTGACCATGCGCGTGACCCGTCTCGCCCTCGGCGACCGAACGGAACAGTGCCGACGTGTCGGGATAGCCCTCGACATCTGCCTTTTGGGCGAACCACAGGTAGCGGCGGTTGGCCTGGCTCTCGCCGGCGAAGGCCTCCTTCAAGTTCTCGTGTGTCTTGGTGCCTTCGAGGCTCATCTTGCTTGCTCCTTGTTACCTGTGTTTGGGGGGGGTTGGTTCGCCCGACGCGGCGGCGCAGCGCTGGCACCTGCCGGAGAACACGAGCCGTGCGGTCTCGGGCTGAAACCCAGCGAGTCCGTCGACCCGGAGAACGGCGAGGTTGTGCACGTACACGTCGACAACGGCGCCGCATTCGATGCACACGGCGTGATGGTGGTCGTCGACGTTGGGGTCGAACCGAGATGGGCCGGATCCGACCGACACCAGTTGCAATTCGCCCATTGCGGCAAGATCGTTGAGCGTCTGATAGATCGTTCGCAGTGAGATCCCCGGCATGACCTCGCTGGCCTGTGCGTGCAACGCCTCGGCCGTCGGGTGCACGGTGTTGCCGTGGAGCAGCCGGAACAACAGTTGGCGTTGCGGTGTGAGCTTCAGACCTTGCAAGCGGAACGCTGCGGTGAGCTCGGTCGGACTGCGCATACGACAACCATATTGCACGACTTGCTGATTAACAACCCGTGCAAATACGTGGTTGCCTGCTCGGCCCGCGGGGCGAGTCTCACCAGTCTCTAGGATGAATGCCGAT
This sequence comes from Ilumatobacteraceae bacterium, assembly GCA_039931555.1. Lineage (GTDB taxonomy): Bacteria > Actinomycetota > Acidimicrobiia > Acidimicrobiales > Ilumatobacteraceae > JAENVT01. The sequence continues at coordinate 7,170 of JBDTRP010000066.1, read as the reverse complement.
GCCTCCTGCCACACCCTTTCGACGCGCTGACATGCTGGACAGACTGGAGAGCGAGTCGTACGACGTCTTGGTGATCGGCGGCGGCATCACCGGCACCGGTGTGGCGCTCGACGCCGCGGCGCGCGGCCTGCGCACCGCATTGGTCGAGCGCGATGACTTCGCCTCCGGTACATCGTCGAAGAGCTCGAAACTCGTGCACGGCGGCCTGCGCTACCTGCAACAAGGTGAGATCCGCTTGGTGTACGAGGCCCTGCGCGAGCGCGGGCGACTGTGCAAGAACGCACCGCATCTCGTGAAGGTGCTGCCGTTCATGATCCCGATCCTCACCAGGGACGGCGTCGTGTCGCGCAAGATCGCCCGGGCGATGGGCTCGGCGATGTGGATGTACGACCTCACCGGCGGTTGGCGGATCGGCAAGATCCACCGACGACTGAAGAAGGATGCCGCGTTCTCCCACCTGCCGACGATGCCGAAGGAGCGCCTGGCGTCGGCATACCTGTACTTCGATGCCACGGTCGACGATGCCCGGCTGTGCCTCACCGTTGCTCGCACCGCCGCCGACCACGGCGCCACGGTGGTCAACCGTTGCCGGGTCGTGGAATTGACCAAGAACGTCGATGGTCGCGCCTCGGGTGCGGTCGTCGACGCCGGCGGGCGACTGATCACCGTGCGTGCCAAGGTGATCGTCAATGCTGCCGGGGTGTGGTCCGACGAGGTGCGCACGCTCGACGAGGGCGCCGACCCCGACTCCATCCGACCAGCCAAGGGCGTGCACATCACTGTCCCGTGGGAGAAGGTCCGCAACGACATTGCGGTCGTCATCCCGGTACCGAAGGACAAGCGCAGCCTGTTCGTCGTGCCGTGGGGTCGCCGCGCCGATGGCACCTTCGAGCATGCATACATCGGCACGACCGATACCGACTACGACGGTTCGATCGACGACCCCCAATGCTCGAAGGACGACATCACCTACGTGCTGCGTGCACTCAACGCGTCGATCACGACCGGTATCACCGAAGCCGACATCACCGGGGTCTGGGCGGGTCTGCGACCTCTGGTCAAGAGCGCATCGTCGGGCCGTACTGCGGATCTCTCCCGGCGACACAAGGTCAATCGCAGCACCAGCAACGTGATCACGGTCACCGGCGGCAAGCTGACGACCTATCGCGAGATGGCCCAGGACACCGTCGACGAGGTCTGCGAGGTGCTGGGTGTCCGCCGCAAGTCGACGACCAAGCGGCTGCCCCTGTTCGGCGCCGCGGGGTACCGCCAGCCGGCCGACGACGCAGCGCACCTTGCCAACCGCTACGGCTCGGCGGCCGGCGATGTCGTGGCATTGCACGGCGCCGACGCGCGGCTGGGCGAACCATTGGTGCCCGGGCTGCCCTACACGAAGGCCGAGGCCGTGTACGCAGCGCGGTCGGAGATGTCGGTCACGCTCGACGACGTGCTGTCGCGCCGCACTCGAGCCCGTCTGTTCGATCGGCCGGCCACGGTTCAGGCAGCCGAAGCCGTCGCCCGGTTGATAGCCCCAGACATGGGTTGGGACGACGCCGAAGTCGAGCGTCAAGTCGTCGAGTTCCGCAACTCGTGCGCGGCGGAGCAGACGGCAGGACAGACGTCGGAGGCCGACCTGCTCGGAGTCAATCGGTGACGGAACCGACGGCGCCGATCGAACTGACCGGGACCGAATCGCACTTCACCGGCCCGACCCATCAACCGAGCGTGCACCTGATCGAACGGCTCCAGGGGATCTGCGAGACCATCACGACGACCGCCGGAACCGCCGAAGCCAGCCGCGATTGGTGGCCACTCGCGATGCACTGGTCGTTGGCCGGCCGCGTCGCCCAGCGGGCCGGCGCGGTGTGCAGGCCGACCAGCACCGAACAGGTGGCAGCCGTGCTGTCGGCGTGTGCTGCCGACGGTGTGCCGGTGACGGCGGCCGGCGGCCGCAGCGGAGTATCCGGTGCCTCGATCCCGGCGTTCGGCGGTGTCGTGCTGGACGTCACCGCGATGCAGGGGATCATCGACATCGACGCTCCGTCCGGCGTGGTCGAGGTGTGGTCAGGCACGTTCGGACCCGAGCTCGAGACCGAGTTGCGCCAGCGATGCGCAATGACCATCGGCCACTTCCCACAGAGCTTCGACATCGCCACCGTCGGCGGATGGGTGGCGTGTCGTGGCGCTGGGCAATACAGCACTCGTTACGGCAAGATCGATGACATGGTGGTCGGCCTCGAGGTCGTGCTGGCCGATGGCTCCGTCGTGCGCACCGGCCACGGCCCGGCTGCAGCGATGGGGCCGGACCTCACCCACCTCTTCCTCGGCAGCGAGGGCACGCTGGGCGTGATCACCCGGGTGTGGCTGCGCGCCAATCCGGTCCCAACACACGAGCGCCGGGCAGCGTATGTGTTCGACGACTTCGAGACCGGGATCGAAGCATGCCGCCTGGTCCTGCGCCGCGGCGCGACGCCGGCGGTGCTGCGCCTGTACGACGCTGTGGAGTCCCAGCGCGGCCACGGTGGCGATGGCACGCAATGTGTGCTGCTCGTGCTCGATGAAGGCGATATCGGTCTGGTCGAGGCAACAATCGGCGTTGTCGAGGACGAGTGCGCCGCGGCAACACCCGCGTCGGCCGACCTCGTCGAGCACTGGCTGGCACATCGCAACGACACCAACGCACTGCAGGAACTGACCCGCAAAGGCTTCGTCGTCGACACGATGGAGATCGCCGCGCCGTGGTCGAAGCTGGCCGCCATCTTCATCGAGGCACGCCAGGCGTTGTTGGCCGTCCCGAACGCCCGCGCCGCCAGCTGCCACCTCTCGCACAGCTACCTCGACGGGGCGTGCCTCTACTTCACCTTCGCGGCAACTCCCCCGCCCGACCAGATCGAGGCGACCTACGTGGCGATGTGGGACGCGGGCCAACGAGCCGTGCTGGCGGCCGGCGGGAACCTTTCGCACCATCACGGCATCGGGCTCAACCGGTCGCGCTTCATGGCCGAGTCGATGGGCACGTCGCTCGACGTGTTGCAATCGATCAAGGACGCCCTCGATCCGCTGGGCATCCTCAACCCGGGCAAGCTCGGTCTGTCGTCTCCGTTCGGTGCGGTCGGCTGGCCATGAACAATCTCGACTGGAACGCTCTGCGAGCCGGGGGCAGCGTGGCGTTGGTGTTCGCCATCCCATTCTCCATTGCGGCACGCATCGTTGCCGACGGTGACGGCAGCGCCGGCACCGCGTCGTTGCTCAGCCTGGCGGCGCTGATCGGCTTCGTGCTGGGCGCCGGCGTAGCCGCGTGGGCGCAGCAATTGCAGCTACCGCTGAAGCACGGAATCATCTGCGCCGTCGGCACGTACGTTGCCGCCCAGACGGTCTTCATCATCGTGCGCGTTATCCGCGGCAACGACGTGCGGTGGCTCGCCGCGTTGTTCAACCTCACGGCCGTTGCCGTTGCCGGTCTGATCGGCGGCGCACTGGGCAGCGCGCTGCAACGCCGCGGGTTCTACCCCTCATCGAGTAGAAGGTCGTCATGAGCGTGCTCGTGATCGACGTCGGAACGTCGGGACTGCGCGCCGCCGTGGTCGACGGGGCCGGGGCAGTGCACGCGCTCGAGTACCGATCGTTCCCACCATCGTCACCGTTCCCCGGTCTCGTCGAGTTCGACGGGGCGGGTATGGCCGAGGCCGTGCTCGATGTGGCGACCAGATCGCTGGCGGCCGCGGGTCCGGTTGCGGCCGTGGGGATCAGCAACCAGCGGGCTTCGACGCTGGTCTGGGACCGCACGACCGGCGACCCGATCGGCCCGGGCCTCGGATGGCAGGACCTGCGCACCGTGTTCGACTGCATCACGGCCAAGGCCGAGCACGGGCTGGCGCTCGCGCCCAACCAATCAGCGACCAAGGTCGCCTGGCTGCTCAACAACATTCCTGGGGCCCGCGATCGCGACCTGTGCTTCGGCACGGTCGACACGTGGGTCGCCTGGGTGCTGTCGCACGGGTCCGTCCACGTGACCGACCCATCCAACGCGGCTGTCACCGGCTTGCTCACCGCCGACACGACCGAGTGGTCGGCCGAGGCCTGTGCGGCGCTCGGCGTGCCGATGGAGATGCTGCCGGCGCTCGTCGACTCGACCGGAGTGTTCGGGCAGGCCAGCGCGCTACCGGGCGAGCCGCCACTGGCGGCACTCGTCGGCGACCAACAAGCCAGCCTCGTCGGCCAGGGATGTGTGCGGCCCGGCCTCGCCAAGATCACGTTCGGCACGGGCGGGATGCTCGATGTGTGCACCGGGCCGGCCGCCCCGTTATCGGCTCGGCGCAGTGACCACGGCACGTTCCCGATCGTCGCCTGGAGCCGCGCCGGGCAACGCACGTGGGGCGCCGAGGCGATCATGCTGTCGGCCGGCACCAACGTCGAATGGCTACGCGACGATCTGGGCGTGATCGACACCGCAGCGCACAGCCACGATGTTGCCGCGCAGTGCGAGCACACCGACGGCGTGGTCTATGTGCCGGCGCTGATGGGCCTGGGCACACCACATTGGGACTACGGCGCCCGCGGCACGTTGCTCGGCCTGACCCGCGGGTCCGGTCGGCCACAGTTGGTGCGTGCGGTGCTCGAAGGCATCGCCCATCGCGGCGCCGACCTGCTGGAGGCGGCCGAGGCCGACTTCGGCGATTCGATCGGCGCAATCCGCGTCGACGGCGGGATGAGCCAGAACACCACGTTCATCCAGGCGTTGGCCAATGCGACGGGCCGGGCCATCGAGGTGTCGCCGCAGACCGAGGCGACCACGATCGGCGCGGCCTACCTCGCCGGCCTCGCCGTAGGGATCTGGGGCTCGTTCGACGACATCGCCGCGGCATGGCGGCCGCAGGTTGTGGTGGAGCCCACGACCCCGCTCGACCGCCAACAATGGGCCCGCGCAATCGAGCGGGCCCGCACATGGATACCAGACCTGTCCGCTCTCGACTTCTAGAATTGCTCCGCTCACCCTCGGCAAGGAAGGCTGACGGTGAGTATCTCGAAAGGATTTCCTCGTGGACATCGATGTGACGGAGCCCGTACCGGCCGACAGCGCCCTGCGCCGTCGACTGCTGGGCATTGGGTTGGGTGGGGCCGTTGTCTCATTGCTGCCATTCCTCATGGGTCGGGCCAGCGCGACCACGACCACGGGATCGACGTCCGACACCACGCCGGCGACCACCACCACGGCGCCGCCGAAGCGCCCGAGCTCCGACGACGTCACCCTGCTGGGGTTCGCCCAATCGGTCGAGCTGGCCGCTCGCGACCTCTACGACGTGGCCCTCGGCACGAGCGGGTTCGACGCCGACCAGCGCGCAGTGATCGCCACGATCCGCGAATCGCACGATGCCTACGCCGCGTCGCTGTCGGCCATCCTCGGTCGCCTTGCTCCCCAGACGCCCAACCCGGTCGTCGACTCGCTGTCGTCGTCGTTTGCCGGCGAGACGTCGACCGTGCTCGACGCCGCCTACAACCTCGAGTCCATCGCGGTAGCGAGTCACACCGACATCCTCGGAAAGCTGCAGGGAACCGATGGAGCGTCGTTGATCGCCTCGATCCTGATCGTCGAAGCTCGTCACGGCACCGTGCTGGCGTACCTCAACGGCAAGACCGAGCTCGACGATCTGCTGGTCAACAATGAGGCCGACGCGCTGACGCCGGCGGAAGGGTGAGGCTGTGAGCCGCCACGACAACAGCCACGACGAGCTCCGCCGCGAACTGCGATCGCTTGGCGCTACGGCCGGCAGCGACGCACGAGCAGCGCAGCGCGTCTACAGCCGACTGTTCGAATCCCCCACCGACGCCAGCGTTGGCCGCCGAGCGCTGTTCGGGCGCCGCGACATGTTGCGCATCGGCGGGTTCAGTGTGGCGACCGCCGCGGTCATCAGTGCGTGCGGCGAGCACCCCCGCGGCCAGATCGGCCGGGTCGGGGCCGTCCCGACGACCGTCAAGCTGCCCGACGCCGTCGTGACCAACATCACGCTGCTGCGCACGGCCTCGTCGCTCGAGCACTCGGCCATCAACGTGTACAGCCAGGTCATCGGCAACACCAACCTGATCGATCCGAAGCTGCAAGATGTGGCCAAGCGCTTCATGGATGACCACGTCGGTCACGCCAAACTGTTCGAGAAGTTGACCACCGAGGCCGGTGGCACCCCGTGGACGTGCGGTAACCCGAAGATCGACGACGCGATCATCAACCCGATCATCATGCGCATCACCAAGGGCGCGGAGGCCACACCCACATCGAAGGCCGTCGAGCCCAGCGACGATCCGCGGCGCGACGTGTTGAACTTCGCCCACGGTCTGGAGACGCTCGCCGGTGCTACGTACCAAGCACTGGTCGCACTCTTCTCCGATCCGTCCCTGCGTGGCGATGCGATGTCGGTCGGGGCCCGAGAAGCTCGCCACGCCGCGTTGCTGGCACTGACCATCAATCCCGATCGTCCCGGTGGCCTGGTCAACTTCGACGATTTGGTCAATGCCGAGCCGGCAACGCCGCCCACAACGATCGCACCGACCACCACGGAGCAGAACATCGCCAACCCGGTCGGCGGCAACGCGTCGAGCCCGGCTCCGGTGCCCCAGACCGAGATCCCCAGCGTCACAGCGATCCCGGGGCAGTTCGGCGCTCTGGGGGCGACCCAGGTCGTGGTCGGCAAGGGCGACGAGAACGGCACCCGCCTGAAGCTGAACTTGGAGACGCCGAGCCTCAACTCGTTCGTCTACGAGTACATGAAGCCGAGTTGCTGAGCCGCTCGTACACTGTCGCCCGATGGTGAGTTGGCCGGGTGACCGCGGCATGGCACTCCGGTGACCATGTCGAGGAAAGTCGGGACTCCGTAGGGCAGAATGCTGGCGCGAGCCAGGTCGGGGCGACCTGACGGACAGTGCAACAGAGAGAGACCGCCGATGGACCAGTTCGCTGGTCACAGGTAAGGGTGCAACGGTGCGGTAAGAGCGCACCAGCGTGCAGGGCGACCTGTACGGCTGGCAAACCCCATTCGGAGCAAGGCCAAGCAGAGAGGATGGGCTGCCCGTCCAGCCGGTTCGCCGGCTACCTCTCGGGTAGGCCGCCTAGAGGGATGGTCACCGGCGTGAAAGCGTCACAGAATCCCGCTTACAGGCCGACTCACCATCACCACC
>JBDTRP010000065.1:0-23987 GCA_039931555.1 Ilumatobacteraceae bacterium | reverse complement strand
GCGGCGACAGCCGCGCAGCTTGCGAGTTGGCTCGATGGTGTCGTCGACGAGATCGCTACTACTCGCTGCGTCGATGTCTCTCGACCGATTCCATCCGATGCGTTGCTGCGCCGTGATGGTCGACCGGTGACCGAGTCGGTCGTTGATCGGGCGTTGACCACACAGGCGATCCTCGACCAGGAACGTGCACTGATCGAATGGGCCGATCGTCGCTTCGTCCACGACGGCCCGGACGAACCCGCCGCGGCGGGCCGGAGCACGATCGACCTGAACGTCGCCCAGACGGAGGCCGCCTGCTCGGTCGCGGGACACGCTGATCTCGTTCTGGTTGTCGGCCCGGCCGGCACGGGCAAGACCACCGCACTCTCGCCGGCGGTGGCGCAGCTCCGAGCCGACGGTCGGGTGGTGTTCGGTGTCGCTCCGTCGGCCACGGCTGCCGAGGTCCTCCAGGAGGAGACCGGAGTCGTGTCTGACACGCTCGACAAGTTGCTCATCGAACATCGTCTCGGTCGGCCACCCGATCACCGCTACGACCTCCCGGTCGGGGCGACCGTGATCGTCGACGAGGCCGGGATGATGGCAACAGCCAAGCTCGCCGAGCTAACTGCTCTCGCGGACCTGAAGGGCTGGCGGCTCGCGTTGGTTGGGGACCCATTGCAGTTCTCTGCCGTCGGACGCGGTGGCATGTTCGGCCTTCTGGTCGACACCTTCGGCGCCATCGAACTCGACCATCCCCACCGGTTCGACGAGGAATGGGAGCGAGAGGCCAGCCTCCGCCTGCGCCGTGGTGACGTCTCGGTAGCCGAGATCTATGAGGCCCACGGCCGGCTCCACGGCGGCACCGTCACGCAGATGGAACGGGCCAGCGTCGACCGCTGGTGGGAACTCCGCGCCGCTGGCAAGAAGACGTTGCTGATGACGCCAACCAACGAAGCCGCCGAACGCCTCAACCAACGCTGCCAACAGACCCGCATCAAGGCCGGCGAAATCGACCCGAACACCCGCCACGTCACCGCTGGTCCCTACCAGGTCTACGTCGGCGACGAAATCGCGACCCGCCACAACGACCGCCGGATCATCACCGACCGCGGCGCGACCGTGAAGAACAGGGCTGTCTGGACTGTCGACAGCATCAACATCGATGGGTCGCTGACGGCAACCGGTCGGGCCGGGACCGTTCGGCTGCCGGCCGTCTACGTCGCCGAACACGTCGACCTCGCCTACGCCCGAACCGGCATCGGTGGTCAGGGTCGCAACGTGAAAGGCGGTCTCCTGTTCGCCGAACGGCCAACTGATGTCCGCAACATCTACGTGCCGATGACACGCGGTACCGAAACCAACGAAGCCTTCCTCGTGACCACAGGCGAACAGACCGCCCTCGACGTCTTCACCCAGAGCCTCTCCACCGACTGGATCGACCAACCAGCCATCGCCCGCGAGGCCGAACTGAACGACACCAAACCACACCGCCCGGGATTGCTCGACGGCAGCCAGCTACGTGCCCTGCTCGAACAGCGCTTCGAGATCACCTCTGCCATCGAGAAGGCCGAGTACGACTTGAAACGCCTGCCACGAGACTTGCGCGATGCCGAACAGACGAAGGCGGCAGCGGAGAAGGCGATCCGTGAACGCTCGACGGCGTTTCGTCAGGCCGAGGCGGTGATCGCCCGGTACGACCGTCCCCTTCACCGTCGCAAGCACGAGGCCGATATAGCCGACGCCACGCGGGATATCCGGCGCCTGCCCGCTCTCGTCGAGGTCGCCCGCAACGAAGCGAACAAGGCAGAGCAGCGGATCGAGCAAATCGGCCGCTCGTCGACCCAGAGTGCGGAGCTGTTGAAGCAACGTCCTTCGCTTGCGTCGAACGTGGCTGCGATCGACGACCGTCTAGCCAACGACTCGCGCGTCCGATCTCGTATCGCTCGCCTCGAACAGCCCAAAGCAATCACCGGAGCCCTCGGCGACCGACCGCCCCCCGGCCCGGCGTCCCGGGACTGGGACCTCGCCGCAGGCCGCCTCGCCCAACACCAAGCCGCATTCGATATCGATGACGGGTTCGGGCCTCGACCCGGCCACCTCGATGACGGTGCCTACTGCCGGAGTCGCGCCGGTGTGGTCGAGATGGCGGATCCGTTTATCCGGTCAGTCCCGCCTCGAGGTATTGAACGGTCTGTACCGGAGCTCGGCCGTTAACAGGCTCCTGAAAAGCGCTGCTTGAGATGATTCCGTTGTGTGGTCGTTGCTGTTTCTTCGGTTTCAGTCCGCTGCTCGGGGCGGATTGCCCTCGGTTTCGGGCTGCCGGCTGGGCCTGGCCCCGTGCCGGTCAGGCGGGTCTGGCGTCGAGTGCGGTAATTCGGATGAGGTTGTAGACCGCGGCGGTGAACTCTCATCTGTCTCGCGACACTACGGGCTGGATGGAGCACCACCTTCCGCTCTTCGCCACTCAACGCCGTCGCGAAGGCGGCCCATGCCGGCGGGCTGTCAGTCGCGACGCTCGCCTGGGCGTTGGCGGTCAGTTGCGCGTTCTCTCGTTCAAGCCACCGTCTGATCGCGAACAAGACGACGCGGAGGCGTGCGCGGTCAGCGCGGAGCTCAAGACCGGCGGCGGCCGCGATCGTGAAGGCGACGTCACCGCTGGGGAGCGGTGCCTTGCCGATGTGGGAGCAGGAAGGCGAACGAGCTCGCCGGAATTCGCAGAGGACTTCGTCAACCAACTGCGCCGGCACCGATGCCGGGATGATCGAATTGCTCGCGGTGCAGCGCGTTAGGAATCGATTGGGAACTGCGGGCATGTGGCGTGGTACTCGGCGGGAGCGCCGATGTACGACTCCCATTCCTCACGGGTGAGGTTGCGGTTGGCCAGCTCGCATGCTGCGATCACCCAGCTATCCGGGTCGAGGTCCCAGATGGCGATTCCGCCGGGAATGGCGAAAGCGGCCTGGCGCCCGTCGGGCCGCAGGGCGAGGCCGCGGTGGTCGCCGAAGTAAAAAGGCACGCTGACGCTGAAGGGGAGCCCGACGCCGAGTTGCACTCGAGCGCCGAGGTCGTAGAGACGAATCTCGTCGTCAGCGCCAATCGTCAGGAGCCGGTTCTCGCCCGCGTCGAGTGCGAGATCCGTAAATCCGCCTCGTGAAGCGGGCAGTGTGCCGACGGTCCGCAGCGTGTCCGGGTCGAGCAGGTAGTGGTCGCCACGGCTGGCGCTGAACACGAGGACGTCGGAACCGGCAATGAAGTTACTGTGGGCGCTCGTCACGGAGTCGACCGGGTCCGCGGTCGCCTCCACCGCCATCGTCACCGGGTCACGGCGTTGCATCTTGTCGTCGAACGTGAGGTTGTACGTGCGTCCGTCCGGACCCACCACGACCTGCCACATCGAGCGATGGACATCTTGGGAATCGAGCACCCGTCCCTCGGTCAGGTCGAGCGCAACCATCTGCCCGTCGTAAGACCATGCCAGTGCGCCGTCGGCGGTGGCGATGATGTCGGCCGGTTCGAAGCCCGGGTCGACGGCTGCGCCGATCGGTCTGCGGGCCGCAAGGTCGTACCAACCGACTCTGCCGTCGGCGAACCGCATGATCACGCGCTTGGGCGCCTGGGTGGGGTGGACCATGCTCGCCCCGGCGATCCGGTCGACGACCTCGCCGGTGGAGGCGTCGACGATCTCAACCGCCGGTCCGTCGTCACCCTCCGCGTCGAGTAGCAACCGTGATCCGTCGGCGGTGTACCCGGCGATGAACGGTGTGTCGGAGCGCGAGAGCACCCGGCTGACCAGCCCAGAGCCGTCGGTGCGCCACAGCGAGTAGCGCTCGTCGCCGAAGACGATCACGGTCGAGCCATCGGGCGTCGCTGCGCTGCCGATCGCACCGGTCATCCCCTCGAAACGGGCGGCGGCGACGCCGCCGGTGGCAAGGTCGATGCTGGTGACCCGCCCCCCGCTCTCGGCGCACAGGGCCAGCCCGATCGGCGTGACTGCACTGGCCTGGCAGACATGATTCGACGGGGCGCCCCATGTCGGTGTTCCCGCTGGGAGGTCGTACCGCATCAGCCCGCGGGCGCCGCTCGTGAGCAGCCACGACTCGTCGGGCGCGAGGACGGCCGCTGCCTCGGCGGTCTGTCCGGGACTCTCGAAGCGCTGCCGTTCGGTGCCGGTGTGCGGATCGACGATCCGGATCGGCCCGGCCTGCGACGTCACGATCAGGCGGTCGTCGGACATGAACACCACCGCAACCGTGTTCCTGAAGTAGATCGCGTCGTCCGGGCGTGGAATCGGCTCGAGCTCGCTCAACACGCTGCCGGAGGTGGCGTCGAGGATCAGCGTTCGGCCCTCCTCGCCGCCCGCCGCAGCGAGCAGCCGTCCATTGGTGCTGAGCGCCAGCGAGCCGATGCCGGTCGGCACCTCGACCCCCGTGAAGACCGCCTGTTGCGTGGCGACGTTCCACACGCTCAGATTCGTCGAGTCGGCCTCCGAGCCGTCCGGTTGTGCCACAGCCCGAGTGATGGACACCGCCAGGAGCCGACTGTCCGGCGTTGCAGCGAAGAACTCGGTCCAGCCGTTGACCGGGTGCTCGGCGCCGGTCCGGAGGAGGGCGATGTCGCGGCCGGTCGCCACGTCTATCAGGCGAACGGCATCGGACTGAGTGGCAGCGGCGATCGTGGCGCCGTCCGGCAGCAGCTCGAAGTATGCGCCGGCCACGGGACCGTCGGCCAACTCGACGGTGCGTCCGACCCCCGGAAACTGCGTGAACAGGCCGAACAGAGCGTTCTCGGTGGCCGCGCTTGGGGACCGGCGGTGGGCTTCGATGGCCAACAGGGCGGCCAGGTCGCGGCGGCCTCCGCGGATCGCAACGGAGGCGTTCACGAGTGCGTCCTGCGCAGCGATCTGCTGCTGGGCGACTGCTTCGGTGCGGGCGGCCTCGGCACGGTCGCGGTTGGTGTCGGCCCGGTTGCGCTGCACCGCCGCCACCATGCCGGCCGTCAGAGCGACGACGAGCAGGAGTGAGGCGGCGACGAGCGCCACCCGCAGGCGGCGCCTGCTGCGGTGCTCGCGAGCCAGTTGAGCGCGGATGGCGCGGTCGTCGCGCTCGGCCCAGTCGCGGCTGGCCTCGACCAGTTCGGCGATCAATGGAGGCACGTCGCCCCGCCGCGCCACCCAGTCGGTCGCCGCCTGCAAGCGGCCACCGCGTAGCACTTCGTCGTCGGATCGTCCCTGCGCGTCCCAACTGCGCGCCGCGGCGCGCAGGTCGCGCTCGAGGGTGAGGTCTACCCGCGCTTCGTCTAGCCAGGTGACCATCTGCGGCCAGGCGCGGAACACGACCTCGTGCACGACGGCGACCTCGTCTCCTGTGCGGGCGACCAGCCGGGCGTCGACGAGTGCGTCGATCGCAGGGCCGAGGTCTGGGGTGAGGCTCGCGAAATCGACGCGGCGACGCCGCCAGACACCGTCGTCTGTGACGTCGACGAGACGCAGCATCGCCGCACGCATGGCGCCGTGTCCGGTGGGACCAACCGCTGCCAGGGCGCGGTCGCCGAGGCGTTCGACTGCCGCCGCGAGGCCGCCGATGTCGATGTAGGACTGTGCGCTCAGCGTTTCGCCCTCGCGCCTCTCCCACACCGCTGCCATCGCTGCGGATACCAGCGGCAACGCGGCGTCGTGTCCGGCGACGTCGGCGGCGATCATCGACACCAGCTCCGGTTCGACGGTGCACCCGGTGCGCCGGGCTGGCTCGACGACGATGCGCCGCAGTTCCTCGTCGCTGGGCGGGCCGACAAGCACCTGCGCATCCTCGATCAGCTCGGCGAGCGGGCGCGACGATGCCAGGGCTCCGAGCTGATCCGCACGGATGACGAGGACGATGCGAGCGTCGACGGCCGGGTCGAGCACGAGGTCGAGCAAGCGGCCGGCGACCGCGTCGGTTGCACCGGACGAGAGCACCTCCTCGAACTGGTCGATGACGAGGAGCTTCCGGCCGGGCTCGTCGAGGCCGGCAACGGTCTCGATCGCCGCCAGCACGTCGGACCCGGGCACGATCACGTCCGCCCGCCACGGACCCTCGCCGGGCAGTCGACCGCTGCGGACCAGCGGGAGCAGACCGGCCCGCACGAGAGAGGACTTGCCGCTACCGGATGCGCCGACGACCGCGACGAGCCGGCGATCGAGAACCCGCGCCGTCAGCTCGGCGACAACGCGTTCGCGCCCGACGAAGAGATCGGCATCGGCCGACTCGTAGGTCGCAAGCGAGCGATACGGCTGGCGTCCGGCCCACTCCGCACCCGCCAGGGCCGAGCGTCGTCCACGTGCCTCGACGAGCCGCAGCACCTCGTTGTGCACGGAGGTTCCGGCGATCTCCGCCGCCGACCGTGAGTCGATCGAGATCGAGGTGGCGACGTTCAGCCGGTCGGCAGCGGCCCGCTCGGCCCATGCCGCAGCCTCCCGCCGTGCGATCCCAGGCAGTCCACCGGCCATGGCGACTGCGGCGTCGATCGCTTCGGAGTCGCCGCCCTCGCCGAGGATGACGGCGGCGATCTCGTCGTCGGACATCGGTACGAGATCGAGTGTGGCGGCGCACGATGTCTCCAACTCGTGGATCAGCTGGATGCCCGGCCCGTCGGCGCTGTGACCGATCATGACGAGGAGCAGCTTCAGTCGCTCGGCCGCGGTTGCCAGCGCCCGGATGGCGTCGATGCTCGGAGGCGGCGTCCACTCCACGTCGTCGACGACCAGGAGGAGCGGAGCGACTCGACAGCGCTCGCCGATCGCGTCGATGATCGAGCCGGGTCCGGGTCCGTCAGCGAGCAGGTGCAACCCGGCCCTCCCGGAGACGTACTCGACGGAACCTCCGCCGCTGATCACCTCGCTGGCCAGCTCGGCGACGAGCCGCGTGCGTCCCGAACCGCTCGGCCCGAGCACGGCGCGAACTTGACCGGTGCCCCGACACGCGCGCGCCCACGACGCGGCGAGCCAGGCCAGTTCGTGTTGGCGGCCGACGAGCGGCGTGTCGTCGCGAAGTGGTGCCGGAAGGGCGGCGCGGTTGCCCGGTCCGATCAGCGTCGGGTCCTGCTCGAGGATCCGTTGCTCGAGGGCTCGTAGCTCATGGCCCGGCTCGAGTCCGAACTCGTCACCGAGCACGATACGGGCCCGCTGGTACGCGGCCAAGGCGTCGTGCTGGCGGCCCGACGCATACAAGGCGCGCATCAGCAGCTCCCACGCCCGTTCACGGCCCGGATGCTCTGCTACCACTCGCTCCATCTCCGGGACCACGGTCGGCGCCGCGCCCGTACCGAGCTGCGCTGCGGCGAGATCCTCCAGAGCGGTCAGCCGCCGCTCCTCGAGACGAACGCGGTCGCCGATCGCGAAGTTCGCATCCCCGAACTCGATGAGGGCAGGACCACGCCACAGTTCCAGCGCTGCGCACAACAGTTTCGTCGAGGCAGCGAAGTGGCCGAGACGAAGCTCGTTGGCGCCCTCCGTGGCCAGCCGCTCGAAGCGGGTGACGTCGGTGCTCGCCGGATCGATGTTCAACCGGTAACCGCCGGGCGACGTTTGGATCGCATCGCCGGCGGCGGCGAGCGACTGGCGGAGCCGCACCACGTGGGACTGCACGGTCTTGGCCGCGCTGGGAGGAGGATCGTCACCCCACATCGCATCGATCAACGCCTCGGCCGACACGTCTCGACCGGGCCGGCAGGCGAGCAACGCCAGCAAGCGTCGACGCTGCCGACCGGCGACGTGCAACGGCCGTCCGTCGAACTCGACCAGCATCGAGCCGAGAAGGGACACGAGCAGTTCCGCCTGTGGCTCGCTGGTGGCCGTCGGACGTGGGGTCGCACGCACTTCGTCGCTCATCTCCTTGATTCCAGCAGCGGTCGGTTGCATCTCGGTTGCACTTCCGCCTGGCGACGCTAACCGGCCCGACGCCACCCTCGTGCAGCCGCGTTCGCCCAGCCCGAGGGCCGGGTTCAACCGGCGGCGCAGACCGTGGACCTCAGCACCGCTCGACCCGAGAGCGGCACTGGGAGGTCCTGATGGGCGCAAGCAAGACACCGAGGTCATCGGCGGCCGGTCGAGTCAGCGCTCGCCCGGCGCGTGTCGTGATCGCGGCCGCCTGGTTGGCCGTCAGTTCCACTGCTGTGCCCGAATGGTCTTCCGCGACCGCGTTGGCACCACGCACCTCCACCACTGCGACGGTCGCAGCGGCTACCACGGCTGCCGACGACGCGCTGCGGGAGGCAGAGCCGCTGACCACAGTGCAGGCCGAGCCCCGGGAGTGGGCGGAGTTCTCGGGGCCTGGCGTGAATGCCTACCTCACACTCGCCCGTCCGCACGTGCTGGCCGGCGATGTCGCTGATGTCATTGTCCACGTTCGCGGGGGCCGGAGCTGCACCGGCACCCCAATAACTGGGACCACGTACGTCGTCACCGCTGCGCACTGCGTGCTCGACGCCGACGGCGAAGTCTCGAGGCGCACCGTTGTGCGCGACGGCGTGGAGTACACCGCCGCGAAAGTACTTGTCAACCCCAAGTACCACGATTCACCGGGCCCACTTCTCGACGCTGCTGTGTTGATAATGGACCACGCCATCGAGGGACCGTCGGCCACGCTCGGCAACGTGTTCCCGGCGCGGGGCCTGGTGACCGTGGCCGGCTTCCAAGCGCTCGACAGCGACGGCTCGTTGCTTCGTGGCACGCGCTACGACAACCGGCCTCTCCCGCAGGGAGCCACGGGCGGAGTCGTTCAGATCGATTCCGCAGCCGCTGGATGCGTCCACTTGGTGTCCGACATGGAGGTTACGAGCACCGGGGTGAAGGTGCCGTGCGGCTTGATCCCCGGAGCATCCGGCGGCGGCTTGTTCGTCGAGAGCAACGGCGAGCTGATCCTTGTTGGCATCATCTCGACGGTCGCCGTCGACCTCAGCTTCAACGGCGTGGTGCCGTTGTCAGCACTACACGAGCTGCTCGAGAACCCTGTCGGATACACTCATGAGATGCCGGTTCGAGGCCCCACTCGAGCGACCGTCAGGTTCAGCTAGCGTCGAGCAGCTCGCTTCGCGACTCCGTAGGGCGCTCGATGGTGTTGCTCGCTCGAGGTCGACAAGGACTTCATGCTCAGCCACGGCTACTTCAGGCGCGACTTCGACGTCCGCGAATGGGCAGCCCGCAATTCGCCGCGCAGGCTGCGAAAGAGTTGCTCGAGGAGCAGTGGGAGAAGATCCCGAGCGAGAAGCTCGGCCTCGACCACGCCCGCATCTGGTGACGCTACGAAAGTGAGTTGGGCTGCACCGCGTCGGTGATGCAGCCCACGGGGTTCATCGACAAGGCCCTTTCGTCCAACGCGGGGTGGCGAGGAGAAGTTGTGATGGTTAAGTCAGCAGCCCCTCGGGCGCCAGGGCGGCGCTGACGACGAGGACCCCTCGAGGAAAGGGGCTGCCAGAACATAGCCAATCTCGAGGGGCGGATTCACTGCCTGGAAGGCAGTGGGTCATCCCACCGCAGATCGCCACGTCGACATCTGAGGATCCTTCGGGCCTCCGTGGCGTTGTCCATGCCACCTCGATCCAACATTCCATCCAACAAACATCTCGATACGGGGCATCACAGGGCATCACAGCCTGGATGGTCGAGCGGACAAACACCAGCTAAATGGCACTATTCAACATCAGCTGGACGGGTCATCGTCGACTCATAACCCCTAGGTCGCGGGTTCGATCCCCGCCCGCCCCACGATGTCCAAATCTCACGGTTGTCACACTCTGACCGTCTGGGGGACGGTCGAACCGCGTCCAACTCGGTGCTTTGGGCTGTCGAAGGATGTGAGGTCACCCGCCTCAGTCTCCCGAAGCGGCCGGAGCACGGCCCGACGGCTGAGTTCGGAATCGTTCAATCTCTCGTTGGTTCTGTCGTTCTGAAGAGCATTGTTTCATGACGGTTCCTTTCGCTCGAGCCAACCGGTCGTGCTCGCCTGACAGACCACAGCTCAGTCCCAATCGAGGGCGTTGTTCTCCTGATTGGTCAAGCAGGGGGTGTACGAGTCGGCGAGGGCGGTGAGCAGACTCAAGTCCGTCGACGGATCGTCGTCGTACGGTCGGTACAGATTGAACACGAACATGTCGTGCGCCACATTGTCGTCGAGCGCTTGCCTCACGCACTCGGCCGATTCCGTGCTGATGAACTCGGTGCCCTGCGTCGCACTCTGGACCATCAACAGCTTCCAGGTCGGGGTGCACTCCTCGAAGGTGGTGACCATCGACTCGGCGTCGGCCTTATCGATTGGCAACGCCAGACCCCAGAAGAGGAGTGACCAGGGGCCAATGCCGAGACGTAGCTCGCGAATCCTCTGCATTCCGAGCCGATCGATCAGACCATTGGCGATGCAGCGCGCCTGGCTCTCGTTGACGACCGGCCGGAAAGAATGGGGCTGGTCGCCAGTCGACTCGGAAGCCTCATTGTGGAACGCCGCGGCAAGGGCATCGGCCACTGTGCTGTTGTCTGCAGGGAGCGTCGGCAGCGACGATCCCGGGGCACCTTGGACGATCGGAATCACGAGGGCGCTCGTGTCGGACACCGCCGTCGCGGCGTCGAATGTTCCTGCGGGCAACGCCCGCTCGGTCCACGAGATGCCGTCTCGCGACGAGAACAGTCTTGCGATCGGATTGCTGCTGGCCGAGTCGACGACGGGGAGAACGTACCCTGCCCCGCCCGCCGACGGATGGCTGGCCGCTGGAGACTGCATGGTCGGTGGATCGTGGTCTTCGAAGCTGTGCACCTTCGTCCATTCGATGCCGTCCATGGAGTGATAGATGCCGGAGTTGCCGATCGCCACGAACCCGTGGACTCCGCCGACTATCGAGCCTCCCCGTTCGCTCAATTCCGCAGGCAGGGGATGGCCCTGCCAATTCTTCCCATCGCTCGAGATCATCGCCTCGATGCCGGGAACGTTGGATTGCACGATTGAAGCGAATCCCGCCGAGCTGCTGGCGATCTCGAAACTACCGTTTCCACCCATCCCCCAGGTGCCCTGCGGAGAGCGGGTCCACGTGTCGCCGTCGTAGATGAACACGATGGGCAGCATCGTGCTGCTTCCCTGAAGGTCGAGGCCCAACGCGCTCGGGCTCACGGTCAGCTCGAAACCATCCTGGAACGTCACCACCATCGCTTCGCCCGAGCTCGAAAGGCCGCTCGTGTGGCCATGGTCTTCTCCGAGGAGATTCAGCGCGTAGGCCCGCCAATCGATATTTTGGACCTCTCGCCCCACGAGCAGGATCCGGTCCGCTGTCACGGTCACGCTGTCGAGGTTGACGGACGTTGTGACGAACTCCGACGCCGATTCCGCAGATGGCGGCGGTAACGGTATCGCTTCCCATGCAAGGCCGCCGTCGACGCTGACAAATGGCACTGCTTCGGTGGAGGCACCGCCGTATCCCACGGCCACGATTCGGTGCCCATCCGAGGCGAGGGCGTTGACCCCGACAAGCCCCAGATCGGAATTCACTTCCGTCCACGACTGGCCCGTGTCGCTCACCGACACGACCACATGGCTTCCGTCCGAATCCATCCGAATGAAGCCGCTACCCAAGGATGCGATGAATGGCCGTCCACCGTTGTTGCTCATGGCGACGTCGGCGGCGATCATGACTCCGTCGACCGAAGGAATGGTGACGTCGACGGGTTCGGTTGCGAGCGTGGAGCTCGTCTCCGTCGTCGCTGGTGCGGTAGACGTTGGCGACTGGGTGTCGGCGGGCTGCGTCGTGGCCTCGTCCGTGTGAGTGCCCTTCGGCGAGCACGATGCGATCGCGGCGAGAAGAGTCGTCAGGCACACTCCGTACTTCCAACGCCGATGCGATCTGGGCGAGGGCCCCGACTTCATGATTGCTGCGCCTCCGTTCAAGGATGGCAAGCCATCGATGGTAGTGCTCGAGAAACGCTCGGCGAGACGAAAGGTTGCCTCCGAGCCGCGATTCGTTCCGGCCTTGTCGAGAAACGAGGCAACCTTGTTGGGTGACACAGCGTTTCGGACCTGTGAAGGCCGACTTCGCCGACCGATTCCAGGAGTTGTATGGCGTGGGTTATCGCGCCGCGTACGGCGTGCTCGGCGATCGCGTCGAAGCCGAAGACTGCGCGCAGGAAGCGCTCGCCAGAGCGCTCGTTCGCTGGGATCGCGTCCAGGGCTACGCACCGGCATGGGTCGCCCGTGTCTCCGTCAACCTTGCGCTGGATCGCATCCGGTCGCAGACGCGGCAGGAGCGCAGCAGACCGACACACGTATCGGAGGGGTCGAGCTATGACCTTGCCGATCGTCGTCGCGACCTCGGCGTCGCCCTCGCAGCGTTGCCGCGACGTCAACGCGAAGCGGTCGTGTTGCGATACCTCGTTGATCTCCCAGAGGCGGAAGCCGCAGGCGCTATGGGTTGCACGATTGGGACTATCAAGAGCACCGTTGCTCGAGGGCTTGATCGCCTCCGAGCCGAGATGGGACCGCGGTGGGCATGGGACGAATGACGATGTTCGACGATCTCCATGATCCACAACCGCCGACTGCAGGCATGCGCGAGTTCGCTCGGGTCACGACCCGGGCGCGAGCGATCCGCCGGCGTCGGGCACAGGTCGCCGTATGGGCAACGACGCTCTGCATGGTCGGTGGCAGCGCGGGGGGCGTGCTCGTGTCCTCCGACTCGGCGCGACCACGAATCGCCCCGGCGGTCGAACCCACGGCGCCGGCCGACGACACGACGGTCGGTGGCTCGTCGGCACAGCGCCAATACTCGTTCGCCGATGCTGAGGGCCTCCGCGACCTGCCGCCCATCGATCTCGGCGGTGGCGTTGTTGAGGCACCGACGAGGCCCGGTGAGACCGTCCAACTCTCCGAAGGGAGTGACGGGGGCATCTGCCTGCGAGTCAACGGACCTGTTTCCACCTCGAGGTGCATCCAGTCGAAGGCAGGTTTCGCTTTCATCACATCGACGTCGACCTCGATCGCCGGAACGTCGGGTCCTGTGGCGGAATCGTCGGATGAGACCATTGTCGTGGTCGCAGCCGGGGTCGACGTCGCGTTCACCACCATCGGCACGAATTGCCAGTTGATGCCGCTTGGAGGCGGTGTGTCCGTACATCTGTGGACGTGTACTCGGTTGGATCCGGCTCGTGCCTACGTTCGCGTCGTCAACGCGTCGCAGATCGTGATCGGAATGCAGGGTTCGGGCGGCTAGACCTGCGGCTCCACGCCCCATGTTCAAACCGGCGTTGTTGCGGCCTGACCGTCGTGGAGAGACGACGTGGGCAATAACCCCCTGGGTCGCCGGGTTCGATCCTCGCCCGTCCCACCAGATCCAAATCTCACAGTTGTCACACTCTGACCGTCTGGGGGACGGTCAAACCGCGTCCACCTTCGGGTCGTTCGGCTACTCCTTCCCACTGTTTCTGTCGTAGTGGTACAGCTGAACCATGAGTGGGTCACAGACGACAGTGATGGGAGATCGAGGGCGCCTGGTCGTGCCATCCGAATTGCGTCGTGCTGCTCACGCGGGAGCAGCTCAGGCGAATGGTGCGTCGTGGTCTCGCGGGCGCTCGATCTCGTCGCCGACCTCATCGCTGATCGTCGTCGAGCGGCCGCCGACGAGGACGCAGCATCAGGAACGTGAAGGTCTTGGATTCCTCAGCAGTGCTCGCCTTGCTGCAGGGGGAGGAAGGGCAGACGTGGTGGAGGCGGCGTTGGAAGGTAGCAGTTGTTGTAGCGCTGCGAGTTGGTCCGAAGTGGCACAACGGATCAGCGCATGGGGCCGAGACGAGAGTCTGTCCCGCGCATTGCTCCAACGCTTTGACCTGGTCGTCGAATCGGTGACTGAGGTCGACGCCGAATGGGCTGCGGTTCGGTGGCGTCACGGCGAAACTCTGTCGATCGGTGGTCGACTCTGTGTCGCGGTTGGTGAGCGCATGGATGCAACAGTGTTGACGGCGGACAAGGCTTGGGGCGCTTGGGGCAGGATCACGCAGATTCGGTGAGCCAGTTCCCTGAGGGGATCGCCGCGAAGGCGGTCTCGCCGCCGTACTCGTAGGCCCAGGCCTTCGTGCCGCTTGCGGTGGTGATCGAGACGCGATGGAACAGGTCGATGACGGCGCCCTCCACCTCATCGAGCAGTCGCAAGGCCTCGTCCAGGCGGTCGAGGTGCAGCGGATACACCCTGCCGTGAATCGTCCCGGCGTGGTCGAAGCGTGCTGCGGGATAACCGTTTCCTGTTTCGTACAGGGCGCCTTCGACCGAATCCGGGTGGCCTTCGTCGGTGACGAATGGGGCAAGGAAGGCCCACCGTGGTTGGCCCGGCCGCAGCGTGCCGTACACGAAGAGGTGGGTGATCATTGCACCGGTCGGTGATTGCCGACCGACGGTGGCTGCAGCAACAACCGTTGGCGAGGCGTGCACCCGTTGACGAGTTCGGGAGGCCACACCTCGTGCGACCATGCCGAGTTGCCGGGGGAGTACTTGTAGAGCAGCGTTCGTCGTTGCTTGGGCCCTTGCCACGTCGCGGTCCCGTGAGTCAATGCTTCGGTAAAGATCACGACATCGCCGGCTCTCAGTGGAACCTCGACAGCCATTGCGGATGCCTCGCGGGCTGGGGTGGGGAAGTTCGATTTGTGGCTGCCGGGCACGCACAGGAAGCCGCCGCGGCCGGGAAGGTGGTCGACCAGTGCCCACTGCACAGCGATGAGGCCGGTTCGGATGTTGCCTCCGTCGACGGTGTAGTACTGCGCCGGATCGAATGGCTTGCCACCACCGTGCAGTCCGAGGCCACTGGTGCCCGGCCGCATGACGATCCCATAGGCGTGGTCGAGGCGGGCGTTGTGGCCGCAGAGCTCGACGACGATGTCGAAGATGCCCTCGTGGTCGAGCAGATCACGGAACCGGCGTGCAGCGACCAAGTGGCCGGCGAAGCGTTGGCTCATGATGTCGTCGCCGGGCTCCGCTGTGTGCACCATGTCGACGGCAACGTTCAGTGCCTCGACATCGCCCGGCGACAACACGCCGCGACGTACCAGGAAGCCTTGGATGTCGAGGCGGTAACGCTCCTCCGGCGTCATCAGTCGTCGGGATGCTCGATGGCGTCGAGGAAGACATCGACGTCGTCGTCTTCACCGCCGACGAGCCAGATCGTCAGGCCGTCTTCGTTGTCCTCGTCTGGCTCATCGTCCTGCCACGGAAGCATGCCCTCGACGCTGTACCTGTCGACGGTGATGTCGTCGTTCTCGTCGACGACGGGTGCAACGATGGCCAACTCGACCTCGGCATCAGGTGGCTGATCTTGCAGGATCTCGATGAGTTCACTGACGCGCATGAGCGCACCTTAGTTCAGGACTCGGCCAGCCAACCGGGAGCATGGTCGAGCAGGAACAAGCTGACTTCCTTGCAACGATCGAGCGTGTCGCAGAACGGTGTCTCCTCGCCCAGCAGCACGTCGGCGAGATCGACCGGAATGCGGGCCACCATCGACAGGCTGCGTTCCGGCGCATCGGTGACACTGGCGAACGAATCGATGGCCGAGACCTCGACCGGCAACTCCAGACCTCCGACACCGGCGATCTCGGTAGCCAGCACCAAGAGGTCGGGTGGCTCGGGCAGCGGCGGCAACGTCCAGGTGAACAGAAGGGGGAACGTGAACCCGCGCGGGGGGTCGGCGTCGGGGTCGTCCTGCTTGATGACCTCGTCCTCGAAGCCGAGCAGTGCCCGCGGATCGACCTCGAGCGAGAGGTGCAGGTCGATCGGGCCGTTGCACGCTTCCTCGGGGTGAAGATCGACCTCCCACAGTTGCCGCAGCGAGTACGTCTCGACGAAATGGCGCTCGTCGTGCACGTGGAACCCATGGTCGACGGCATGGCTCTTCAATTCGGCGACGAATCCGGCAACATCGATGACGGCCACGGCTGTCGACACTACCGTGAGCGGCGATGATCGCCGACCGCCTGGGCCTGTTGCACGATCTCGCCGATGCGGTCGCCGTGGCGATGCGCACAGTCACCGATTGGGGGCCGTCGGGCGGCCGTGAAGGGCAATACGCACTCGACCTCACCGCCGACGAGGCCGCGCTGGCCGTGATCGGCCGTGCCGGGGTCGGCGTGTTGTCGGAGGAGAGCGGCTACAGCCCGGGCGCCTCGGGCGAGGTCGTCGTCATGGACCCGATCGACGGATCGACCAATGCCAGCCGTGGTCTGCCATGGTTCGCGACATCACTCTGCTTCGTCGATGCCGATGGGCCCGCCGCGGCCGTCGTCGTGAATCAAGCGACCGGCGCGCGTTACTCGGCCGAGCGCGGCGCGGGGGCATGGTGCGGCGAACGACGTGTTCGCCCCTCCGGGTGCACCGAGTTGGCAGACGCGATCGTGGTGGTCTCCGCCGTGCCACCTCCCGACGCCGGGTGGGCGCAGTTCCGCGCACTGGGTGCGTGCGCACTCGACCTGTGCGCGCTCGCCGACGGTGTCGTCGATGGGTACGTCGACTTCGGGTACGAGCAACATGGCCTGTGGGACTACCTCGGAGGCTGGCTGATCTGTCGCGAAGCCGGCGTCGAGGTCGTCGACGCGCTCGACCGCCCGATGGTGCACATGGACCACGCGGCCCGCCGAACCCCGGTCGCCGCGGCGACGGCGGAGTTGGCAGCATCGTTGCTGGCGATCCGCCAGCGCTGCGGGTAGGACGCCCGCACCGTTCCCGCGCGTGTGCAGCGCTTGTAGGCTGACGACTCCGCTTCGGCGGGCGCATAGCTCAGTTGGTTAGAGCACCGCCCTTACAAGGCGGGTGTCGGGGGTTCGAGTCCCTCTGCGCCCACGGGAAAGACCACAGCGAGCGACGCTCTACGTGACGACCGGCGCCCCGGTTGCCACCCAGGCCGAGATCCCGCCATCGAGGTTGGCCACGCTGGTGAAGCCGAGGGCGGCCATGACGGCCGTCGCCTGACCGCTGCGATTGCCGGAGTGGCAGTAGACGAGGTAGGTGGTCGAGCGATCGAGTTGGGCGATGCGGTCTCCGAATCCCGGATCCTCGATGTCGGCCAGGACGGCCCGGCTGATGTGGCCTTCGGCGAATTCGGCAGGGGTGCGGACATCGACCACGATGACCGATGGGTCAGCGGCGAGCGCCATCGCCGTGGCGACGTCGACGAGTTGAACAGCGGACGTCGCTGCTGCTCCGACCGGGGGAGTCGTGGTCGGGCCGACGGTGACGACCGGAGTCGGGCCCACAACACTCCCGGACGCACTACCGGTGCCACTCTTCGATGAGGCGCAGCCGGTAAGCCCTAGCACTACCACCGCAGCGATCGCCACACGTCGCAGTCTGTGGCCCCTCCTCACTCGCCAGACCGTCGTGTTCATATACCCGTGAGGGTATGTCGACGACCAGGAACGGTCTAGGCCAAAGGTCCCGAATGCAGGACGCTTCCGGCCCGCGCCCTTCTACTACCGGATGCACAGCCCAGTGATCCTGATCGAGTTCGACCACCATCCCGGGGTGGTGGTCGACAACGAGACTCCCAGCCGTCATCACGTCCACACCGTCGTGCGCACCCCGAACGGCGGTGACTACGGTGCCGATCTCCTGCGTCAGCACTACGAGGAGTTCGATCATCACGACGGGCACCACCACGCTCGTCACTGAATGGAGCCTGCGCTCGACCGGTGGAGCCGTAAGCTCCGTGAGTGCTGACCGATGGCGACATGACCGGAATTGGCGTAGTCGCCGATCACGGCGTCGGCGAGAACTTCGTATGATCGCACCGCTCATCGCAGCGGGGGTCGCGATGATTCTCTCGCTCGTGGGAACGGGCTGGATGACGCGAATGATGAGTGCCCGAGGGCGTACTCAGCCGATCTTGGCCAAGAACGCAGCCAACCTCGTCGTGCCCGAACACGGTCACAAGGCAGGCACACCGACGATGGGCGGGCTGGCGATTGTCGGCGCTGCGTTCGTCGGCTATCTGGTCAGCCACGTGCGCCACGGCGTCGTGTTCTCGAATCAGACGCTCATCATGTGGGTGGGCGTGCTGGCGATGGCGCTTGTCGGTTTCATCGACGATGCGATCAAGATTCGAACCCGACACAACCGCGGCGTGCTGTGGCGGGTCAAGGGCTACATCACGTTGGCCATTGCCATCGGAATTGCCGCGACGTTGCTGGCTACCACCGACATCGACACCCGACTGTCGTTCGTGCGCCCGGAAGTACCCGGCTGGGACATGGGGAACGTGGTGTGGTTGGTGTGGGCAGGATCGATCATCTTCGCCACGAGCAACGCCGTGAACGTCACCGATGGCCTCGATGGCCTCGCTGCCGGGTCGGCGTTGTTCGGGTTCGCCGCCTTCACTGCGATCGCGTTCTTGGGCTTCCGCAATCCCACCATCTACCCGAGCGTCATCAACCCCTACGACCTTGCGGTGTTCGCGGCATCGTTCGCAGGCGGGTGCGCCGGGTTCCTGTGGTGGAACGCGGCACCGGCTGACATCTTCATGGGAGATGTCGGTGCGCTGGCGATCGGCACTGCACTCGCACTGCTCGGACTCACCACCGACACGCACCTGCTGCTGATCCTCATCTGTGGGCTCAACGTGATGGAGATCGGGTCCGTCGCGTTGCAGATGATCGTGTTCCGCGCTTCGGGCCGACGGCGTCGGCTGTTCCGATTGTCACCCGTTCACCATCACTTCGAGCTGACGGGATGGCCCGAAACCAAGGTCATCATCCGGTTCTGGTTGATCGCCGGGATCTCCGTTGCATCCGCGCTGGCGATCTTCATCGCCGACTTCAGCGAGCAGGCAACGCGTCGCTGATCCCACCGCGCATCTCATTGCATCTCTTGCCGCCGGGACTTGTGAGCCCCGGCGACACCCATTGCCCGGGGCGAGTCAGTGACCGTGACGATGGTGAATGTCAGGCAGGTGTTCGTGCTCGTGGGTCAGGGCCCGGTGGCGATGCTCGGTACCTGACAGCACGTCGATGGCGTCGAGACTGTGGTGCGGGTCCTGCGGATCGATCGGATGCGCATGCCGCATCGCCTGATGAACATGGCGGTGCCCGTGGTGAGCGGTGCCAACGATGATCACGCCGACGAGTGAGATCGAGAACGCCACCACGGTCGTCGAGGAAAGCCGATCGTTGTTGATGGGCCATGCCAGCAGCGCCCCCACGAACGGGGCCAAGGCGAAGATCACCTGGCCGCGCGCAGCACCGACCAGCCGGGCCCCGGTGATCCACATGGTGATCGACACTCCGTACCCCACGACTCCGATCCCGACGGCCGCGAGGGCGTACCGCCCACCGGGAAAGCCATCGAGGATCAAGCCGAGCACCAGGTTGACGGACCCGGCAACGACGCCTTTGGCAAAGGTGATCTGTGCAGGGCTGTAGCTGTCGAGGCTGGCCGTGATGGCATTGTCGATACCCCAACAGACGCATGTCGCCGCAACCAAGATCGCCCCGGTCGCGATTCCGCCGTCTGCGCCTCCGGCGAGGATCGCGCCACCGAGCACCACGACAACGATGCCTGAGCCGGCCCGGCGGCCGATGTGTTCCTGCAGGAAGACTCGAGCGATGATCGCGGTCGCGACGAGCTCGAGGTTGAGGAACAACGAAACGGTGCCAGCCGGCGTTCGGTCGAGGGCCAGGATCAACAGCACCGGCGCAAGTCCTCCTCCAAATCCGACGGCGAGCAACAGACGCGAGCGCTGCCGGCTCGTCGGTGCACGTCGTTTCTCTCGCACGACGACAGGACTCACCGCTGCGGCCGCTCCCAGGTACAAGAGCCCGGCAAGCGTGACGGATCCGACATGCTCGACGAGCAACTTGATCGCGGGAGTCGACGAGCCGAACAGCAACGCGGCGAGGGCGCACCAGACGTATCCGTGCCGCTGCGTCATCTCGCGACGGGTCAATTCCACAGCAGGTCAACCTATCGCCACTGATCTGGGCGACCTCGGGGCGGTGCGCTGCCGAAGAGCTCGTCGTCGATGGTCAACTCGGTGCGCTGGCGGCGGGGATCCAGTGGCCGCGCTCACCGGCACGACCGAACTCAACGAGACGCTTGCCGAACCGACTCGTTGGGCAGTCCATGGCGTCTTTGGCGCCCGCAACCACCGGCTGACCGGTCGTCGCCACGGTCGGCGCGATATTGTGACCATGTGTACCTCGGCAATAGGTGTAGTGCAGCACATACTCATGGGATGATTTGTCGACGTAGAGCGAGCGGTCGTGCGCGTGCCGTCGAGAATGTGTCCAAGGCCTACGACCTGGAGCGGTGCTTCGCATGCACATTGGTACGACGTATGACGCAGTGCAACCGGCCTATTGACTCTTTGCTCCGGGCTGCGAGTATCTGCTACGACCGGTGACCACCGCACGGACGTGGTACTCGGGAGGGACGAAGGGACGAAGTAATGTACGGACGGAGATACTCCGTGGCGCGCGCCTTTTTGCGTGTCACTTCAGGCGGCTGTGTCGCTACCGATTGGACGATCGGGGGCGATTCACATGTCTGAGATTGCCAAGATCAACGACCCGTTCCCGCGCCGAACGCTGCTGAAGTTCGGCGCCGCCGGCGCCGCAGCGGTCGCCGTCGGCACCGCCGGTTCGCTGGCCGTGCCACAGTTGCGTCGCCGTGGCCTGATGACCGCCGATGGGTTGTTCGACGCCGCGTCGATCGCCTGGGCAGACGCCATCTACAAAGAGACATATCCCACCAGCCCGCTGATCGTGTCGCCGTTCGACGACCCGTTGACGGTGCCGAAGGCGCTCGCCCCGGTGGCCAAGTCGGAGTACAGCGGCTGGAGGAGCCCGCCAGGTCCCGGGATCGGCCAGCAGAACTCGCTCGGCAACTACCAGCATCAGATGTGGGCACCGCCTGGAAGCACGCCGGTCGACCCGATCGTGTACAAGATCAATGTCGAGGTCAACACGCATTCGTTCACGTCGTCGCAGGTGATGCCGATCAACTCGCTGGGCCAGCCGACGGTCTCGTTCGACTCCAGCGGCACGACCTACTCGGCCGGCACGATGCGCAACCTGCCACCGAGCACGATCTATGGCTTCAATGGCACGTTCCCGGGACCGATGATCAACGCCGAGTACGGCAAGCCGTGCCTGGTTCGCTTCGACAACCACCTGCACGAGAACCCGCAGAACCTCGACCGCCAGGACTTCGGGGCTCCCGACTGGTCGTTCCTGACTCACCTGCACAACGGTCACACCGCGCCCGAGAGCGACGGCAACCCGCACTACTCGATGAAGTGGGGCCCCAAGAGCCACGGCTACGCACCCCAGCTGTGGGTCGACAACTTGTACTTGAACTGGCCCGCAGGCGGCGACGATCGTGAGAAGCAGAGCTTCTTCTGGTTCCACGATCACCGCATGGACCACACCGGCTCCAACGTCTACAAGGGCCTCGTCGGGCTCTACCCGATCTACGACCCGAAGAACGGCATGGACATGGGCGACGAGCGCCAAGGATTGCGGTTGCCCGGCGTACGCACCGACAACCCCGATGGCTCGTTCGACGTGGCCTACGACATCCCGCTGGCGTTCTACGACTGCCGATTGGACGACGGCGTGACCGTGCACCAGGACATCCACGATGGGCAGGGCGAGTTCCCGGCCGCCGGCAATCCGCGCAAGCATCCCGAGTGGTGGGGCAAGACGTTCTACAAGCACTTCCCGAACCACGGCTTCGTCGGTGACATCTTCACGGTCAACGGCACCGCCTACCCGGTGCTCGAGGTCAAGCGGCGCAAGTATCGTTTCCGTTTCCTCGATGCCTCGATCTCACGCATCTACGAGTTCAAGTTGATGAGCTCGACGCAGGGCCCCAAGTCGGCCGTGTCGCTCGGCTACACCGGCAACGAACTGCAGGGTCAGTACCGCATCCCCGACGCACAGCAGTGCATGAAGTTCACCCAGATCGCTTCCGATGGTGGGCTGCTTCCGCTGCCGATCCCGCGAGATTCGTTCGAGCTGTGGCCGGCCAAGCGCCGCGAGTTCATCGTCGACTTCACCAAGTACCAGGACGGCACGCCGACGACCAAGGGCGACGTGATCTACCTGACCAACGTGATGAAGATGCCTGACGGCCGCATGTGGAGCAACTCGTCGCGATTCGCACCGGACCCCGCCTACAAGGTCCCGATGATCAAGATCGTGATCGGCGACGACGCGCCCGACGACAGCGTGATCCCCACCGGGCTGATGCGTGACGTCCCACCGCTGCCGTCGAACTGGCAGAGCCTGATGGACAACCGGCTGATCTTCGAAGTCCAGCGCGGCAGCCTCGGCGGCGAGACCGAATGGCTGATCAACGGCGTGCAGTTCGATCCCACAACCGTGGCGACGAGCCTGAAGAACAAGGCGGGCAAATCGCCGCTGGCGCAGCAGAAGATGGGCAGCTTCAACCTGTGGGAGATTCGCAACGGCGGTGGCGGATGGGTACACCCCTTCCACTTGCACATGGAAGAGCACCGCACCGTCATGCGCAACGGCAAGGTGGTCACGACGGCCGACAAGGGGCACCCTGAGGATGCCTCGAGGGAAGACCTCGTGGCGCTCGACCCGAGCGAATCCGTGATCATCTACCGCGGCTTCCGCGACTTCGTCGGCCCGTACGTGGCGCACTGCCACAACCTGGCCCACGAAGACCACGCCATGATGTTCGGCTGGGAAATCACTCCGTAGGCGATCGACGAGACACAAGGGACTGACCATGTTGAACATCTCACCGCCGGTGCGGCACCACGTCGCCCCAGCCCCATCACCAACCGGTCGCTTGCATCTGAGCTGGCCGACCGTCGCGGTGTTCGCTGCCGTGATTGCCTACGTCGACGGGTTCTGGGTGACCTCGCTGCAGGGAGCGGTCGGGGCAATCGAGGTGACCCAGGAACCGTTCATGCGTTGGGTCCGCGACTCGACCTTGATGCTTCCGCTGCTGCTGCTGGCGGTGGTGGCGGCGTTGTCGCTGACGCGCCGTTGGGCCGGGCACGGCCACCGCGAGTTTCGTCAACTCGCGGTGGCAGCGATCTCGACCATCGTGATGACCACTGTCGTCAGCATCGGCCAGGTGGCGACGATGTCGGTCCACGACTACAACATCCAGGCCGCTCAGCTCGGGCAGGTCCACGTCGGCCATGCCAGCACGGTTGCCGTCGAGCCCGGGGCAGTCAATCCGTTGGGCGGGACGGCATGCAGCGCGCTGTGCGCCGCACGACACGCGACCCTGATGGCCCATGTCCGTTCGGTGGGCTACGCCGGGTTGGTGTTGCTCTTCACCAATCTGGTGCTGGTCGTCTGGGTTCTGGCGCTGCGAGGTGGCCGACTCTGGGCGGCACCGACGTTCGTCGAAGAACCGGCCGACGCCGACTTCCCATTCGACTTCGCCTAGTGTCCTGTCAGCTTGATCAGTGAGTTAAATTGGGGATTCGGGAATTTTCGCGTGGTGAGCGCGTTGCCCTTGGTGTTGTCGACCAACATCAAGGGAGAACGCTATGGCCGCAAGACGTGGACGCCCGACTGTTGAGATCATCCTCAGTGGTGATGAACGCATGACGCTGCAACGGTGGGCGCGTCGGCATTCGTCGTCGCAGGCGTTGTCGTTGCGCTGCCGGATCGTGCTTGGCTGCGCCGATCCTGATCGGGGTCGGCGCGACATCGCCGCCGAGGTCGGGTGCTCGCCGGCGACGGTCACGAAGTGGCGGCAACGGTTTGCCAAGGATCGCCTTGATGGTCTCGTCGACGCACCGCGTCCGGGTGCGGCCCGCACGATCGGCGACGACATCATCGAAGCGGTCGTGGTTGATGCGTTGGAAACCACACCGCCCGACGCGTCGCATTGGTCGACACGATCGTTGGCTGCCAAGCACGGGATCTCACGACAAACGGTGTCGGAGATCTGGCGTGCGTTCGGTCTCAAGCCGTGGTTGTGGGCTTGTCAAGAACTTTGTGTGAGATGGTCGGTTGGGGTTAGTAGTTGGTGATG
>JBDTRP010000064.1:0-24584 GCA_039931555.1 Ilumatobacteraceae bacterium | reverse complement strand
CCGGGGTCGCTCGGCCAATTGGGTTGGAACAGGTGCCACTGCTCGGGTGCACGCCGAATCAGGAACTCCAGCTCTCTGGCCAGGGCCTGCGTCACTCTGTTCACATCCTCGCGGAGGCCTGCGCGCCGGACGATCGGCACGGGTGGCCGGACGAGCGCGTGGTGGCCGTTGTACTTCGCGGTGAAGTAGCAACCGACCGGCAGCAAGGGCGCGCCCGTGCGGATCGACAACGTCGCCGGGCCGGCCGGAAGCGTCGTGCGTTCCCCGAAGAAGTCGACCTCGACGCCCGAACGATCGAGGTCGCGATCGCACAACAGGCACACCGTCTCGCCATCGCGAAGTGCCTTCAGCACTGCCGGGCCCGCCTTCGGGCCGGTCGGCACGACGGTCATGCCCAGTTCCTTGCGGAGATCGGCGAACCATTCGAACAACTCCGGCGGGTCGAGGGCCTCGACGACCACGGTCATCTTGTGGCCCTGGTCGGTCATCCATCGCCCGGCCCATTCCCAACCCCCCAGGTGCGGTAGGGCCAGGATCACGCCGTTGCCTGCCTGTATCCCGTCGAGCACCTGTTGCCAGCCCTCGATCGTGAACGGTCGGGCGACCGCGGCCTTCGACATCGTCGGCAACCGGAAGCTCTCGACGTAGTAGCGGGCGTAGTAGTCGAAGGCTTGCTGCACGGCGACGCGCAACGACGTACCTCTGAGCTTCGGGTTGACCCGCTGCAGATGACGTTCGACCATCCGCCGCCGTGCCGGGCTGGCGAAGCTGGCGCCGAACCCGATCGAGGCAGCCGCGCCGGCCGCCATCGGGCCCGGCATCAACCGGGCTGCGAGGGACCCCAATCGGTAGGTGTTGACGGTCGCCGCATCGGTCAGTCGTTTCCGGGCGTCAGCGAACTCGTTGTCGGCCACGGCTCAGGTCACGATCGGACAGTCAGGGTCGACGGCCAGGACGGGAGATCCGTGTGCGTCGTCGCTCGGTGCGTACCACGCGTCGCGTCTGGCGACGACTGCGGCGCATCTCGATCCGGGCTGCGGTGACCGGGGCGACGGCGGCCTGCTTCCACACCTTCACGAACCGTTGTCCGGCGGTGATCGCGGTCAGCACGAGCATCACCCACAGCATCGGAATCAACAGGACCGAGAAGAGCAGGCCGATGCACAGGGCGATGATCCGCTCGGCGCGTTCCATCAAGCCACCCTTGGCGTCGAGCCCCAACGATTCGGCTTTGGCTCGCTGGTAGGAGATCACCGAGCTGAGCGCCATGACGGCGAACGGCAGCATCGACATGTGCGGCGAGTCGTGCGACGTCAGGTACCACGCCACGCCTCCGAACAACATGGCGTCGGTGACCCGATCGACCACCGAGTCGAAGTACGCGCCGCGCTGGCTGGACGAGTTCGACGCCTTGGCCAGTGCGCCATCGAACAGATCGGGAAGCGCCGCGCAGATGACCAGCACCAGGCCGAGGCGCAATTGGCCGAGCCCGATGGCGACTGCGGCGCCGACGGCAACCACGATCCCGACGATCGTGAGGTGGTCGGGAGTGAGTGCCGTCTTGCGCAGCACATTGCCGATCGGCTTCACAGCTCGGTCGATAGGCGCACGGAACTTTCCGTCGAACATTGAGTCGAGCTTACTCGGGGAACCGCTGAGGCCGGGCGTGCGTCGACAGTCGGCGCAGGAGGTGCCACGATGTGCGGATGAGCAGTTCTTCCCCCAGCGACCTTGCGGTCACCCTCCGATCAGTCCCACGACGCCTTCGTGAAGCAGTCGGTGACAACCCGCCCGGTGCCACCGCTGGGATCACCACCGAGCTGAACGAACAGATCGGGCTCGCCGCAGGGTTGATGCACAGCGCCTCCGACCCGGCTGCCGTTGCTGATGCGATCGACGCGGTTCCCGCTGACGCTTGGGACGAAACAACGTTGAGCTCGCTCCGCACGACAGCACTCGACATCGGCCGGCTGCTGCGCGCCATCGCTGCCGTTGCCGAGGGGGACGACGACGACTGATGCCTCGTCAGTTCGATCCCTCGATCTCGTCCCAGTCATCTTCGGGGTTGTTCTCGGTGAGATGGGCGACGACCGAGCCGTCGATGGCATCGACCAACACCAGCGACCGCTGCCGGGGCGGGCTCTCGGCCGAATAGACCAGCACGCGCCACGTCGGCCGACTACGCAGGCCACGCCACACCTGTTGCGCCGACGCGTGCCCGACCGGGAAGCCAACTGCACCTTGCGCCGAGACCAAGGCCTGCTTCTCGTCGATCTGCATCTTCCATCCCGAGGTCAACGACATCACGCCGACCGAACCGAGCAGGATCGCGGCCCAGACCATCCCACTGTTGACGAGTACGGGATCGTGCCCGCGGCGCCACAACCACAGCAGCAGGCACACCGCAGCAATGCCGAAGTACAGGTAGGCCGGTCGCCGGCGCCGACTGTTGTCGGGAAACTGGTAGGGCCCGACGTACTCGCTGGCGTTGAGATCGTCGGGCAGCGAGTCGCGTAGGTCTTCGGTGTCGCTCATAGCGTCGGACAGGCTACCTGGGCCACGCCGACCGCAGCCGGGCCGCAGTGTCGGTGAGCGCCTCGGGCAGTGTGCGTGTATTGGCGATCGCAGTCATGAAGTTGCCGTCGCCGACCCAACGAGGCACCACGTGCACATGCAGGTGTTCGCTGACACTGCCACCGGCGGGGCGTCCGAGGTTGACGCCGACGTTGACGCCACCGGGCTGGTAAGCGGCCTTGACTGCCCGCACAGCATCGGTGACCATCGCCCACAGTTCGGTGGTTTCGGCGGCATCGAGGTCCTCGAGGTTGGCGATCTCTCGGTACGGCATCACCAGCGTGTGCCCCGTCGCATATGGGAACGCGTTGAGGATTGCGAACACGTGCTGGCCGCGGTGCACGATGTTGCATTCCTCGTCGGTCAGGCCCGAGTCCAGGATCGCCTTGAACACACTGCCCTCGACGGACTGTTCCGCCGACACCGCGCCGACGTAGGCGGCCCTCCAACCGTTCCAGAGCCGCTCGTAGGTGTCCACAGCGCGAAATTAGTCGGCGAGGGTCGCCGAGCCGCGACTACTGTCGACCTCGTCCGTTCGAGAAGGCGCTGCGGCGCAGAGAGGAGGAAGGTCATGAACACCATTGCCTTCGCCCTCCGCGCCCCCCTCTACACGTAGGCACCGAACGGATCGGTGCCCCCAAGCACCGAGGAGTTCATCGTGTCCACACGATCACGTCGCCGCTTCGGCGACGACGATTTCGAACCGCCCGCGCCACACCGGGCACCCGCCGACGACGATCACATCGACGACGGCATCACCTATTCCACCTATCCCGACGCCAACCACGGTCCGGCGCCACTTCCGGACTGGGTGTCGACGTCGGCCGCGGCAGTCGACACCGATCTCGGGGTGTTCAAGACCGGGAAGGAAGCCGACGTGTCGCTGGTTCGTCGCACCCACGGCGACCGCGGCGTGCTGCTGGCCGCCAAGCAGTATCGCGACGCGCAGCACCGCATGTTCCATCGCGATGCCGGCTATCTCGAAGGTCGACGAATGCGCAAGAGCCGCGAGTCCCGAGCCGTCGAGACGCGCACCTCGTTCGGGCGCGAGCTGATTGCCGGGCAGTGGGCCCACGCCGAGTTCGACGTGCTGTCACGGTTGTGGTCGGCCGGGGCAGCCGTCCCCTACCCCGTTCAGCTGTTGGGCACGGAACTGATGATGGAGTTCATCGGCGACGCCGACGGTGTGGCAGCACCGCGGTTGGCGCAACTCCGGCCATCGGTCGACGAAACCACCGCATTGTTCGCCCAGATGCGCGATGTGCTCGGCCGCCTCGCCGACGCGGGCTACACCCATGGCGACCTGTCGCCGTACAACGTGCTCGTGCACCACGGCCGCGTCGTACTGATCGATCTCCCGCAGGCGGTCGACCTGGTCGGTAACCCGCAGGGCTTCGAGTTCCTACGACGTGACTGCGACAACATCTGCAACTGGTTCCAAGCGCGCGGTGTCGATGCCGTGTCATCGATCCTGTACGACGACCTGGTGCTCTCCGTGCCCCGCGGCTGACCTCGACAAGCCTCAGGTCACGGCGAGTTGGGCGTCGACCTCGGCGCGCAGCCGACTGATGAACTCGTCGAGTTGCACACCGCGTTCGACCTCGCCGCCACGCGGGTTCACCCCGAGCGTGCCCGCGGTCACATCGTCGTCACCCACGACCAACACGTACGGAATCTTCTCGAGCTTGGCAGAGCGGATGCGCTTGCCGAGCTGATCGTTGGCATCGACGATGTCGACGCGGAAGCCTTCGGACACCAGGCGCTCGACGACCTGTGCGGCGTGAGCCTGATGCGCCTCGGCGACCGGGAGCACGCGTGCCTGTACGGGGGCCATCCACGTCGGGAACGCGCCCGCGTAGTGCTCGAGCAGCACCCCGAAGAACCGCTCGAGCGAACCGAACAGGGCGCGGTGCAACATGATCGGCCGATGGCGAGCGTTGTCGGCCCCTACGTACTCGAGGTCGAAGCGCTCGGGGTGGTTGAAGTCGAGTTGAATCGTGCTGAGCTGCCAAGTCCGCCCGATCGCATCGCGCACGTCGATGTCGATCTTCGGACCGTAGAACGCGGCGTCGCCTTCTTTGACCGTGTACGGCAACCCGTACTTCACCAGGGCCGCGCGCAGACCCTCGGTGGCCTTGTCCCAGATCGCATCGTCGCCGACGTACTTGTCGGGATCCTTGGTCGAGAGGTTGGCCGTGAACTCATCGAATCCGAACGCACGCAACACGCTCATGACGAAGTCGAGCAACGAAGCGATCTCATCCTGCATCTGATCTTCAGTGCAGAAGATGTGACTGTCGTCTTGCGTGAACCCGCGAGTCCGCATCAGCCCGTGCAACGTGCCGGCGCGTTCGTAGCGGTAGACCGTGCCCAGTTCGAACAATCGCATCGGCAGTTCGCGGTAGCTGCGCTGTCGGGCGCCGAAGATCAGGCAATGCATCGGGCAGTTCATCGGCTTCATGTAGTACGTGCCGTTGTCCATCTCCATCGGCGGGTACATGCCGTCCTTGTAGAAGCTGAGGTGGCCCGACTTCTCGAACAAGTTGCCGTTCGACAGGTGTGGCGTGAAGACGAACTGGTAGCCGCCCTTGTCGTGACGCTCGCGGCTGTAGTCCTCCATCAACTTGCGGGCGATCGCACCCTTGGGGTGCCAGACGGCCAACCCGCCGCCGAGCTCGTGCGGGAAGCTGAGCAGGTCGAGCTCGGTTGCCAACTTGCGGTGATCGCGCTTCTCGGCCTCCTCGAGGCGGTGAAGATGCTCGGCCAGCGCGGCCTTGCTCTCCCACGCCGTGCCGTAGATGCGTTGCAACATCGGGCCCTTTTCGTTGCCTCGCCAATACGCTCCGGCGACCTTCATCAGCTTGAAGTGGCCCAGCTTGCCGGTCGACGGCACGTGCGGGCCGCGGCAGAGGTCGACGAACTCTGGCGTGTTGCGGTAGGTGCTGATGGTCTCGCCGCCACCGATCTCGCCGGCATCCTCGCTGTCCGCAGCCCCGGTCGACACCCGTTCGATGATCTCGCACTTGTACGGCTGGTCGGCGAACAGCTTCAACGCGTCGGCCGGCGACAGCTCATCGCGCACGAACGGCTGGTCGGCCTTGACGATCTCGGCCATCTTGGACTCGATCGCGACCAGGTCGTCGTCGCTGAACGTCTTGCCGTCCGGCAGTTCGAAGTCGTAATAGAAGCCGTTCTCGATGGCCGGCCCGATCGAGAACTTGGCGCCGGGGAACAACTGCGTCACAGCCTGAGCCAGGACATGCGCTGTCGAGTGGCGCAACACGTGCCGACCCTCGTCGCTGTCTCCGGTGATGATCGCCAACGCCGCCCCGTCGGGCAGTTCGCGGCCGAGATCGCACTCCTCGCCGTTCACCACAGCGGCGACGGCAGCCTTGGCCAGGCGAGAGCCGATCGACTCCGCCACGGTGGTCGCGGTGGCACCCTGTGGGAGGGAGCGCGGCGAGCCATCGGGAAGTGTGATCGTGATATCGGCCATAGGCCGACGAGTCTACGAGGGCATCGCCGGGCGACGACCGGCATATTCAGTTACGCGTCGACCAACTGAGTCTGCCGGTCGGCCACGGTTGCAACCTTGGCCACCACGGTCGGCTCGGTCTCGGCTGTCTTGCCCGCGTACACGTTGCGATAGTCCTGACCGGTGAGGTCGCGGATCTCGAACATCAACTCGTCGGTGATCTGGCGCAACACCATGTGGTCGTCGCCGCGGCTGCGGTACCGCTCGACGTTGATCGGCCTGCCGATCTTGATCGTGCACTGACCGCGCAGCTTGGGGACCTTCGCATCGGGCGGCTGAATCTGGCGCGTGCCGATGATGCCGACCGGGAACATCGGGCAACCGATCTTCAACGCCAGCCGTGCGGCGCCGGTACGACCCTTGTGCAGGATGCCATCGCGGCTGCGCGTGCCTTCCGGAAAGATGCCGAACAGTTCGCCCCGGCGAAGCACCGCTTCTGCGGTGTCGAGTGCCGCCTGGCTCTTGTCGCCACCACCGCGATCGATCGGGATCATTCCCATCAGCGGGAACAGGTACTTGGTCTTCCACGAATCCATGTACTCGGCCTTGCCGACGAAGCTGATGTTGCGCGGCACGTGCAGCATCAAGAAGGCGCTGTCGAGGAAGCTGACGTGATTGGGGCACAGGATCGCCGGGCCCTCGACCGGAAGACGATCAAAGCCCTGCAGGTCGAAGCTCCAGAGTCGCTTCGAGACGGGCCGCACTACGCGGCGCACCCGCTGTTGTGCCTTGCCTGCCCCCTCGATGTTCACGCGCTCATCGTACGTCGCGAGTTTGACGGGATGGTCTCCCTACGCCGAATTGACCGTGAACTCTCGGTGGTGGACACGCCGGGGCGGCGCTCCGGTCGGCGCGGCAGGTCAGCAGATCAGATGTCGACGCCGAGCAACGCGGCAGCGTCACCCACGCCATGTCCCGCGGCCGCCGCAGCGTCGATCGCCGCGAGGGCGCCCGGCGTATCGAGGTCGTCGTCGAGAGCGGCACGAGCATCGTCGAGAGCGGCACTGCCTGCGCCCGACTTGCACCACAGCGCCAACCGATCGGCGTTCCTCGGCATCAGGGTGTCGTCCCACTCCCACTCGCGTCGGTAGTGATGTTCGATGATCCCGAGGCGAATCGCCCTCGGGTCCCATTCCTGGCGAAGCGCGTCGACGAAGACCAAGTTGCCCAGGCTCTTCGACATCTTGTGGCCGTCCATGTACACCATCGCAACGTGCATCCAGTGGCGCACGAAGGGATCGCCCGTTGCGGCTTCACTCTGAGCCCGCTCGCACTCGTGGTGGGGGAAGATGAGATCGGTGCCGCCACCGTGCAGGTCGATGGTCGTGCCGAGCTCGCGCAGCGCCAGCGCCGAGCACTCGATGTGCCAGCCCGGCCGGCCGGGGCCCCACATCGTGTCCCAGCTCGGTTCATCATCGGCAGACGGGTGCCACAACACGAAGTCGAGCGGGTGCCGCTTGTGCGGATCCTCGATGTTTCCGCCGCGCTCGCGGGCGAGGTCGATCATCTCATCCGGCGAGTAGTGGCTGATCGAACCGAAGGACGGGAACTTCGAGACGTCGAAGTACACACTGCCACCGGCCTGATAGGCGAAGCCCCGGTCGAGGACCATGCCGATGAAGCCGCGAATGTCAGGGATCGCCGACGACGCACGCGGTGTCGACGACACGGGCAGCGCGTTGAGGGCTTCCATGTCGCGCTCGAAGCGCGCCTCCTCCCCTGCTGCCAGGTCGAGGTAGTGCACACCGAGCTGGCGAGCTTTGGCGAACAAGGGATCGTCGACGTCTGTCACGTTCCGAACACATTTCACCGTGTGGCCCATGTCGATCAGCCGGCGTTGCAGCACGTCGTAGGCGATGAACGTGGCGGCATGGCCGAGGTGAGTCGCGTCGTAGGGCGTGATGCCGCACGTGTACATCGTCACCTCGTCATCGGCTTCGAATGGTACGACGGCGCGGCGCGCGGTGTCGTAGAGACGCATGGTCAGCCCAACGCCCTCGGGTCCTGGCGGATTCCCGTCAACTTGGGCGCGACGCGCGTCTTGTAGCGAACGTTGAGTTGCAGCAGGACAGCAGTGAAGGCCTCGATCGCGGTGGCGTTGGACAGCTCACCGGAATCCAGCGGCCGGCAGCCCGGGATCTTCGAGACGATCTCACTGATCGTCTCGACGGCGGCCGGGTCGTCGCCGCAGATCAGCACGTCGCTGTCGATGGGTTGGCCGAGATGGCCGAGCTCGGTCGCCGGGAGGTGATGGAACGCAGCGACCACGCGGCAACCGGGGACCGCGGCCTGCACGTGCGCAGCGACGCTGCCACGCGGGGGCACGAGTGGTTGGAACTCATGACCCACACGAACCAACGCGTTCGCCATGCTGACGACGACCTTGCCCTCCAACGCCGCAGCGTTCTCCTGAGCGGTCGTGGCAGCTGAGTCCCATGGCGTTGCGATCACCACCACGTCGCAGTCCGCCGCCGCCGGGTTGTCGCCGTACGAGAGCAGCGACTCGAGATCGGGCCACTTGGCGACGAGACCGTCGCGGGCCTCCATCGCCCGATATTTCGAGCGCGAGCCGATGACCACGGGGAAGCCGATGGACGCCAGACGGCCCGCAAGCGCACTACCCGCCGGCCCGGTACCACCGAGAATGCCAATTCGCATCGTCGCAGCCTTGCACACGGCCCACGCGTTACACCAAGGTCATCCCCGGGGCCTAGCAACCCGACGTGACTACGATCGTGCACATGGGTCTGCTCGACGGCAAGAACATCGTGATCACCGGAGTCCTGACGGATGCCTCGCTGGCGTTCGGAGTCGCGGCCCTTGCCCAGCAAGAAGGCGCCAGCATCGTGCTCACCGGCGCCGGCCGGGCGCTGAGCCTCACCGAGCGCATGGCCAAGAAGTTGCCGCAGCCGGTCGACGTCTTCGAACTCGACGTCACGGTGCCCGAGCATCTCGACAACGTGCGAACGGCCCTCGACGAAAAGTGGGGCCGGGTCGATGGCGTGCTGCACTCGATCGGTTTCGCACCCGAGGCGTGCCTGGGTGACGACTTCATGGCACCCGGGTGGAGCGATGTGTCCGTGGCTCTGCACATCAGCGCATATTCCTTCAAAGCGCTGGCCGATGCCTTCGCGCCGCTGATGACCAACGGCGGCTCGTTCGTCGGGCTCGACTTCGACAACAGCGTGGCGTGGCCCGCTTACAACTGGATGGGGGTGTCCAAGTCCGCGCTCGAGAGCATCAGCCGCTACCTCGCGGTCGCGCTCGGTGGCCGCGGCATCCGATCCAACCTCATCGCCGCCGGCCCAGTGAAGACGATGGCGGCCAAGAGCATCCCCGGGTTCAAGAAGTTCGAGGATGTCTGGGACGACCGCGCCCCGCTCGGTTGGGATGTCACCGATTCATCGGCAGTCGCCAAGGCCTGCATCGTGTTGCTCAGCGACTGGTTCCCGGCAACGACCGGCGAGATCATCCATGTCGACGGCGGCTACCACGCTACGGGCGCCTGAGGCACCATTACCTCGCCCGCTGAGCCCGATCCTGCTGGAGTTGCGCCGAAGCGTTGGCCGCGCTGGTTCCCACTGGCCGCCGTGTCGGCACTCGCGGTCATCGGCATCGTTGTCGTCGCCTCCTCGGGAGGAGACGACAACAAGACGGCTGGTTCGACGCTCACCAGCGACGGCGGCGCCGAGCAGTCGGTTGTCGCCAACAGTTCGGCCGCGAGCAGCGAGACCACCGTTCAACCGTTGGGTACTGAGCCGCCGGCCGCAACCGAACCCGTGGTGGCCGGTTCGACCGCTGGCTCGCCGTCGACCACCGCTGCAGCGACATCGGGAGCGGGCACGACCGTGGCGATCGTTGCGACCACTGTTCCTGCGGCGCCAGGCATCGCGCTCGGCCAAGCCGATGCCTTCGCCGTGCTCGGCAGCACGGCGGTCGAATCAAGTGGCGCGACAGTGATCGCCGGACAGGTCGGGGCCAGCAATGGTCCGATTCGGGGGCTCTCGGCGATCGACAACCCGGCAGGAATGATCATCGTCAGCCCGCAGTCAGCACTGGTCGCCCAGCAATCCATCGACGTTGCAGTTGCTGATATCGACGGTGGCACATCGACTCCGGTGGCGGCACTCAGCGGCAAGACCATCGGGCCGGGAGCCCACGCGGCTGCGGCCTTCGAAATCAGCGGGACGCTGACCCTCGACGGCGGTGGCGACCCCAACGCTGTGTTCGTCTTCATCGCCACCGACACGCTGAACATCGCCGGCTCGAGCCAAGTCGTGCTCACCGGAGGCGCTCAGGCGTGCAACGTCTTCTGGCGCATTGGCTCGTCGGCGACGCTGGGCACGGGCTCGACTTTCGTCGGCACGGTGATCGCCGATGTGTCGATCACGGCGGCCGCCAACAGCGACGTCGACGGCCGACTGATCGCCCGCAACGGCTCGGTGACTGTCGACACCGCCTCGATCGTGGTTCCGACCTGCGCCTGAAGTGCCGCGAGGTCGGCGGGGTGTGATCAGACCGGGCTTGGCGAACCTTTGGCCGACGTCGCCCGTGTGCGAGCCAGCGATGTACCCGTCGGCGACACCTTCGGCTTGTTGGTGTTCAGCACGCGCGCAATGAAATCTTGAGCGGCCGATACTCCGCCTTGAGCGATGCCGCTGATGTTGTCGCCGACGCGGTCGAGCACGCCGGCAATCGTTCCAGCGACCGAGTTGGCCGGGGGCGTGTCGGCCGCACGAGGGTGCGGATGCGTCGGTGCCGACTTCTTGGCCTGCGCCATCGCCTCGCCGAGATCGGCCAGTGCCTTCCGACCGAGTGCGAGGCGGACCTTCGGGAAGAACTCGCTTTCTTCTTCCTTCACATGGTGGCGCACGTTCTCCATCAGCACGGTGACCTTGGCCACGAACCGCTCGTTGCCGGGATCCATCCCGTCGAGCTCCGAGAGCAACCACTTGACGATGTGGTGCTCTTCGAGGCTCTCGAGAGCGATGTCCTCGGTGCCAGGCACGGTGGCCCGCGCGACCGGATACAACAACTGCTCCTCGATCGAGGCATGCACCGACAGTTCCTCGATGATGCGGTCGACGATCTTGCGCTTCTCGACGAGAGCACGATCACCCGCTTTCTCGAAGCGGCGGAAGAGTTGCTCGACGGCGTGGTGGTCGTTCTTGAGAAGGGTGATCGCATCCATGTGGGATGGCCTACCCCATGCTCTGCCGTCTCAATCACGAAACGCCGGTACGGTGAGCCCATGACCGCAACGAACCGGCTTGCCCAGGAAACCAGCCCGTACCTGCGCCAACACGCCCAGAACCCGGTCGACTGGTACGCGTGGGGTCCGGAGGCGTTTGCCGCGGCCGCCGAGCGCAACGTGCCGATCCTGCTCTCCGTCGGCTACTCGGCATGCCACTGGTGCCACGTCATGGCCCACGAATGCTTCGAAAACGACGAGGTCGCCGCGGAGATGAACCGGAGGTTCGTCAACATCAAGGTCGACCGCGAGGAACGCCCCGATGTCGACGCCATCTACATGGATGCCGTGCAGGCGATGAGCGGGCGTGGCGGCTGGCCGATGACGGTCTTCCTCACTCCCGACGGCCACCCGTTCTACGGCGGCACGTACTTCCCGAAGACGAACTTCATGCAGCTGATGGCGGCGATCGACGACGTCTGGGTCAGCCGACCCGACGATGTCCGCCAGAACGTGGAGGCGTTGGGGAACGCGATCCGGCGCACCTCACTGGTCGAGCCGGCGACCGATCTGCCTGGGATCGCCGAGCTGAATCAGGCGCTGCACCAACTCGCCGCCTCGTTCGATCCCACGTGGGGCGGCTTCGGTGGCGCACCGAAGTTCCCGTCGACGATGAGCCTCGATCTCGTGCTGCGGGCCTACCAGCGAGCGCCGCAGGATGACGCCAAGACGATCGTCACGACGTCGCTCGACGCCATGGCGAGCGGTGGCATGTACGACCATGTCGGCGGTGGATTTTCGAGATACTCGGTCGACCGCGAATGGCTCGTACCACACTTCGAGAAGATGCTGTACGACCAGGCCCTGCTGGTGCGCGTGTACCTCCACGCCTACCAGGTGCTCGGAAGGCCGCACTGGATGCAGGTCGTCGACGAGACGATCGGGTACGTGCTGCGCGAACTGCGCCATCCATCCGGTGGATTCCTGTCGGCCGAGGACGCCGACTCGCCCGACGAGCACGGCCACGGCCACGAGGGTCTGTTCCACACCTGGACGATCGACGAGGTGCGCGATGTGCTCGGTGCCGACGCTGATGTCGCCCTCGAGTGGTACGAGTTCACCGACGGCGGCAACTTCGAGGGTCGCACGATCCCGGCCCGCCTGAACCACCGCGGCGACCTGATTCGCCCACCAGCAGTCGAGTCCGCGCGGCAGCGATTGTTCGAGGCCCGGTCACGGCGACGACGACCGTTGCTCGACGACAAGGTCCTGACCGAATGGAACGGGTTGATGCTCTCGTCCCTCGCCCAGGCCGCATCGGCATTGGACCGACCCGAGTGGCTCGAGGCCGCGGTTGCCAACGGCCGCTTCCTCGTCGACAACCTGCGCGGCCCTGACGGTCGCTGGCACCGATCGTGGCAGGCGGACGGTCAGCCCCAGGCCCGCCACACGGCGCTCGCGGCCGACCACGCGGCGCTCGTCGACGCGTTCACCCGGCTCGCCGAGGCAACCGGCGACGGCTCCTGGATCGACGAAGCACGGTCTGTAGCCGACACCATGCTCGATCACTTCTGGGATGTCGACAACGGCGGGCTGTTCTCCATCGCCGATGACGGCGAGCAACTCGTCGCTCGCCAGAAGGATCTGATGGACAACGCGACCCCCTCCGCCAATTCGATCGCAGCGGTTGCCCTGCTGCGCCTCGGTGCACTCACGGGTGAGGCCCGGTACTCGAACCTCGCTGAGCAGCTCCTGCGGCTGCTCGCACGCCTGATGCCCCAGGCGCCGAGCGCATTCTCGAACGCATTCGTCGCGGTCGATCTCGTCGCCACCGGCATGACCGAGATCGCCGTGGTCGGTGATCGACCCGATCTCGTGCGTGCCGTCCAGTCTCGGTGGCTGCCGAACGCGGTGCTGGCTTGGGGATCGCCGTACGAGTCACCACTGTGGGAACAACGCACCGCCGGCTTCGCCTACGTGTGCCAGCACTACACGTGCCAGGCACCGATCGACACCGTCGAAGCCCTCGTCGCCCAACTCGCCGCCACCACCTGACCGGAGCGGTTCGGGCCGAGCCCCCCGGGGAACCTCGGGTCCTGCTGAATCGTCAGTGACGATACGAGCCGTCGCGCCTTCGGATCTGGGTGCAACGATCCGTTCGCCGGCGCACGTCGTGGAGAGCGTGGCATCCAGATCAAA
The DNA here is from genome assembly GCA_039931555.1 of Ilumatobacteraceae bacterium. Taxonomy (GTDB): domain Bacteria; phylum Actinomycetota; class Acidimicrobiia; order Acidimicrobiales; family Ilumatobacteraceae; genus JAENVT01. The sequence continues at coordinate 11,085 of JBDTRP010000064.1, read as the reverse complement.
GGTGAGCGCGGCCCAGTTTCGTCACGGACGATTCGCAAGGGGCCCGGCGAGCGGGCGAGATGCTGCGTCAGGCGGCGGATTTCTCCAGGATGTGCACACCGCACGCGGATCCGAGCCCGATCACGTGGGCCAGTCCGACCTTGGCGCCGTGGATCTGGCGATCACCTGCCTCACCACGCAGATGGTGGCAGACCTCCCAGATGTTGGCGATCCCTGTCGCCGCGATCGGATGGCCCTTCGACTGCAAGCCGCCGGAGACGTTCACCGGGGTCGATCCGTCGCGCCACGGAGCGCCGGATTCGAAGAAGTCGACAGCACCGCCTGGTGGGCACAGCATGAGGTTGTCGTAGTGCACCAGTTCGGCGGTGGCGAAGCAGTCGTGCAACTCCACGAGGTCGAGATCCTCGGGGCCGATCCCGGCCTTCTCGTAGGCAACGGTGGCGGCATTTCGGGTGAGCGTGTTGACATCGGGCAGCACCTGGCACGCCTCTTGCCACGGGTCGGTCGTCAGCACCGACGCCGAGATCTTGATCGCCCGTCGTTGCTGCTCGAGCGACAGCGTCTTCAGCTTGGCGTCGCTGACCACCACGGCCGCAGCGGCACCGTCACAGTTGGCCGAGCACATCGGCCGCGTGTTGGGGTAGGCGATCATCATGTCGTTCATGATCTCGTCGAGGGTGAACCGCTTCGAGTAAGCAGCCAGCGGGTTGAGCGTGGAATGAGCGTGGTTCTTCTCGCTGATCTTGGCGAACAGCTCGAAGCTGGTGCCTCCGTACTTGTGCCCGTACTCCATGCCGACCTGGGCGAACACGCCCGGCATCGCGTCGGTGCCGATCCGACCATCGGTCGCGGCGACTGCGCCGTATCGACCGTTCGGCTTCCACGTGTTGCCGTCGCTCTTGGCGCGCCCGCCACCACCGAGCAGGCCGGCGCCTGCCAGTTTCTCCACCCCGACCGCCAAGCCCATGTCGCACTCGCCCGACTTCACGGCCATGATCGCGGTGCGTAACGCTGTCGCGCCGGTCGCGCAGGCGTTGGCCACGTTGTAGACCGGGATACCCGTCTGGCCGATCTGCTTCTGCAGTTGCTGGCCGATCCCGGCGTTGGCCTGCATGAGGCAACCGGCTGCGAGCACACCCATGTCTTTCATGGTCACCCCGCCATCGGCAAGGGCACCGAGTGCAGCCTCCGACGCCAGGTCGACCGTGTCCTTGTCGGGGTGCTTGCCGAACTTCGTCATCCTGATCCCCAGGATCCACACGTCGTCGCTCATTCGCTGCTCCAGTCGCTCGGTGTCATCAGGCGGGTTCGAAGCCGAACCCGATTGCTTCCGTGCCGTCGTCGTCGGTGCCCAGCGAGTAGGTCGCCAGGCGCACCTTCATGCCCAAGGTGACGAGCTCGGGTGTCGGCTCGACGTTGATCAGGTTGGCCCGCACGCTGGTGCCATCGCAGTCGACGATGGCCGACACGAACGGGACCTGCACCCCCGGCGCGGCGAAGGTGACGATGGTGAACGATCGGACCTCCCCGTCGGTCGCCACATCGGCCGAACCGAACTCGGTTCCGCCACAGTTGGCGCAGGCGTTGCGCCGGTCGAAGTACCTCGCCCCGCATGTCGGGCATTCGTGGGCGACAAGGTGGGGGCGGTCACCGAGCGCCAGATAGTCGACCAACGGAACCTGCGATGCCATTGCCGTGACGATAGTTACCACTGGTTGTAGTGGACGACCTCGGTGACCGATCGGCGTGGCCGGCTCGTCGCAGACCCGCTGGGACGGTCGCTGGTGTCGCGGTGCCCCAAGGCGATCGCACCGACCGACAGCAGACCTTCTGGCACGCCAAGATCGGCAAGCAACACGTCGGCGTTGCGGAAGATCCCGAAGTACAACGCGCCGAGCTGCCGCGCTTCGACCAGCAACAGCAGGTTCTGGATGGCCATCGCCGTATCGGTCAGCCAGAAGGGCACCGGCCAGTTGGCAGCGATGTCGAGTCCGTGCCCGGCCTTGTCGGCCTCGGAGTATCGAGACGTGTAGGCGCCCGGGTCGGCGATCGGCAAGATGATCACCGGGGCAAGCAGCACACCGTCTTGGGTCTTGGCGAACCAGGCCTCCGCGTCGGTGGTCTGCCAGAAGGACCCAACCGCCGCGCCGGTCAGCACGATGAAGTGCACGCCCTGGCTGTACCCAGCGGATGGTGCGTGACGGGCGATGTCGACAAGGTCGGCAACGACTGTTGGGTCGACGGGGTTCGTGCTGAACACCCGGGTCATCCGGCGGCGCCGGACAACACCTTCGACGGTCGCGACCTCCTCGCTCAGCGAGCGCCCAGTTTCAGCAGTTCCTCGGCCATCACCCAGCCGTGCACCACCAGCGACCCACCCTTGCGGACGTTGACGGTCGTGAACAGGGCGGCGAGCTCGGGCTTGATCCTTTCGGGCTTCAACGTCTCATGGTCGAGGAAGCCACTCTGACCGTTGGACTTCGCCACGAACGACTGCTCGTCGTAGTTGGAATCGACCCCGAACCGCTTGGCCAGGCGGCGACCCCACGCACGCTCCTCACCGACCGCACGATGACCGGGTCGAGGAATCAGTTCGTCGACCTGCTTGAACGCCTCGAGCGAATCGACCGTGACAAAGCGCGAGCCGATGACGACGTCTTCGTCGGGGAACGCCATCAGCGCCCGATGGAACGCCTCGCCCATCAGGCCCTTCAGCACCTGATCGCGCCGGCTGGTGCGCTTCACGCTCATCAAACCGACCAGCACACACGGCGTGCCGCCGATGCGCTCGAGCGTCGAGAACGTACAACCGTGCAGCTTGTCGTCGATGCGCGCCGTCGTGCACAGCACCCAATCTTCTTTGGCCTTCGACAACACTCCGATGTCGAATGCTCCGCCCATTGACGCCATTTCGTCGAGATCGGCGTCGGTGAGCGCTGCACAGTCCCTGGTTTCCACCTGGATTGGCATGCTGTAGAGCTCCCCATGTCGTCGTGCGAAGCCTCCATTGTGCCAGAAAATCGACCAAATCGAAAAGGCGGACGACGATTAGAGCATCACGGCCTCGTGTCCGAGCAACATTCGCAGCTCACCGACGGCTCGATCGAGGTCGACGCAAAACTCGTCTGCCAGGCGCAATATCTTTCCATGACCGATGTGGAGGTAGACCGGCGAGTCTCCCGGGTGGTCGCGAAGAATCTTTCGGATCTGGTGAATTTTGAGCTCGTTGAGTGACGTCGACGGCACCTTCAGCCGCAACGATGCCGACGAACCGGTGTCGAGGCCCTCGATGATGTTGACGTCGAGCGCCATGAAACCGACCCGAACATCGTCGCGCTTGTCGACCCGGCCCTTGACGGTGACGATGGCATCGTCGACCAGCTTGTGGCCGAGCTCCATCAGGGCACGCGGGAACACCGTGACCTCGATCGTGCTGTCGAGGTCCTCGAGCACGAACACCGCCATCTGGTCGCCTTTCTTGGTGAACTTGCGGGCCATGTTGGTGATCACCCCGCCGAGTATCAACACCGAGCCGTCGTCACGCTCCGGTGCCTCGGCGATGCCGCAGTCGACCTTGCGGCGCAGCGCCGCCTCGACCCCGAGCAGCGGGTGGTCGGAGACGTACAGGCCGAGCATCTCCTTCTCGAAGCGCAGTCGATCACTCTTGTCGAACTCGTTGAGCGGGATCGCGACACGCTCGTCGAATCCCTCGACGCCTTCGCCGCCGAGATCGCCGAACAGGCTCATCACCCCCTGATCGCGCTCCCGCCGGCGCACGAGGGTGCCGTCGATGATCTGCTCGAACACCATCAGCAACCCACGTCGCGGGTGCCCGAGCGAATCGAATGCGCCGGCTTTGATCAGCGACTCGACGGTGCGCTTGTTGAGCACCGGCTCGGGCACACGTTCGGCGAAGTCGTGGAAGGAGTCGTACGGCCCGTTGGCGTCGCGTTCGCCGAGGAGCAACTCGACCAGTCCCTCACCGACGTTGCGAATTGCCGAAAGGCCGAATGTGATCGCGCCCGGCGACCCTGCCGGGAGGGTCACTTCCTCGGCGATTTCTTCGGGCGTGACCGTGGCGAAGTCCATGACCGACCGGTTGACGTCGGGTGTCAGCACCTTGATGCCGCCACTGCGTGCGTCGGAGAGGTACACCGCGGCCTTGTCGAGGTTGCTCTTCACGCTCGAGAGCAAGCAGGCGAAGTATTCGACCGGGTAGTGCGCCTTCAGGAATGCGGTCTGGTAGGTGACCAACCCGTAGCCGAACGTGTGGCTCTTGTTGAACGCGTAGTCCGCGAACTTCTCGATGACGTCGAACAGTTGCTTGCCCAGCGCCTGGCCGTAGCCGCTGTTCTCGGCTCCAGCTTCGAACGCGGCGCGCGCAGCCGCCATGACCTCGCGCGATTTCTTGCCCATGGCCTTGCGGAGGTTGTCGGCCTCGGCCAGCGAGTACCCGGCGAACTTCTGGGCGACGCGCATCACGCTCTCCTGGTAGATCATCAGGCCGTACGTGTCGCCGAGCACCTCTTTGGCATCTTCGTGGAAGTAGCTGACCTCTTGCCGACCGTTCTTGCGATCGGCGTAGTCGTAGTGCATGTTGACGCTCATCGGCCCCGGCCGGTACAACGCCAGCACAGCCGAGACGTCGCCGAAGCTCGTCGGCGCCAACGATCGCAGCAGCGCGCGCATCGGCGGCGACTCGAGTTGGAACACACCCATCGTCTCACCACGCGCCATCAGGTCGAACACCGCCTGATCATCGAGCGGCACGCTGTCGATGTCGAACGCCGGGTCCTTGACTGTGCGAACCATGGCGACGGTGTCGCTGATCACGTCGAGGTTGCGCAACCCGAGGAAGTCCATCTTCAACAGACCGAGTTCCTCGACGCCGTGCATCTCGTACTGCGTGACGACCGGTGCGTCCTCCGGCTTGCCGCCGGCCTCGGGCTTGCGTTGGATCGGCAGGTACGCGGTCAACGGCTCCTTGGTGATCACCACCGCCGCAGCGTGGATGCCGTCGCTGCGCTTCAGGCCTTCGAGCCCCTTGGCGACATCGACGACCCGCTTGACGTCGGGGTCGGCATCGCACATCGCTCGCAGTTCGCTGGCCGCCTTGTAGCCGTCGAGGTACTTCGGGTTCTGCTCGAAGCAGTACTTCAGCGGCGTGTCGCGGCCCATCACCAGCGGAGGCATGGCCTTGGCGATCTTGTCGCCCACGCCGTACGGGTAGCCCAGCACCCGTGCCGCGTCGCGGACGGCGTTGCGGGCTTTGATGGTGCCGAAGGTGATGATCTGGGCGACGTGGTCGCGGCCGTACTTCTCTGCTGCGTAACGGATCATCTCGTCGCGGTACCTGGAGTCGAAGTCCATGTCGATGTCGGGCATCGAGATGCGGCTGGGGTTCAAGAACCGCTCGAACAGCAGGTCGTACTTGATCGGGTCGAGGTCGGTGATCCGAAGGGAGTAGGCGACGGCGCAGCCCGCAGCGGAGCCTCGACCGGGGCCGACACGGATGCCGAGATCCTTGGCGTGTTTGATGAGGTCCCACACGATCAAGAAGTACGAGGCAAAGCCCATGTTCTTGATGACCTGCAACTCGTAGGCCAAGCGTTCGACGACCGACGGGGACAGGTCGTCACCCCACCGCTGCTTGGCACCTTGCCACGTCAGGTGGTCGAGATAGCTGGCATCGTCGGCGAAGCCCTCGACGATCGGGAAGTCGGGCAACTGCGGCTTGCCGAACTCGATGTTGACGTCGGCGCGCTCGGCGACCCACAGGGTGTTGTCGCACGCCTCGGGGAAGTCGCGGAACAGGTAGCGCATCTCCGCCGAGGTCTTCAGGTAGTGCTCCTGCCCCTCGAACTTGAACCGCTTCGGATCGCTGAGGGTGGCCCCGGTCTGTACACACAACAACGCATCGTGTGCTTCGTGGTCCTCGCGGTGCACGTAGTGCGAGTCATTGGTGGCGATCAACGGAGCGCCGATCTTGCGGGCGATCTCGATCAACTTGGGGTTCGTATCGCGCTGGGCCTGCAACCCGTGGTCCTGCAACTCGACGAACAGGTTGTCGCTGCCGAAGATCTCCTGCAGTCGCCCGGCCTTGTCGAGCGCACCCTTCTCGTCGCCCTGCAGGAGCGACTGCAGCACGTGACCACCGAGGCATCCAGTGGTCGCGATCAACCCCTCGTGGTAGCGGGCGAGCAACTCCCAGTCCATGCGCGGCTTGTAGTAGTACCCCTCCATGAACGCCAGGCTGGCGAGCTGGATGAGGTTGCGATAGCCCTGATCGCTCTCGGCCAGCAGTGTGAGGTGGTAGTAGAGCTTCTTGCCACCTTCGGTGTCGCCACCGGAATCATCGACGCGACCGCGTCGCGGCGGGCGCTCACTGCGGGTCTCGTACGCCATGTAGGCCTCGGTGCCGATGACCGGCTTGACGCCCTGCGCGCGACACTCCTTGAAGAACTCGAGCACCCCGTACATGTTGCCGTGATCGGTGATGCCGAGTGCCGGCTGACCATCGGCGACTGCCTTGGCGACAAGGTCGTCGAGACGCGCTGCGCCGTCCAGCATCGAGAATTCGGTGTGGACGTGGAGGTGGGTGAATGAATCCCCCACTGGCGCACTCCCTCCCTTTCCGGCCGCTCGTATGGCCTTGCTGGCCGCTCACTGGCCGACGACTTACATGGATGTTATTCGCTCGACCCTACTCGCTTCCACGAGGCGGTCGCCTACAGGTACGTGCCAGGCCGATCGGGCACGTCGATGGCCGCGGCAGCGCCCATCTGTCCCCCACCCGGCCCGCCTGCCATGGCCGCAGGACCGATCTGGCGCATGCCCTCGAGCTGTTGGCGGGCGGCAATCTGCTGTGCGAACAGCGTCGCCTGGATGCCGTGGAAGAGACCCTCCAGCCATCCCACCAGCTGTGCCTTGGCCACGCGCAGCTCGCCGTCGGAGGGAATCTCACCATCCTTGAACGGCAGGGCGAGGTTGCGAAGCTCGTCCTGGAGGTCGGGCGACAGTGCCTCTGACAGCTCCACGATCGAGCGCTCGTAGATCTCCGCCAGGCGCTCGCGGCTGGCTTCGTCGAGGGCACCCGTACGCACCTCCTCGAGCAGCTGCTTGACCATCGAGCCGATGCGCATCACCTTGGCGGGCGCCGTGACCGTCTCCATCAGGTCGGCCTCGGGCCGCGGCGCGACGACGACTTCGGCTGCTTCGTGTGCGGGTTCTTCGATCGCCATCGGGTGCTCCTTGGTAGAGGGTGACTTCACGAGGTGCTGGCCAACAATGGCACCAGCATCTCAGCAGATGTGAGCGACCCGTGTCGACAGATCAGTGGATACGGGCCACTGTCGGCCGGGTCGAGAAAGCTGATGGGCGCCCTGGCGATCAAGGCCACGTCACCGAGTCGCGCAGCGACGGGTGGGCTGACAACGGATCCGAACCAACCACCGTCGACCAGCTCCTGCCTGCTCATCACCCAGGCGACATCGCTGTACGCGCCCGTTGCGGTCTCCAGTAGATCGTCGGCCGAGCCCGGACGCGCATGCAGCCAGCGGAACCGACCCTCACCGGAGAGGTGCCGTGTCAGGTTCTGCACATCGGCAACCATCGGTCGGATGTTGAGCCCGACGTCGACCTGGCCGTGATCGGCAGTCACGAGCAGGGCGGCGCCGTCGGTGAGTTGGGCGCGCACCTGATCGACGATGTCGTCTGCAGATCGCAGCTCGGCCTCGTAGTACGGACCGAACCCGCGCTCGTGGGCGATCTTGTCGATGCCGTCGTAGTAGGCGTAGATCAACGGCTCGCCTTCGCGGAGGAGCTGACCGACGGTGACTGCAAGACTCGAGGCAGCGCGCCAGCCGACCATTCGGCCACCACGCAGATGCGCCTCCGTGAACGCCGTCCGCTCGAAGTCGGCCTTGGTCACGACCGGCACGGGCTCGCCCATGAACGGTGCGAAGGGCTGCACCCGACGCGGTTCGTGCTTGCGTCGGGCGTCGCCGGCCTCGGTCGCCCATCGCAACACGTTCAGCACCTCACCGCCGACGTCCATCCGATAGCCGACCAGCCCGTGCTCGCCCGGTGTGAGGCCAGTGGTGATCGACGTCAGCGCCGTCGCAGTCGTTGATGGGGCCACCGTCGTGATCGGCCCGCCGTCGAACGCGCCGAGGGTCGGCATGTGCATGCGGTGTTCGACCAATTGCTCCCAGCCGAGCCCGTCGAGCACCAGGATCACGACTTGGCGGGCATCGCGTACCGGCGCCGGCATCCACGCTCGATCGGCACCCCGATTCGGAGCCAACAAGGTCGGGACGATCGCGCGCACGTTCGCGCCGGAATAGTCGGGGAGGATCGGTTGGTCGTTCACGGGGAACGTCAGTCCATCACCTTGCGGCCGGTGTGCGCCAGCCGGGATTCCGTCCGGACCGGGCAGAAGGCCGTACGATGGCGGGGTGCGCGTTTCCAGCAAAGGCGACTACGCCTGCCGAGCCCTTCTCTCTCTGGCGCTGCACATGGACGGGACCGGACCCACGTCGGTGCGCGACATCGCCGAACGCACCGCCATCCCCCAGCCCTATCTGGAGCAGATCCTTCTCGCCCTCAAAGGAGCCGGACTGGTGAAGTCCAAGCGCGGTGTAGGTGGCGGGTATGTGCTGGCCCGTCACCCTGTCGACATTCGCATCGGCGAGATCCTGTCGGCTGTCGACGGCCCGATCAGCCTCGGCGACTTCGGCGAGCCACACCAGGATGGATCATGCGACCACGAGGGTCAGTGTGTGCTGCTGGCCATCTGGAAGTCCGCGGGCGAGCAGATGAAGCGCCTGCTCGAGGGGTTCACGCTGCAATCGGTCGCCGATGCTGCGCGGGGTGTGGCCCCGTGGCCAGAGGCTCGCCTCGAGGACGGCCTCGCTACGTTGTGAGTCGCGCCTCGACGGCTGCCAGGTCATCGGGCAGCGGCGAGGAGAACGACATCCGCGCACCGGTGCCGGGGTGCACGAACTCCAGTTCCGCTGCATGGAGGAACGGCCGCGGCGGCGAGATGCCGTGCCGAATGCCGCCGTAGGTGCCGTCACCGATGACCGGATGGCCGATCGCTGCGAGATGCACACGGATCTGGTGCGTTCGCCCGGACTCCAACCGGCATTCCAACGAGCTGGCCTCGGCCGGCGTGCCGTACTCGGCCACCACCTCGTAGCGCGTGCGCGCCGACTTGCCGTCGACGACCACCGCCATCCGCATCGGGTCGCGATGGTCGCGCCCGATCGGCGCGTCGATCACTCCGTGGGGATTCGCCAGGTGACCCCATACCAGGGTGCGGTAGACCCTGGCGACGTCGCGCTGGGCGAGGGCGTAGACCAGCGAGTGGTAGGCCCGCACCGAGTGGGCGACGACCATCAGACCGGACGTGCCGATGTCGAGTCGATGCACGATGCCCGGGCGGTGCGCCTCGCCGATCTCAGCCAGCTCCGGATACCTGGTCAACAAGCCGTTGACCAACGTGCCGGTGGGGTTGCCGGCGCCCGGGTGCACCACCAGCCCGGCAGGCTTGTCGACGACGATCACGTGCTCGTCCTCGTACACCACGGTGTACTTCACCGAGGCGTCGGCGACCGGCAGGTCGGTGGTCGGCAGCCGGGACTCGTCGACATCGATGATCTGGCCGAGCTGCAACCGCTGCTTGCCAGCGGTGACGACCGAGCCATCGACCAGCACGCCGCCCACGGAGACGAGCGTGGCGGCATCGGCGCGACTGGCCTCGGTCACCAAGGCGACGATCCGGTCGAGTCGCTCGCCGGCCAGAGCTGGCGGGATCTCCTCGTGGATCATGCCGTCGCTCGCGCCCGGCGGTGTCCGAACACGGTCCACAACACGAACAGCGCACCACCGATATCGATCGCCATGTCTGCGACGTTGAAGATCGGAAACCATTGGAAGTCGATGAAATCGACGACCGCACCGTGAAGGATTCGGTCTCCTCGGAACAAGCGGTCGGCGAGATTCCCGATCGCCCCGCCGGCGATCAGCCCTGCCGCGACACGCGTGGTCCGTGCCGTCAGCATGCGGCTCGTCCAGGCCAGCCAGACGACAACGAGCAGTGCAACGATCCCGATCACCGGGCCGATTCCCTGCGCCTTCGAGAACGCCATCCCACTGTTGCGCGTCAAGTTCCACTGCAGCGTCCAGATGACATGCCGCGGTCCCGAGTCCGTCAATTCCGACAGTGCCCAATGCTTGGTCAGCTGATCGACCGTGACCACGATCGGCACGATCACAGCAGTCAGCACCGGCGTCACCGCACGGCGGACCGGCGGTTGGTCAGATTCGCTGGCTTCGGGCTGCGTGGTCGAGAGAACCTCGGCCTGCGCATCTTCGGTCATCGACGGCCGATCCCGCCGACCTTCTCCTCGACCAGCATCGTCGCCCACGGAATTGCTTCCAGGCGTTCACGCGGAATCGGTCGGCCGGACTCGGTCGAGTAGCCGTAGTGACCCGTCGTCAGGCGCCCCAGCGCGGCGTCGATGTCGGCGATCGTCTGGCGGGCCTGCGCCGACAGGGTGAGGTCACGCTCGCGCTCGACGACCATCGTGTCGCCTTCGCCCCCTTCGTCGTCGAACTGCACGTCACCCATCTCCTGCTCCTCGATCAACGAGTTGGCCTCGTCCTCCAATCGAGTTGCCTGGCCCGTCAGCGCAGCTTTCTCCTCCAGCAGCAACGCGCGCTGCGCCGTGAGGAACTTGACATCGAAGTCCTTGGTGTAGGCGACGCCCTCCTTGGTCACGCCCTTGACGGCCGGGATCTCGAACACGACCGGGGCGAAGCTCGGCTTCTTGGCGGGCGCTGCCTTCTTGGCGGGCGCCGGAGCAGCCTTCTTGAGTGGCGCAGCTACGGCGGCGGGTGGCGGCACAGCCTTCTTGGGCGCTGCGGCGGCCTTCTTGACCGGCGCGGCAGCGTTCTTCGATGGCGCTACGTTCTTCACAGGCGTTGCCTTGGCCGGCGCTGCGGTCTTCTTCGAGGCCGCCGGCTTTGGCGGGGCCGCCTTCTTGGCCGGCGCGGCCTTCTTGGCGGCGACCGCCTTCTTGG
>JBDTRP010000063.1:0-34276 GCA_039931555.1 Ilumatobacteraceae bacterium | reverse complement strand
TGCCGGCGCCGAGGACGAGGTAGCGGGCGAACTCGCGTCGGGTGACTTCCTCTTCGGACAGCGCCTGGTACGGGAAGTCGCGTTTCCACGGCGGCGCCACCGGAACCTCGATGGGCGTCTGGGGTTCTCTCATGGGGTCACCTCGGATTGCTCGAGCCCGAACGGGTCGTCGAGCCAGGAGCGTTGCGTTCCGGAGAGCACGTCGAGCGGGCCTCCGAGGACGTCGTCGATCACTGTGTAGACCTTGGTGCGCACCTGTTGGCGTCCGAACATGAAGTCGCGGAACAACGACCCGCTGCGCGTGTCGCGGAACTCCTCGATGGTGCCGTACCAGAGCGCTTCGCTGGGGCAGACGGATGCGCACATCGGAGTGAGCCCTTCTGAGGTGCGGTCGGTGCACATGTCGCACTTCATCATCTGGTCGAAATCGGCGACGTACTTGGGGACACCGAAGGGGCAGGCGAGCACGCAGTTGGAACAGCCGATGCAGCGGGGCTTGAGCGCGGATTGGACGATGCCTTCCTCGGTCTGCTTGATCGCGTCGGCCGGACACACCTGTGCGCAGGTGGGGTCTTCGCAGTGCATGCACACCATCGGCGCAGTTTGCGTTGAGGTGGCGCGGTCGACGCGGTCGAGATGGATGAGCGATTGTCCGCGATGCGTGCCGCATTCGGCGCAGGCCTGGACGCATGCTTCGCAGCCGATGCAGCGGCTCTGGTCGATCACGAAGACCGGACTTTCGTCCATGCCGAACTGGCCCGTTCTCACGCCTGGCCCCCGTGGAGGTCCATGTCGCGAGCGTCGGTGGTTTCGGTGTGCCCGCCGGCGCGTTCGACGCGTACCGCAGCGACCTTGAACTCGGGCATCTTCGACAGCGGGTCGACCGCGCGGTTGGTCAGCTGGTTGGCGGCGTGCTGGCCGGGCCAGTGGTACGGGATGAACACGGTGTCGGGCCGGATGGTGTTGACCACGTGTGCGGGGAGTGTGATCGTCCCACGGCGGGAGGTGACGGTGACGAGATCGCCGTCGATCACACCGACGGTGTCGGCGAGCTTGGGGTGCATCTCACACAACGGCTCTGGGTACTGGGCGACGAGCGCGGCGATGCGGCGGGTCTGGGTACCCGACAGGTATTGCGAGACGACCCTGCCGGTGGTCAGCAGCACCGGGTAGTCGGCGTCGACGACTTCGGCCGACAGCTTGTACGGCACCGCGTGGAAGCGGGCCCTGCCGTCAGGGAAGTGGAACTGCCCGCCCTCGTGCAGCCGCGGCGTGCCGGGGTGACCGGGCTCGGGGATCGGCCAGAACAGGCCCATCTCGTCCTCGATGCGTTGCCACGTGGCGCCGCTGTAGTCGGCGGTGCCGCCCGTGCTCGCCCGGCAGAGCTCGTCGAAGATCTGTTCGGTGTTCGTGTACGGGAAGTACTCGCTCTTGCCCAGGCGCTCGGCGATGTCGAGCAGGATCTCCCAGTCACGACGGGCCTCACCGGGCGGGGTGACGGCCGCATTGATCTTGATGATCCGCCCCTCGCCACTCGTCGAGGTGCCGTCGTCCTCCTCATGTAACGATCCGGGCAGCACGATGTCGGCATGGTGTGCGGATTCGGAGAGAAAGAAGTCGATGACCGCATAGAACTCGAGCTTGTCGAGCGCCTCGCGGGTGAAGTTCGAGTCGGGTGCCGACACCACCGGGTTGAAGCAGATCGACAGCAATCCCTTGATCGTGCCGTCGTGGATCGCTTCGATCAACTCCTCCGCCGGCAACCCCTTCCCGGGGATCTCGGACTCGTCGCAGTTCCACACCTTGGCAACAGCAGCACGGTGCTCAGGATTGGTGATGTCTCGGTTGCCCGGCAACTGATCGCACTTGTGGCCGTGCTCACGGCCACCTTGACCGTTGCCCTGGCCGGTGATCGTCGACACGCCGCAGCCGGGCTTGCCGAACTTGCCGGTGGCGAGCCCGAGGTTGATCGCCGCGAGCACGTTGTCGACGCCTTTGGTGTGTTGCTCGATCCCTCGGGCATGCAGCATCATCCCGGTCGCCGAGGTACCCCACAGCTCGGCGGCTTCCTCGATGCGAGCCGCGGGCACACCGGTGATGTTTGCCGCCCAGGCCGGGGTCATCTCGACGACCGCCGCGGCGGCTTCGTCGAAGTGGATGGTGTGGGCGTCGATGAACTCGTGGTCGAGCCAGTCGCGTTCGATGAGCACGTGCAGCACAGCACCGAACAACGCCGAGTCGGTGCCTGGTCGCACCGGCAGGAACAGGTCCGCTGTGCGCGCCAGCGGAACGACGCGTGGGTCCTGCACGATCAACTTGGCGCCGCGATCACGAGCACGCCACACGTAGCTGGTGGTGATCGGGAAGGTCTCGGCGATGTTCGAGCCGGCGACCCACACCACATCGGCGAGGGGGATGTCGCTCCAAGGGTTGGGGTTCCGGTCGATGCCCAGCGCCTTCTTGTTCCCGACGCCCGCCGACACCATGCAGAATCGGCCGTTGTAGTCCAAGTTGGCGGTGTGCAACGCGAGCCGGGCGAACTTGCCGACGAGATAGCTCTTCTCGTTCGTCAGCGACACCCCCGACAACATCGCGAACGCATCGTCACCGTGCTCGGCCTGGATGCGACGGATCTCCAACACGACCCGATCGAGCGCCTGATCCCACGAGATGGTGCGGAACCCGCCGGGTGCGGTGTCGTCGCGTTCCATCGGGTGCAACAACCGATCGGGATGCCCGCCCTGCAGGTAGCGCTTCACGCCCTTCGGGCAGAGCTTGCCTTCGTTGAACGGGAACTCGTACCACGGCTCGAACCCGACCACCGTGTTGTCGTGCACCTTCAGCTTGATGCCGCACTGCTGGCCGCAGAAGCAGCAGTGCGTGTTGACGACCTTGTCGATGGTCAGGCCTGCGTTCCATCCGCCTGGCGGGGCCTCGTTGAGATGAGGTCCGTAACGGGCGATCAGCTCGTCGTCTGTGATCGGTGGTCGTGCCATCAGCCAAACCCTCCTACCCGCGCCGACTGGGCGAGGGTGACCTGCGCGCGCCGGCACCGAGGACACATGTCCTGGTAGTTGCCGCCACCTTCGACCGAGTAGTCGAACCCGACCTGCGGGAGCACCTCCTTGAGATCGGCGATCTGCTGCGCGCTCGCGAACGCTTCACCGCAACGCCGGCACACAGCCGGCTCACCCTCGGCATTGGCCCGCTTGTAGTAGGCGACGCCCAGGGTGCCCGGGCGTTGGAAGATGTGGAACAGCTTGCCGAACGGCAGGTACATCAACCCCAAGATCACGGTCAACGCATGGATCGTGTTCAACGCCGAGTAGAAGCGGCCCTCCAGCCACATGCTCGACACGGTCAGGAACAGCCCGGACACCGACACGGCGAACAACCCGGCGAGGGCGAGGAAGTCACCAGATCGTTCCACCGCCATCGCCCCCGGGTCGCGCAGCCGGCGCCGCAGGAAGATGAACACCCCGGCCAGCACCAATACCGCAGCGACGTCGAGCGCGTGGAACATGAACCACCCGAGGATGCTCTCTGCATCGAACTTCAACGTGCCCACCCTGGACAGATACACCTGATAGTGATCAGCACGCTGGCCGACGCTCTCGAAATGCAGCAAACCCAACGTCAGCGGGATCGTCACCAACCCGGCGAGGATGCAACCCCAGAACACCAGCTGGTGGGCGAGCCACCGTGCACGCGACCGTCGCCGGATGAATCCCTGCGTCAGCAGTTGGGTCGCGACGAGCGACGGCAACGCGACGACGTTGCGCGCCTTGCGTTGCCGGAACGCATCCCAACCTCGCCGGTTCAACATCGCCGTCGGAGGACGACGCAACCAGACCGCGTAGCGGTAGGCGACGCCGAACACCGCGAAGACGACACCGAACAGGTAGCCGACCAGCGCCGCGTCGAACCAGACCAGCCGATCGCTGCCGATGAACGTCAACGCCACCACGACTGCGACACCGACCACACCCCACGCCAACCCGCGGCGGTCCAAGTGGTTCGGCGAGTGATTCACATCCCGACCCTAGATCCGTCCGAGGCGGCGATACGACGGGAGGTTTCAGACGCCATCGGTGCGCCGCCACATCGGTTCGATCGGCTCCGTTCCGCTGGCGGAGACGCCCGACAGCAACCGTTCCATCGCCGCGGCCATCTTGCGACCGCGGACCTTGGCGACATCGGATCGCGGGCCCTCGAACGACGCGTCGATCGTGTCGCAGAACAGTTCGACCCACCGCTCGTACATCGCGTGAGACAGCGGCGTGCGAGCGTGCACCGGTTCATGCGCTCGCAACGGCTGACCCTCGTATCCGGGTTCGCCGAGCAGTTGCCATGCCCAGAAGTCGATCAACGTCGCGACATGCGCGTTCCAGTTCACATGCGCGGCTTGGAACACCGGGCCGAGCAGGTCGTCCATCGCTGCGTCCCGGTAGAAGTTACGGACCAGCCGCTCGATGTCGGCACGATCGACGATGTCGGTGCGCGTCTCCTCAACCGGATGGCTCCAGCACGGTGGATCGCCGCCCGCGTACACGGGTTCAGGGTCCACTCGAGCGATCATCAGCGCACCGTTGCGGCGCGTTCGGCTTCCAGACGCATCACCAGTGGGAACAGCACATTGTTCTCCTTGTGGATGTGCAGGTGGGTGTCGGCTTCGATCTCGGCCATCGCGGCAAAGCACGCGGCGTAGCTCGCGCAGCCATCTGACGGCGGGGTGTACCCATCGGTCAGCCGTTGCAGCTTGGCGAGCAGGTCCCCCACTGCATCGTGCTCGCTGAGCATCACCGAGATCGGGTTGCCCAACGACCCGCAGTGAAACGACGGTGCGCCGGTGGACGCAGCCAGCTCCCGAATCATCGGGAACAGGACGCGCTCCTCCTTCAACAGATGCGGCTCCAGGTCAGTGCGCACCTCAGCGAAGCACAAGGCGATCTCCTCCAGCTCAGGGTGACGCTCGCCATGCACCGACACGATCTTGTCGACCAGGCCGCTCACCCTCGGCAACTCGTCCCACAGATAGCGGTGATGGGTGGCCTCCAAGTGATCGACCAGGGCGTCGGCCGTCATCGTGGTCCACGCAGCGGCATCCGCCGTCGTCGCCTGCGACAGCTCGGCGACGATCTCCTGCGCATCCACACCGACCAGCGCGCACGCTTCACTGATCGTGCGAGCACCGCCGCAGCAGTAGTCCAGGCCCCGCCGCTCGAACTCGCGCGCGACCTGCGGGAAGGCGTCGACCGCCTCGGCCAACGTCATCGAAACATCGATCTTCACCATCTACTTCTCCTTTTTCAAGAACACGAACGAGACCGGCTCACCACAGCACTCCGACGGCGGTCACCGCGACGAGGGCAAGGCCCAAGACCATCTGTCGCAGGCCCACTCGCTTCGCCGGGATCGGTGCACGTCGCACCCACACGGCCTGCGTCACCGCCAACACCACGACTCCCACCAGACCGGGCAACAGCCGCCCATCGGCGAACGCTGCCAACGTCGCGATCGCGACGGCAAAGACCTGCGCCATGTCGCTCTGTCGCACCGGACCCTGACCTCGGCGGAGACGCATGATCTGCACCCGGACGAACGGGATCGCACCAACGGCGCGGGCGGCCAAGACGAGCCACACGCCGATGGCGAGCCCGCTGGAACGGTGGGCGGCAAGCACGATCGAAGCCGCAACTGCACCGATGCCAATGGCACCACACAGCTCCGGGAGCAGCCGACGGCCGCGGCTTCGGATGTCGTATGACAACTCGATCGCCACGAGTGGCCCGGCAACGACCACAGGGACCAGCCATGACCAACCCGCCGATGCCACCACCACGGCAACGGCAACACCGAGGACCACCAGCTCGATGAGCGCGATCCGCAAGGCCAAGCGTGATCGATCCAGCCAGCGACCGCGCCGGACATCCAGCGCCACGAGCTTGGCCGGGGTGCGCAGCAAGAACACTGTGAACGCAGCGATTCCCAACGCCACACCACCGCCAGACCATGCCACGACCAGACCGAGCAGCACCGGTTCGAGGGTCAACCCCCAGCCACCGTGCTCGCTCGGAATCGCCACGGAACGCCAACCAGCGCGCTCGCCCACCACACGCTCGACCTGGATCGCCGACATCACACGACCGCCAGCGCGACACCCGAGACCGGCGTCGCTTGCAACACCCGGACCAGCTCCCTGCGAGCCTGGACCCACGCCACATGCAGCACGCACGGTTCGGCAGACTGGCAGGACCGGTCCGCGACAACACAACGGCCGAGATCGGTGGCGCCATCCACCGCCTCGATCACCTGCAGCACGCTCACCTCGCCATCCCCGACACGGCAGCGATAGCCGCCCTTCGGCCCAGGATCGGACTGCACCCACCCCGCCCGCACCAACGGACCGAGCACCTGCGGCACGAACGACACCGTGGTCCCCAGGCCCTCAGCGAGCACCGACGCCTTCACGTGCTCGGACGACCGCCCGAGCCACGCCAGCGCCCGAATCGCCAACTCCGCTCGCCGAGTGATCTCCAGTCGCACAGTCCAAGACTCAAGGATTCTCGCCGCGTTCGCCAGGGTCCAAGGTCCTCTTCGGCTGCCGCGAGCGGCGACTGCCGAACTCGCCCGCGACGAGGCGATCCGCCTCCTGGCTAGCGTGGCTGCGATGTCGCGCAACCGCTGGATCGAACTCACCACGCAGAATCCGGACCACTCCCGGTGGTACATCGAACGGTTCCGATCGATGGAAGCCGCCGGCGACGACCTCGACGGAGAAGCACGCTTCGTCGACGCCATGACCCCCCGCCGATCCCGAATCCTCGACGCCGGATGCGGACCCGGACGGGTGGGCGGCCACCTCGCCCGCGCCGGGCACGACGTCGTCGGCGTCGACATCGACCCAATCCTCATCGCCGCCGCGGAGCACGATCACCCCAGCCCCACCTGGCTCGTTGCGGACCTCGCCGAACTCGACCTCCCCGCGATCGGCATCGTGGAACCATTCGATGTCGTGGTCTGCGCAGGCAACGTCCTCACCTTCCTCGACCCCGACACTCGCCGGCCGGTGCTCGCGCATCTTGCCAAACACCTGCAGCCTGATGGCCGCATCGTCACCGGCTTCGGCGCAGGACGCGACTACACCTTCACCGAGTTCCTCGACGACGTCGAGCAGGTGGGGCTCGCCCGCGACTTGTCCCTCGCCTCATGGGACCTGCGACCATTCACCACCGAATCTGACTTTCTCGTTGCGGTCCTCTCGCCCTCGCTACAGCGGCCGACGGCGGCGAAGGCAGCCCGCGAGCTGCACGACACAGACACAACCCCAACTCCGTTGACCAGCTGCTAGCCCAAACCGCCCGAAGCGTCAGCGCGTGGGTCTCGTACACCGTTGCTCATCCCGTGTTCGGGCGGTCACCCGCCCGTCGTGACTTGAGGGTCGTATCCACACACCGTTTTCCCGTAGCCGTTGATCGCAGCAGCAGCGGGTGTCATCGCTGGCGCCTGGGCCGCAACGGCGGCGATGTCGTGGGCCAAGTACAGCTGCGCGTAGCCGGCGAAAGTCGCCAACGCATCGTGGAGCTCGGCCGGCTCGACCTTCTGCATCGCGGCGATCCTCTGCAGGTACTCGGTGAAAAAGGCATCGCGAACCGTGAAGGTCTCCTCTGCGGCCTCGGCCATCACGGCGTTCAAGTTGGCGAGCGACCAGTTGGCGAAGTCGATGAAGAGTGTGCAGTACTGACTCGAGTTCTTCGCTGCCGTCGAAACTGGCGCGGTCTTCAACGGCTCGGGTGTGCCGTGGTACGTGACGGTGATGGTTGCCACCGCCGACGCGTCGAGCAGCGAGGCGAGCTGATCGCTGCCGCCGTCGGCGGCCTCGTCGACCAACTTCAACAGGTAGTCGCGGATGATCGCCGGCACGACCACCAGTACTCGGTCGGCCAGGTTGTGAACAGCATCGACCAGTGTCGTGCGCAGCTCCTCGATCTGATCTCGCCGCGCGGTCGCCGAGACGGTGACGTTGCCTTGTTGCGGCTGACCTGTTTCGGCCTGGGCGGCGCTTTCCATGCCGGTGACGAGCCCGAGTTTGGCGACCACTGCGCCGGAGCCGTCCTTGTGCAGTTTGGTCTCCTTGGGGAACTGGTCCTCGCTCTCCTTCATCAGATCTGCCGAGAACGTCGCGACGTTCCACACGACGGGCGCGTCGACGGGCAGCAGCGACGGCAGGGTGACGCCGGCGGTCTTCGAGCAGTCGACGAACCAGTCCGGCCAATCGTCGGTCGGCCCGATCAGGATCGCTTTCGCGGTAGCGCTGTCGTACACCTTGTCGGGATCGATCCCCTTGCTCGTGTCGCTCGCTTCGGGCTTCAGATCCAGTCTCCACGGCCGCACCGCCGATACGAAGTTGCCGATCAGCGCTGCCGCGGCGGCGACCTCGGCGACGACGCTGAGCACTTGATCGAGGACGTACTTGATGCCGCTGACGATCAGCGTGCGCGCTGCGTCGATCACGAAGTTCAGCGTGCCGACGACGACATCGGTGAGCCCCTGCAGCACGCCGTTGAGGAAGCTCGACCCTGTGTCGCCGACCTTGCCGGGCGGGATGTGGATCTTGGCGAACAGCTTGTCGACTGCGTCGAAGATCGACTTGGTGACATCGCTGCAAATTCCACCCCCACGCTGCAGGCGGCTGGGTGCGAGCGCTGCGCTGCTCAGCGAACCGCGCAGGCCGCTGGGCGTCACGGCGTCGGCGGAGATCTGCTTGGCCGCGTCGGCGGCAAACAGCATCAGTACGACCATGGGGAAGACCGCGCCGTCGGGATGTGTCAGATCCTGCCCGGCCATCGCGGCTCGGCCGTACTCGGCGGCAGGTGATTGGACGCCGCGCATCCATCCGGCCAGCACTGCAGACATCGGTATCCCTGACGGGGCGCCCCCACCAGCGGCGTCCAGCACATCGCCGCGGATCCCGCCGTGGCCGGCGACTTCGGCGTCCATGACCTCGACCTGACCCCTCGTCAATGTGAGGTCAGCAGCAGAGGTGGGCGCAACCGCGTCGACGATCGAGACTCCGACATCTTCCAGCAGCGAGGTTGCCGAGGTCACCGGAGATTCGACGACCGACGCGGAAACTGTCGACGCCGGCGCCGATACTCGGGACGCCGTCGTGCCGCATGCGGTCGCAACAACGGAGAGGGCGACGAGCAGACCGACCGACCGCAGTCGTGTCGCACGACCGAACCGTGACATCTCAGGCGACTCGTGCAGCGGCGGCGATAGCCAACGAGACCAGCTTGTCCTGGCCGAGGTTGATGCCGCGCTTCGATCCCCCGATGGCAACGCAACCGCCGTGGATGGTGAACACCGCGTACGAGTCTTTGATGAAGAGACCACCGTCGGCGATATCGACCCGAGTGGCGTTGGTGCCCTCCAGCGAACCCGATGCCAACGCCTTCATCACCACGTTGCACGTCGGCGGATCTTGCAAGGTGATCTGGACGACGCCCGAGCCGACATCGCCGCCACGCGAATACGTGCAGCGGCCGGGCAGGTCAGCGCCGAAGCCACCTTGCTCGACATCCGATCCGAGCACCGCCTCCATCTCGGGAACGGTCAACAACGCGCACGGATCTCCCCCGAGTTGCACAGCCGCGCCCGATGCGCCCAACGGTGCGTTCGCGACGGTTGGCGTCGGCGTCGATGCTGCCGCCGGAATGGTGGACGCTTTCGTGTCGCCGCCGCAGCCGCCGACCACGGACAGGGTCGCGGCCGCCAGCAGGATCGTTCGTGTGTGCTTCATGGTTGCTGCTCCTGTGTTGAGGAAGTGTGTTGATCGGCGCTCATCTCATGGATGACGAGCAAGCGGTCGAAGGGGACGCCGGCCAACTGGTGCGCGGCGCGCACCGCCTGCGCGGTGCCGTCGAACCGGCATGACAACGACTCATCGGCCGGGATGTAGGTGGCCCCGAGGTAGCGGACGGGGATGCCGTCGGCCGCCAGCTGCTGGCAGCTCGACTGCAACTGATTCGTGACCTCGCGAACCGCCTCGGGCGTGGCGCCTGGCCACAGGCGCTCGACCATCAGTTCCATGGTCACTGCCCGGCCAGCACGGCGCGGGCCAGGGCGATCAGCTGGTCCTTGGTGATCCGCACCAGTTGCCCATCGGCTTGCTGCGGGAACAGACCGAGCGCGAAGACCGTGCTGCCTGTGAGCACCCCGATCGCCTGGCCCTGCATGCTGAGCCGAGCGGCGTCGCCCACTCCGTCGACCGACTCGGCGTCCGGGAACTGCGTCGCCGCTGCATCGAGCACTGCTTCCGATCCCGTCACCCCGTACAACGTGAGGCTGACGAAGCCCTGCGCCGCGGGGTCGGCGGGGCGGTAGCCGCACGTCGTGTTGCCCTGACCAGGTTGGGTGATCTTGTCGCCCACGGGCATGCCGAGCGCCTGGCTGGCGACGGCCGCCGTCAACAGGTCGCACGGGTCGGTGGTCGGCGTCGCGGCCGGCGTGGCGGCGGAAGTGGGGGCCGCTGCTGCACTGCTCGTTGGCACAGTGACTACCGGCGCAGACGCGTCGACTGTGAGCTCGGTGGCGACGGTGCCGACGGGCGCAGAAACCGTGGTGTTGGTCGACGACTTGGCATCACTGCCACCACACCCAGCGACGGCTGCGATCAGCAGTAGGGACGAGCAGGCAATGGCAAGGTGTTTTGGGATCGGAAGCATGGGTCGACCGTACGGAAATCCCCCTGTGTTGGAATCGGGTGATTCCCTCGATTTTGCGGATCATCGTTAGGGTGACCCTGTGTTGCGTGCTGACGATTTGATCGGTCGTGACCACGAACGCGACGTCGCCGCAACGTTCGTTGCCGCGGCCGCATCGGGGCCCGCGGTCTTGCGCATCGACGGCGAAGCGGGCATCGGCAAGACCACGTTGTACCGCTACACGATCGAGCTCGCCCATCTCGGCGGCTCGACAGTGTTGGAGTGCAGCCCGACGCACGCCGAGGCGGCGATGAGCTACGTCGGGCTGACCGACATGCTGCGCAACCTTCCCGATTCCGCGTTCGAGGCGTTGCCCACACCGCAACGTCATTCGCTGGAGGTGGCGACACTTCGCACCGCGCCATCCGAAGTGCCGCTCGACGAGCGCTCGGTCGGCACGGGGTTGTCGACGTTGCTCGCCCATCTCGCCGAGGCGAACGCGGTGATCCTGGCGGTCGACGATCTGCAATGGCTCGACAGGTCGAGCGCCGACGTGCTGACCTTCGCCGCCAGGCGCCTGACCACTGCGGCCATCGGCATCCTCACCTGCGAACGCGCCGACGAGTCAGCACACAATCTCGCCGACGCCGTTCCATCACCGTTGTGGCGAGACTCGATCAGCCTCGCCGGCCTCGGCGCTGCGGTTCTTTTCCACCTGGTGCGCGACCAGCTCGGCATCACGTTGCCTCGGCCGGCGCTGGTCCAAGTCACCGAGACGTCTGGCGGAAATCCGTTCGCCGCGCTCGCTCTGTCGCGCGCGGTCGGTCGGGGCGACGACGTGCCCGGTGGCGCGAGGGTGTCAGATCTGGTTCGTGGCTTGACCGCGGCGCGGATCAACGAGTTGACCGAGCCGGCACGCGAGGCGCTGCTGGCGGCTGCGCTGTCGCCGCGGGCGATGGTGCCGATGTTCGCCTCGTTGGGGCTCAGTGAAGCGCTCGACGAGATCGAGTCGAACGCCATGACGCGCATCGCGGATGGGCGGGTGGCGTTCGTGCACCCGCTGCTGGCCTCGGCGGTGCAGCGAGCGGCTTCGGATCGACAGCAGCGGGCAATGCATGCGCGGCTGGCAGAGGTGGCCGACGATCCCGAGGCACGGGCGCGGCACCGGGCGTTGGCGCATCCCGAGCCCGATGAGGCAACAGCAATCGAACTCGACAAGGCAACGTCGGCTTCCGCGGCACGTGGCTCGTCGATCGCCGCCGCCGAGTTGGCGCGGCTTGCGCTCGATCACACCGTCGATCGCGACAGCGCGGCGGCATGGACACGGCGGCTGCGCCTCGCCGAGCTGCTGCACGCCGCCGGTTCGTCGCTCGAAGCCGGTGCAGTCCTCGAAGGCGACTCGTGTCCTGCAGGGCCACTGCGGGCGCGTGTTTCGTTGATACTCACCGAGGTGGCCTACCAGACATCGACGACGCAGGCCGCGACAGACCATGCCACCGCGGCGTTGGCCGACGCCCGAGGCGATGCCGCGCTCGAAGCACGTTGCCTACTGTCGCTTGCCGCGCTCTCGACAGACGGCCACGAGAACGCCCGCTTCACGCACGAGGCTCGCAGCCTGCTCGCATCGGCCGGCATCGACGATCCGCAGCTGCTGGCGTGGGCGGAATGCCAAGCCGTGTCGGCGCCCTTCTACATGGGCGAGGGTCTCGATCGAGCCGGCCTGGATCGCGCGCTGACGCTCGAACGAACGGGTCGCACATGGCTGAGTGGTGATCAGGTCGCTGCAATCCGGCCGGTGCTGTTGAAGTGGGCCGACTATCCGCATGACGCGCTCGCCGCGCTGGAGGAGCTGCGGAACCGTGCACAGGACGAGGGGAACGAGGGTCTCATCCCCTATGCGGCCGGTCACGTGCCCGGTATCTTGCTGCGCCTCGGCCGCTTGCACGACGCCGCCGCTGCGGCGGCCGACCACCTCGGTCTTGCCGAACGCTCCGGGCAGGAGACTCAACGCATGCAAGCGCTCTACAACGTATCGTTGGTCGATGCCCATCTCGGCGCGATGGCGACGGCCCAAGCGGCCGCTGATGAAATCTTCGCGTGGGCGCTTCAGAACGACGATCACTGGATGGAGATGTCGGCCACATCGGCACTCGGCTTCATCGCGATCAGTCGCGGTGACACCACGGTGGCGCGGTCGCGGTTGGATCGATGGGCACAACTCGTCGAGCAGTTGGGTGTCGTCGATCCGGGTATCAGCCGATTCTTCGGCGATCACATCGAATGTTTGGTCGCGTGCGGCGAGATCGCCGAGGCGACCGCGCGTACGGACGAGTTGGAACGACGAGCCGCGCGTGCCAAGCGGGTGTCGGCTGCGGCGATCGCGGCGCGTTGCCGCGCCTTGCTTGCGGCAGCGACAGGTGACTCTGCTGGGGCTATCCGCCACGTCGAGCGCGCTCTCGAGTTGGACGATGAGTGTCCAGTGCCGTTCGAACGAAACCGGTCGCTGTTGCTGGCGGGTGTCATCCACAGGCGAGCGCGACAGAAGGCCGGGTCGCGCACTGCGCTGACCGAGGCGGCCGAGGGCTTCGCCGCGATGGGTGCAGCCGGATGGCGGCAGCGTTGCGAAGCCGAACTGCAACGCGTCGGCACCCCGGCACGGAATGCGACGACGTTGACGCCGACGGAGCAGACGATCGCCGAACTCGCCGCGAGTGGCCTGACCAATCGTCAGGTAGCCGAGAAGTCCTTCCTCAGCCCCAAGACAGTCGAGGCCAACCTCGCCCGCGTGTACCGCAAACTCGGCATCACCTCGCGAGCCGAACTCGGAGCCCGAATGGGTCGCTGAAATCCCGTCAAGAAGACGGTCCTATCTTGGGGCGGGTGTAGCTGGCACTACTCCCGGCCAGTGCGCCATCACCCTTGCCGTGTCTACGCGGAGAACATCATCATGTATCGATGAGCGCAGCATCGCCGGCCGCATCGTGGAGCCGCAGTGATCTTCGCGCCCGGGCGGTGTCGCTCGTCGTCCTCGGGGGGCTTGTCGGCCTCACGTTTGGACTGGCCACGGCCTCCTACGATGGCGCCCGGCGCACGGACTCGGCCCTGCCCCGGCTGCAATCACGCACTGTCCTGGCGATCTTCCTCGCGGCGCTCGGTGCCGTCGCGGTCGGCCACGCGCTCTTCTCCTCCGTGTACCGACGCCGACGTGACTTTGCGGTGCTGCAGTCGCTGGGAGCAACGCGACGTGGGATCCGCGCGATGATCACGGCGCAGGCGACGGTGGTCGGATTGGCGGGCCTTCTGATCGGAGTTCCAGTCGGTCTCATCGCCGGGAGGGCGGGTTGGCAGGCCATCACCGATCGAGTGCCGCTGATGTTCCGATCGCCGACGACTGTCATCGCAGTCATCATCGTCATTCCTGTCGCGCTGATCGCGACAAACCTGCTTGCGATCATTCCTGCTCGACGGGCTTCGAAAGCAAAACCAGCGCTGGTCCTGAGATCGGAATAGGGAGTGACCCTGTCTCCCAGCGCACCTTCGGTCGAAGGTGTCGGTAAAAATGGGCTCCCCCTCATTCGCACAGCACTGCGCAACCACGCATTGGTGCGTGCCGTACTGGCATTGTTCAACTCGACGATCTCGGAGTGGGCGCTGTGGATCGGGGTGCTCGTGTATGCCCATGATCACGGGGGCGCGTCGGCAGCAGGGATGGTCTCGATCTCGTTGGTCGTCCCGGCAGCATGCGTCGCTCCGTTCGCCGGCTCGCGGGCCGACGGGCCGCGCCCTAACCGGTTGCTCGGCATCGTCTACGGCGTCCAAACGCTGTGCCTGGCGGCAGCGGCGTATGCGGCATTTCAAGAAGCCCCCGTCGTCGTGGTTGTCGTGCCGATCGCGGTGACGACGACGTTGGTGACCTTCATCCGGCCGACTTACTCGGTTGCCATTCCTGGTCTCGTCACAGCACCCCAGCAATTGACTGCGGCCAACATCCTGATCGGCTACTTCGAGAACGCTGCAATTCTCGTCGGGCCATTGATGGCGGCGGCGTTGCTTTCAGTTGGCAGCCCAGCTCTGGTTCTTGCGGGATGTGCAGCACTACTGGTCGGAAGCACGTTGTGGTCCATACCGTTGGCCAAGCTTGATCCTCCGAAGTCGTTCATGACCCACCGAATTGCCACAGAGGTGTCGGTGAGTCGCATGTCGCTGTCGGCCGTTCGGCGGCTGGCCGAGCGGCCGGGCGCAATCGCCCTGCTGATCATGATCGCCGGTCAGTACGTTCTCGTCGGCGGGCTCGACCTGCTGTACGTGGTTCTCGCAGCAGATCAACTGCACCTGGCCGCGTCGGGGCCGGGCATGCTCAGTGCAGCGTTCGGCGTCGGTGCGATCACGGGTGGCGCGGTGTCCTCCTTTTTCGTCGCCCGGCGTCGATTGGCGCCGGTAATGATCGGCTCGTCGCTCGCCGTGGTCGCCGCGCTCGTTGTTCTCGGCGGCGACGTCGTGCTCGTCGCCACGTTGCTGTTGTTGCCAGTGATGGGAATCGGGCGCACAGTCGTCGATGTCACGGGCCGCATGCTGTTGCAACGCGCAGCACCGCAGGACGCGTTGGCGTCGGTCTTCGCAACACTCGAGGTGCTGACGTTGGCCGGCACGGCGTTGGGATTGGTGGTGGTGCAGTTCCTGATCGGTGCCGCGGGCGTACGGCCGGCACTGTTCGGGCTTGCATGCGTGCTCGGGCTGTTGCTGCTTGCGACCATGTTCAGCCTGCGTCGTGTCGACGAGATCGCTGATGCACCGGTTGTCGCGATTCGCCTGCTGAAGTCGACGGCACTGTTTGCATCGCTCCCGCCGATTGAGATCGAGGGAGTTGCCAGGGCTGGTGACATCGAACACCTCGCGTCCGGATCGGTGATCATCCACACCGGCGACATCGGCGACCGCTACTACGTGATCGCCGGCGGCACAGTTGACGTGTGCATGGACGGACAGGTCGTGCGGACGATGGACCGCGCCGAGGGGTTCGGCGAGATCGCACTGCTGGCCGATGCTCCGCGCACGGCGACCGTCGTCGCGGTGACCGATGTCGACGTGTTCGCGATCGGTCGGGTGGCGTTCCTCACGGCGGTGACCGGACACGATGCCTCGCGCCACGCAGCATGGGGGGTCGCTCGCAGCTACGGCATCGACCGCTAAACGGATCGCCATCACGGCCATCGCCGTTGCCAACGGCGTCGCCGCGATTGTCTCGCACCGTACCCGTCGGCGACAGCCGACTCTGCTACTTCAGGGCGAGTAATGCCCGGTCCGCGGCGTGCCACCCGCACATGCCATGGACCCCGGCCCCGGGGGGCGTCGAAGCCGAGCAGAGGAACAGCGACGGGTTCGGCGTCACGTACGGCCGGGCCGCGATCGTCGGGCGGAACACCATCTGCAGACCACCGTGTGCGCCACCGGCTATGTCGCCACCGACGTAGTTGGGGTTGTAAGCCTGCAGATCGCTTGGGGTGGTGACATGGCGAGCGAGCACGGTCGCGGCGAACCCAGGCGCAAACCGCTCGATCTGTCGTTCGATCGCTGCTGTCGCGTCACCCGTGTAGCCCTGGGGCACGTGGGTGTAGACCCACAGCGTGTGCTGACCGGCCGGTGCACGCGACGGGTCGAAGATCGACGGTTGGACAACGAGCACGAAGGGCCGATTGGGCATTCGTCCGGCGGCGACATCGGCCTCGGCCGTGACGAGTTCGGCGAAGCTGCCGACGGCGTGCACGGTGCCGGCGCGCAAGCACGCCTCGTGCTCCCATGGAACTGGGGCGTCGAGGGCGTAGTCGATCTTGAACGCGCCGGCACCGTGACGAAATCGGCGGAGTCGCTTCCGATACCCGGCAGGCAGCGCGTCGCCGGCGATCGACGCCAATTGGGCCGGGTTCGTGTCGAACAGAGCAACACGGTGTGCGGGTAGATCCGCGAGCGACTGCACCATCGTTGCGGTTCGCACTTCCCCGCCGAGCGCGATGAGCCGAGCCAACAAGGCGTCGGCGACTGCTTGCGAGCCTCCACCGGCGACCGGCCAGCCGTCGGCGTGAGCCGACGCGGCCAGCGTCAACCCGAACGCCGAGGTGAGTGGACGCGTCAATGGCAACATCGCGTGAGCCGCGCAGCCGCCGAACAGCGCCGCGGCTTCGTCGGTCTTGAAGCGGCGAGTCTGGAACGTGGCCGGCTGCAGAGCGTGCAAGCCAAAGCGCGCCATGGCGAACGGGTGTTTGGGGACGGACAGAACAGGGCCGAGAAGTTGTGGCAGCACCAGCGACCATTCGTCGACGAGTGGCTTCAACAGTCGTCGCCACCGCTCGCCGTCCGCGCCCAGACCCGCCGCAGTCTCGTCGACTTGGCGGTACAACACGCCGGCCCGTCCACCATCCAATGGATGTGCGAGCGGGATGTCGGGCCACATCCAACGAAGACCGTGCCGTTCCAACTCGTCCAACGAGAGAGCCGGCGACGACACGCCCAGCGAATGAATTGCGGCGCAGACGTCGTGAACGAAGCCGGGCAACGTCAACGCTGCCGACCGTGTGCCGCCGCCGATGGTCTCGGCTGCTTCCAGCAACAGCACTGAATGACCGACTTCTGCGAGTCGCACTGCCGCGGCGAGCCCGTTCGGACCCGATCCGACGACGACTGCGTCGTACGTCTTCGTGGTCACGTCGACCGGTCGGTTCTCGATGCACCGAGCAGCACCGTCACCCCTTCGCGAGCAGCATCGACGGCGATGTCCTCGCCGAGACGCATCGCTCGTTCGATCGCGGCGATCTCGGTATCGGTGCGCTCGGGATCGTGATGAAACAGCAGCACCCGACCAACACCGGCCATCTTGGCGAGCGCGACGGCGTAGTTGACGGCGGAGTGGCCGTACTGCAATCGAAACGGCAATTCGCTCGCGGTGTACTGGGCATCGTGGATCAGTAGATCGACGCCCCGACACAGATCCAAGGCGGCTTCGTGATACGGGCCGAACCCGTCTGGGCCTGGGTCGCCCGCCATGGCCGGCCCATGGTCGGCGAGGTAGGCGATGCTGCTCCACTCGTCACTGACGCGATAGCCCATTGTGCGACCACCTTTGTGCGGGATCTCGCGCGCTAGCACCGTGAAGTCCTCGATCGTGTGTACACCCTCGTCGATCGAATCGAACGACCACGACCCGCTCAGCTCCGACGCCACCACTGGAAACGCCGGCGGGGCCATGAAGCGCCCGAGCAACTCGAGCGCCGGCGCGCCCTGCTCGGGAAGCAGCACTTGCGTCACGGCGTCGGCGCGGTCGGCTGAGCGAAAGAAGGGGAGTCCTTGTGTGTGGTCCCAATGGAGATGGCCGAGCATGATCGTGCCGTGGAACGGCGCGCCTGCCATCAGCGTCGACACGGCGCGCAAACCGGTACCGGCGTCGAGCACCAGTCGCGGAGCCGATTCATCATCGTGCGCCAAGGCGACGCACGACGTGTTTCCTCCGACCTCGGCGAACTCGCTGCCGACCGCGGGTGTCGAACCGCGAACTCCGCAGAGGTGGACGCGCACTAGCCGTGCGCCTCCTCGAGGTGGTGTCCGCCTGCGAGCTGAGCGAGCTTGCCACGATCCATCCTGTCGGCGGGAACTGCGGCGACCTTGCACTCGGTGACGGCGCGCAATGTCGCGGTGCGCGTGCTTCCTTCGAGCAGAGCGCGTTCGCCGAACACTGCGCCAGGTCCGAGCTCCGCAACCTTCTCGCCATCGACCTCGACGACGAGCACGCCGTTCAGCAAGAGGTACATCTCGTTGCTCGACGAACCCTGCTCCACCAGTGTCTTGCCCTCCTTGACGCGCCGGATGTCAGGCCGCTTGTCGCCGCGCATGATGTTCGCCTGCAACTCTCGCTCCAACATGCTCTCGACCTCCGACACGAGCGCCGGCGAATCCTCATCGCCCCAAGGAGTGCGCCGGCCGAACGAGTCTGACATCCATTGTTTGTACTCGGCGACGCTGCTCTTGGCAATGAGCTGACCGGCATCGTCGAACACCCAGTGACGAGGGAACCCCGACGCGCCGATCATGCTGCCCTCGTGAGCACCGTCGGCGTGGATCGTCAACTCCAGCGTGGTCCACACGATCGGTGCGTGGTATTGGATGAACGGGGCATGTTTCACGGCGCGCGGCATTGGTGCGCCCGTGCGCCCGCCCACCGTCTGGGTGAACGTCACCGACGAGTGGCTGACATCGGGTTCCCTTGTGCGATCGGGCAGTTTGACGGCTGGAATGGTGATCGAGCCGACCCCATGGCCGATGGTTGTGGCGCCGATCGAACCTCCGCCGCAATAGCCGTAGTCGGTGATGCTGCCGCTTTCGTCGACGTCGATGAACGCCCGCAACTGATTGGCGAAGCGGAAGCCGTCGTCGAGGCGAAGCTTGTCGATTGCTGCGGGTGTGTCGCTGCCCAACGAGCCGGGCGGCGGCGGGTCATGATGCGCCAACTTCATGCGTGTCGCCATCTTGCCCATGCCTTCCATCAGATCCGATGGAATCCACGACACTGTGTTGACACTTCGCTCGATTCTCATGATGATGTCCTCCTGGACCTCGGCACGATTGGTGTGACTCACTCTGCACTCCAACCGTCCCGCGCTCCAGGGCACTGACTGGCCTCCGAGGGTGTAGCTGGCATCACCAAAATCCGGGTGCCGGCGCCCTAGCCCTCGACGATGCCGTGGTGTTAGATCGTAGGCATGGGAGCGATCACCGTCTTCGTCGCCGACGACAGCATCTTCATCCGCGAAGGGGTCAAGGCCATGCTCTCGCGACACCACGACCTAGAGATCGTTGGTGAGGCCGAAGATCACGATGGTCTCGTCGACGGTGCAGAGTCGGCCGCGCCGAACGTCGTGGTCAGCGACATTCGCATGCCGCCCAACTTCCACCGCGAAGGCATCGAAGCGTGCAAGCTCATCCGCAAACGCCATCCCGGAACTGGAATTGTCATCCTCAGCCAGTACGACGATCCCGACTATGCGATCTCGTTACTGTCGGAAGGTGCCGCGGGTTATGCCTATTTGTTGAAGGATCGCATCGCCGAGGGTGACCAGCTCGCCAGGGCGATTCGCGAGGTGGCCTCTGGCGGTTCGATGCTCGATCCTGCGGTCGTCAGCGCATTGATCAGTCCGGTGCGCCGCACCGGCGGCCTCGATGCAGAAGACGACGCGCTCCTCGAGATGGTTGCCGAGGGCAAGCCGATCAAGGCGATTGCTGCCGCGACCCACTCCTCGCCGGCGTCCGTCGAAGCGAGAGTCGAGAGTCTGTTCCTGCGCCTTGCAGCAGGTGTTTCTGCGGGAACCGCTGGTTCGCTCGATCGACTGAAGCGGATCCACACCGCGATCGTGTCGCGCGAGGAACAGGGTGAGTCGCTGTCGCGGTTGCTGCCCACAGGCGTCGCCGAGCGCATCCGTGCCCGCGGTGCTCACCCCGGCGATAGCGAGCAGCTCAACGTCACCGTGCTGATGAGCGACATCCGTGGCTACTCGACCATCAGCGAGCACACCGACCCGTCGCTGCTTGCCCAGCAGCTCAACCGTCACCGCGCCGAGATGAACGGGGCGATCCTCACCGCGGGCGGCACCGTGATGCAATACGTGGGCGATGCAGTGATGGCGGTGTTCGGCGCGCCCGAGCCATCCAGCGATCATGCCGACCGCGCCCTCGTTGCAGCAGCAGCGATGCACGCAGCTCAGTCGACGGTCAACGCCGAGTGGTCGGTGGAAGGTCTCGAGCCGTTCCCGTTGGGGATCGGCCTGTCGAGCGGCGATGTTGCTGCGGCCCTCCTTGGATCTGAGGAACGGCTCGAATACACGGTGGTCGGAGACGCTGTAAACCTGTGTCAGCGACTGCAGCAGTTCGCAGCCGACGGCGAGATCGTCGTCAGCGACCTCACTTGGGAACAATTGTCCGCAAAGCCAGAAGCCGAGGATCTCGGAGAGCACCTGGTGAAGGGCCGCACCACACCAGTTCGACCACGAAGGATCGCATCCATCAAGCAACCCGCGGCCACAGCGGTCTGAATTCAGGAGACAGCGAAATGAGCATCAGCGAACAAGCGCTCGACGACCAGACCGTGACCCACGACCTCGTCGTCAACGTCAGTCAGGTGTTCCGCACCTTCGAGCAAGACACTGCGCCAGTGCGTGCATTGCGCGGCGCCGACCTCGACATCGGGCGCGGCGAGTTCGTCGCTGTGATGGGTCCATCTGGATGTGGCAAGTCGACGCTGCTCAACATCGTCGCCGGTCTCGATGTGCCCGACGAAGGTGAAGTTTGGGTTGCGGGCGAGGCGCTGGTCGGCAAGACGGAAAGCGAGTTGGCAATCATGCGCCGGCAGCACGTTGGGATCGTCTTCCAGTTCTTCAATCTCCTCGAAGGCATGACGGCCCTTGAAAATGTGCTGATGCCGGCGCTCATTGCCGGCCGGAAGCGCAAGGCAGCGGAAACCCGTGGTCGCGACCTTCTTGATCTGCTGGGTATCGGTGACAAGGCCAAGCAGTCGCCCGCT
Organism: Ilumatobacteraceae bacterium; assembly: GCA_039931555.1. Lineage (GTDB taxonomy): Bacteria > Actinomycetota > Acidimicrobiia > Acidimicrobiales > Ilumatobacteraceae > JAENVT01. The sequence continues at coordinate 13,009 of JBDTRP010000063.1, read as the reverse complement.
GCGTTATCGGGAGGCCAGAGGCAACGTCTCGCAATCGCCAGGGCACTTGCCAACGAACCGACGCTGCTGTTGGCTGACGAGCCGACAGGTGCACTCGACTCAGAGGGCGGCGAGGAAGTGCTCGAACTGTTCACCCGCCTGCATTCCAGCGGCCAGACGATCTTGTTGGTGACCCACGACCAGCCGGTGGCCGATGCCGCTCAACGCTTGGTGCGGATGCGTGACGGGCGCGTCATCGACGACGGCCGCCCCGGTGGGGCCTGAGCAGGCGACCGATTGCCGCCTGAGGACCGCATGAACACCGACGTCCTAACGCTGAGAAGCGCCACAACCGATACGACCGAACGTCGCACTGTCGCAGCGACGTTGGGTCTTGTCGTGTGTGCGTTCTCGGCCGCGGTTGCCGGCACCGCACTCCTCGTTGCCGACAGGGCCACGACAGCAGGCCATTTCGTGCTGCCATGTCTGGCGCTTGCCTGGACGCTGGCGGGCTCGATCATCACGATCCGCCAGCACAGTCCTGCCGGCTCGATCGTGAACTCGTTCGCCGCGGCGACCGCCGTCGGCGCGTTGGCGTGGAACCTCGACACGACGAGGAACCTCAGCGGCACCGAAGGCCTCGGTGCAGATCTCGGCATACGGCTGGCGCTGGCGTTCACCCCGGCGCTGATGTTCCACCTCCTGATGACACTGCCCAATGGCCGCCTTGCACGCCCGGCACACCGCCGGTTCGTGATTGCCGGGTACCCCATCGCTGCCGCGACTGGAGCGGCTCTGCTCGCCCAACGCGACCATGTCCTCGCCTGGCCGATCGCGTTGTTGTGGGCTGCCGCTCTGTTGTCTGCGCCCACCGCGTACGCGAACTACAACTCGGCAGGCGCCGTTGATCGACGTCGAATGCAGTGGATCGGATGGGCGATGGTCGTCGCCGCCGAAGTCGCCCTTGTGTCCGTGGGCCTGTCGGTGCTCGCTGACTGGCCGCACCACGACGCACAGATCGCGCTTGCCGTGTCGGGGCTTGTGCCGTTGGCGCTGGCGGCTGGAACCGTTCCGCGTCTGCTGTCGCGAGTCGATCGGCTCCTGACCCACACGGTGTCGCTCGCCGGGCTGACTGCGCTGATCGTTGTCGCTTATCTCTTCGCCCTGGCGGCATTCGGCCGCAAACCGACGGGGAGCGAGCGGTCCTTGTTGCTGCTGTCGATGCTCGCCGCAGCGGGTGCGTCGCTCGCGTATCAACCGGCGCGTGCCTGGTTGACCGAGCGAGCCAACCGCATCGTGTACGGCGACCTCGTCTCACCCGACGAAGCACTGCGCACCTGGGGCATGCGTTTGACGCGTGCCATTCCCCTCGACGAACTGCTGTTGCAGTTGGCTGAAACGCTTCGCAAGTCGATGCAGCTTCGCAGTGCTCAGATCTGGACCGGTTCGGCCGGGCACTACGAGGTGGCGGCGATGGTTCCACATCGTGCCCTCGCTCCGTACGTGATCGGGGACAAGGAACGTGTGGTCGTCAGCCGCGCTGGGGTCTCCGGCGGGACGTGGCTCGACATCTGGCTCCCGGGCTTCGTGGCGCTGGCGATGACCGCGTCGACGAGAGTCGCGCCGATCGCCTACAGCGGCGAGCTTTTGGGTTTGATCGTTTGCGAGCGACCGGCCGACGGTGCTGCGTTCACCGAAAACGATGATCGCGTGCTGACCGATCTGGCTCGACAAGTCGGTCTCGCATTGCACAACGTGCAACTCGACACGGCCCTGCAAGCCTCACTCGGCGAGCTACGCGACACGAACGAGGAGCTGCGTGCGTCTCGCGTGCGCATCGTCGCGGCCGGTGACGCCGAACGTCGCAAGCTCGAGCGCAATCTTCACGATGGAGCTCAACAGCACCTGGTGTCGCTGGCCGTCAAACTCCGTCTGGCGAAAGACGCAGTCGTCGACGATCCTGCCGACGCGGAGGCGATGATCGACGAGGTCCGCGGCGACTTGCAAAACGCGATCGCCGAGCTGCGCGCTCTCGCCCACGGCATCTTTCCGCCGTTGCTGATGTCAGGCGGCCTCGCCGAGGCGCTCCCGGCGGCCGCTGCGCGTGCAGCCCTACCAACAGACGCCGAAATCTCCGTCGGCCGCCACAACCAAGAGATCGAGGCCGCGATCTACTTCTGTTGCATGGAGGCGTTACAAAACGCCGGTAAGCACGCCGGCGGGCAGGCCGGTGCCGTCGTGAAGGTCTGGGAGGACGACGGCACACTCCACTGGCAGGTCGCCGACAACGGTGCCGGGTTCGATCCGCACGCCTCAGGTGGCGCCGGCCACGGCTTCCTCAACATGCGCGACCGAATGGGTGCGTTCGGTGGCACGATCGATGTGATCAGCAGCGTTGGCGCGGGCACCACAGTCGAAGGCCACATCCCGCTGACGTGACGCGGCGTTGGAGCAACGGCGCTCCGCGATCCCCTCGAGATGCACTAGCGGGGTTGGGATTGCCAGGCGGGGTCGCCGCCGGCTTCCCACAGGCGTCGGACGACGCGTGGAGACAACTCGTCCTTGTTGACGTAAGCAGCCGCGCCGCACCAGCGCGCCGCCGGCGGAATATCGGCTTCGGGGTACGTCGACACGAGAATGACCAAGGTCTCGGGGTGCTGGGTGGTGATGATCTTCGTTGCTTCGAGTCCGTCCATCGCACCCATGTTGATATCCATCAGAACGACGGCCGGACGCATCTTGCCCACCAGCTCGATCGCCTCCTCGCCTGAAGTCGCTTCGCCTACCAGTTCGAACCCCTGCACACGGGCGACGACGGCACGCGCGGCGGCACGAAACGGTGCCTGGTCGTCAACGACCAGCACCTGCACAACATCCGCAGCCTGCTCCATCAGAGGTACCTCCATGATCTTGTCATGCTGACACCTCAATCCCGCCCGGAGAAGCGTGCTGCTACCTCATCGGAGGTGTTGCCTGCATCACCTTCCGTCAGGTACATGAGGACTGCTGTCACCCGCCTGTTGACGTCTCGCTCTTCGGTGAGATGCAGTTTGGAGAAGATCGAGTTGATGTGCTTCTCGACCGCTCGTTCGGACAGGACCAGAGAGGCCGCGACCGCGGCGTTGGACTTGCCCTGAGCCATCTCGCCCAACACCTCACGCTCGCGTGGTGTCAAGAAGTCGAGAGGAACCTTTGCCTTCCGGCTCGACGATGCCACCAGTTGCTCGACCACTTTCGGATCGATCACGGCCCCTCCAGCAGCGACGACGCGGATGGCATCAACGAGATCGTCGACGTCGGCAACCCGATCCTTCAGCAAGTAGCCTCGGCGCTCGGAGCCCTGCGACAGCAACGACATCGCGTACGCGGGCGACACGTACTGACTGAGGACGATCACAGCGGTCTTCGGATGACTCGAACGCAATACTGCCGCTGCGCGAATGCCCTCGTCGGTGCCGGTCGGTGGCATGCGGATGTCGGTGACGACGACGTCGGGATCGGACTGCTGGACGAGTGCCAGGAGCTCGTCGTAGCTGCCCGCCGTACCGACGAGCTCGAAGTCCGCGGTGGACGAGATCAGCCGAGCCAAGCCATCGCGCAACAGGGCGTTGTCCTCGGCTACGACCACGCGAATTGGCACGGGATGATCCTATTCGGGAGACCCGGCGACAATCTCGGACCGGACACGACGAATCGCGCATCACTGTGATATCGCTCGCCGAGGTGATCATCTTCCGGCGGGAGATGATCACGAAACGCAGAGCGGTGTTGGACCAGATGGGGTCCGATGCTGAAACGCTCGGGTTCGACGACTGACTGCGCTGACCGGTGATGGTGTGCGATCTGCTGCTGTTGTTGTTCGACTGCTTGTGTCGGCGACGGACGCCGCACGCGCGCTAGCGATCGGCCGGACGACGCCAAAGCCTCTGTGGCTCTGCGCGAACATCCCCGAGCAAGCCGAAGGTAAACCTGCCGCGAGATGATCGGTACGGCGTCGGTGGAAGTACCCCAGGCGCTCAAGCGCCGTTCGGTGCGCGCGCCACCCCGCGGAGACTCGTCGGGCGCGATTTCGGCATTGCTGGTACTCACAGCGCACCCGACCAGGCCCGACGGGTTTGAGTTCGGTACTGGGAATACCGGAATCGCGCCCAATGAGATGCGCGACTGGCTCGCCGAGAACCACGCTCCGAGCCGGCGTTCGGCGCTGACATCAACTGCTCAGCCTCCTCGGAGACCCCGTCCGGTCGAGGGTCCAGATACGCCCAGCCGGCACCGAACGGTCCCCATGCCTTCAGCCGCTCTCGACCACGCCACGCGGTCAGTGGCCGTGTCTGGGCAGTCTCAAGTGGCCGCCGTTGGGTAGAACCTGTTGTCCGCCGACAGAGGTGAATGCTTCGGCTCACCCGTCAACGAGACGGATGGCGCATAACGATGTCGCCGAGTGTCATCGCTGGGTGGATGTGGCTCACGTCGGACCTCCCAGGTGATGTGTCGACGGTCGGGGGCGCGTCTCGTCGATGGATGCATGGAGTCGATGCCACGACAGGATCGAGAGGCACCATCCGGATCTCGTTGGAGAACATCGCGACGCCGTGCAAATGGACCCGGACGGAGGAAGTGAGCACGTCGAGGGCGACATCGTCGTGGTCGATCTCGATGCACGATTCAGCGATCGATCCGTATACGGCCCGGACCCCGTCGATCCGGCCGAGGTCTTCGATCGCCGCATTGAAGCAGAACGAGCAGTTCGCTCCCTCAGCGTTCAGTGTTGTCCTCATTCGGACGTCGTTCGAGGAACCGGAGCATCCGTCGTCTCGAGGTGACAGCGCAAACGGCATTGCCCTCTGCGCGGATCTCTGAGGATGAGCTCGTCGACCACCAAACCGGTCACGGAGTCGGCAGCACCGAATGCAAGCCCGAGGTGCAGGCCGCAGACGGTGTCCGGGTCGACCAGGGCCGTCGTCTCGAACGGACAAGCGCCGAGCGCAATGTCGACCTCATCGCCGTGTCGTTCGGCGGTGGGCTCGAATCCATGCCGCGCCATCTGCTCGACCAGCCATTCGACCGGGTCGGGAGCACTGCTCGCCCCGACACGCCCCCGACGACCGGCACGACGCCCAACATCAATCGGCGTGTCGCCCGTACGGATGATCTCGGTCAACAGCAGTGTCAACCGCTCGTAAGGGCCGGCCACCCCCCACCGACTGTCAGCCGAAGCGTCGACCACGTAGCGCAGGCGGGGACGGCCCCGCCCGACCGCCGGCGCCGTCGACTCTGTGACCAGACCGGCCTCGACGAGCTTGGCGAGATGCTGGCGGATCGCATTGTGGTGAAATCCGAGATGCTTGGTCAGCTCTGCGACGTCGACCGGCCGCGCCGCGTCGGCGATGTACCGAAAGAGGTCGTGACGCGTTGGATCACCGAGAGCCCGGGCCTGCAACTGCAGCGTGCTCATCGGGCACCGACCGTGCTCAGCACAGCCAGCATCAACAGCAGAACCACAACCGCGGCCATGAGCAGGTTCGCCTTCAGCGCTGGATGAGCCGGCTGCTCCCGGCGGATCTGGCGTCGATCAACGAGATCCTGCGTCATCGTGTTCCACCTCTCGGCCTCGTTGGTCATCTGCTCTCCCACTCGGCGCCACTGGATCGATGCTGGACACTGACAAGTAGTCCTTCGGTGCGAACCGGCCTCTCGCCAGTTTATCTAGTAGATTATAGAATAATATACTCCCGCGAAAGTTGAGATGCGAATCATGTGTGACTACTGCGGATGCCGACGATCAGGCCCGACAGCGGAACTGACTGCTGAACACCGACGACTGCTCGAACTCGGTGAGATCCTCCGCGATGCGCTGCACGACGGTGTCGACGCGAGCATCATCTTCGTTGAGTTCGTCCGGCTCCTGCAAAAACACGCCGCCAAGGAGGAGATCGGACTGTTCGATCAGGCGCGGTCGCTGAAGCCGTTGGCCGACCAGATCGAGGGGCTGTGTCGAGAGCACGCGGATCTGCGCCTCTGGCTCGCCAACGGCCCCGCGGGCGGACATGTCCAGGATGCGCTGCGCCTGCTGGTCACGCACATCGACGATGAGGAGTACGACCTGTTCCCGCACATCTTCAACGCGCTCGACCCGGAGCAGTGGGACGAGATCGAACTCGCCCACCGGGCGATCGACGCCGTCTGGGGCGAGGACGAACTGAGGCCGCCAGCAGTGGATCCGGTGACGTCGTGAACAGGTACCGTTTCCTCGATCAGCTCGCAGACGCCGATCCCGATCTCTCCCGGGAGTGGCTCGACTCACTCGACGCCTTGACGGCGGCTCGCGGCCCGGTCCAGGCCCGTGATGTGCTGTTGCGCGTGTTGGGCCGGGCCGAAGATCTGGGCCTCGGTGTCCCTGCGGTCACGGTGACGGACTTCGTCAACACGATCCCGGCCGCCGACGAGTCACCCATGCCCGGCGACGCGGAGCTCGAGCTTCGTCTGAAACACCTCATCCGGTGGAACGCGGCAGTGATGGTGACCCGGGCCAACCATCGCTTCGACGGCATCGGCGGCCATCTCGCCACGTACGCATCGGCTGCGACCCTCTACGAGGTTGGTTTCAACCACTTCTTCCACGGCAAAGCCGACGGCGCGTTCGGAGACCAGGTCTTCTTCCAAGGCCACGCATCGCCGGGGATCTACGCCCGTGCGTTTCTCGAGGGACGCCTCGATGAGACCGACCTCGACCGTTTCCGGCGCGAGGTTGGCGGCGGCGGTCTCCCGAGTTACCCCCATCCCCGGCGCAGCGACTTCTGGGAATACCCGACCGTCTCGATGGGACTCGGCCCCCTCACCGCCGCCTACCAGGCCCGCTTCAACCGCTACCTCCATGATCGCGGCATCGTCGATACCAGCGCCTCGAAGGTGTGGTGCTTCGTCGGTGACGGGGAGATGGACGAGCCCGAGAGCTTGGCCGGTGTGGCGTTCGCCGGACGGGAGCGGCTCGACAACCTCATCTTCGTCGTCAACTGCAACCTGCAACGCCTCGACGGCCCGGTGCGCGGCAACGGCAAGATCATCCAAGAGCTCGAAGCGTTGTACCGAGGTGCGGGCTGGAATGTCATCAAGGTCGTCTGGGGTCGCGAGTGGGACGACCTGCTCGCCCGCGACACCGACGGTGCGCTTGTCGCCAAGATGAATGCCACCGTCGACGGCGAGTTCCAGAAGTACCGCGTCGAAACCGGCGCGTACATCCGCGAGCACTTCTTCGGCCCGGACCCGCGACTGCAGGCCCTGGTAGCGCACCTCTCCGACGACGACCTGCGACGGCTGCGTCGCGGCGGCCACGACCCCCGCAAGGTCCACGCCGCCTACAGCGCGGCGATCGACCATCGGGGCGCACCCACCGTCGTGCTGGCCCACACGGTGAAGGGCTGGTCACTCGGCCCCGACTTCGAAGCGCGCAACGCCACCCACCAGATGAAGAAGATGACCGAGGCCGAACTGAAGACGTTCCGCGACCGGCTCGACTTACCGATCACCGACGCGCAACTCGCCGAAGAGCTACCACCGTACGTGCGGCCGAGCGTCGATTCCGATGAACATCAATATCTCATGGCGCGCCGCCGGTCGCTCGGAGGCCCGCAGCCTGCCCGCGTGGTCCGACCCAAGACACTCGTGCTGCCCGGCGAGGCCCTCTACGGCGAGCTCCTGGTCGGTACCGGCGACAAGGTCGCGACCTCGACGACATCCGCGTTCACCCGACTCCTGAAGAACCTGCTGCGCGATCCCGACGTCGGTCGGCGAGTCGTGCCGATCATCCCTGACGAGGCGCGCACGTTCGGGATCGATGCCCTGTTCCGCCAATCGAAGATCTACGCACCGTCAGGGCAACGTTACGAACCCGTCGATGCCGACCTGTTGCTGAGCTACATGGAGTCGGCCGACGGTCAGATCCTCGAGGAGGGCATCACCGAGGCAGGGTCGATGGCCTCACTCATCGCCGCCGCCACCGCGTATGCCACGTGGGGCGAACCGATGATCCCGTTCTTCGTCTTCTACTCGATGTTCGGCTTCCACCGCCTGGGCGACCTGATCTGGGCGCTGGGCGACATGCGCGGCCGCGGATTCCTCATGGCAGCAACTGCCGGGCGCACCACGCTGCAGGGCGAGGGCCTGCAACACACCGATGGCTACAGCCACGCCTGGGCCGGCACCATCCCGAACTGCCGAGCCTACGACCCGGCCTTCGCCTACGAACTGGCGGTGATCGTGGACGACGGAATGCGCCGCATGTACGGCAAAGCACCCGAGGACATCTTCTACTACATCACGCTCTACAACGAGACCTACCCGATGCCGCCGATGCCCGACGGCGTACGCGACGGCGTCATCCGCGGCCTGTACCAGTATCGACCCGCCCCCGAGCAGCGCGCCCATCACTCCCAGATCCTCGCCAGCGGCACAGCGATGCTCGCTGCACTCGAAGCCCAGCGCCTGCTGAGCGACGAGCACGACGTCGCCGCCGACGTGTGGAGCGCCACCAGCTACAAGCAGCTACGCGACGACGCGCTCAGCGCCGAGCGGTGGAACCGGCTCCACCCCACCAACCCGCCACGCCGGCCCTACGTCGCCGAGGTGCTCGCCGACACCAACGGGCCGATCGTGGCAGTCACCGACTTCGTCAAGGCCGTACCCGACCAGATCGCCCGATGGGTCCCCCAACCCTTCATCCCGCTCGGCACCGACGGTTTCGGGCTCTCCGACACCCGCACCGCCCTCCGCCAACACTTCGAAGTGGACGCCGCCCACATCGTGGTGGCCACCCTGCATGCGCTTTCCCAGAAGGGCGAACTGGCGGGTGACGCGGTCGCCGCCGCAATCCACCGCTACGGCATCGACGCGGACGCGCCCGACCCAAGAGACGCCTGACCGAACAGCCTAGCGGCATGCCGGCCCGCTACGAGTGGGGACGTCTCGAGCCGGCTGATGGCAGCTTGTGCGGAATCGGATTGGACAAGAAGGAGCAGTAAGCGGGCCGGGGCGGGGACGGGGCCGGCCGGCCCGCTTGCTGCGATGTTGGGGCCTCGCCTAGCCGAATAGGCGCGCGGGCATCGTGGGGCAAACGACGCACAACCGAGCATGTGGGATCGCTTCGAGCCGCTCGTAGGGGATCGCTGTGCCGCAGTGATCGCAGGTGCCGTACGTACCGGCGTCGAGGCGAACCAGGGCGTGGAAGATCTCGATGAGCGCGTCGTTGGTTTGGTCGATAGCGGCCTCGGCAATCTCGCGTTCCAGGACACTGTCGTCATCTCTTTGGCCGGTGAGCTCGTCGACTGTTGCGCGATGCTGCTTCATCTGAGCCTTTTGACGGGCGCACTCGCTGATGAGTCGATCTCGAAGCCGCGCCAGCGAGACCTCGGAGAGTTCGTCGACATCGGTGTCAGCGATCGGGTTTGTTGCGATGGTCATTTGGCCCTCCTAGGTCGGGTCCCAAACTGCGGGATGTCGAGGCACTGTTGGCTGCAAAGGACAGGGCAACAGAACGAAGTTGGCTCTTGTTCGAGTACACATCGCACCATACGAGAATGCTGTCAACAATGCACTAGGCTATAAGCATCGCTAATAGACTCAAGAATGCTGTGCAGCAGCCAGATCGGCTCAGCACCGGCGTCGCAATCCTTGATGACCTCCTTGGCGGGCTGCTCCCGGGCGACAACGTCGTCTGGGCTTCCGACGAACACGACCTCTTCGAGGTCGCCGAGGCGGGCTTGATCACGTCAGCTCGCGACGGGCAGCTCAACTGCCTCTACGTGAGTGTTGCTCGACCGCCGGCCGAGGTCGTACGTAACACCGACGGCTACGTGACTGTCTTGGATGCACGGCCACGAGGCGACTACGGAGACGCGGCAGTGCTGGAACAGCGCCTGATCACCGCTGCACGCGAGGCGCCGCCGCTGTGCGTGATCGTTGACGGGCTCGACTCGCTCGCTCAGCGATGGGGTGACGCCAAGGCCGCGGCGTTCTTCAGCCGCGTTTGCCCGCGCTTGTTCGACCTGGACGCCATTGCCTATTGGCGTGCTCCCCGCCCGGCGGTGAGTCGACGGGTCATGGAACGCATTACCGGCGTCACGCAATGCGTTGTCGAGCTCAGTAAGGGCCGGCTGCGCCTTGTCAAGGCGGAAGGTCGGCCGGCCGCAAGCCAGAGCCGGTTGCTACGCGCACGGATAGTGTCAGGCGAGCTGGTTGTCGAGGCCGAGCGTGCACTCGGACGTCTCGCACGCGGTCTGGAACGTCTGCGCCATGAGCGTCAGTTGAGCCAAACAGACCTGGGGCGCCTCGCAGGGGTGAGCGCTAGCGCCATCTCCCAGACGGAGGCCGGAAGACGCGGCTTGTCCATCGACACTCTCCTGCTGTTGGCCGACAATCTCGGGGTCACAGTGGACGAGCTCTTGGCGGTCGCGCAGCCAAGTGGATACCTTGTCGCCCGGCGTGAGCGCATCGGACGTCACGCTGCTATCACCCCCCTCCTCGATGATCCGAAGGCGGGCCTGCGTGTGTACCTCGTGCGCCTCGCCGGCGGAGAGTCCGGGCAGCCGCCGAGCGCGCACAAGGGAACAGAGCTCATTCTCGTAGCTTCGGGCCTGATTCAGCTTGAGCTCGGCTCCGATACACCCGTCCTGCGCAGCGGTGACGCCGCTCTCGCGACCACGGTTCCGTTGTCGTCGTGGCGGAACCTCACCGCTCAGCCTGCGGTACTTTTCTGGATCGTACGCGACGCAGGCTGATTCAGAGCGGAGGACATCGAGACGTTGACGGCGAGGTCGGGGCCGTCGACTGGACCGTGCTGCGACACCTCGATGACGATTGCTTCACCATCGATGATCAGCGCTCTGCGATAGCGGCCGTCCCAAGCATCCACGAGGTTGCGAGCACGCCGGCGCAGCGCCCAAGCGGTGAGGTCGAGCCGGAACGGCAGTCGAGGGTGCAGTTCAAACGCCACCGCATGGCACCCCCGTCACATCCACATCCAAGACACTACATCGCACCGTCAATTATATTTCTACCATACACTATGATTATTCTTGAGTTGTGACTACGATGCAACTCGTCGCCGCGATCGTGCGGAGAATCTCGAGGAGACACCGTGAAGCCCTACGAACCACCAACGCGGCCGGGTCTCGCGCTCCGCTGACGTACCGGGTCCACAATCGTTTTCATGAGTTGAAGTCCTGAAAGGAGACTGCGTCGTGCAACCATCGGGAGAGGAACGGGCGCGAGAGGATCGCGATACTGGTTGGTGGGTCTTGTCGTTCGTCATCGGAATGTCGGCATTGGTCATCGCGACCTTGTCATTCGCGGTGAGGGCAAACGGTGCCGCCGGACCGGGCGCAGCGACAGCGGCGGCCACCACGGAGTTCAAGGTCCAGCTCGGCGAGTTCTTCGTCTCGCCGGCCAGCATTGACGTACCGGCGCACACTGCCATCACGTTGCACGTCAAGAACACCGGCTCGATGGTGCACGATCTCAAAGTCGAGGGACTCACCGGCACAACTCGCCTCAGTCCCGGCGCAGACGAGACGATCGTGATCGGTCCGTTCGACGCATCGACCGAAGCCTGGTGCACGGTGCCCGGCCACAAGGCGGCGGGCATGCTGATGAAGGTGAACGTCACCGACGGCGCCACCCCTGGCACCGACTCCACACCTTCGAACGGCGGGGTTTCTACTGACAGTGGTTCCCAGAACGCCACGATCGATCCGCAGGCGAAGCCTGCGGATGGGTGGACGGCACGTGATCCGGTGCTGCCGGCGGCATCTGCCGGCACGGTGCACGAGGTCAGCTTCGATGCGACCGAGACCGTCATCGAGGTCGCTCCGGGCGTGACCCAGCAGATGTGGACGTTCAACAACGAAGTGCCCGGTCCGATTCTGCGTGGCAAGGTTGGTGACACGTTCCGAGTGACGCTGACCAATCGAGGCACGCTCGGTCACTCCCTCGACTTCCACGCCAGCCGGGTGGCGTGGAGCGATGAGATGCGCACGATCCAACCTGGTGAGTCGCTCGTCTACGAGTTCAAGGCCGAATACGCCGGGGCGTTCATGTACCACTGCGGCACGGCACCGACGTTGCACCACATCGGTAACGGCATGTATGGCGCAATCATCATCGATCCGCCCGACCTTCGACCCGTCGATCAAGAGTTCCTCGTCACCCAAAGTGAGCTGTACTTAGGGCCTCAGGGACAACCCGGGGACCTCACCAAGATGATGAACGAGAACTTTGATGCCGTCGTCTTCAACGGGTACTTCAACCAGTACGTTCACGCACCCATCCATGTCGATGCGAACAAGCGTTACAGGATGTGGGTCGTAGACGACGGACCGAATGAAAATTCGGCATTCCACATCGTCGGCACGATCTTCGACACGTTGTACAAGGAGGGCGCATACGCGCTCCAGCCCGACACATCGACCGGCGGCGCCCAGGTCCTCGATCTCCAGCCGGCTCAAGGAGGCTTCGTCGAGTTCAGCTTCGCCGAGGACGGCCTCTATCCGTTCATCACGCACAAGTTCGCCAACGCCAGCAAAGGTGCCCAGGGCTTCTTTGCCGTCGGCAACGCAGACACCAGTGCCATCGGCGGGCACTGAGCGACGCTCTCGAGCAAGCGCGACTGGGGTGCTGAGAAGATCTAGCGTCGATTCACCGCATGGCTCCATCGCCTGTGTCGTCTTCGGGGGCGTACGTCCAATCTGGTCGCTTACGCCAGAACGATTCGTCGTAGATGGCCCGGCCATCAGCGAGGTCCACCAGCTTGGGGATCGGCAGCCGTCGCGGGCGTGGGCATCGGCGGAGCTCGATGTGTTCGGCGATCTCGGCCGGGAACGCGAGCAGGATGCTGGTCACCATCACCTGTTCTTCGACAGCGAGGTAGCATCGATTGCCGTCGGTGACCTCCCTCAGCCACCCGGAGATCGAGTCGAGGTCGCCCTCGTCGCCGATGCCGGTCTCGATGCGTTCGAGGTGCTCGGTGATCGCGCTCGAA
>JBDTRP010000062.1:0-4704 GCA_039931555.1 Ilumatobacteraceae bacterium | reverse complement strand
ACGCAGTTTCGTGACACTTCGCTGGTCAAGCGCTATGTGATTTCTGGATCGGGGTTGCGGAATCGGGCGAGCCATCACCCGAATACAGAGCCCAAAGAGCCCCAGGCGCAGCAACATTTTCGCGGACGACGTTCCCGGCAGCCGACGAACTGTCGGATGGTGTCAAGTGGTGTTGGTTCATGGTGCCCTGTGCGGCTACGACACCGTCAACACATGTTGACGATGGACATGCCTCGGCGTATCGTGTGAAAGTGGACATCGAGGCGAGCGCCCGCAAGCACGGCGTCCACGACGACGACATGCTCCACGCCTACCGACACCACCTCATGGCATTCGCTACTAACGACGAGGCAGTCACGATGTTCGTCGGGCCGTCGCGGACCGGCCAACCGGTGGAGGTTGGTGTGGTCGCTGATGACGACGGCGAGGCAATCATCCATGCCATGCCGGCTCGTCCGAAGTTCCTGAAAGGATGGTGGACGCCATGACGAAGACTTCACGAGCGGACAAGGCTGCTGCGCTCGAGCGTTGGGCTGACAAGGTTGAGCCCGGCGACCTCGTTGCCGTCGACACCGCAGCGTTGCGACAGATCGCGAAACTCGCCGAACAGCGCGAAGCGCTAGACGACGAGGTCACGAATGCGGTTCACGATGCCCGCCGAGCCAACCGATCATGGTCAGAGATCGGCACGATGCTCGGCGTCTCCAAGCAAGCCGCACAACGCAAGTACGGCCGGCATGCCGCCTCGGCCTAGGACGACCGACACGCTCCGAAGCGCGACGTTCGGCGCTCACCGAGGTCTGACACCGGCCGCGAATATGCTGTGAGACCGTGCTCCAATCCACGCGACTGGCTTGCACGACCACGTATCCCAGATCGCCGGCTCGGGATGCGCCCAGATGCGCTTCGTTCGGGCTGGCTCGCAGTCACAGACCATGGTAAGTGCAGCCAGGTTGGCGAAATTTTCGAGGCCAGATGGACGCGGACCGATTCGTCCTTGCCGCCAAGTCGTTCGAAAGCCACGCCCCTGGTGTCGATGTCGAACGGATCGACATCGACACCACCCGCGGCATCGTCACCGTGTGGTCCTATCACCTCGGTCTCCTGATCGGTCGCCGCGGTGCCACATCTCTGATTCGATCCGACTGGCTCTCAGCGCGGCGCTCGGCATTGAGTCGGTAAGGCCAAATATCGTCGGTCTCGCGGCGCTGCCCCCGATGACCCGCCACAGAGGGTGGCGTGCGTGAGCCGCGGCGACCGAACTCCACCGCTCCGTCTAGCTCGGAGCACGTCCCGATCAAGGACCGCTGACACAGCTCAATTGGAGCGCCATCCTTGTCGACGAATCGCTGCTGTGCCGACGTGCAGATGCGCCTGATTGGAGCGCCCCGGTGATCCGTCGCGTGTCATAGTTCTGCGCTCGCGGTACGGTGCGAGCGATTGCAGACGTCCGCGTTGGTCGACGTGCGACCAGAACGGCATTCATGGGCGCGCCCCCGGACCCTCACCGTCAATTCAGATTGTCGCTGCGCGCGCGACCACTCGCCCGACAGTGAGAAGGCGCTCCAACGACCATCCGACAGAGGCACGGTTCTTGCCGGTAGCGGCGATCACCCGACTGGCAAGATCAATCTTGACCTCGACACGACGGGCCCGCAACACGCGCCGCTATCCGAAACAGGACGTCGTCTCTGCGAAGGACGCCAGTTCGAGAATCGAATGGGTAAATGAAGGTTCTGAAGTCAATTGAGCTTGGTTATCAGTGCTGATCGGGCGGCTACGGGGTCGACTACGACCACGAAGGCTCGGCCATTTTCGTGGTCAATGTTCATGCCCCGAAAGCCCACGGCTGGATTGTCGGTCAGCTTCTCGAGGATTGCGGTCATTTCATCAATGGGAACCTCAAGCCTGGCCAAATCCTCGGAGTGCACAACTCGCTCATTGGACAACTTGAACCCGAGGCCCGCGAGCTTGTGAGCGACGGGTTCGAGATTGATGCTGGCGACCAAACCCCGGGCGTCAGCACAAAGAGACAGCATCGCCGCAACAGACGAGTCTGTGCAGTTCGATCCGGCCATATATCCGCTCGCCCATCCGTACAGGCGTTGTAGCGACGGCGTCCACTCGCAGCGGTCGCCCTTGGCGATGCTGCTTCTGATTGGAGGATCTGTATTGAGCCAACACTCACTGAGCGAGTTACTGACTATGTCGTACCTGATACCCAGCTCCAACAAGACCTGTCGCGCTTGTGTTGGTCGATCATCGCGTACAAGCGCCAACATCAAATGTTCGCCACCCACCCATTGGTGGCCGCGAGCGGTTGCTTCAGCGATGGCGTCACGGAACGAGGGGAGCACGCTCGCGAATCCTAGCGCCGCAGGATTTGGGCTCTTGACAGTCTGGCGGATCGCCGCCAAAATCCGCGAGCAGCTTGACGATGTGCCGCTGGCAAAACCTGCCAGCGCGGTTTGGAGGGATAGTGCCGAACTTCTCCAGAGCACGGTCGATCGCAGTGGCAGCTGCCGTCCTAGCTGGTACCTCCGTAGTTGCCTTCACCTCGGCGCCCGTCAGTGCCGATCACCCGGGCATTGAATGCAACTCGACCAACTGGGGTTTCGTGGTCACCATCAGCAGCGAGACCTGGCAATGCATCTGCTCCTCGAACGAGCTGATTCCCGGATTTCACTGCTTCTGGGAGCTTCAGTCCCTCACCCCGACACCTACGAGCAAACTGCTCAAGGATCGGCGACGACACCAACTTTCTGTTGGTTCCCTTACGTGGTCTGCACAAAGTACCGCGCGCCTCGAGTACTTCTCCAACACCCGAGTGCTCAAGTACGGCGTTGACATCGATGTCGAAAACAACGGCTGGGCCATAGCTCCCGGCAACCTTGAAACCCGTGCGCAGCTCTACAAGTGGAACGCCGGCGCCGGTGTATGGGTCCTTCAGGCAGACACCGGGTGGACTTACAACAGTGCATGGGGATACTCCCGAGCGCCCACGTACTCCGCTGGAGCTCAGAACTTCGGCGGCTACTTTTACGAGTACTCAAGCGCCGCTTTCCGAGTCAACAGCACTTGGTCGTGGCCAGGGTGGCAAAGCTCCGGGGTCATGAGCCTCCCCTGTACTTCATGTCGAGGCACCAGCGAAACGCCACCAACTGAACCTCCGCCTCCTCCACCGCCCCCGCCCCACGGCTAGAGGCCTGCAGCGGGGTCACACGGACGGACCAATTGAATCGCTGATCCGCGCTTGCCCCGTTTGCCAATCTGTGCGTGGGTGGGGACGATGGCGCCGAGCCGTTGTGCCATCCGTACCTGTCCTTGATTGTTGAACTCCAACTAGGGGGCCTGCACATGCGCCGTTCTGTATCCACTGAGACTTAGCGCGAGCGTTTGGAAGCGCGGACGCTTTGTGGGCTCACACAGCGCATCGACCTCGTGCCGACACACGACAATGGGCACTGATCCGGGCGACCTGATCGCCTCGGGAGATGGTTGCACGGCGACTGGAGCGGCGGCGCTAATCGCCTTTGGGCGCCAGAAGCGAAGCCACCGCCTTCGCCAACGCCCGGTCGGTCTCGGCGACCCGGCCGCTGTAATGCTTCGCAGCGACCGTCGGGTCGTGGCCAGCACGCATCGCGACCTGAGCCACCGAGTAGCCCATCTCCTGGCCGTAGGTCTCCATGAACTTGCGGAGGTAGTGGAAGTCGAGATGCTCCAATCCGATCCGCGCCCGCAGCCGAGCGAAGTACCTCGACACGGCATCGGGCTTCCACGGCTCCGACCCATCGGCAGCGTCGGTGAAGACATACGGGTCGGCGACAAGGTCGACACCGCAGACGCGCGCCCGCTCCTCGACCATCTGAATCTGCGCTCGCAACACCGACGCGGTCAGGTCGTCGACGGCGAGCATCCGTACCCGCCGGTTCTTCGTCGGAATCTCGCCGAGCGGGCGACCCGGCAGCAAGACAACCGACGTCGACACACGCATCAGGCCGCGCTCCAAGTCCAAGTCACGCCAGCGACGCAGGCCACACAATTCGGCACGCCGCAATCCAGTCGTGGCAGCTACGAAGATCGCCCGCGCGTACTCGGGTCGCCTTGACTGCTCGGCGGCATCGATCAGTGCGCGCACTTCCTCGGGGGTCGGCACGACCGGTGTGATGTTCGGGATCGATGGCGGCTCAGCCCACTGCGCCGGATTCGAGTCGCGCCATCCCCACCGGCACGCCTGCGTGAACATCGATGACAAGCAGCCGTGAATGTGATGCACGCTGCGCGCCGACAGCCCGCGGCGCTGGTGCTCGCCGTACAGATCGGTGAGCGTCTTGGTCGTCACCTTGGTCACGGCCATGCGACCGAGCGTCGGCTTGATGTTGTGGTTGTAGATCTTCTCGTAGCCGTGAATCGTGTTCGGCGACCGACCCTTGCGCTTCAGCTCGACGATCCAATCGTCGAACAGGTCATTCAACGTCGCCTTCGTGCCGGTGTGCCGTCCCTTGCTCACCTCGGTGATCAGCGCCGCCCGCGCCTTCTTCGCTTCCGTCAACGTCCCGTTGAAGATGCGACTCGCCTGCCGGCGCTTGCCCGTGACCGGATCCCGCCCGGCCTCGACGATCAACTCCCACGCGCCGGGTGATCGCTCCCGCATTCCTGGCGCTGTTCGCAGGCCGGCCACGCCGAAATCGTAGTGCGCGTGTT
>JBDTRP010000061.1:0-3213 GCA_039931555.1 Ilumatobacteraceae bacterium | reverse complement strand
GACCTCGCCCACTGCGCTCACCACCTCACCACGACGCGGAACTGGTCGCCCTGGCCGATTCCGTTCTTCTGGTAGAACTGGCTCATCACCCCGCCCTGGATACGTTGCTCGGCGAGTGGAACCCCGTTCACTTGGGCGCCGGCGCCGCCCTGCGTCGTCGATGCGAACGGATACTCATCCGGACTGCCAGGACCGCAGAAGCCCGCGCAAGCTGCAGACCGGTTGGCGTTGATGATGGCGGGGTCGGTTTCGCGAGCGAGAACAGAAGGCTGACCCGCCTGCTGTGCCGACTCGATGTTGCGGCCGATGTTGGGCATCTTGGTGCCGTCAATCTCAAGCGTGGGCAGATTCGCCGCTTCTGTGGCAACAGCCACTTCGCTCGTGCCGGCCTCGATGGCTTCGGTCGCGGCGACATCCGAAGCAGCAGCCACCTCTACGCTGCTCGTAGCTGGACCGATTTCTGCAGCGACACCACCAAACGCGACACCCCCGAGCACTTGGCCTAAGCATTCCGCCGGGCGTTCAGAGCATGCGTTGTAGAACTCCGAGGGATGCCGGGCTGCGTTGACCGCGCCGTCCTTGAACTGTCCGAGTGTCCGGACGGGGACTGTCAGATTTTCTGTGTAAACGGTCGTGATGGTCATTGTTAGTAGGCGCCGTTGATTCGGTCGCCGTAGTGGATTGTCAAGGCGTTGAGGACGGTCTTCCAGCCGTTGATGTGGCCGACGAGGTCGGCCCGGTTGGGACGGTTTTGGTTGGCGACGAGATAGAGCACTTTCAATGCGGCTTGCTCGTTGGGGAAGTGTCCTCGATGGCGGACCGCTCGCCGGAATCGGGCGTTGAGCGACTCGATGGCGTTGGTCGTGTAAACGATCCTTCGCAGCTCGGGTGGGAACTCGAGGAACGGGATGAACTCGTTCCACGAGTTTTCCCACGACCCGATCATCGCCGGATATTGGGTGCGCCAACGATCGGCGAACTCGGCGAACAACATCTCCGCGGCTGGCAGGCTCGGGGCGGTGTAGATCTCGCGCATCTCTCGGGTGATCATCGACCAGTACTTCTTGGACACGTACCTGAGCGTGTTGCGAACGAGGTGCACGACACAGGTTTGCACGGTCGCGTCGGGCCAGGTCGTGCGGATCGAGTCCGGCAGCCCCTTCAAGCCGTCGCAACACACGATCAACGCGTCAGCCAGGCCGCGGTTACGGAGCTCGGTGAGCATCGTTGCCCATTGCTTGGCACCCTCACCACCTGACGGGCCGACCCACAACCCGAGCACGTCACGTTCACCGTCCATGTTGACCCCAATGGCCACGTAGACCGGCCTGTTGGCGACCTGGCTGCCGCGGATCTTGACCACGATGCAATCGATCAACAACACCGCATACACGCTGTCGAGCGGGCGGTGCTGCCAGGCGAGCATGTCCTCGACGATCTGATCGGTGATCTTCGAGATCGTCTCTCGGGAGATCTCGGTCCCGTAAATCTCGGCGAGATGGGTTTGGATGTCACCAGTCGTCATCCCCTTCGCATACAGCGAGATGACGTTGCCCGACAGGCCGTCGAGACGTCGGACGTGTTTGGGGATCGTCGCCGGTTCGAACGTGCCTTCACGGTCGCGAGGCATCTGCACCTCGACTTGGCCGATCTCGGTCGTGATCGTTTTCGGATAGGAGCCGTTGCGGTTGTTGCCCGACCCACGGCCTTGCGCCGCGTAGGGTTCATAGCCGAGATGCTCAGCCAGTTCGACGTTCAACCCGGTCTGCAACACCTGACGGACCATCGCCGTCAACAACCCGTTGTCACCGGTGAGTTCGATGCCCTCGCTGCGGGCCCGGGCAACGAGCTGCTCAGCCCAATCACGCATCTCCGACGAGTCGGCCACCACCGGCACGCTACGCGACGCCGGCACCAACCCACCCCCGCTTTCATTCCTGCTCGTGTTCATAATTGTGATCCTTTCCGCCGCAGCCCTCCAGGCCGCGGACACTCAGATCACGCCACTCACACAAAATTTCTGACAGTCCCGCTCCCGGACCGATGGACCCAACTGTAGGCACGCAGCAGCGACTGCGGACAGCTGACATCACAAGCTGGCGATGTATCAGCGATGTATCAATCCGCCGAGCACTGGCCGGTCCGCTGCCGTCCACCCGGTGTTGGAAGGTCCGGCAGCACCCCAGGTCACAGGCACTGTGCAACACAGGACAACACAGAGCAACACCAAAAAATACCCTCTGAACAGGGTCTTTTCAGATTTGGGAGCAGGGGGTCGGGAGTTCGAGTCTCCCCATCCCGACGTGGTTGACCTGGTGTGATACGGTTTTAGGAGTCGATGCCGCTCGAGGTGTTGCACGAGTTGGCATTCGGTCAACGACCGCACACGAGCGCGAGCTGATCTGGGGAGCAACTCAGCCGTCGTCAAGGCCTGACGATTGTGCGGCCCTGCAGACGATCGAGGAGCCGCAGGAGCATTGCCGGTTCGCCTGATGCATTGGTGGGAGACAGTGATTCGCCTCGTTGCGTCAGGACAGATCGGACTGCCATCAGCGCGCCATAGCCAGCGCAATCCATGAACGTCAGCTCACCAATATCGACGACCACCGAGCCACGATCGCCCTGTAGGCAGATCGTCCTCAGCTTGGCGCGGCTCGCGATATCCAAATCGCCAGCGACATGGATGACACGGGGCATGCCATCGTCGCTGATTCGAGCGGTGAACAGACCTTGTGCAGCCTTCACCGACGACGGTGATGGGCGGGGTCCTTCGGTCATGGTGTGTGTATCCCCTGGTGTACCGTGGATCTCGTGCGGCACGGGTACACAACCGCGAATCATCGGACTCGACCGGACAACCGACTTGGTATGACAGCCGAATCAGATGATCTGCGGTGACTAGTGGCCCGTGACGGCGCGCTTGACCTTGGAGGTTGCGTCTTTGGCCTTCTCGCCGACATCCTTGACCGCCGACTTGGCTTGATCGCTCTTACCCTTGCGTTCGAGCTTCTGATTGCCGACCGCCTTACCGACCGTCTCTTTCACCTTGCCCTTGACGTCCTGGGACATGTTCGACACCTTGTCCTTGGTACCCATACGAGCCTCCTTTGGCAGACCCGACGAACTGTCGAGCCCTACATCTCACCTGCGCCGGCGGCTGTAGCCGTAGCCACCGCCTGTCAACAGCAACACAAGAAGAACAAGCACAAGAAT
>JBDTRP010000060.1:0-48809 GCA_039931555.1 Ilumatobacteraceae bacterium | reverse complement strand
GATGCGACTGAGGCGTTCCTCGTCGCATCCCGCGCGCTGGTTGACGTTGCGGCGCGGTCCCTGACTGAGGTCGATGACGTCACTCTGGCGCAGTTCCGTGCGTTGGTGGTGTTGTCGCGATGTGAGGCCGTCACGATCGGTGAGCTGGCCGATTCTCTCGCGGTGCAGCCATCGACTGCGACGCGGCTGTGTGATCGGCTGGAGCGCAAGCGTCTGGTTCGGAGGTTCCCGGGCGCATCGACCGATCGGAGAGAGACGGCGCTGAGGTTGACGACACAAGGGCGTCGGCTCGTGGAGCGAGTGACCGCACGTCGCCGTCGAGACATCGCCGCGATCACCGCGTCGATGTCACCCCGGGATCGTCTTCGTGCGATCAACGGACTTGCCTCGTTCTCCCGCGCCGCGGGTGAGTTACCGCCGATCGACCCGTTCGGTTGGGCGGGCGCCAAATGAGCCGCAGTCGACATCGCCTGCGCCAAATCGTCGAGCGGCTGAAGGATTGGGACTACCTTCGCAAGTGGCTGATCCTCGGCTCCCTGATCGGTGTTGTGGCCGGTTTGGGAGCGGTCGCTTTCATCTACGCGCTCGATGGCGCTTCGAAGTTGCTCCTCGAGACGATTGGCGGCTACAAGCCGCCCCTGCCGATCGGTGAGGGCAATCGACTTGCCGCCGGGTCGTTCACCCGGCCGTGGGCCATTCCGCTGGTGGTCGGCTTCGGCGGGCTGGTATCGGGAGTTCTCGTCTTTCGATTTGCTCCCGAAGCCGAGGGTCACGGCACCGACGCGGCGATCGACGCTGTACACCACAACCCGCGAGGGATGCGTGGCCGGGTGACGTTCATCAAGTTGCTCTCCTCGGCTGCCACGATCGGCTCCGGGGGGTCGGCCGGGCGTGAGGGTCCCACAGCACAGATCAGTGCCGGATTCGGTTCGCTGCTCGCTCGTCGCCTGCAGTTGAGCCCGCAGGACGCCCGGATCGCAGTCACCGTCGGGATCGGCTCGGGTATCGGCGCGATCTTCCGCGCTCCATTGGGTGGCGCGGTATTGGGAACCGAGATCCTGTACCGCGACGATCTCGAGCCGGAGGCGCTGTTTCCCTCGCTGATCGCCTCGATTGTCGGCTTCTCCGTTTTCGGGGCGTTCCAAGGCTTCGACCCGATCTTCGGGACGCTCCGAACCCCGCAGTTCAATCACCCGCTTCAACTTCTGTACTACGCCCTGCTGGGCATCGCCGCCGGTGTCGTTGCCCGTTTGTATGCCCGCGGCTTTTACGGCATGGTCCGATTGCGTCACCATTTTCCGGGTCCGGAAATGTTCAAGCCGGCGTTTGCCGGAGTCGCTGTGGGGCTCATCGGCCTCGCCTTCCCGGCCGCTCTCGCCACCGGGTACGGCTGGTTGCAGCGAGGCATGCAGACCGGCCTTCCCGACATGGCCCTGTGGATGGTCCTCGCCTTACCCCTTGTGAAGATTCTCGCCACATCTCTGTCCATCGGCTCGGGTGGATCCGGGGGCATCTTCGGGCCTGGCATGGTCATCGGCGGATTCGTCGGCCTCGGGTTGTGGCGCATCCTCGAAGGCGTGGCACCGGGGGTGCCCAACGTACCTGCACCGTTCATCGTCGTGGGAATGATCGCTTGCTTCGGCAGCGTCGCTCACGCCCCACTCGGACTGATGTTGATGGTCGCCGAGATGACCGGGAGCTTGGCCCTCCTTCCACCAGCGATGGTCGCCATCGGATTGGCCACCCTGGTCGTCGGAAACGACACCATCTACGAGAGCCAATTGCGCAGTCGTGCCGACGCGCCAGCCCACCGCGCTGCGTTCGGCCTCCCGCTGCTGAGCGGAATCAAAGTCGCCGATGTCATGACCACACCGCCGGTCGTCCTCTCCGCGGACACACCCTTCAGCGAGACAAGTCATCTCCTACACGCCAAGAACCTTTCAGGTTCTCTGGTCGTCGACAACGACGGCGTGTTCATTGGCGTCATCTCCCCCAACGACTCACGGCACGGCGGAGTGCTTACCGCGGCAGCAGCCGCAGACCGCTCCTACCCCTCCGTGCCCTCCGACCGAGGACTCGACTTCGCACTCGACGTCATGGTCTCAGCCGGCGTCACCTGGATACCGGTCGTCGACGCCAGCCATGTTGTCGGCATTGTCGCCATGAACGAGATCATCGCCGGCTACCAAAGAGTCCTGCGCCGATCACTACGCCTTCTCGCCGACGTCACCGGCAGCACCGTGCTGGTCGAAGCGACCATCGGCGACGCATCGCCATTCGTCGGATCAACCATCGCCACCGCCCCCTGGCCGCGCGGAAGCTTCGCGCTCAGCATCGACCGGCACAGCCAACTCATCGCCCCACGACCAGATGTCACACTGCAGCGCGGCGATGTCGTCGTAACGGTCGCACCCGCCGAAGCCGAAGCCGAGCTACGCCACCGACTCGACGGACCAGCGACCACATAGCCAACCACGCAGCTCGAGTCGTTCTGACAGGCAGAACGCGTCGCTTCCCACAGATCGGGAGGTCATGGAAGTCTGGATGCTGGCAACTGAACCCCGAGCGACCAGACGGCACTGACTGACCGGACAGTCCAACAAAGGAGCACGCAATGCCGCGTATGGAACCGCTACCAATTGAGGGGTGCAGCGATCCCGAGCTCCGGAACACCTTGGAGCATTTTGTGAAGACACTCGGCTTTGTGCCGAACAGTTTGTTGACGATGCAACGCGTCCCTGCGATCGCCAAGGCAGTTGTTCAGCTCAACAAGGCAGTGTTCGATCCCAACGGCCGAGTCGATCTTGGTCTCAAACGCCTCGTTGCGCACATGGCCAGCGCTGCCTCCGGGTGTCAATACTGCAAAGCCCACACCACGGTCAGCGCCACTCGGCACGGAATAGACGACGACAAGATGGCAGCGATCTACGACTATCGAACAAGTCCGCTGTACAGCGATCGTGAGCGAGTCGCCCTCGATTTCGCGATGGAGGCCGCCTCGATACCGAACGGCGTCACCGACGACTCGTACCGAGCGCTCGCCAACTACTGGAGCGAAGACGAGATCGTCGAGATCCTTGGAGTCGTCTGCATGTTCGGCGTGTTCAACCGATGGAACGACTCGATGGCTACTCCACTCGAAGTCGAGCCGATCACCAAGGCCGGCGCGCTACTCGGCGACAAAGGGTGGGAGATCGGCAAACACGGCGAACCGGTCCGTGACCACCTCGCCTGAGCGTCGCCGCATGGACCATCAGCGCGAGGCCGATCGAATCGTCTCGGCTCGTGCCCGTCGTGAGACCCTTTCGCCGATCTCCGACACTCAGGCCATGTCAATGGCCGATGCATACGAAATCCAACACTGCCTGACCGCTGCGCGCTTGGCACGCGGAGAGCGAATCGTGGGGTGGAAGCTCGGGTACACGTCACGGGTGATGCGCGTCCAGATGGGCATCGACCAGCCCAACTTCGGCCCGCTCACCAACGCGATGGTCCTCGGCGACGATGCGGTGCTGCCCCCCAGTGTCTTGCAACCCCGGGTCGAACCGGAAGTTGCGCTGCGGTTCGGCGGGGCGTTGGTTGGTGATTGCTCTCTTGCCCAGGTTCTCGACGCCGCCGAGTCCGCACACGCCTGCTTGGAGATCGTCGATTCAGTGTGGGCCGACTATCGGTTCCGTATCGAGGACAACACCGCCGACGGATCGTCGGCAGCGTTCATCTGCGTGGGCGCTCCGATACCGATCACCACGATCGAAACGGTTGCGGTGGAACTGCGCCGCAACGGTCACCCGGTCGGGCACGGTGTCGGCGCTGACGCCTCCGGCCACCCCGCACTCGGTGTCGTGTGGCTCGTGGCACAGCTCGCGCTGCTCGGAACCGGCATCGCACCCGGCGACATCGTCATCACCGGCGGCCTCACACGGGCCGTCGAATTCCTCCAAGGCGACGTCATCGAGGCAAGGTACGACGGCAGGCGAGCAGTTTCGGTACACCGCTGACGTACGAATCGACGGGCGTCGGCATCGCTTTCGGTCAGGCGGCGGCGGTCAGACCGGGTCATCGGACTCGGCTTGCACCGTCCAGCCCAACCCAAGCGTGTCCTTGACCTTCGCCGCCACTCGCCGTCGAGCTTTGAGCTCGGTCCCGGCGACGGCGATGACGGCCATGCTGATGGTCTTCGTACCCGCGACGAACCGTTCGATGTCCCCGCCGAGGTCGCTCTGCTCGAGCATGAACCGGATCGCATCTGTGTCGATCGAACCGGGTGAGTGGGCGACAATGCCCACGAGCCAGTCGTCGTTTGCCGCTGCCTGACGCTGCCCATCGCCCGAGCCGAACTCCGCAAAAGAGCCAGTGTTCGAGGTCCGAGGCGACGCAGCACGATCCTGGTTTCGCGTGCGCATGATCACGACAGCCGGTACTCGTCGGGCGAACTGGGCCACCGCTGTGAACATCGCCATGGACCTACTGTCGCCAGGCTTCGTGCGCATTGGGCCACAGGAAGGTGACGGTTCTGTGGAGACAACGTCACAACCAGATGTATCGAACCGGGTGAGAGTGTCAGTGGCCACCAGAATCTGCCCAGTGGCGGCCACGCCGCGCCATCCCGCGGAGACTCGTCGGGCGCGATTTCGGCATTGCTGGTACTCACAGCGCACCCAACCAGGTCAAACGGGTTCGATTCGGGTAGTGGGAGTACCGAAATCGCGCCCAACGAGTGAGCGGCTGGCTCGTGGAGCGGACCGAATCACGTGCCGCGGGTAGCACTCGAACTTCTGATGATCGTCCGCAATCCTTCGTTCCGTGCCGACGACGCCAACCCGACCTGCGGGTCGAGACGCGCTCGAATGCGCTCGCTCCGAGCGACGTACGCAACAATGACGTGCATCAATGGGAACGGCAACTCTTGTCATGATTGGATTCAAGGACGCTGCGGCGTGCGCCGACCATTCAGGCGGCCGCCGTCCACCAACGCTCTGGCTCAGCCTTCGTGAATACGTAATACTCGATCCGTCGACCAATCCGGCCCTGGGGCCTCGGCGTCTTGCAAGGAGACTTCTGTGAAGAGCGCTCGTCGCCGCTCCCGCTCGTCGATCGTCCGCATCCTGTCACCATTTCGCGATTTCCTGGCCACGGAGGCCTCGGGAGCGATCTTGTTGGCCGTCGGGGCCATCGCCGCACTCGCCTGGGCGAACTCGCCTTTCTCGGGCTCGTACAACGACGTATGGGAATCCCGTGCAGCCATCACCGTTGCCGGCCACACCCTGGACCTCGATCTGCGACACTGGATCAACGACGGCCTGATGACGATCTTCTTCCTCGTCGTCGGACTCGAGATCAAGCGTGAGCTCACCGACGGTCACCTTTCGTCCCTCCGCGCTTCGCTGTTGCCCGCGATTGCGGCGCTCGGCGGCATGTTGGTCCCCGCTGCGGTCTATCTGGGGATCGCCGGAGCATCCGCGCCGCGCGGCTGGGCCGTACCCATGGCCACTGACATCGCTCTCGCGGTGGGCGTCGTCGCCCTGGCCGGCTCACGAATCCCTGGCTCGCTTCGGGCATTCCTGCTCGGCTTGGCAATCGTCGACGACATCGCCGCGATCATCATCATCGCCGCGGTGTACTCGACAGGCGTTGCATTGGGTTGGCTCTCTGCGGCCGCTATGGCCCTCGTCGTCACCTTTGCGATGCGCTGGTTCGGGGTCTCCTCTACATGGGCCTACATCGTGATTGGGGGGTTCCTCTGGTTCGGCCTCCACGAGGCGGGACTGCATCCGACGATCGCTGGCGTCGTAATGGGCCTGCTGGCCCCGTCGACTCCGCGCCTGTCGCGGGACCTGATCGACAGCGAGCAACTGATCGATCTCTCCGACGCTGATGCCGCCAGGGAAACGAGCGATCTCGCCAGAAGTTCGGTCAGTGTCGTCGAATGGCTTCAACACGTGCTCCATCCATGGACCAGCTACGTGATCGTCCCGATCTTCGCGCTGGCCAACATCGGTATCGAGATCTCGGGGCAAGGGCTTCGAGACGCGGCGCGATCGCCGATCACGTGGGGAGTGTTCTTTGGTCTCATCGTCGGCAAGCCACTCGGGGTCGTGATCGCGGCTCGCTTGGCGATACGAACAGGGCTCGCCGACGCCCCCGAGCGATCGTCTACCCGCCAGATGATCGGGATCGGTACGGCAGCGGGCATCGGCTTCACCGTCGCGATCTTCATAGCCGAGTTGGCCTTCACAGATCCGGTTGACCAGAACAACGCCAAGCTTGCGATCGTCGGTGCGTCGGTCCTTGCGGTCGCGATATCGGCCACGATTCTTACAGCGGGGCCCAGCTCACGACGCAACAGTGCCGGCGCAAACATCGGCGAGTGATCGGGCTGGGCGAGTTCGGGGCAACCCGGTGGAACCGCTTCCGGTCTCAGCGTTCAGTCGTCGGCACGGCCTCGTGCAGCACCGATCTGGTGGCCCGACTGTCGCAGCTCCACGATGAACGATCCTCGCACGCCGGTTGGCGAAACGTCACCAGAGAGCGTCCAGTATCGCCATCAAGGCATTCACATCCTTGACAGTGACGTCGGCCTCCGGAGCGATGTTGCCGATAGAGATGCGCAGGACCGCTCCACGGTGGATTCGGTGGGTCGACACGAGGTCGGCGACCGCCTCGCCACGCGCCGTCGGATCGATGCTCTCGAGCTCGATCACCTCACCGTCGCAGAACGACAACGTCAGTTCGGAGAGCGTCGAAGGAAGAAGCAGCAGGACGCTGGTCCTCGGCACACGCGCAGCGCGTAGGAACAAGTCGACGACATCGATCGACCCGAAGTGCTGATCTATGAGCTCGACTTCCACAGAGATGACCACCTCGACACTGTCGGCCGAGGCAATCTCGGCCCGCCGGTCAAACAGCCAGGACATGTCGGCCACGCATGGTACGAGGCACAGATCTTCGGTGGCTTCCGACGGGTTTAGCATCGGACTAGATGCTGGCTGCCGCGAGTCGAGAACTGGTGACGGACACGTCACGGATCGTTGCCGTTTGTTGCGTCCGACTAGATCAACGCGATGAACTCGTCACGTGAAACCGTTGCGGCGGCAGTCCCGCCATCGGGTAGTGGGACGGGTGCCGGAGCGTCACCAACAGTGAATCCCACTCGTCCAATGCCACGGAGATCGGTGAGGGTGAGCACGAACTGGGCGACCGCCAGCAACTGATCCGCAGCCGGAATGTCGGCGAACGTGGGGGTCAGTTCGACCGAGGCGACGCCGCCACGCACTGTCACCGACGCAAAGGCGGCCGGGTCGGGAATCGCCGATCGCATCGAGTCGGATCGCTCGGAATCAGTCGGACCCGCAAGCAACTCGGTGACAACGTCGGCTGGGTCGGCCGGAGTAGTTACGTCATGTCGAACCCTCGCCAACCGGCCGTCGCGGACGAACCACAGATCGACCGGCTCCTGCGCGACCGCAGGTTCCGCCGGGACGGTGTTCACCGATCTCAGCGCTTCGGGAATGCGGTCCTGCGGCACCAGCCGCGCCGACGACTCGTGCGGAACTCCGCACGCCGTGCACAGTGCGGCGGCAATGACGACGAAGAGAGTTGGCGAGGAGCGATTCATGGTTGCACCGGAAGTTTGACGACGAATCGGGCCCCGCGGTCGGGCGCATCAGTGACATAGACAGATCCGCCATGCAACCGCACGTGCTCATGCACCATTGACAGCCCGAGTCCGGTTCCCTTCGGGCGATCATGCGGTTGTTCCATGGATCCCCGATGAAATCGCCCGAAGATTGCGATGCGCTCGTCGGGTGGCACGCCGGGCCCGCCGTCGTCGATGACGACCACGAGCTCGTCATGAGAACGCGCCAGTGACACGCTCGTCACCCCGTTCCCGTACCGATCCGCGTTCTCGACGATGTTGGCCAGGATTCGCTCGAAGCGGGTGCGATCGAGTGAGAACACCGTCGTGGCACCGAGGTCGGATCTGAATCGATCGAGCGGAACCCCGGCAGCGTTAAGGATCTGTTGAGTGACTTCGACGACGTCGACGTCGTCGATGTCAAGATCAGCGACGCCGGCGTCGATCCGCGATATCTCCAACAGTTCGAGCGTGAGGCGACGCATGTGATCGACCTGGTCACCAATCACATCCACAGCAAACTTGGCTCGGTCGGGCAGCTCAGCGCGCTGAGCGAGTCCGACCGCGGAGATCATCGCCGTGAGCGGGGTGCGCAGCTCGTGGCTCACATCCGCAGTGAAGCGCTGCTCTCGTTCGATTCGTTGCTGGAGCGACGATGCCATCTCGTTGAACGACTCTGCCACCGGCTCCAGGTCGGGATCGTGACCCACGTCGAGGCGTTGGGCGAGATCGCCTGCGCTCATCGCCTGGGCAACGCCGGCGACGCTGGCCAGCGGGCGCATCAGCAACCGTGACGCCAACCAGCCGGCCACCGCTCCGCCGACCGTCGTGACCGCCGCGGCAACGACCAGCACGCGCGACAGCGTTTCAAGCGTGTGTTGATACTCCGCCAACGACAAGAACTCGAAGTACGCGGAGTCGAGCCCTGTCAACGGCGCGCCGACGACGAGATACGGCTGATTGTTGACCACCACCCGTTGCCTGGCGGGGCCTGAGGTGTCGACCAGGTCGATCAGAGACTGAGGGATCCGGGATTCGTTGAGGTCGACGACCGTTGACTGCCAGGCACCATGGACACGGAGCAAGGCGCGGGCATTCGTGACCGAGCCAAGCGAGGCCATGATGTTGTCGTCCGTGCGGTTCGAGGCGATCAGCTCCTTGGCTACCAGGGCGTTGCCCATCGCCTGACGCGTGGCGAGCGTCTCGCGTTGACCGAGCAGGAACCCGCGCGTCAACTCGTACGTGACGGCGCTCAGGGTGAGCGACAGAAGTAGCGCGAGTACGGCGAAGAACACCGCCGTACGGGCCCGGAGGCCCCGAGGAAAGAACCTCATTGACTCCTCTTCGGCAGACGATAGCCAAGGCCTCGAACGGTTTGGATGTACTCCGGCTGCGACGGATCGTCCTCGATCTTCGCCCGCAGACGCGCCATGTGAGTGTCGACGACTCGCCCGTCTCCCTCATATGCGTAGCCCCACACCTGTTCGAGCAACTGCCCGCGCGACCAGACCCGGTCGGGATGGGTCACGAAGTGGCACAGCAATCGAAACTCCGTGCGCGTCATCGGTAATGCCTTGCCTCCCTTCTCGACCTGACCATTGTCGATCTTCACGATGAGATCGCCGATCTCCACCGCCGATCGCTCGGGGTCGGCGTTGCCTTGCCGTCGACGGAGCTGGGCTTTCACTCGCGCGAGGAGCTCACGATCGTGGAAGGGCTTCGTGATGTAGTCGTCTGCACCGAGCTCGAGACCGGCGACGACATCGTGGCTGTCGTTCTGCGCGGTCACCATGATGATCGGCACGTCGCTGTGGCGACGTATCTGGCGACAGACGTCGAAGCCGCTCAGCCCGGGGAGACGCAGGTCGAGCAGCACAAGGTCGAATGGTCGAACACCGAACTCCTCGACGGCATTGTTGCCGTTGGCTGACTCGACCACCTCGAAGCCATCGTCTTCGAGCAGCAGTCGCACCAACGTGCGGACAGCATGGTCGTCTTCGACAAGCAAGATCCTGTCAGTCATCTCGACCTTTCAGATCGGTTGAAGGCGGGTGGAACGTTCATCCTCCGCCACGAGAGCCTTCGGCGCAATGACCAGTGCGTCGGTCACGGTGGCGACGGCAAGTGGTGATCGATGATGTGCAGTAGACAACATTTGCATACTACACATCTCTCACGGGGATGTGCGAGAGAGTGCTCAGAGCGCGCTGCCGGTGAGCCGCCCGATGCCGAGTGAGATGAGCAGGGCGAGCGTGCCGCCGATGAAGACGCGCACTGCTGCCCGTCGTTGGGGAGCCCCACCGAGTCGAGCCCCGAGCGAGCCGAGCGCGACCAGGCCGACGACGGTAACGGCCATGGTGATCGGCACGCGGATCGCAGCCGTGCTGAGCAGCACCACCAGGATCGGGAGGATCGCCCCGGCAATGAAGCTGAGCGCAGAGACAATCGAGGCCTGAACCGGGTTGGCCAGCGCGTCGATGTCGAATCCGAGCTCATCGCGGGCGTGAATGTGGAGCTGGTCGAGCTGGGAGAGCTCGTCGGCGACCCGTTCTGCGAGCTCGGCGCTGAGTCCGCGGCTGCGGTAGATCGCGGCGAGCTCGTCACGTTCGGTCTCGGGGCTCGTGGCCAGCTCGGTTCGTTCACGTTCGAGATCGGCGAGCTCGGTGTCGCGTTGTGAGCTGACCGAGACGTACTCGCCCGCGGCCATCGCCAGGGCGCCGGCGGTCAACCCGGCGAAGCCGGCGATCAGGATCGCCGATCTGTGGCTGTCCGCCGCCGCGACCCCGACCATCAAGCTCGCGGTCGAGATCAAGCCGTCGTTGGCGCCGAGCACACCAGCGCGCAGCCATGCGGCGCGGCCTGCCAAATGGCGTTCGCGGGCGAGGTGGTCGGGCAGCGTTCGAGTCATGGGCGTATCTTGACGGCTCGTCACGGACTCGACCAGGGCCACCGGACCCCAACGTTCTCAGGACGGTTGGACTGGCCCCGATCGTTCGGAGAACGTTGACTCTGCGCGCGCGAAGGCCGGCACCGATCCGGTGCCGGCCCTCGGCGTTCAGATCAGCGGCACATCGCCCTCTTTGGGGTCGATGTGGCCGAGGTTCTTGACCACCTTGAAGGTGCCGCCCTCTGACCGGGCGATGTACATGTTCATGCGCACGTGATGTTGACCTGGGACCATCTCGGCAGGACCGCCCGGGCCCTTCGGGATGCGAGCATGATCGAGGGCGGTGATCACCTCGTGCTGCTTCAACGAGCCCGCTTCGTTGGCCGCCGATTCCCAGAGCTTCAGGGCTCGATACGTTCCCGAGCATGCCGAGCCGGCGGTGAACATCGCGCTCCCCGGGTACCGAGCTTCGTAGCGATTCAGCAGGTCGATGCTGAACGGGTCCTGCACCTCGCGGTAGTAGTCGAGGCAGCCGTACAGACCCTCCACATGCTCGGCCGGCACGAGGTTCAGGAAGTTCTCGTCGAAGTACGTGCACACCACCGTTCCACCGCCCGCCATGAACCCGGCTTCGTAGAGCTGGGCGAGGAACGGCGTGAGCCCCGGCGGAACGATCGTGTTGAACACCACCTCGGCCCCGGACGAGACGATGTCGGCAACGACCCGCTCGTAGTCGACGTGATCGAGCGGGAAGTACTCCTCGCCGACGATCTCGCCGCCGCGAGCGGAGACGACCTCGCGGACCTTTTTGTTCAGCGTGTGCGGCCAGATGTAGTCAGCCGAGGGCATGTAGAACTTGGTCGCTCCGGTCTCCTCCATGAGCCATGGGATGAACGGCTCGACTTGCTGTGCCGGAACCGGACCGGTGCAGAAGATCAACGGATGACACTCCTGCCCCTCGTACTGCTCCGGGTAGATGTACAGCTTGCCGGCCTCCTCGACCACCGGGCCTTTGATTGCCTGGCGTGTCGAGCTGTAGATGCCACCGATCACGACGTCGACGTCGGCCTCGACGAGTCGCGCGGCAGCCGCTCTGGCGACGTCGTCGTCGGTGGCGCTGTCTTCGATGAACAACTCGACGGGGCGGCCGAGCAGGCCACCCCGCGAGTTGATGTCATCGATGACCATGTTCGCCACGTTGACGTTGGCGATACCCATGAAAGAGAGCGGTCCGGTCTGGTCGGTGATCACACCGACGCGCGCCGGACGATCGATAGTGCTGGTCATCGTGCGCTCCTGTCCTATGCCCGGTAGGCGCCGAGCAGCGCCGCTGATTGTGGCTTGGTGAGGTGGCCGGCTTCCTTGAGGATCGGCGGGACCGTGGGGTCGGACACGAAGTCGGACCAACCTTGCTCGTCCCAGTCGAACAGCGCCCACACCCGGTTCTCCTCGGCGGGGTCGCGGAACACGGTCGAGCCCTTCGAACCGTGCAGTTCGCGCTTGTCGGCGCCGGCAGCGCCGAACACCTTCAAGAATTGGTCGACGTTCTCGACGGTCGTCGTTGCCAGGATCATCACAGTCTCCTTGTCTCGGATCGCTTGGATCACATGTCGCCGGCCGGTCGGCTGGCGTGGGAGTCATTGTGACGAGAAGCACCTGGTCAGCACATCGGTAGATCTACCCATTTCCGGTGACGGCGCCCTCGACGACCCGGTTCGTGATCGCCCAGCGCGTCGCCGCGGCGCGATTGGGCACGCCGATCTTGGTGTAGATGTTCGAGATGTGGTGCTCGGCGGTGCGCGTCGAGATGAAGAGCTCGGTCGCGATCTCGCCCGACGTGCAGCCGCCGGCCAGGAGCCGCAGCACCTCGAGTTCCCTTCGGCTGAGCCCGCCCGGACGAGCGTGACGCACTCGCGTCGTGGGGTCGCGGCGGGCGGCGTCGATCTGCTGACGCGCATAGACGGCGGCGTCGTTGAGGTCGAACGCCGAGCCTGCCCTGAGGAGGTCGTCGGTCCGCTTCCCGCCGAGCTTGGTCACGAGACGGCCCTCGAGCTCGGCAAGCTCCGGTACGTGGTGGTAGCTGGAATTCTGTTGCGACATCGCGCCGAGCAACGTTGCCGCTGGATCGAGTCGATCCAGCCGCTCGAAGAGTGCCGGCACGCTCGCCAGCGTGATGATCAACTGCGGCACGTTGCCGGCGCGATGGAACGCCTCGATGGCCTCGCCGAAGAGCGTCAACGCCACGTCGGCCTCGCCGTCGGAGGTGTGCAAGCGGGCAGCGTCGCGCGCGAGAAATCCCTCGAAGAAGTGGACCCGGTGCTCGCGTACGAATGCGACTCCCTCGTCCCAGGCGGCAACGGCTCGGCGCCGGTCGGATTTCGAGAAGGCCATGCCGGCGATCCACAGCGAATACGACACCCAATACGGGTTGCCGAGGGCCCGTGCGGCAGCAACCGACTCCTCTGTCAGCGCGAGTGCCTCGTCAACCCGGCCCGCTGATTGAAGACCGTCGACGTACGACGCCAGGCCGTACCCGCGGTCGGCACCGTACCGCCGGGCGACCTCGCCCGTGAGCTCGACGTAGCGGTCGAGGTCGCCGCAGTACACCTGGCCGAGTGCCTCGATGAACATCGAGTAGCCCGACTCGCACGCCTCGTAACGAGGGTCGGCCTCTAACTCGGTGGCCCGGTGGGCGTTCTTGCGGGCCGCGTCGGGCCGGCCCGCGAAGCAGGCGTAGCCCGCCGCCGTGTAGAGGCGCGGCAGCCGGGTGACGTCTGCCGTCGAGGCCGCATCGAGCAACTCCTCTGCCCACGTGAGGGTCTCGAACATCTGCACCGAGAAGCCCATCAGCGCCGCGTGCGCGGCGATGTCGGTTGCCACCTCCAGATCACCGCGCCCTGTACTCCACCGGAACCCCGAACGGAGGTTTGCCAACTCGAGCTCGAGCCAGTCGACGGCGTCACGCCACCCCGGCCCATTCCACCGTTCCCACTCCGAGGTCGCCCGGTGCGCGAAGTGGGCCGCGTGCAGGTCACGCGTTCGCTCGCGCTCGCCGGCCACGGCGAGACGATCTTCGCCGAATTGACGGATCGTCTCGAACAGGCCGTACCGCGTGTGGGTGGCAGAGTGATCGGCGATCAAGAGCGACTTGCGAACGAGCGAGTCGAGGTGCCGCAACACGTCGATCTCATCCGCGTCGTCGACGACCGCGCAGATGCCCGCGAGGTCGAAGCCGCCGGCGAACACCGAGGCCATGCGCAACAGCGTTCGCTCGTCGTCGGTCAACAGATCGTACGACCACTCGACCGCATGGCGGAGTGTGAGCTGACGCTCCGGGTCCCGCGCCCCGCCCTGCAAGAGACGGAACCGGTCAGCAAGTCGATCCCTGACTTCGATCGCGCTCATCGCGGCCATCCGCGCTGCCGCCAGCTCGATGCCCAGCGGTAGCCCGTCGACGGTCTGGCAGATCTCAGTCACCGCGGACGCGGTCTGCGGATCCTGGAGCTCGAAGGTGGGACGGGTCGATTGCGCCCGATCGACGAAGAGCGTGACCGCGTCGGAGGTCACGCCTCCGTCGAGCGAGAGCGGCGAAACTGTCGTGACGGATTCGGCCGTGATACCCAGCGGCTCGCGCGACGTCGTCAGGATTCTCACGTTCCCCGCTCGCCCGAGAATGGTCTCGATCGCTCCTGCTGTAGCGCCCAGGACGTGCTCACAGTTGTCGACGACCAGCAGCATGCGACGCCCGGCGAGCGCGTCGGCGATCGTGTCGATGAGGGTCTTGTCTGCTTGGGGCGTGACGCCGAGCACCGTCGCGATCGCGGCCGGGACAGCACCCGGGTCACTCACCCCTGCCAGTTCAACGATCCAGACCCCGTCGGGGAATTCGCCGGCGACGTCCACCCCAACCTCGAGCGCCAACCGCGTCTTGCCAACGCCGCCGGTGCCCGTCAGGGTGGCCAGCCGGTGGGACCGCACCAGCTCGGCGACCTCGCCGATCAGCGCCTCGCGCCCGACGAGGGAGCTCAACTGTCGTGGCAGGTTGCCGGCGAAGTAGTCGACACTGCGCAACACGGGGAACTCCGAGGCGAGCCCGTCGGCCACAACTTGGAACACCGCCATCCTGCCGCGGCGTCCGCCGAGGAGGTGCTCGCCCAACGGGCGCAAGTCGACACGGCCGCGCAGGAGCACCTCGACGGTGTCGGACACGAGCACCTGACCGCCGTGGCCGAGCGCCATCAGACGCGCCGTCCGGTTCACCTCGGTGCCGACGTAGTTCCGGTCGCGCTCGATCGCCTCCCCCGTGTGCAGCCCCATCCGAACTGCGAAAGGGACGGCGACGTCGGCACCCAGTTCTCGCTGGGACTCGACCGCTGCGGCGACCGCGTTTGCGGCGGTGGAGAACGCAGCGCAGAAGCCGTCTCCGCCAGTGGCGAACACGTAGCCGTCGTGTCGTTCGATCGCCGCGCGAACAATGGCGTCGTGCACTGGCAACGCGGCAGCCATGTCGGCGGGCCCCGATTCCCAGAGTCGTGTCGAGTCCTGAATGTCAGTGAACAGGAACGTCACGGTTCCCGACGGTGGCTTCACGGACACTGCGGGACTGTACTCGACTGGCTTCCTGGCCCGCGCTCGGCCTGATCGCCGAGCGTCAGGCCCATGACATCCTCGTCGACGACTTCGCCTGAGCTTTGTCACTGGGAGGTCGCTGAGCGACCTGGGAGCGACAAAGTTCTGAATCTGCTCGACTCTCAGTTGGCGTGGATCTGACTAGGGTGCGGGTTCAGGTGCTGACGGTGGTATCACGCTCGATGCATGCCGTGGTCGAAACGATGGGAGGTATCAGCGATGGCTTCGGACAGTGGCACACTGACGATTGAGGCGAGACCTGAACCGGTCAGCTTCGGTGCAGCGCAGACCGCCGTGCTGGTCGTTGATATGCAGAACGACTTTGGCGACCCTGATGGCATGTTCGGGCGAGCAGGTATCGATCTGACGGGCATTCGCGCGACCATTGCGCCGACTTCGCGAGTGCTCGCTGCCGCTCGACGCGCCGGCATGAGGGTGGTGTATTTGAAGATGGCATTTCGAACGGACCTCTCCGACGCTGGTACGCCCGATGCGCCGAACTGGTTGAAACATCTCCCGATGAAAGCCGGTGAGAGCGTCGTGGCACCCGATGGCGCACCGAGCCGGATCCTGATCCGTGACACCTGGAACACCGACATCGTCGACGAGCTCACACCCGAGCCCGGCGACGTGGTGTTGTACAAGCACCGGTACAGCGGGTTCTTCGAGACCGACCTCGATGGCATCTTGAAAGATTCGGGGATCCGAAATCTGGTCGTTACCGGATGCACTACGAGCGTGTGCGTCGAGTCGACGATCAAGGACGCGATGTTCCGCGATTACCACTGCCTGCTCCTCGAGGATTGCACGGCAGAAGCAATCGGCGCTGGGTTACCGCGAAGCAACCACGACGCCACGCTGCTGGTGATCCAACTCCTCGTTGGATGGATATCCGACTCGACCGCATTCCTCAAAGCCGTTGAGTCGGTGATGGCCGTGCCGGCAGCCACGTAGGGTCTCGGACAGCCGGCCGAGCTCGTAGTCCCACGTCCGGCCGTCGAGGAGCTCACGGGCGGCGTCGAGGTGTCCGGCGTGGGTCGCCGTCTCGACGGTCACGTGGTGCAGGACCGCGAACACCGAGTCGAGTCGCCACGGACCGAACATGTCGGCCGGCCACCAAGC
Organism: Ilumatobacteraceae bacterium; assembly: GCA_039931555.1. Lineage (GTDB taxonomy): Bacteria > Actinomycetota > Acidimicrobiia > Acidimicrobiales > Ilumatobacteraceae > JAENVT01. Next base: position 32,535 of record JBDTRP010000060.1, on the reverse strand, counting down.
GGGTGCGGCGCCGAGCGGGAGCGTGATCGACATCGTTTGGCACAATGTGTCGAGAAATCGGTGGTGGCTCCGACGTTCATGTACCTCGGGCGGCGCAACCGGTGCCGGCCTCAGTACAGGAGCAATCATGAAGTACGTCATCCTCATTCACGCCAACCCCGACCCGTGGGGGCATCCGACGGGCCACTTCACCGCCGAGGGGCGGCAGCTCGACGGCACTCAGCGGGCCGAGATGGACCGCAAGTTCGAGGAGCTGATGACCGCCATGTCCGCGGCCGGTGAGCTCGTCGTGTGCGAGGCCCTCGCCGATCCGGCGTCGTCGACGATCTACCGGTGGCAAGGTGGCGGCGACGTCGCGACCGACGGACCGTATGCCGAGACCAAGGAGCAGTTGGCCGGGTTCTTCCTCATCGACGTGGAGTCCCGCGAGCGGGCCGAGGAGATCGCCGCGATCTTTGCCCACCCCGGCGACGTCATCGAGCTGCGCCCGGCCATGTGGGCCGGCGGCCCGGACGCGTGAGGAAACCCGCCTTCAACTCCAGGCCGCCATCGCCGCGGTGCACGGCGAGGCCGAATCCGCGGACGTCACCGACTGGGCGCAGATCGATCAGCTCTACGCGATGCTTGAAGCGGTCGCCCCTGGGCCGGTCGTGACACTCAACCGGGCGGTCGCGGCGGCCGAGGCGAACGGGCCCGACGTCGGGCTCCGGTTGATCGAACCCTTGCTCGCCGATCCTCGACTTCGCCGCACCCACCGGCTCCATGCAGTGCACGCACACCTGCTCGAACTGGACGGCCGGCCCGAGGCGGCGCACGCCGCCTACCTGCACGCCGCACAGCTGGCCACGAGCATCCCCGAGCAGCGCCATCTCCATGCGGCCGCCAAGCGGCTGATCCCCGACCACTGAGGGTCTGCCCCCCGGCGACGGGCCCGCCCCCTGATCGCCGAGCTGCGAGCGCTGTGAGCAGTCGGATGATGCGCTGGCCTGGCGGCATATACCTGATGTCCTGCGAGCTCGACGCTGGCCGCCCCGGCTGCCACTCCCGGCAGGACGCAAGCGCCTGTCAGTACTGCATCGTGATGCTTGCCGGGTCGGCTTCATAGAGGAGCTCGAACTCGGTGTAAGGCATCCAGTGCTCGCCGCGAGTGGGGTCGAGGATGTAGACCTGCGTCCCATCGGGCGTGCCGTCACCGTCGATTGAGGAGAGGATCACGTAGTGCCCAGGAATCGTGGTCATCAGCGGACCCCGACGGAGTAGGTCGGCCCAGCCCTCCGGGATTCGGCAAGCGGCGGGATCGACCGCCATGCCCTGACCAAGCGCCAACTGCAAGTCCTCCGCTGGGTCGGTTCCGTCCCCGCCCATATCGCCATAGCGCGCCCGGACCTCGAGATCGTCCGCGTAACACACCTGGTCGCGCCACCCGAGCATCATCACCGCGGCCGCCGCCCAGCACGACATCCTGTCGCTCTGGTACACCAAGGACACCCCGTTCGACTCGTTCACTGACATGACTCGACACCTCCTCGCGACGGGATCAATGATGCTCTCGAAGCTCGTGCCCGAACGGGCGATCCGCATGCACGGATGCGCGCGTCGAAGAGCTGCTACCGAGAGACGCCCTGAGAGCGATGGTCTGCCGCTTCGCATTGTTCGTCGAGAAATGCAACCGCGCAGATCTCGCTGACCACTCTCTGACCCCGATCGGATGATTCGTTCATCGATGACCGTTGCCTGGCGCTCGGCGACCCAGCCGGACGCACCGCGCCGGGGTGATCAATCGACGTCGTCGAGGATCATCGTTCGCGGGTGGCCGCCGAGTCCCGGAGAGTTCGCTGGCGTCGACCAGATGTTCTGCTCGAGAAACGCTGCGAACCCGGCTGCCGCATCGGCTGACGCGAACTCGAGATCGATCACGATGAAACGATCGTCGTCGACAGGACGCGACACCCGTGTGCCGACCACGCCGGCCGCGGCGCGTGCCTCGACGAAGCGGTCGAAGGCGCTGCGCCATGTCTCGTAATCGGTGATCGGATGCTCGATGTGCAGTCTGGTCATCACGTGACTGTACGAATCGAGATGAGGAGGGGCAATCCCAACTTGATGGGGTCCGGGCGAGTCGTAGGGTCTTCCCATGCGGATCCGCGATCGCATCGAGGACCTCGCTCGACAAAGCACCGGAGAACGTGCGTTGCGCGTGGCAATCCTCGACGAGATCAGGCGACACGTGCCATTCGAATCGTTCGTGTGGCTGACCACCGATCCCGATTCATCCGTCGGCAGCCTCCCTCTTGCCGGCGTACCGGATCTCCGCGAGGTGCCAACCCTGATCCGATTGCGCTACGTAACCGCCGACTTTCGGTGGACCGGCATCGGCACGCCAGTCGTCAGCACGCTCGTCGAGGCAACCGATGGCGATCTGTCGCAGAGCCGACTCTGGGTCGAGGGTCTTGCCCGCCATGCCATCTCTGACGTCGTCACGACCGTGCTCCGGGATCAGTACGGCTGCTGGGGATTCATCGATCTGTGGCGCGTCGGCGGCGTGTTCACCAGAGCCGAGTGTGCATTGCTGGAAGACATGGCCCCGATCCTGACGAATGCGGTTCGGCGCAGCCTGATGTCGACGTTCGAAGGCACGTCGAGTCCGTCGCCGCGACTCGACGGTCCGGCCATCGTCATGCTCGACGACGACCTCTCTCTGCACACCCAGACCCTGCAAGCCGATGCCTACCTGCGCGCGTTGTTGCCTTCCGAGGGTCATCGCGCGCCCGTGCCGGCCGCCGTGTACAACGTCGCCGCGCAGGTGCTGGCTCGTGAAGCAGGCATCGACCACAACCCCGCTGAGGCGCGTCTGCCATTGAACGACCGCTGGCTCACGGTCCGCGCCGCGCGCACGGAACCTTGGATGGGTGCAGCCGACACGTTCATCGCGGTGAGCATCGAGATCGCCGCGCCGGGCGAACGCACTTCGATCTACACCCGAGTCGCAGGGCTGAGCGAACGTGAGGGTGAGGTGTTACGCCATCTCGTCACGGGCCGCGACACTCGTGGCGCCGCGGCGCAAATGTTCGTCTCTGAGCACACCGTGCAGGATCACCTCAAGTCGATCTTCGCCAAGACGGGTGTCAACAGCCGCAAAATGCTCATCGCAAGAGCCACCGGCGCCGCCTGATCCACTGCCGTCGGGAACGTCATCGGCGGACTCATGGAATCGGCCTGAGTGTGGGCTGTGTGGCGCGCGACTTGCCGGTTGCTGCGAGCGGCGGTACCGGCTACCCGAGGTCGACGAGGCGCGGGCATGGGTAGGGACACGGTGGATGGTTCGCAAGCGGACATTCGCCAGGTCGAGCGCGTATGACCGCACAAAATCCTCGCCTCGGCGCTACCGCCGGGTTCCATGAAGGCCATTCGATACGGGCTCGTCTGAGTGAGTGGAGAGAAGCGGTGCGTACTGGTCGACGTAGTCCTGCCGACAGAGTCGTCGGATGTCGCTCATGAACCCGTCGGTGATTTCACGTCGCGCACGGTTCGTACTCGCCGTGAACCCCGCGTCGGCCGTGAAGATGGGCTCACCAAGGATGATCGTGGCATGCCGGAACGGGCGCACCAGCCGGGCGCCGGTCGGCAGGATCCGGTCGGTGCCGATGATGCCGACCGGCACGATAGGGGCACCCGTGGTGAGTGCAAGATGGGCGGCACCGGAGTGCCCACGGTGCAACAGCCCGTCTCTTGATCGGGTTCCCTCGGGGAACAGCCCGACGACCCGACCGCTATCGAGGAGGTCATCAACTTGCGCGAAGGCGCGGACAAGATCTGCGGGATTCTCGCGCCGAATCGGGATCATCCCGGCGCCGCAGAACAGCCATTTCGTGATCCGCCCGTCGGTGTACTCGGCCTTGCCGAGCACCGATACGGGTCGCGGCAGGGCGAACATCAACAGCACGGAGTCGAAGAACGAACGGTGGTTGGCCACGACGATAACCGGCCCCTGTGTGGGTAGGTTCTCGGGGTGCTCCACGGTGAGGCGTACCAGACCGCGCCGGGCCGGGGCGGTGAGCAGCCGGGCGACTTCGTAGGCGCTGCCGTGCTCGTGCCACTCGCGCACGATCGGCGTCACCCATCGTCGGACGATGTCGACCACACCACCATCTTCGCTCAGCTGACCGGTCGTTTCCAGAGGCCAACGTCCCGGAGTAGATGACCTGCACACTGCCCCCAGGGCCGGTTCGCCGAACGCTCGGCATCATCGGCATCCAAACACGGCGCCCCACCATCGGGAGACATTCGTGCCGCGATGTGTCATCTGCAGGTCACGGGTTCCGTAGCTCTCGAACCCTCGGCCAGAAGGGGGTCATCACGGTCAGCTCTGGGAGTGGTGTAGTTGTACGGGGCTTCGGTGCGAGCGGTTCAAGCGGGAGGGTCGTTCTCGTCTCGGGCGCGGTCAGCCGGCGACTCGCCTGGTGAGTGTTTCGAATTCTTGTCGTCTCCGTTTCGCTTCGTACATCGCCTTGTCAGCTGCGCCGAGCAGGTTGGCGGCGTTGTAGCCGGCGGCGCGCGTATCTGCGAGGCCAATGCTTGCGGGACAGCTGACGACGATGCTCGGCGTGATGTTGATTGGTGCCGACAGTTCCTGGTCGATGCGTTGGATGAGATTGTCCGAGTCGGCGTCGTTGGGCTCGTAGATGACCACGAACTCGTCGCCGCCGACGCGGGCGACGGTGTCGGCCCCGCGGACCATCGCCAGCAACCGACGGGCCGTTTCGCGCAGCACGATGTCGCCAGCGCTGTGGCCGAACTTGTCGTTGACGTGCTTGAAGCCGTCAAGGTCGAGGAACGCGATGCCCAGCGGCAAACCGTTGCGCTGAGCGCGTGCCAGCTTCGCAGCGAACAGTTCGTCGAACAGCCGGCGGTTCGCCAATCCGGTCAGCGAATCACGCAGGGCCAGAGCGGACAGCTCCGCCTGCACCTGACGCAGCTCGGTGACGTCGCGGCTGACACCTTGCAAACCTCCGGCGATGACGGTAGTACGCGTCTCGCCGACCACGATCGAGCCGTTGGCATGACGGAAGCGGAAGTCGACACGCTCGAGCCCGGACTCGCCGCGGAGAGCACCTTCGATCACTTTGGTACCTTGGTCGTCGACGATCGACATCATGTGCCCGAAGTCCTCGAGGAAGTGCGACGGCGGATAGCCGAGGACGTTCTCGACGGACGGGCTCATATAGTCGAAATGCGGTACCGGCTCGAGCAAGAAGCGCCACACGACATCGGCGGACTTGTCGGCAAGGTCACGGAATCGGGCCTCGCTCTCAGCCAACAAGCGCTCGACCTCATGGCGATCGGTGACATCTCGTCCGATCGACAGCACCTGTGGACCATCGAGGCCGACCACGTAACGATCGACCCACTGCAGCCAATGACTCGACGTGCTGTCGGCAGCACGAGCGACAGGATCCACCAGAATCGGGCTGTCCGGGCCCAGCAGGGCGAGCTGGGCGTGCAGGCCGCCCAGCTCGTCCTCGGACAGGAACTCATCCAGGGGCCGGCCCATCGCCGCTTGGGCGTCGACGTTGTACTGGTCGGCCCATGCCGCATTGCAGTAGTTGATGACATGATCGCCAATGCGGAATCGACTCACCCGCTCTGGGAGCGAATTGAGGATCATCGCCCCGTCCTCCAGAGCGACTTGGTTGTCACGCAACGCACGGGCCAGTCCTCGGGCATCAGCAACGAGACCGTGCAACGTGATCCCCATACCAACCCCACAGACGGCGATCACCAGGGCGGAGGCGGTCGCTTGTGCAGGCGCCTGGGCGCTGCCGCCAGGCACTTCCAACCACAGCATCATCCCCGCCACCATTGACGCCACTACCACCGCAAGGCGGCTTTCATAGAGCGACAACCACAACAATGGAAGCAAGGCCATCGTGACGAACGGCGAACCGATCACTCTCCCGGTCGCCGATGCCAACAGCAGCGTCGTGACCAGAAAGACGAACGGAACCGCGACCTGCGTTGCCCGTGGAAGCCGATGCCAAGGCAAGGCCACGGCTCCGGTGAGCGCCGCGACGACGAGGAGCGATGAGAGGAGGGCGAGGCCGGGTCGAGTCCACGATGTCGACGGCAGCGCAACGAGCATTCCCACGGTCGCTGTGATAGCGAACGGCAGCACCCGACGCAGACGCCCGTCGCCGATCAGAGGCCCTCGTGTGGCATCGACAAGATGCACACTGTGCGGCGATGAGCCCGTCATCTCGTCACTTCGCCCGTTGGCCACTGTCATCACCATGAACCTCCTCGGATACGACGGTGCCCGATTGTCGCTGCACCAGATCCCATCGCCGGCAGCGGGTCCAGGCTCATTCGCGTTCCACTTGACCATCGACACAACTGGTGTCGAGGCGTTAGAGCCAAAAGTCCCGCAAGGGGCTATCAGACCGCGCGTCGTTGACTGGTCACGCCGGGCTGCTGAAAGGAATGTGAAGGCGTTTCACCGACACGATCACCGACGAATCGCGGAGCCCGGCGATCATTCAAGGCCTGCTCGACCTCGCCAAGACGCTGCGCCTCGAGATCGTCGCCGAGGGAATCGAGCTCGGCGTCCAGCGCGATCGCCTCCGCGATCAACACTGCGAATTCGGGCAAGGCTTCCTCTTCGCCAAGCCGATGGAGCTCGCCGACGCCTCAGCGATGCTCGCCGCGATGCAAATACAGGTCCCGGTTCTCGCGGCCGACTGATCGCAACCCGTCGCACAGGTCGCGCTTCATAGCGAGATGCCCTTGCAGAGGAACGCTTCAGGAGGTTGTCGGGTGATCAGCGTGGCGATCTTCTCTTTGACGAAGTTCACGATCTGGCTGTTTCGCATCGTGGTGCCCTGGTCGACGGCGTCGGTGAAGTCGTCGGGTCCGAGGAGGGTGCGGAGTTGTGAGACCTCCTGGGCGAGTCGTTCGGCATCGGCTGGTTCGAATGGGAGCGCATGCGCGGCGCCTGTGGCGGCGAGTGCTCCGTGAAGGACGGCTGCGGCGTCGTAGGCGCCGAGATCCAGGAGGAGTCCGAGGACACGGCGGAGTGACAGCCACTGGTTGGCCCAGTCGCCCCCGCGGTACCAGGTGTCGACCACCTGGCCGAAGCCGATGAGCGCATCCAGGTGTTCGCCTCGACGGGCTTGGAGCCCGTGAACCTCGGTGAGCGCGAACGCTTCGATCCACCTGTTCCCGGCCGCGCCCGCGACCGAGCCGGCCCGTTCGAGCAGAGCCCGGGCCTCTCCGGCATCGGTGCGTTCAAGGGCGAGCCCTAACGCGTAGTCGGCCTGCGCGTGAGCGGTGGGGGAGTTCGCCTGTCGCGCCGCGGCATTGGCTTCGCCGGCGAGGACCGCGCCGCGGATCCCGTCGCCGATGCTGGTGTGCGCTACTGATTGCATGTAGAGCGCGTGCGTGACCCGCCCGCCGTTTCCGGACTGCTGGGCGGACTGGAGCATGCGGTCCATCCAATCCAGCGCCTCGGCACTTCGCTGCATGTAGAACAGGGCGTTGCCGAGCACTCGTTCGGGCAGTCCGCTGGTCGACGGTGACTCGCCCACGGCGGTAGCGAGAGCGTCGTGCGCCAGCGCGACCGCGCTTTCCATATCACCTTGCACGAACCGTCCATAGGCAGACACCGCGAGCACAGTCGTGCGCTGCGTGTGGCCCGTCGCCGAGGGCATCGCGGTGGAAGCGTCGGCCCAGCTGGTGAGCTCGTAGCGGATTCGGCGAAAGGCGAACTCGCGCAGAGCGGCGACAAGCCGCAGTGCGCTGTCGGCGTCGTTGTGCCGGAGGGCGGTCTGGTGGGCGGCGCGAAGGTTGTCGAAGTCCCTGTTGAGCGCGTCGGACCAGATGGTCTCGTCGGGTCCGTCGAGGCCGGCGGAACCGCGTTCTGCGAGGTCGCGATACCACTGGAGGTGGCGGCTTTCGGTGGCCTCGAAGATCATGCGGCGGCGGAGGCGATCGAGCGCGAACTCGCGTAGGGGTTCGAGCAGGCGGTAGCGCGGCAGTGACGCATCGTCCAACAAGACCATGGACTTGTCGACCAGGCTCGCCAGGTGGGCGACCGGTGAGAAGTGTCCCGGTTCCAACGTGACGACCGCTTCGGCAGCGGACAGGTCGAACCCGCCGGCGAAGAGCGACAGCTGTTCGAACACGGCCTGCTCGGCGGGATCGAGGAGGTCGTACGACCATTCGACAAGGTGATGGAGGGTTCGTTGCCGCCCGTCGGCGCCACGTTGGGTCTGTCCCAGGATGTCGGTGCGTTGATGGAGTTGGCGCGCCAGGGAGTGGATGTCCATCGTTCGCAGTCGGGCGGCGGCGAGCTCCAATCCGAGGGGGAGCCCATCGAGCCGCCGGCAGATGTCGGTAACGGCCAGCGCGTTGTCATCGGTGAGTGCGAAGCCCGGGGCCGCCACCTCGGCTCGGGCGAGGAACAGCTTGACGGCCTCGAACGCGTTGATATCCGTGGAGTGCTCGGGCTCAGGCCCGGGCGTGTCCAACGGAGCGAGCACCTTGATGTACTCGCCGGGAAGCCCGAGGGGTTCCCGGCTGGTGGCGAGTATCCGCAGTTCGGGACAGGCCGAACGGAGACGGTCGACCAGGGGCGCGAGCGTCTCGGTCACGTGTTCGCAGTTGTCGAGGACCAGGAGCGAGGAACCGTCGGCGAGGTGCTCCTCGATCGTTGATTCGATACTCCGGAACTGCCGCTCCTGAATGTCAAGCGCGTGCGCGATCACCTGTGCGACACCGCTCGGGTCGCGCAACGAGGCGAACTCGACGACACTCACCGCGCTCTCATGGGCCTCGAGCGCCAACGCCGCGACCCGGAAGGCCAAACGGGTCTTGCCCACCCCACCCGGTCCGGTCACGGTCACCAGAGTCTGATCGACAACTGCAAGGAAGAGCGCTGCGAGATCGAGGTCGCGACCGATGAACGACGTCGCCCCGAGGAGCATGCGCACGGAGACCCCTGCAGGGCCATGTGCAGTCGGGGGCACAGTCGAGGCGAGAAGATCGGCATCGTTGGCCACGATGCGGGTTTGGAGCTCACGGAGCGCCGGCGAGAGGCCGAGGCCCAACTCCTCACCAAGCATCGTGCGGAACTGCTCGCCTCGACGCAACGCCTCGGCCTGTCGCCCGGTGCGGTAGAGGGTGATCATGAGGAGACGCCAGAAGGACTCGCGAAGAGGGTGGAGGTCCACGAGCACCTCCAGCTCGGCGATCATCGTCGCCGGATCACCTGTCGCGATCCGTGCCTCGGCCCAGACGTCGAAGGCAACGAGGCGAAGTTCCTCGAGGCGCGCTGCTTCGCTGCGGACCTCTGGTGCGTCGGCGTACACCCCGTACGCTTGCCCGTGCCAGAGCTGCAACGCTGACTCCAACGGTGCGATCGAAGCGGCAGCGTCAAAGGCGCGGGATCCCGTCAGAAGCTCCTCGAATCGGTCGGCGTCGACCAGCCCGCCTGCCGCGACCAGCCGATACCCGCTGGCGTCGAGGGTGATCATGAAGTCGGGGGCGAGAAGGGGCCGCAGTCGCGAGATCAGTGTCTGGATGGTCGAGGTTGCCGACCGCGGCGGCTCGCTCGCCCAGATCGACTCGATCAACCGATCCATCGACATGGCGTCGGGCCGCTGGGCGACGAGCACCGCCAACGCCCGCTCTGCCTGAGGCCCGCCGAGCCGGCAGTCCTCGCCGTCGCGACGCAGGGCGATGCCACCCAACACCTCGAGCTCGACCCTGGATGACACCCGAGCATTCTGACGCATGCGCTGTGCAACCGAACACAGGCCACCACGCCGGCTCTTGCGAGCAGTCTGCAAGTGCCCTGCGGGCGGTGTCCCGCATGATGCAGAGATCACCCGGTGGGGGGGCTTACGAGCCACCGCCCAACAATGGAGGTCCACTCATGGCATGGCAGACAACCGGTACGTACTTCGAGTCCTGCAACTGCGCCGCCGCGTGCCCGTGCGTGTTCCTTGGGTCACCGACGGAGGGCGAGTGCACGGCGCTCGTAGGGTGGCACATTGACGCAGGGACGCGAGATGACGTCCGCCTCGATGGTCTGAACGTGGCGCTCGCGGTTCACACGCCCGGTCACATGGCCGAGACGAAGTGGCGGGTCGCCCTCTACATCGACGACCGCGCCTCCGAGGAGCAGGCGGAGGCGCTCACCACGATCTTCTCCGGCGCCGACGGCGGTCACCCCGCAGTGCTCGCCGCCCACATCGGAGAGGTCCTAGGAGTCGCCGCCGCACCGATCACCTTCACAACCGACAAGTCCTCGTGCTCGATGCAGATCGGCAAGGTTGCCGACGTTCGCATCACCGCGATGGCTGGCCAGGGCGGCGCCCGAGTGACGATCGCGAATCATCCGCTCGCAGTGAGTCCAGGCTTCGAACTCGTCGCCTCGCGCTCGGATCACTTCCGTTACAACGACCACGGCTACGAATGGGAGATGTCAGATCGCAACGGCTTCTTCTCGCCGTTCTCGTACCAGAGCTGATCATGACCGCAGCGTTGCTTCCCGGGTCCGTTCGCTCCAGGGTGGGGGTCGGGCTCATCGCCGTCACGGTGACGTCGTGGGCGTACCTGCTGCTGGTCAGCACCCGGATGGGCGACATGCACTCCCCGCTCGCCAAGCCCATGACATCGGCATGGACGGTCACCGATGCCGTGCTGATGTGGGTCATGTGGGCCGTGATGATGGTCGGCATGATGCTCCCATCGGCCGCGCCGATGATCAGCGCCTACGCCAAGACAGCACGGTCCCACACCCACGGCATCCACGGCTCTACCGGCTCGTTCGTCGCCAGCTACCTCGCCGTGTGGACCGGCTTTGCCGCGATCGCGACCGGTGCCCAGTGGCTGCTCCACGACCTCGCGGTCGTCGACATGATGGGAGCCTCGACCAATCACCGCGTTGGCGGTCTGATCCTCCTGGCCGCCGGTGGCTACCAGTTCACCACCTTCAAGAACGCCTGCCTCCGGCAGTGCCGGGCCCCACTCGGCTTCCTCCTCAGCGAGTGGCGCGACGGCAAACGCGGGGCGATCATCATGGGTGCCAAACACGGCACCCTCTGCGTCGGCTGCTGCTGGGCACTGATGGCGATGCTCTTCGTGCTCGGCGTCATGAACCTGTGGTGGGTCGCACTCATCGCCGCTGTAGTTCTCGTCGAGAAAGTGCTCCCCTTTCAGGCCTTCAGCAGACTGCTCGGCCTGAGCCTCGCGGGGTGGGGTGCCGCGCTCATCCTCGGACTCGGACACTGACCGTCCGCGAGACGACTTCCCACCGGCGCGCCGTCCCCGACGTGTCGACTACTCGAGATAAGGACACTCTGATGGAACCACGACAGCAACTCTCGATCATCATCCCGTCGCTCACGGAGATCGTCGGGAACATCACGCCCGACCAGCTCGACGATCCGACCCCGTGCGCGACCTTCACCATTCGCGGGGTTCTCGAGCACATGATCGGCGGCGCTCGCTCGTTTGCACCCGCGTTCCGTGGCATCCCACCCGACGGCGCAGCAGCCATCCCCACCCAGCAAGACCAACACCCCGCAGCCCTCTTCCGGCAAGCAATGGTCGAACTCCTCGACGCCGTCTCGACCACGGGCGCCCTCGACCGGACCATCCAATCGCCCTTCGGCGCCGTCACGGGTGAAGTCTTCGCCCGATTCGTCGCCTTTGACGGGCTCATCCACGGATGGGACCTGACCCAAGCGACCAACCAACCGTACGAACCCCCCGCCGAACTCGTCGCCGCCGTCGACGCCTTCGCCCGACAAGCAATCACACCCGACCTGCGCGACGGCGACACCTTCCGCCCCCCAACCCAGCCCCCACCGCATGCCAACACCCTCCAACGGCTGGTCGCCTACACAGGCCGGGAGATCTAGTGGTCTCCTGCAAACCCCTGCCGCCCGAACGCCTCGAGCGGGCATGGACCTCGGCCTGCTCCGCCGGGATTGATCGGCGCGCGCGCCATCCCGCGGAGACTCGTCGGGCGCGATTTCGGCATTGCTGGTACTCACAGCGCATCCGACCAGGCTCAACGGGTTCGATTCGGGTACTGGGGCTACCGAACTCGCGCCCAACGAGTGAGCGAATGACCCGCCGAGAGGCCGCTCCGAGCCGGCGTTCTCACTGACGGTGCCCTCTAGGAGAGGCTCGCGTTTTCGCCAGGATGTAAGGAAGTGGCGTTCATGCCAGGGCTCGCCCGGGTAGTGCCGAAGCCCTGTGCTGGTGGAGTGGCCTGGTTATTGGACCTCGGTGCGCCCCTCTCGAGGACGTCGTGACCTGACGTGGAGGCGGGTGCGATCAGCTCATGCCAACGCGACGTTGGATCTCGCTGATCACCTCCGACTTGGCATCGGCGTAGTCCTGCACCTGGCTCCACTCCCGCACGGCCAGGCTGCGCTTGGCTCGCTCGTAGAGGTCACGGTCGTCAGGGTGGCTGCGAAGCCAGTCGCGGAACCCGATCATCACGGCGATCTCCATGCATCCAGCCGTGAACACGTGCAGGTTCACCCGACCTGGCTCGCGCCGAAGCAGGCGATGCTCGAACCAGTCCGCCTCTCGAAGCACGAACACGTAGCCGGCCAACTTGAGCGCCGGCACGTACACCGCCTCGTCGGTGCTGTCGGGAACCGCCAGCACGATGTCGAGGACGGGCTTGGCGGCCAGTCCGGGCACCGAGGTACTGCCCACGTGATGGACCTCCAGCGCCACGGGCCCGACCGCGGCCGTTACGCGGCAATGTTCCTGGTCGAACATCGCCGGCCAGTTCGGGTCGTAGTCGTGAAGCGCGATCTGCACCCGGTCAACGTAGCGACAACCGAGGAAGCCCGTAGTCGGGCCCGACCGCCAGCGGCACGAAGGCAATCGTTCGGTCCGGCCGGTGTCGACTCCTATCGACGGAAATCGGGTGTACCCGCTCGCACGGTCCGTGTGTGGTCTCCGCACGTCTACTACGAAGCCAGAACCCGTCCTTTCCTTCGGCGTCCTAGAGGCGTACCGTGACACGGGGGAAAGTGGGAGGTTCAGTGATGACAGAGATATCGGCGCTGAGCGTCGCGCAGAAGGCCTGGGACTGTTGGGTTGCTGCCGACCTTGACGGTTTCCTCTCCCTGTGGCACGAAGACGGAGTGTGGACGAACGCAGGTCATTCGCGAATCTCCGGGCCACGCCAGGGACACCAAGCGATCGGAGACGTCGCCCGCACCGTGTTCGACCTCAGTGGCGGGACGTTCAAGGCGCACCCTGTCGAGTTGGTAGCCAGTGGAGAACACGCCGTGCTCGGTCGCTTCCACATGGTGGCCGAACGCGGCGACCTCATCCTCGATCAGGAAGGCATGCAGCGACTGGTGGTTCGTGATGGAAAGCTCGTGACACTCGACAACCTCTACAGCGACGAACGTGCCATGGATGCCTTCTTCGCCTGAATACGCCCATTCAACGACAGAGGACACCAGGAACTGACGCTCAGAGTCGACCCTCCCTGACCGATGATCGGATCTCTCCAATGGGCGCTGGCCGATGTCGAGGGCACGAATGCTGCACGGAGCCCTTCGCCCTTGCGGAAATCGTTGCCAGCTCAACTGTCGTGCCTGGAGCGCCCATTGGATTGTTCGGTAGAAGCGCTCGTTCTCGTTCCCCTTCGTACTTCGGCGACTGCGGCGTTGTCGCCGCACTTCGAACCGCGCACCGCAACTCAATCGGCGATCGAGCGAAACGTGCGAACTCGGGCTCAACCCACCCTCAACAGGTTGCGGAGCGCGACTGCCGTCTCCGCAACCTGACCGGTTCAGTGCTCAGAACGGGCAGCTCCGCGGGTTGTTCGCGTCCTGCCTCCGCATCGCGCCTGACGGGATGAGTTGCACGGCAATCGTCTGCACCGCGGCGCCGCTTTCGTCTCGGATGATGTGCACATGTCCCGGAGTGGGAGGTTGGGTTCACCGGAAGCGGCGGAGTCGCAGGCCGTTGGTGACCACGAAGATCCTTGACAGGCCCATTGAGGCGCCAGTTCAGCGGGGGGGTAATGTCGCCTCGTGGGTGTGGTGGATCGGAACAACGTCGTGGTGTCCGGCGTGCCGGACGGTCAGCCGATCGTGTTCGCGCATGGGTTTGGTTGCGACCAACACATGTGGACCGCGGTTGCGTCGGCGTTCATCGATCGGTATCGGGTGGTGTTGTTCGACCATGTCGGCGTTGGTGCATCAGACCTGCAGGCGTACGACTCTGCGAAGTACTCGTCACTCGCCGGGTACGCGGCAGATGTCGTCGAGATCGTGCACGCGCTCAATCTCACAGACGTGATCCTGGTTGGTCACTCGGTCTCGGCGATGATCGCCGCGCTCGCCGTGATCGAAGCTCCAGAGCGGTTCTCGCAGTTGGTGATGGTTGGCCCCTCAGCCCGGTACTTGAATGAGGAAGGCTATGTCGGCGGCTTCGAACTCGAGGACATCGATGGCTTGCTGCAGACGTTAGAGAGCAACTACCTCGGCTGGTCTGCCCAGATAGCGCCGGCGATCGTCGGGAACCCGGACCGCCCAGAGCTCGGCGCAGAGCTGACCTCAAGCTTTTGTCGCGCGGATCCCCGCATCGCGTACGAGTTCGCACGCACGACGTTCATGTCTGACAACCGCGCCGACTTGGCGTCGGTCAGCATCCCGACGCTGATCCTGCAATGTCAGCAGGACATCATCGCTCCGCTCACCGCTGGCGAGTTCGTCCACGACGCGATTCCTGGGAGCACCTTTGTCGTTCTCGACGCGACCGGTCACTGTCCGAACCTGTCGCACCCCGAGATCACGGCCGAAGCGATTCGCCAGTTCCTGGACGGATGACCAACGAGCCCGCCGGCTTCGACGAGCCGATCGAGACCACATTCGATCTGGCTCCGGTCGGGCTGGCGACCACCCGACCCGACGGCACGATCGTGCGGGCCAACAGACTGTTCCGGCAGCGCACCGGATGGACCCCACTTTCGGCTGGCGCAGATCGGATCCAGGAGCTGTTGACGGTCGGGTCGCGGATCTATTTCGAAACGCACCTCGCTCCGATGCTGCACAAGGAAGGATCCGCAGATGAGATCGCCCTCGAGTTCGTCACTGCGGAAGGCGGCCGCCGCCACGCACTGATCAACGCCGTCCTCGACCGCGACCAGGACGGCACGCCGCAGACCATCCGTTGGGCGATCTTCGCGGCCGAGAGTCGGCGCGAGTACGAATGCGAACTACTCGCCGCCAAATCGCGTGCGGAGAGGTCCGAGCATGACACGCGAGTGCTCAGCGAAGTCGTCCAACAGGCGCTCATACCCGCCGCACCACCCAGAGTCGCCGGGCTCGACATCGGGACGAGGTATCGACCGGCTGGCAACGGACACGAGATCGGCGGTGACTTCTACGACGTGTTCCAACTCGCCGCCGACGAATGGGTGATGACCATCGGCGACGTCCAAGGCAAAGGCGTCGAGGCGGCCGTGATCACCAGCCTCGCCCGCTACACCATTCGCACCGCAGCCGTCGAACACGAACGGCCGAGCGAGGTGCTGAAGGTGCTCAACACCGTGCTGCGCCTCGACGAAACGGATCGCCTGTGCACTGCAATCGTGGTCCGCCTGCAGCGAACGAACGCCGGGTGGCGGATCGAGCTCGCGTGCGCTGGCCACGCGCCCGCTCTCCTACGTCGGCGAGACGGCACAATCTCCGAGCTCGGCGAACCAGGCCAGCTCTTGGGTATCTTCAACGACGTCGATCTCCATGACGTCGAAGGAGAACTGGAGCCCGGCGACACGGTGCTCGCCTACACCGACGGCGTCACCGAAGCCCGACGTGGCCGCGAATGGTACGGCGATGAACGGGTGCGCGAGATCCTCGCCATGTCAGGGCACACGGCCGACGCGCTGGTCGACGTCGTCCTCCGAGACGTCCTCCAGTTCGAAGGCAACAACCCGCGAGACGACATCGCCATCGTCGCGCTCCAAGCGACCTGACCCGAATCAACCCTGCAAATCCCAGCATCGAGGCGCGAAGCGAATCAGTTCGAAGCATCAGATCACGATCCCGGCCGACGCGTTGCGCGCCGCGGGTCTCGTAGTCGGCGACCGTGTCGTCGCCCACGCGGACGGCGCCGGGATCATCATCGGATTCCTCTACGCTGGCGACGCACATCACCAGAAGTCCCGAGCTGTCTTTGCCTTAGGTGTTGTTGCAGTTGCTCTCAAGTCATCTGGCAGCTCCGGCGTCGTCCCCATCGACCACTCTCCGAGCCGAGTTGTCCACTATGCGGGTGAAATTCATGGGTCGAGAGGACGATCGCTCTCAGTGACGACGACCTTGTGCAATGCGGCGGGCGAGAATAGGGTTCGGGGCCGGGGCAAAGGAGGCCAGTGATGAAGCGATTCCACGGCTCGACACGATTGACGCGCAAGATCCTGGCTGTCACGTTGGCGGCAGCGACGGTCATCGCGCCGACGCCATCTGCGGCTTCGGCTCACCACAATTCATCCGATGGGCTGACGCCGATCGTCCTGTTTCCTGCGTGGCATTTCACCCGTCTCGAGGTAACCGCGCACAACCAGCACGTCGATCCCAACTGCCCCAGCAACGGGACCTTCGAAGACCTCGTCTTCTTCGATCCCGGGCCAGCGTTCTCGCAGGTGTGCCGCGACGAACTGCTCACCTTGCGTTACGACGCTGACTCGCACAAACCGATGCCACGACGGTTCTCCGAGCAGCGCGGCGTGAAGGTGAGGATCGCCGACTACGGCCTGACTTCCAGTGCCCCGGCGTACGAGCCGATGTATCAGGCTCTCGAGGCAGCCGGCTACACACGCGACCGAAGCATCCGCGTCGCTGGCTACGATGCCCGGCTCACGCCCGACATGGGTGGGTTCCTGCAGCGCTCCAAACATTTGATCGAGGAGACGTATCGCCAGAACGGACACCGTCCCGTGCATCTCGTCGGCCATTCCAACGGTCCCATCTACGTGCAGTACCTGCTGACGCACACCAGCCAGGAGTGGAAGGACAAGTTCATTCATGGCTTCACGCCGTTGGCGGGGAACTTCCCGGGGCAAGGACTCGGCTATGCGCTGATGTTCGTTGGCGTGAACATCGCCGACCTTGCCTTCCCTGCCACCGCTGACAACGGTGTCAGCAGTGCGCGGATGTTCTTGTCGCATCCCTCGACATTCATCACCGCATCGGACCCGAAGATCTTCGGCAACGACGAGATCGTCATCCGTGACCAGTCGACTGGCACGGACTACACGCCGCAGGACTACCCCGCGTTGTTCGACGACGCCGGACTCTCATGGGCCAAGCCGATCGGCGACTACTACATCGGCGGTGTGCCGTTCAGCGACCCTGCTCACTTCCCCAACGTCGACGTATACGCCGAGAAGGGCTCTGGGCTCGACACACTCGTCGGTCTCGGGCTCTCCGATCTGACGGTCGGACAACTGGTGACAGCGACGACCGAGTTCTTCACCCGCGACGGCGACGTCAATCAAGAGGACATCACCAACAACGCAGTGGCCGTCTGGGCTGGGATGCAGTGCCACCGATTCAGCCTGACCGACAACCCAGGCGTGAACCACTTCGAGCTCCCGGCTGATCCCGACGTGTTGGCCCGTCTGGTGGCCAACGCCAACGTCCCTCGGTCTCACTGCAGTCATCACGGAGACGACGACGACTGACACAGCGGCCGGCGCATCACCATGGACTCGCTACCACGGGCAACGGCGGGCGGATCGGGATCAGTGACGTCGTCGTCGACGACGACCTCGACCCGGCCCTCACCTTCGACGACTACCAACAACAACTCACCAACACAGGCTTCGCCAACATCACCGTGACCGCCACCCACGAGTTCGGCGAAGGACTCCACTCGGCGATCATCCACGCCACCAAAGCGTGACTGCCGACATCTCTATCCGAGCGATGCGAGCGATGACCTCACCCAAATCTGCATCCACCCCGACCACCGCAGCCGTGGGTTAGGCCTCGCCCTGCTGGCAGCACTGATCGCGTTCGCTGAATCGGCGGGGATCTGGACCGTGCAAACCGGGATCTTCCCTGAGAACGCCGCCAGCGTGGCCCTTCATCAAGCGTGTAGCCATCAGGTCGTCTCGTGGGTCGCGGGGCTTGCGTTGTCGCAGATGCAGAATTCGTTGCCTTCGGGATCAGCCATCAGGATCCAGGTACTGCCGTGTTCGCTGCATGTATCGTCGCTGACCCGTTGTGCGCCGATGCCGGACAGGCGGTCGGCTTCCACGTCGATGTCGGGGACCTCGATGTCGAGGTGCATCCGATTCTTGGTCGCCTTGAGTTCGGTCACTCGTTGCAGCAGCAGTTTTGGGCCGTTGCCTTCACGGGGGTAGAGCGCGACGTAGACGCCGGCAGAGCCGACGTTGGCGTAGCCGAGGGCCTCGGCCCAGAACTCAGCGAGGCGTTCAGGATCAGCGCAATCGAGCACAAGTCCGAAGTGCGGTGTCGGATTGAGGTTGATCATGGTCAGCTTGTCCTTGATCGTTCGTCGCTCTGCGAAAGAATGCTCTCGTCGTCCCGTTGTTGTCGACTAGTACTAGTAGTTGAACGTCAATGCGCCGCCTTGGGTGAACTCGAGGAGGGATGGGACGCCCTTGACTTCGGCGCCTTGTACCCATTCGGCGTTCTCCAGGCCGCGGCTCTTGACGCAAACGGGGCAGGCGTAGAACCGTCCGCCTCGTTCGATGTATTCGGCGTGAAGGTCCGCAACCGAGGGGGCGCCGGGGACCGAGATGCCCTCGGAGTATCCGACGGTGGCGACGTTGACGCCGTCTTTAGTTAGCCACATCAGCGCCTGTTTGCCGGCCCGTAGCGATTCGACACCGAGGAGGTAGCCGATGAGCACGGCCTCGGGGTCGTCGGTTCCGTGGGTTTGGCCGATCACCACTTTGTCATCTGTAGACATGTTGAGTCCTTTCGGGGTTGAGATCGCGTGTGCGGGTTTGGTCGATGCCGGCGGCCGGGCCAGCTGCGGTTGTCAGGCGCGGCGGGACAGGAAGGCGTAACCGTAGACCTCGAACGATCGTGCTTTGGCTTCGCCGGTCGCGCCGCCGAAGGTGTCGACGGGTGGTCCGATGGTGACCTGTTGGAAACCTGAGGCTTCGAGCATCTGTTGCCAGCCCGCACGGGGCAGCCCTCCGGCAATTCAACCGGTCCACAGATCGACGTCGCGCATCGCCTCGATCGGTACTGGTCTCCCGTTGGCGATGTCGGCGAACTGCAGCACTCCGCCGGGGCGCAGCACTCGGCAGATCTCGGCGAATACAGCGTGTTTGTCGGCGCACAGGTTGATCACGCCGTTGGAGATGACGACATCGGCCCACCCGGTCTCGACGGGCATGGCTTCGGCCAGCCCTTCACGGAATTCGACATGGGCGAAGTCGAGTTGCTCGGCGGTGGCTTGTGATTTGGTGAGCATCTCCGCGGTCATGTCGATCCCGACGACGGAGCCGGTCGGACCGGTTTGGGTGGCGGCGATGAACGAGTCGAAACCAGCGCCGGAGCCGACATCGACGACACGTTCACCGGGTTCGATGCGGCGCAGTGAGAACGGGTTGCCGACGCCGGCGAATGACTCGACTGCCCGATCTGGCAGTGAATCTACGGTGGCCTGGTCGTAGCCGAGGCGGGCTGCGAGGGGGCGGCCGGTGTGGAAGTGGTGAGCGCCGTGCGGGTCGAGGGCGACATCGCGGTACTTGTCTCGTACCTGAGTGCGCAGGGTGTCGACGTCGACAAGAAGTTCGTGGGGCATGGTCATCCTCCTGCTCCGACGGCGATGGGCAGGCCGGCTCGTTTCCACTCGGGGTATCCGTCTTCGAGGCGCTTGGCGGCGAAGCCGCGTCGGCGCAGTTGGCGTACGGCCTCGTCGGCGTACACGCAGTACGGGCCGCGGCAGTAGGCGACGATCTCGGTGTCTTTGGCCAGCGAACGCAGACGGCGCAGTTCGCTGACGGGGACGGACCGGGCGCCGGGGATGTGGCCAGCCTCGTATTCGACGGCGGGGCGGACGTCGAGCACGACGATATCTCCGGCCTTGAGGCGAGCTTCGAGCTCGCGCCGACTCACAGGTTCGAGAGCGGAGCGGTCTCCGACGTAGGCGCCGGCGAGTTCGTTGATGCCCGCAACATGTTCGGCGGCGACGTCGCGCATCGCCGCCCACATGTCACCGATGCGGTCGCTGGCCAGCATGTAAACGATGCGAGTGCCTTCTCGACGGGTTCGCAGCACACCGGCTCTCGCCATCGCCCGCAGGTGATGAGAGGTGTTGGCAACACTCTGGTCAATCTCGGCGGCGATCTGCTCAACCGACCGTTCGCCCTGGGCGAGCACGTCGACAATCTCGGCTCGCCGACCACTGGCCAAGGCCTTGGCCACCTCTGCGAACGCATCGAACAACGCATCCTTCGCTGCCCTATCTCCCACGCAGACCTCCGATCTTCGATATTCAAACTACTACTTGAATATTGGTCAGGCAAGGAATATGTTCAAGCAGTGATTTGAATCGATCTGGATGGAGAGGGGGAGGTCGTGCACAAGCTGGCATCTCGGGAGGTTGCTGGTCTCGATCCGTACAAGTTCATGGCCTTGATCGGCAAGCGAGTGATCCACCCAGGTGGGCGCGCCGGCGCCAACATCGCTGCCGCCGGTCTCGCCGATCGCGTATCCGTTGACGGCGGCGACATCTTGGCGTTGTCGTACCCCGATGACTCGTTCGATGTCGTGATCGCTGAGGCGGTGACAATGTTCGTCGACCGCGATCGCGCCGCGGCGGAGCTGACCCGGGTCTGCAAACCGGGCGGGCGCGTCTTGGCAACCGAGTTCTGTTGGCGCGAGCCACCGTCGACGGAAGCACGCGAAGTGTTCCTCGGGCAGGTCTGTCCCGGCATGCAATTCGACACGGTCGATGACTGGGTCCACATCTACGAATCGGCCGGCCTGTCCGAACTCGAAACGGAGACCGGACGATTTGAGATGATGAGCCCGAAGGGTTTCCTCGCCGACGAGGGATTCGCCCACAGCCTGGCCATCATGAGTCGTGTCGCAACGCGCCCGGCCCATGTCCGCAAGATGATGTGGCTGATGCCGCGGATGGCCAAGGCCGTCCCGTACCTCGGCTACATCCTCGTCGCCAGCCGCAAGCCCGCTGTCGGATGAATATCTACGACTTCGTCGATGAGGGTCTCGGGCATTCGTCGTACCTCATCGACCTCGGCGACGGCACGATCGCTCTCATCGACCCACCTCGATTCCCCGCCGCTCACGAGGCGCTTGCCGCGCACCTCGGATCGCGGATCGCATGGACCTTCGACACCCACTCCCACGCCGACTATGTGACAGGCAGCCCAGGACTCGTCGCGCGTGTCGGCGCCACGTTCGTCGCGCCGGCCGCGTCGCGTCTCGAGACACCACACCGAGCGCTCGTCGACGGTGCGTCGATCGAGCTCGGCGACGCGATGCGCATTGTTGCTCTGACCACACCCGGCCACACGCCCGATCACCACGCCTACGTTCTCCAGCACGTCGATGACCCGGTCGCATTGTTCTCCGGCGGGTCCTTGATGGTCGGCGCGGTCGGGCGCACGGACCTGTGCGGCCCGGAATTCACAGAGCCATTGGCCCACGACATGTTCCGGTCCCTTCGGCGCTTCGATGGTCTCGCCAACGATCTGAGTGTGTACCCGACGCATGGTGCTGGTTCGTTCTGCTCCGCGCCGGGA
The DNA here is from genome assembly GCA_039931555.1 of Ilumatobacteraceae bacterium. Lineage (GTDB taxonomy): Bacteria > Actinomycetota > Acidimicrobiia > Acidimicrobiales > Ilumatobacteraceae > JAENVT01. The sequence goes on along the minus strand of JBDTRP010000060.1, from coordinate 10,742 downwards.
TCGTCACAGCGCACCACCACCCTCGGGGAAGAACGCACAGCGAACGCGCTGTTCGCCATCACCGACGAGGACCAATTCGTGACGCAGTTGCTCGGCGGATTCGGCACCTTCCCCGCCTACTTCGCTCGCCTCCCCGAAATCAACAGGCTCGGACCGCGCCACTACGACACCGTTCCTCTCCTCGCACTACTTGATCCAGATCAGGTCGAGCGCCACCTCGCGAACGGTGGCGTAGTGGTCGATGTCCGCTCGGCAACGGCGTTCGCCGCGGGTCATGCGATGGGCTCGATGTCCAACACGTTGCGTCCAGTGTTCGCCAGTTGGCTCGGCTGGTTGGTTCAGCCGGGCCGACCTATCGCGTTCATCGTTGATGAGTCTCAGGACCGCGACGAACTGGTACGACAGTGCCTCGACGTCGGCCACGAGAGATTGATCGGCGAGCTCGCCGGCGGTATCGACGCCTGGACCGCGTCGGGGCGACCTGTTGCCACGATCCCATTCGTCGGCCCCAACGCCATCGCCGGGCGGGTGGTCGACGTCCGCCAAGCCAACGAATACGCGACGGGGCACGTGCCCGGAGCAACCAACATCGAACTCGGCGCGATCGCTACCGCCGACCTGCCCACCGGGCCGTTGACAGTCATGTGCGGCCACGGCGAACGGAGCATGACCGCAGCCAGCCTTCTCACCGCGACGGGTCGAAGCGATCTGGTCGTCCTCGACGGCGGACCCGACACATGGTCGACAGCAACACGAACGCCGCTGGAGAGCGGGCAATGAGCGCACCGGCCACCCCTGCGGAGACCGCCGACGCGCCGTTGCGGCTTGGCCTGCACGAGAACATCGCCCAGTTCTCCCTGCTCGTCGGCGTCAACGCACTCGTCGGCGGCATGATCGGTCAGGAACGCACCGTGCTCCCGCTGCTCGCCAAGCAGGAGTTCGGGCTCACCGCATTCACCGCGACCCTGACGTTCATCGTCGCCTTCGGGCTGGTCAAGGCAGCCACGAACTTCTTCGCCGGCACGCTCTCGGACCGCTACGGCCGCAAGCCCGTCCTCGTCGCCGGGTGGATCATCGCCATCCCCATCCCACTGTTGCTGATCTGGGCACCGAGCTGGGGATGGGTCATCTTCGCCAACGTCCTGCTCGGCGTCAACCAGGGCCTCACCTGGTCAACCACCGTGATCATGAAGATCGACCTCGTCGGCCCCGCCCGACGCGGCTTCGCCATGGGGATGAACGAAGCCGCCGGCTACGGGGCCGTCGCGATCACCGCACTGGCGACCGGCTACATCGCCCAACACCTCGGGCTGCGCCCGGAGCCATTCTTCCTCGGCATCGCCTATGTCGGCCTTGGTCTCGGCTTGTCGGTGTTATTCGTGCGCGAGACCCGTGGCCATGCCCGCTACGAAGCCGCCAACCACGTCGCCACCAACGACACCCACCACGCCACGCTGACCACCGCCGAGATCTTCCGACTCACCTCATTCACCGACAAGGCACTGTCGTCGTGCTCGCAGGCCGGCCTGGTCAACAATTTGAACGACGGCCTCGCCTGGGGCTTGTTCCCGATCTTCTTCGCCAACACCGGGATGTCGATCGAACGGATCGGTGTACTCGCCGCCCTGTACCCGGCAGTGTGGGGCCTTGGCCAGTTGTACACCGGCGGGTTGTCCGATCGGATCGGCCGCAAACCGCTGATCGTCGGTGGCATGCTCACCCAGGCCGTCGCCATCGCCTGGATCGCCGCGACGGGCAGTTTCGCGGCGTGGGCCGTTGGTGCGATGGTGCTCGGCACCGGCACCGCGATGGTTTACCCGACGTTGCTCGCGGCGATCGGCGATGTCGCCCACCCGACATGGCGGGCCCGATCCGTCGGGATCTACCGGCTGTGGCGCGACGGTGGTTTCGCCATCGGAGCATTGCTCGCCGGCATCCTCGCCGACCTGATCTCCATCCCCGCAGCAATCTACGCGGTCGCAGCGCTCACCGCCATCTCCGGCGCAGTCGTCGCGGTGCGCATGTACGAGACCCACCCGCGATGAACGACCAGGGCCGCGACATACGCTCGATCGAAGAGATCCTCGCTGCCGCCCGTACCCGCCTCGACCGAGTCGAACCAGAGGAACTCGCAACCGAACGCAAGGCCGGCGCGATCATCGTCGACATCCGCCCCATCGAACAGCGCACGAGAGACGGGGCTTTACCCGATGCGATTGTCATCGACCGCAACGTGCTGGAATGGCGACTCGACCCGGCCTGCGAGCACCACATCGCCGAAGTGGCCGACTATGACACTCGCATCGTGATCGTCTGCAACGAGGGCTACCAATCCAGCCTTGCCGCCGCGTTGCTTCGCGATGTCGGAGTGCATCGGGCGACCGATCTCGTTGGCGGCTTCCAAGCGTGGCTCAGGCTCACCGCGCGCGAGACGCGCTGACCAGCCAGGCGCCCGTTCCGCGCGCAACCCCACGGCCAGGTTCGTAGATCTCGGCGAGGGCAGCGCTGACCGCGCCGATCGCCAGTTGTTTCGCGTCGGGTTGAGCCTCGTCCAACAAGGCGCGAGCGATCCCCGGACCGAGCAGGAATTCGAGTGTCTCGTCCAATGTGCCTCCACCTCCAAGCGTGATCACTGGGCTGACCGATTCGACCTCGATTTCGGCAAACCCGGCGACATGGGCACGCTGCTCTCCAACGACGAGCATTGGTACGGACAGATCAATCCCGACCGCCGCGGCCGACAGTCGCGCTGCGCCGATCGTGGTCGCACCGCAACCGCAGCCGACATCGAGCACCACCTCGTTGGCCGCGAGTTGACGTCGGTCGAACCGCAGATCAATGAACGGTGCCAGTTGGCCGTCGTAGCGATCGGCTCCGGTCACCCAGTGCTGCGCCCCGTCGCCATTCCACTCGTCGGCAGATCCCGTCTCACTCATCGCCGGTCGCCTCGACCACGGATGACACCGACCCGCAGTCCATCCACGAGCTCGTCGAGGCCGGAGCCGCCGGGCAGCGAGGCTCGAACTCGCAGCTCCATGCCGACCTCGTGCACGACCAACGACGCGACGGCCTGCGTCAACTGCAACCTGGCCCGCCGCCCGATCGAGACCAGCTCAGAAACCGCAGCGTCGTCTTCATGCCACAACTCGCCCACCACCAAGTCGGCGAATGCGCTCGCCTGAATGCGCGCGCCGGCGACCAAACCGGCGACCATCCGGATCGCCGCGAGCGGCGCTGCACCAGCATGAATCGCATCACCCACGAGCGTCAACAGCGACGGTGCCCTGACGAGCCAGTCGTCACCGTCGGCGTGAATCAACCCGGCTTCACCGGCCGCCGAACGAACGTGCGGGTCGGCCAGAGCGGGAGCAGCGTTGACGAGTTCGCTCGTCGAGTATGCAACCGCGCCCTCATCGATGGCCATTGAGTTCGATCGACCCAGGACGTCATCAAGGGAACGACCCGACGCCGAGGCCGCGCACAAATCGCGAATCGCCGCCAGCGAGTAGCCGCGCTCCTGCAGTCGGGCGATCAACTCCAGCCGTTGCCGATGGGATTCGTCGTAACGCCCGACACGACCTTCCTTGCGTGGAGCGTCGATCAATCCGAGCGTGCGGTACTCGCGGACTGTGCGCGTCGGCACCCCGACGAGTGCGGCCAATTCGTCGATCGACCACCATTTCGACAGATCACTAGACATTGCCGGTATTTACCGTTACGGTCACGCCCGTGAGTATCGCTGATCCAACCCCCGCCGTCAACCACCCCGCCGAACTCGACACGGTCCTCGACCACCTCCGTCAACAGTTCCACGCCCCGGAACTCGCCCTCGACGGGCCGCCCATCAGACTCGGCGGCGGGTTCTGGGCCGAGATGTGGACCCTCACCTTCGCCCCACCGACCTACGGTGGTCTGCCCGGTCGGGTCGTGCTCCGCCTCGCCCCCGACGCCCAACTCGCCGCGTGGGAGACCACGTTCCAGGCTGGCGTCGCCGAACAGGGCTACCCCACACCAACAATCCGCTCATCAGACTTCACACCAGCCGGCATTGGTCGCGCCTGGTGTGTAATGGACCACGCCGACGGCGCGCCACTTCTCGGCGGGCTCAGCGGTCTACGCGCCCTGCGTTCACTCCCCCGCCTCGCCACCAGCCTGCCTGACACCCTCGCCCGCGCCGCCGCCGACCTCCACCGACTCGACCCGCAACCCATCGAAACAGCACTCAGTGCCGCGACGGACCGGGCAATCGGTGTCGACGGGCTCCTCGACCACTACCTCTCACGCGCCCGCGACCTCGGCGACGCACCGCTGCATCGCACCCTCGAACGACTCGCCGCGACCCGGCCCGATCCGCAACTCGGAGTGGTGTGCCACGGCGACCTCCACCCGTTCAACGTCCTCGCCGATGGCAGCCGGAGCGTGGTGCTCGACTGGACCGCCGGGCAGATCGCCCACCCCGCGTACGACCTCGCCTTCACCCATCTGCTCCTCGCCAACCCGCCGCTCGACGCCCCCAAACCGCTGCGGCCGATTATCAACGCTGCCGCGCGCCGCGTCGCGAACCGTTTCATCACCACCTACCGCCAGCTCGGCCCGCACCCGATCGCTGCCTACGCGCTCGACTGGTACCGCAGTCTCCACGCATGTCGCATCATGACCGAACTCAACGCCTGGCGGGCCGAAGGTGAACTCGACACCCACCGCGGTCACCCGTGGCTCGCCATGGAGGCGGCATTGCAGCCGCTGCTCGCAGCCTGACGTTCGACAGCGACCACGGGTTGACACGACCAATCCGTTAGTGCAAACTGACCGTTCGTGGTCGCTTACCGAGACGAAGACGGATGGGGGGCGCTCGGAGACCCCACCCGACGCTCCATCGTCTTGCAGCTGGCGGAACGGCCACAAGCTGTTGGCGAACTGGCCGCCACGCTGCCGGTCAGCCGGCCCGCCGTCTCACAGCATCTCAAGGTCCTCAAAGACGCCGGACTGGTCGCCGAACACGCCGAAGGAACGCGGCGGATCTACCAGCTCAACGAAGCAGGACTGACTGCACTGCGCGACCAGCTCGACACCTTCTGGAACAGAGCCCTCACCCGCTACCAAGACGTCATCGACGATCCGAACAAGGAGACCCCATGAACCAGCCCGGCACCGCAACCGTCCGCCGCTCGATCATCGTCGACGCGCCGATCGAGCGAGCGTTCGACGTGTTCACCGGACGGTTCGGCGACTTCAAACCACCCGAGCACAACCTGCTCGGCGTCCCGATCGCCGAGACGGTCTTCGAACCGCACGTCGGCGGCCACATCTACGACCGCGGTACGGACGGCAGCGAGTGTCGCTGGGTAGTTGGTGCCCGGGGTGGGTTCGAGCCCACATGACCCGAAGGTCAGGGGGGTTTAAGCCTCGATCCACCGACCGGAGTCTTGAGGGGTCTGCTTCGCTGGCCAGCTTCCGCTGAGCGCGGTGTTCGAGCTGGTTGAGGTGTTCGTGGGCGTGTTCAAGCAGAACGGGTGGGGTCGTTGGTTGTCAGCGCTGGGTGTTGGTGTGCGGCGCGCCGGTCCGCAGGACCGGTGTCGGCCGGTGGCGGGTTCGAGGCCTCGGAGGGCATCGAGCGCTGTCGTGAACGATGTTGCCCATGGCCAGTTCTTTGGCATTCGCAGGGTCGGTCGCCCTGATCGGTTGACGAGTCGGCCGGGGATCGCGAGCAGTCGGGTGCGCAAGGTGCGAGCGACGACGAGTTGGTTGTTGACACGGACCTTGCCGGCGATCGCGGTCCAGCGGATCATGTTGTGGGCCAAGACGGCGCATTGCAACCAGGCGCTGTTGGCGTGGAAGTTGCCGGACGGGACGTGCTCGAGTCCAGCGCCTTCTTTGAGGTCGCGGATCGCGAGTTCGACCACGGCGTGTTGCCGGTGAACTTGTCGATGTCGACTGCGGTGCCGTCGAGATCGGTGAGGAACCCGAAGTGGCGCCAGTCGGGCCACAACTTCAATTGGTGCTTGTCGGTGAGGCGTGTGCGCCGCACGACCAGTCGACGCGTCACCTTGTTCTTGCCAGCACCGATCGTGTACTCGCATTCGGCGACTTCGGCTTCACCATCGTCGGTGTACTCGATCCCGGTCCACGCATCATCGGGGATCCGGGAGATGGCGTCGTTGATGCCTTTGCTGGAACAACGAACCGCCATCGTGTAGCGCACGTCGAGCGGGTTCAAGGCGAGGATCGTGTCGTTGGCCCAGAACCCGGAATCGAACCGGATCGTCAACGTGTTGGTCACTCCGGCGCGGCGGACTCGGGCGACGAGCTCGTCGATGAAGCGGCGCGCCCCGCGTTGGGTGTTCGCTGATCCTTTGCGCATCCGGGCGTGCAACACCTCACCGGTGTCAGCTCGGGTTGCCAGGATCGGGTGATATCCGAGCTTGCGCGTGTAGCCGTATCCGGCATCCTGTTTGTGTTTGCCGATCACCTCACAGATCGTCGAGTCGATGTCGATCACCAACGCTCCGCCAGGTCCGACACCCGCTGCCCACGCCCGCTGGAGTGCTCGACCGTTGATCGCTTCCAACTGACGGAGGTGCCCGAACGTGAACGACCTGAGGAATGTCCCGAGCGTCGACGGAGCCATCACCCGATGACCGAGCACGCCGGCGGTCGACCCGGCGCGCAACATGTCGGCATGATCGATGTGCGTCGCGCCGGCGATCATCGCATCAACCAACGTCAACACCTTGCGCCCCGGACGGGCCCCGCCGACACGACCGCCAAGCTTGATGGTGTCATCGATCAAAGCCTCCAAACCAAGCCGATGCGACAATGTCGCGGTCAACAACAGACCGGCGTTGGTGACCAGATTCGGCTCATCGAATGACACGTCGACGCGGTCTATGGCATGCGATACTCGTGTCACTGGAAGTGTCTCCTGTGGTTGGGATGCTGGTGATGTAAGAGACCACCATCGTCCCAGCCCAGGGGACCTTTCACGCGGATACGCGCATCACCTCACACCCTGACCATCGGTGGATGGGCAGACCCAGCCTGTCAGTCGTACTAGGATCAACACCCCTCGAAGCCGACTTTGACGAAGCCGCCCAGAACGCCTGGGTTGAACACGTCGAGCGGCCTTGGACGAGCTCAATGAACTGACACGCGAAAGAAATCTGCTCCGGACCTACGGGGTTGAGCTGGCGACGGGGGCTGCCGGGGCCTCCGCGGGGCTGGTCGTGGGGCTCGCGACTCATCGGCCGCTCGATGCCGCGATGTTGACTTCGACCGTAGTCGCCGCCGCTGCGGCCAGCGCAGCGATCGTCCGAGGGTCGATCGGTCGAGAAGGCCAAGCGGCCGCGCTCTACGCCCATCCCTACTTCTTCCTGCACCAGACCGAAGCTCGTCTCAACTGATCGTGTCCCGACAGTCGTGTGCACAACGGGCACGCAGAGCTGGGAACATCTCGGTGCACAGTCACCGCACAGACCGCATCTGAGAGCACGGGGCTCACGCCGGTAACGACTCGTGGTGAACAGCCAACAACCAGGCGTCGATTGCTGCATAGTCGGGTTCGACTGGGGCGGAACTGTCCATCGAGATCAGCTTGGCCTCGTTCGCATCCGCGACGGCGATCACTTCGTCGAGCGTGTAGTTGCCGAGCCGGACGTCGCGCAGGTACTGGCCGTGAGGTGCCGGGATCGGCAATGTGAGCCTGCCTGTCTCTGCGTACTCGATACCTTGGAAACCGAGCCGCAGCATGTGCATCGCGTACTTCGTGTCGTAGCCGTGCTGCTCGACGAGCTCGGGTCGGTTGGTATGCGCGCCACCGCGAATCCCGAGCAGTCGTTCGCGTTGCGCTTGGCTGTATCCGAGGAACCGGGCACGCGCCTTGTCGGACCAAAAAGCTGGGGCGAGCGCGCGCAGCCGATCGCCGAGCGGTGTCGAAAAGCGAAGCGGCCCGAACAACAGCATGAGAACCGACGGGTTACCGGATGCTGCGAGGCGCGCGAACTTTCGGACCGTGTAGACGACGAGGTCATAGTCACCCGGCTGCGAACGTTCACCCTCGCTTCGGCCTGGCCGGTAGACAATCGTGTCAGGCTGTTCGTAGATACCGACTGCCGACTCCCACGGTTCGATCATGAGGCCCATCTCGTCGTAGTCCTCACCGCCGGGGAGTCCGGTGCCGTGCGCGGTTGAGCCGACTTCGGTTCGGATGATGATGCGGCTTGCCCACGGCAGCGTCGGGTCCGGTGATGGTGTCGTCTGGTTAGTCAATGCTGGTCTCCTGCAGTCGTCCATCTTGACCTGTACCGACGGCGTGGTTGGCCCGATTGCCGCGTCGGCCACCGTTCATCGCGATCCCGCCAGCGTCACGACCACCCTCTCCGGCGTCAATATCTGGTCACACACAGAACATCAGCGCAAAAGCACGGTCGACGGCTAGAAGCGAACACGCCCTGAACATCAGGCGCATCGGCGCACCATCTCCCGCCACGCCTGTCGGCTATCCATGCCAGTCTGGGCGCGTAATCCCGAAGATGAAGCTGTCTCGCTATTGGCCGTCGCGGAAGTGTCCCCCGCGGACGCATCCTTCACGAAGCAGTCCGGCACGTTCGAGCGAACGCTGCTCGGCGATGTTGTCGACCTCTGTTCCGGCCCAGACGCGATGACATGGCGTCGTCGAGAACAGATAGTCCACGAGTTGCCGCTGAGCGGCAGTGCCATCGGCTCTTCCCCGATACTCGGGTGCTATCAGTATGCCGATCTCCCAGACGCCTGGCCCGGGACGATCGTTCTGTCGCCAGTCGACGCAGCCCACGAAGGAGTCGTCCTCGGTCGCTGCGACCACCAGGGAGTAGTGGCTGGTCCCGAGCAGACGGTCTTCGAGCCATCGGCGTCGCCACCTTCCGCTGCGATGAGGCCGCCCCACTCGTAGGGTGCCGACAACGCTTGATCGTTCGCCAATCGATCGAAGTACCACAGGTCCCGTTCGTCGAATGGACGTAGACGCACGGCGAGGGGTTCCATTCAACGATCATCGCGCCCCAGCAACCGCCCGACGCGCCCCCCGGGGCGGTCGGAGCAAGAGCATCTATGAGGTAACGACAGTCGTGGTGCGACTCTCGGGACCCGGGTGCTGGTGGCGATTCGATCGTCGGTCGGTTCGACGTTCAGCTGGGTTCTCTGACGGACTAGTACCATTGGCCAATAGCGCTCGCACTGACCATTGCTTACTCTGTCTCGACGCTCCAATTGCGAGCTGCCGCATGACCCATGTGCGGCGGGAAGGTTGGCCTCCGTCCCGGCTGACCTTCCCGCATGCGTCGCGCCGTTCGCCATCGGCTGCTCGGCGCCCCCGAGGTCGCCGCCGCCGTCGTGTCGTTGTCAACCGCTTCCGCAATTGCCGAAGTCGTCGGAGCAGAACGATTCGTGTCCCGACGAGTCAGCGAAGCTCCATTCTTCCTCGGGCTGTTCACAGCCAAGATCGTCATGGGCGCCCGGTCGCCCTTGCGCCGGGAAACCTCATCAACCTGCGCATCACCACTCAGATCCTCAAGGGCTCGTCAGCACGATCTTCCTCACATTCGTCCTCAATCTTGCCAACGAGCGCATGACGTGTTGGAACCGGCCGGCGTGGCTTGAGAAGAGCCTGACGTAACCCGCTTGACTGGGCTGTGTGTCGTTGCCGGGACTCTTATCAGACAGGAGCGGGCCTGCGGCGCGCTGTGCATCCGCAACCCTCGCCGTCAGATCCGCCAGATCCTAACGCTCACCGGTCTCGACCAACTCATGACAACCGACGAAACCCGGGCAACGCCTAACGATGCTGGGGACTTCACTGCGGGTCTGGATCAGGAATCGGTTGGATGGCCTCGGTTCGGGAGAACTCGATGTCGAGGTTGCGACCTTTGACTCGCTTGCGGAACTGGTTGTCGAGAAAGAACATCGCGCCGACGAAGGACAGGTTCCGACCCGAAGCAGTCGCTGCCGTCAGCGATTGTTCGATGAGGTCCTCGGTGTCGATCGTGCACGAGTAGACGAGGCGATTCAGAACGTCGACGTCACCGACCGTCTCGCGGCTTGCGTCGTTGAAGCTTCCGAACACCTCGACCGTTTCCACTCTGAACAGTTCGTATTGATCGGCGTTCACTTCGTTCACACGATCGAGGAGAGCGTCGGGTGATGTCTGGGCGTTCGCTCGTGGGATGGGTTTGCCGATGCGCGCCTTCGCCAGGCGATTTCCATTCAAGGTCGGACGCCACCACACGTCGCCACGGCCTACGTCAACCCGTTCGATCAACCCCGCTGCCTCCAGCGCTGCCACAAGTGATGCTGGATCCCAGTCCGAGGTTCTGAGGAAGGGTGTCACGCCGTCGATTGACAGCCCACCGCCTTGCATCGCGCGTAAGACCTCACGAGCCAACACGACATCAACCCCCGAAACCGATTGCCCGCGTTCGATCAGCACTGGTCCAGCAACCTATCGATCGACCGCCCATCTGTTCCACAGGGCTCGGACCAGCGCGACGCAACGTTCGCAAGTGCCCTCGCAGTCGTCGAACCGGCACGTCAGCGGAGGACTACCTGAAGGTTCGTCACGGAGGTCGACCGGCCTTCCGCGCGCTCCTCCCTCGTGCTGGTCGATGGCGATGCTCAACCTCTCCAGGAAGGCACGATTCGGCCGTACCCGATCCCGCTCGACCGTCCCGGTCACCTGTCGAGACGGCGTGGGCTTGTGTAGCACGTATCGG
>JBDTRP010000059.1:0-44282 GCA_039931555.1 Ilumatobacteraceae bacterium | reverse complement strand
GTGCGGCGACTGAGGATCTGCATCACGCGCTCGAGCTCGCGGGCACGACCGATGACCGGGTCGAGCTTCTTCTCGCGAGCGAGCTGGGTGAGGTTGCGACCGAACTGGTCGAGGATCTGGCTGTTGCCCTTGTCGCCTGGCGTGTCTTCCTTGCCCTGCGTGCCGGCTGCGGCCGCCTGCGGCTCGCCCTTGCCCTGCGCGCCACCCTGGTACCCGCTGAGCAACTGGATGACCTGCTGGCGCACACGCGACAGGTCTGCGCCGAGCTTGACGAGCACCTGCGCGGCGACCCCTTCGCCCTCACGAATGAGGCCGAGGAGGATGTGTTCGGTGCCGATGTAGTTGTGGCCGAGTTGCAGGGCTTCTCGCAGCGACAGCTCCAACACCTTCTTGGCACGCGGCGTGAACGGTATGTGACCCGACGGTGACGTGCCGCCTTGCCCGATGATCTCTTCGACCTGGTTGCGGACGGCCTCCAACGAGATGCCCAGACTCTCGAGCGCCTTCGCAGCGACCCCTTCACCTTCGTGGATGAGTCCGAGGAGAATGTGCTCGGTGCCGATGTAGCTGTGGCTCAGCAGCCGAGCTTCCTCCTGGGCCAACACCACGACCCGCCGTGCCCGATCGGTGAAGCGTTCAAACATGGCAGAAGTGTATCGGCGTAGCGCACATGCAACGTGCCGCCCGGCGCGCTTAGGCCGCGCGACCTACTCCACAATCTTGAGGTGGTCGGACGGATGGCTAGCCTTGCTGCGTGGCGCCCTCGCCGTTCTTCTCCGTGGCCGGCATGGCCGACGATGTGCAACGCATCGAACAGGCGCTCGTCGAGTCCGTGCACACTCCGGATCCATACCTCAACGAGATCGCATCGCACCTGATCATCGCCGGTGGCAAGCGTCTTCGCCCGGTCTTGACGGTGGTGGCCGCGCAGATCTGCGGCCCGTCGGACGCGGAGCTGAAGGAACGCTCGATCCAGGGTGGTATCGCCTGTGAACTGGTACAGACCGGGTCGCTCTACCACGACGATGTGATGGACGAGGCCAGCACGCGACGGGGCGTCGAAACGGTCAACGCCAAGTGGGGCAACTTGCAGGCCATCCTGGCCGGCGACTTCCTGCTGTCTCGGGCCTCCGAAATTGCCGCCTCGCTCGGCACCGAGGTCGCCGGTCTGCTCGCCCGAACCATCGGTCGGTTGTGTGAAGGCCAGATCGAGGAGCTTCGTCACACCTACAACTCGGCGCGACCGGAGTCGAGCTACATGGCCTCCATCAGTGGCAAAACCGCGTCGCTCTACGCCACGGCCGCGCGAATCGGTGGTCTCGTCGCCGGTTTCGACCCAGCGTTGACCGATGCGCTCACCGAGTACGGCGAGGCGTACGGCAACGTGTTCCAGATCGTCGACGACCTGCTCGACATCACCTCGACCGACGACCAACTCGGAAAGCCCGCCGGCCACGACATGGTCGAGGGCGTGTACACGTTGCCGGTCATGCGAACGCTGCAGTCCGGTGGGGTGCCGGCGATGGAACTGCTGGCCTTGCTCGGCAAGCCGCTCGACGCCGCCGAACGCGAAAAAGCGCTCGGCATCGTGCGCACCAATGGTGGCATCGCCTCGGCGTTCTCGACGGCGCAGGATTGGGCAGGGCGCGCGGTTGCCGCGTGCAACGCCCTCCCCGATTCGCCGGCGACCGAAGCCCTGCGAGCCGCCCCGGAAAATCTGATCGCCTCCGTCGGCTGACCCCCACGGTTTGTGTGTCGCCAAGTGTCTTCGGCCCTCACGTGGCGACACACAAACAGGTAGAAGTTGTCGCGCCGGTCATCGTCCGGTTGACTCCGCCGGCATGCCTGATGGTGATCGTCGCTCGGCGGCGATAGCGACAGGTCAGCGCGGAGCGTTCACTCGCAGCCAGGCCAACCAGGTCGGACTGACGAACGCTCAGCTTCGGGGCCGAGTCCAGAGCGGCCTCCTCGATCGCAGTGGACGCCGAACGTACCGCAGCCCTTCACTTCCTCCCTCGCCGCTGGCCGATCTGCACGCCTTGGTGCTCGACGTCGGCACGCCATGTTGGATCAGCGGCCCGACCGCCGCAGCGCTGTACGGCGCCGACGGATTCCGGCTCGAACCACCGTTCCACCTGCTGTTGCCCCGCAATCGGCGGGCCAGCTGGGTGAACGCCATCGTCCATACCACGACAAGCCTCGACCGGCTCGACGCGGCGGTCCGCCACGACCTGCCCGTGCTCAGTGCGTCGAGGTTGCTGATCGACCTCGCGTCCACCGAGTCGAGCGATCGATTGACCACCGCGCTCGATTGCTTCCTGCGTGATGGATTCACCGCTGAAGACTTCCTCCACGCCCAGATCAACCGGCTGCGATCGAGCGGTCGATATGGCATCCCACGACTACTCGACGTGATCGGCGGAATCGAGCTGAGCCGTGGTGGCCACTCGTGGTTGGAACGTCGCTACCTCCAACTCATCGGCGAGGCCGGTCTACCTCGCCCGCTGACCCAGCAAGTGCTGACGCGCACCAACGACCGCCTCGTCCGCGTCGACTGCCACTTTCCGGGAACGTCGCTCGTCGTCGAGTTGCTCGGCTACAAGTGGCATCGCACTCGCGAGCAGATGGGACGCGACGCCGAACGGATCACCGCCCTGCAACTCGCCGGACACGTCGTGGCGCAGTTCACCTACGCGCACATCGCGACCAATCCGGCGTGGGTGGTCGACACGACGAGGGAGGCCTACACCCTGTGCTCCGCCGCCGCCTGACACGTGTTTGTGTGTCGCCAAGTAAGGGCCGAACACACTTGGCGACACACAAACCATGAGCGAGGCGCGACGGGAGGCCGGGGTGTCACGCGTTGGGGGCGAGTCTGACGAGTTTGGCGGCGGCTTTGTAGGCCAGTTCGGCCGGGCCGAGCTCGTCGGGCCGCAACAGGTTGGCCATGATCCGCAGGACCCATTCCATCAACGTGCGACTGTGCATGCCCGCGCGAGTCAGTTCGCGCATCAGCGTCGGTCGACCGATCACCCTGGCGAACAGTCGGGCGACCTTGAAGTACTCGCCGTACTCGTCGTCGAGCAGCGACGGGTAGCGCTGCAGTGCGGTGGGGTCGCCACCGTCGATCGCCTCGTGCAGCACCTGCGCCGCCATCCGCGCCGTCTCGTACGCATAGTCGATGCCCTCGCCGTTGAACGGGTTGACGCTGCCGGCGGCGTCGCCGATCACGAGGTACGAGGGACCGGCCTTCGGGCCGACGGAGCCACCCATCGGGATGCGCCCGCTGGTGGCCTTGCATTCGGGTCGGTCGGGCGTGATCTCCCAGCGGTCCGCGACCTGGTGTGCGTACGCATCGAGCAAGTGCGTGGTGTTGACACTCTTGAACTCGCGAAACGTCGACAGCAGGCCGACACCGATGTTGACGGTGCCGTCACCGACCGGGAAGATCCAGCCGTAGCCGGGCATCGGGTTGCCGTTGCGATCTTTCACGTCGAGCGCGGACTCGATCCACGGCTCGGCATGCCGGGGCGTTTCCCAGTAGGTCCGGATCGCGGTCCCGTAGGGCCACTCGCGTGTGCGGAACGTTCCGAGCGAACGGCCGAAACGGCTGTTCGCTCCGTCGGCCACGACCACGTACCGAGCTCGGATCTCGATGGGGTCACCGCTCGGCGGCTGCACCACCGCGCCGCGTACGAAGCCGCGATCGACGATCGGTTGTAGCGCCTCGTGACCCTCGAGCAGCGTTGCGCCGGCAGCAACCGCGTTGCGGGCGACCATCGTGTCGAGCTCGCGTCGGCGCACGACGTAGCCGTACTGCGGGTACACCGGATGCGATGGCCACTGCAGCTCGAGCTGGCGTCCCATGCCCGTGGCGCGCAGCCCGTTGTACTTGTGGAAGTTGGCCAGCTGATCGCCGAGACCCATCTCGTTCAGTTGATGGACGGCGCGTGGCGTCAGCCCGTCGCCGCACGTCTTCTCGCGGGGGAACGACTTGCGTTCGACCACGGTGACCTGATGGCCGTATCGGGCGAGCCAGAAGGCGGCTGAGGCGCCCGCGGGGCCGCCACCGATCACCAGTACGTCAGTCGATGACGTCACTCAGGGGCCGGCAGACGAGCCGGCCTTCGGCTCCTTGCCGACTTTGATTGCGCCCGTGACCTTCGTGTCGATGTTGTCGAACGTGGCCGAGCCGTCCTCCAATGAAGTCCACGCCGGAGCGTCTGCTGCGCACCAGTTGTCGAACTCTTTCTGGTATGCCCCGTTGGGATCGGCGCCGCCGAGCGTGTAGCGCTCGTGGCACACGACGGCGAGGATCTGTGCCTCGGTCAACTGCGCCGACTGGCCGGGCATGTTGCCCTTGGCGCGGGTGACGTGCGCACCGCCGGCGCGGTTCGGGTCGCCGTAGATCTGGATGCCGGCGGTGACATAGGCATCGGTGCCGCCGTAGACCCAACGCAACTGGTCTTCGATGTGCGGGAAGGTCTTGACGACCTCCTGTTGCGAGAACTGGTAGCCGACGCCGCCCTCGCCCTTGCTGCCGTGACAGCTCGAGCAGCCGGAGTACACGGCCGCGCCCTCGCCGAGCGGTCCGGCGATCTTCTCGGCCGACGGGGTGAGCGCCCGCACGTACATGAACGCCCACAGCGGCAACGTGCTGAGTGTGGCGAACGCCCAGAACGGGATCTTCTTGCGCGCCTTGGCCGCGGCCACGACCGGAATGTCGGGCTTCGGCGGTGGCGGCCCGACCGGTGCAGCGGGTGCGGCCGCCGGTGTCTGCGCCGCAGCTGCGGTCGACGGCGTCGTGGCCGCCGCGGTGCCGGGCGTTGCTGCTGGGGTGTCGGCCGCGGGGGTTCCGCCTTCAGCCTGCGTTCGTGCGGCCTTGCTGCGCTTCAGCAGGTGCTCGGGAATCTCGGTCACGGGTGCCCACGATAGACGCCACGACTGCGAGATCAGGAAATCCTTGCGACGAATCGCGAACGCGGCGTGCACGAATTCACAACCAGTCGATTGTCGCCATCGGCGTGGTAGACCGAAGACCGAATGTGCATGTCGACTCGCTGGGAATGGCACTCGGTGTGACGTCGGTGACTACAGTTTGTGCAGCAGTTCACGAGGAAGGACAGCCGAAGTGCTGATCGCATACGACTGGTGGAGACCGTCCAAGTTTCCGTTCTTGAATGAGGCCTTCCTCTTCTCCTTCGCGCTCTCCACGATCCTGGCCCTGCTGGCGATCCCCTACGCGAAGCGCCGCCCGAAGGGCACGGCAGTGTCGTGGGGTGAAGCGATGCTCGCCGCCGTCTACGTGTTCGGTGTGATGTTCGTGGCGTTCGGCGTCGTGCCTCACCAGTGGATCGCTCACTCCGACGCTGACCTCCTGTGGACCAAGAGCTACATCATCTACGGCCCGGGCGATGTGTTGAAGCCCAAGGCGCTCGGTGGGCACTTCCCGTTCACCGCCTCGTACGAGGCCATCCGAGACATCGTCGTCGTGGTGTTGCACGTGTGGTACTTCGGTCTCATCCTCTTTCTCTGGAAGGTGTGGCAGGGGCGCGGCGACACCAAGCCCAGTACCGATGTGGCGACGAGCACGTACGGTCGACCACTGGTCAAGAAGGGCTAGCGCGTATGGCACGCACTGACGCGAACCCTCCGATGATGCCGTACACCGACGAGTACCAACTCGTCGAGGTCGACGCTGACTACCTCTCCAAAGCAGTCAAGCCGAAGCAGTTCATCCACATCGACCAGACCGAGTGCATCATGTGCGAGGGCTGTGTCGACATCTGCCCGTGGAAGTGCATCCACATGGTCACGCCCGACGCCATCGTCGAGGCCACGGGTACGGAGTTGCCGGGCGAGGACCCGAGCGACAAGGTCTTGTTCATCATCGACGACGACATCTGCACGCGGTGTGCGCTGTGTGTCGATCGGTGTCCGACCGGCGTCATCATTTTGGGCAGAGCGGGTGCTCCCGACAAGAGTGGCGACTCGCACGTGCGCACCAACAACCATGGCTATGCCTATGGCATGCGGCTCTAGGGGTATCGACCAATGGCAAACATTCTCGACGAACGACCGAAACTGACCATCAAGGACCGATTGTCCAAGGTGTGGGGCGGCACGCAGGGCAGCCAGGCGTGGAACTCGATCTTCCGACCCGGTTCGATCTTCCGCAAGGGCTACACCGACTCGCCGCGCAACCGCAGCTACGTCGTGATGAACTCCGTGCTCTACCACCTCCACCCGGTGAAGGTGAAGCGTCACGCGGTCAAGGTCAGCTACACGCTCTGCCTCGGTGGGCTGAGCTTCTTCTTGTTCATCTTGTTGACCGTCACCGGCATCTTCTTGATGTTCTTCTATCGACCCACCGACGTGGCCGCCTGGAACGACATCTCCAACCTGCAGACGTCGGTCGCGTTCGGATTACTTGTGCGCAACATGCACCGTTGGGGCGCACACCTGATGGTGCTCAGCGTGTTCTTGCACATGGCACGCGTCTTCTACCACGGGGCCTACAAGGCGCCGCGAGAGTTCAACTGGGTGATCGGCGTCGTGTTGCTGATGCTCACGTTGCTGCTCAGCTTCACCGGCTATCTGCTTCCGTGGGACCAGTTGGCGCTGTGGGCCGTGACCGTCGGCACCAACATGATGGGCTACACCCCGGTGCTCGGCACACAGGTGCGGTTCGTGCTGCTCGGCGGCAAGGAGATCGGTTCGGAAACGTTGCTGCGGTGGTACGTCTTGCATGTGCTGATGCTGCCCTTCGTGATCGTCATCTTCATGGCCATCCACTTCTGGCGTGTCCGCAAAGACGGCGGAATCAGTGGACCGTTGTGAGGAGGCTGATCTGTCATGACTGAGATCCCGGAGCACCTCCTCAAGCGGGCTCAGCAGGCTCGCGACAAGGCCGCCGCCGATGCTGCACCTGCCGCGCCTCCAGCTGGCGCCGAGTCGTCGGAACCGGCATCGGACCCACGCATTCCCGCCCATCTGCTCGAGCGCAGCAGGGCCGCCAAGGCACAGACCGAAGGCGGCGGCGATTCCGGCAGCGGTGGTGGCGGTGCCGTCGCCGTGCAGGAGAAGGTCGCCAGCATCGTCGCCGGTGGACCGAGCGCGGGCGGTGTGCCGATCGGCGCCGGGCCCGGCGGGCACACCCAGCGTCTGCTCACGGTGGTCAAGAGTGGTTCGATCCAAGACGTCAAGGCCTCGCCGATCGACAAGGTGCACACCTGGCCGCATCTGCTCGCTGCGGAGTTCGTGGCTGCACTCGCGTGCACTGCCTTCACGTTCTTCTTCTCGATCTGGGTCAACGCGCCGCTGTTGCAGCAGGCCAACCCCAACCGCACACCGAACCCCTCGAAGGCCCCGTGGTACTTCCTCGGTCTGCAGGAACTGCTCACAATGTTCCACCCGATGATCGCCGGCGTCACGCTGCCCGGCGTCGGCCTGATCGTGTTGATCTTCGCCCCGTACATCGACAAGAACCCGTCCAACAAGCCGGAGGATCGCAAGTTCGCGATCTCCCTCATGACCGTGCACATCATGTTCTGGGCCGTGCTGGTCATCATCGGATCGTTCTTCCGCGGTCCTGGCTTCAACTTCACCTTGCCGTGGCGCGACGGCTTGTTCTTCGATCTGTGAGGTACCCACGATGAGTCCTGCAGCCATCATCACCATCGCCGCCATCGCCATCGTCGTCCTGGCCGCCATCGTGCTGGTCACGGCGGCGCGGCGGGCCGACGTGCGCGGCGCTGGTGCACTCAGCCGCGAAACTCGCCGACGCGACCGCGATGCCGACATCGACCTGCCTGCTGCGCAGACCGGTCGAGCCGTCGAACGCGCAGTCAGCGAAGCTCGCGGCACTGGCCTGGTCCCCGCAGCACCGGTGACACCCGAAGTGTGGGTGGCACCCGACGCCGACGCCGTCGGCGTCAGCCGCCGCATGTTCTTGAACCGGGCGACCGTGTCGCTGACCGGCGCCGGTCTCACGACGTTCGCCGCGGCCGGGTTCGTGGCCTTCTTGTGGCCGACCGCCCAAAGCGGGTTCGGCGGCAAGATCTCCGTCGGTAAGCTCAACGACGTGTTGTCGGGCATTAGTGCCGGCGGCGGTTTCTTCTACAACGCGACCGCGCGTTCGTGGGTCACCCAGTACCCCGTCGACGCGCTCCCCAAGGCCGAAACGGTCGCCAACTACAAGACGTTGGTCTCCGCCATGCGGACCGGAATCGTGGTGCTGTATCAGAAGTGCCCGCATCTCGGCTGCCGTGTGCCGAGCTGCGTCAGCAGTCAATGGTTCGAATGCCCGTGCCACGGCTCGCAGTACAACCGGGTCGGCGAGAAGAAAGGTGGCCCCGCGCCGCGCGGCATGGATCGATTCCTGTTCTCCGTTTCCAACACCGGCGACGTTGTCATCGACACGGGCACGGTGTTTCCCGGTCCGCCCATCGGTACCAACACCACCGGTCAAGAGGCCGAGGGCCCGCACTGCGTCGGCGGCGGCGGTCACAAATGATCGCCTTGGCGACCACCGCTATCGGTTGGATCATTCTTGTTCTGAGCCTCATCGGCTGGGTGGCGTACTACCTTGCCAATCGCAGGGCAGCGCGGCCCGAGCTCGGCTCGGAGGTCGAGCTGGCGCCCAACCGCCGCCCGTACTACGACGACGAGAAGCTGGAAGGTTCGCGCCTCGAGCGCGTGCAGCTGCTCGGCGTGTTGGTGCTGCTGACCATGGTCATCGGCCTGCCGCTGTACTGGGTGCTCGAACCCGGCCGCCAGGCGGGCGCTGTCAGCGCCAAGGAAGACACGTTTGTCGGATGGGGTAGCGATCTCTTCGAGACCACCGCCAACGGCGGCTTCAACTGCGCCGGCTGTCACGGTGGCATGAAGGCCGGCGGTGGTCAGGCGCCGACCGCTGTCACGGATCCGAAGACCGGTGAGGTGCGTGCCGTCAACTGGTATGCCCCGGCGCTGAACACCGTCCTGTACCGGTTCACCGGAGACGAGGTGCGGTTCATCCTCAACTACGGGCGAACGTTCTCGCCGATGTCCGCATGGGGCACGATCGGCGGCGGCCCGATGAACGCGCAGCAGATCGAGACGATCATCGCCTACCTCCGCAGCATTCAACTCCAACCGCAGAGCTGCCTCACCGAGCCGGCGTTCCAACCGGTGTCGGCGCTGACCGACCTGACCCAGTTGAAGTTGTGCGATGCGGGCACGCTGCCCGACGACGAGAAGACCAAGATCGACAAGGCTGCCAAGCAGGCCGCACAGCAGCTGGTCGACGCCGGCAAGTACTCCACGGTCGACGCGGCGATGGGTGAAGCGCTGTTCAACCTCGACATCAACAGCGGCGCCTACAGTTGCGCCCGCTGCCACACCGAGGGGTGGAGCTATCAGAGCCCGGGCGTGCCCGGCCAGGGTGCCTTCGGCTGGAACCTGACGGGCGGGTCGACGGCCTCCCACTTCCCGAACGAACAGGACATGATCAACTTCATCAAGAGTGGTTCGGAGCTCGGTCAGAAGTACGGCAAGCAGGCGCAAGGTAGTGGTCGTATGCCTGGCTTCGGCGGGCTGTTGTCCGACGAGCAGATCAAGGCCATCGTCGAATACGTTCGGAGCCTGTGATGAGTGCAGTCCTGGCCATTGGCTGGCAGCCCGAGCTGCGCGGCATCCTGATCACGATCATTGCTGTCGTCACGTTCTGTGGCAGCTGCTACTTCTTGCTCAGCACCAACCTCGGGGCACGCCTCGGATTCCTCGTCGCGTTCGCGGCGCTCGCCGGGTGGATGTTCCTGATGGGCGCGACGTGGTGGTCGTACGGCAAGGGCCTGCTCGGTCCCGACGCGTCGTGGGCCCCGATCAGTGGCCGCACGGTGCTGACGGCCGACACGATCGGTAACTCCGGCGCGCTCGATGCTCCGGTGGTGGTCGACGACAGTGCCGACCCGAACACGACCGCATCGGTGGTCGACGGTCAGTTCGTCAAGGAGGGCTGGAAGAAGCTCGAGTCCTCGGTGCCGTCGTACCAGCAGGCCGGCGCCGCCGCCAGCGTGATGATCGAAGAAGCCGGTGCCCTGGCCAACGGCGAGTTCCAGGTGGTCAACGTCTTCGACAAGGGCGGCCAGCGTTCGCCGCAACTGTTCGACGGCAAGCTCGACTTCCTTGCCTTCTTCCACAAGCCGCACTACTCCGTGGTCGAAGTCGCCCCCCTCGTCAAACAGCGCGACGAGCCGGGTCGAGCGC
The DNA here is from genome assembly GCA_039931555.1 of Ilumatobacteraceae bacterium. Classification (GTDB taxonomy): domain Bacteria; phylum Actinomycetota; class Acidimicrobiia; order Acidimicrobiales; family Ilumatobacteraceae; genus JAENVT01. The sequence goes on along the minus strand of JBDTRP010000059.1, from coordinate 34,034 downwards.
CGGCCAAACCCGAGATCGACGCGACACGTGACCATCAGTACATCTACATGATCCGTGATCTCGGCGCGAAGCGAAAGCCGGCCGGCTTCATCACCGTCGGCTCCCTCGCCGTCTTCTTGATGCTGTGCTACCTGTTGCACACCCGCGACCGCCAGGTGACTGCCAACCGAGCGGCGAAGGCGCTGCCTGCGCAGACGTCGCCACCCCAGACCTCGGCAGTACAGGCGACCTGATGGGTCAGTACCTGCCGGTCGTGTGCCTGTTGGTACTGGCAACCTTGTTCGGCGCGCTCAGCTTCTTCGCCTCGCGACTGCTGGCTCCGCGGCGCCCATCGTCGGCCAAAGAAGCGCCGTACGAGTGCGGCATCGTGCCCAGCCGCGAGCCGCCCGAGCGCTTCCCGGTCACGTTCTACGTCGTTGCGATGTTGTTCGTGATGTTCGACATCGAACTGATCTTCATCTACCCGTACGCCGTCGACCGGCAGTTCCTCGGGAGCTACGGCTTCTGGGAGATGCTGTCGTTCAGCGTGGTGTTCTTCTTGGCCTTCGTCTACGTCGTCGCCCGTGGTGCGCTCGACTGGGGCCCGGTGCAGAAGCACCATCGCCTCGACGGCGCCGTGTCGGCCGAGCGCACGCTGGGTACCACGATCCGACGCGTCGGCACCGAGGGACGCAGCGAAGAGACGACTGCGGCATGAGCCTGATTCGCAACATCCAAGACGACGGTCTCGGTGGCATCCAGCACAACGCGATCACGGCGCGAATCGAAGATCTGGTCAAGTGGTCGCGTAGCCGCAGCAGTTGGCCGGCATCGTTCGGGTTGGCTTGTTGCGCGATCGAGATGATGGCCACGGGCGCAGCCCACTACGACCTCAGCCGGTTCGGGATGGAGGTTTTCCGCGCCTCGCCGCGCCAAGCCGACATCATGATCGTTGCCGGTCGCGTCAGCCAGAAGATGGCCCCCGTGTTGCGCCAGGTCTACGACCAGATGATGGAACCGAAGTGGGTCATCTCGATGGGCGTGTGCGCGTCGAGCGGCGGGATGTTCAACAACTACGCCATCGTCCAAGGTGTCGACCAGGTCGTGCCGGTCGATGTCTATGCGCCCGGCTGCCCGCCCACACCTGAGACGCTGATCCATGCCATCGAGACACTGCACCAACTGATCGAAGATGGTCACCTGATGAAGCGCCGTGCCGAGACCGGTGCCGGCGCCAACGTCCATGTCCAAGAGATCCCCTCCGGGGCGGAGTCGATCCCTGTCCTGCTCGGAACGCGGTGAGCCATGAGCGACACACCTGCCGAACTGCCCGACGAGGCCGCCCCGATTCCTGAGCCACCATCGATGCACGGCTGCCCGCTCAGCGACAGCCGCGGGCAGGTCGTGTTGCACCCGAGCCGCGAGCAGTACGTGGGTGTGGTGCGGGCGTTGCTCGACGACGGGTACGAGATGTGCGTCGACGTGACCGCGACCGACTACCTGCTGATGCCGCATCGGGCGCTTCCCGACGGCGTGGCTGCAGAGCGATTCGAGATCGTCGCCAACCTGTTGTCGATGTCGGCGCGCCAGCGCATCCGCCTCCGAGTCCAGGTGCCTGCCGGCGACGCGACGATCGACTCGCTGTTCGACCTGCACCCTGGTACCGAGGCGATGGAGCGCGAGGTGTTCGACATGTTCGGCATCACCTTCACGAACCATCCGGACCTCACCCGCATCTTGATGCCGGAGGATTGGGAAGGCCATCCATTGCGCAAGGACTACGACACCGGCGCCATTCCTGTGCAGTTCTCCGGCGATTTCGGAGCCCGCACATGACCAGCATCGTCGACACCATCCGAGCCGGGAACGAAGCAGAACAGGGCCTGAAACCACGCAGCCAACTGACGGCGCGCGAGCTCTTGCGCGAGGTCGGTTCAGTGCTTCGAATGAGTGAGGCCGACGCCGCCAAGCTCGGCGACGTGCCGGTCGACCCTTCTGAGGATCAGACGATGATCATCAACATGGGGCCACAACATCCCAGCACCCATGGCGTGTTGCGGTTGATGCTCGAACTGCGTGGCGAGGAAGTGCTGCGCTCCAAGCCGATCATCGGCTACCTCCACACGGGCATGGAGAAGACGGGCGAGAACCTCACGTACATGCAAGGCGGCACCAACGTCACCCGCATGGACTACGTCAGCCCGCTGAACAACGAGTTGGTGTTCTCGATGGCCACCGAGAAGTTGCTCGGTATCGACGGTGACATCCCCGAACGCGCCACGTGGATGCGCATGCTGCTCAGCGAACTGAACCGCATGAGCAGTCACCTGCTCTTCCTGGCGACCAACGGCATGGACATCGGTGCGGTGTCGATGATGATCTACGGCTGGCGCGAACGCGAAGAGGTGCTGCGGTTCTTCCAGAAGGTCACCGGCTTGCGGATGAATCACAACTTCATCCGTCCGGGTGGAGTTGCGGCCGATCTGCCGGCGGGTTGGCGTGATGATGTGCTGCGACTGCTCGACATGATTCCGCCGCGGCTCGTCGAGTACGACACGTTGATGACTGGCCAGCCGATCTGGCGCGAACGCCTGCAAGGGGTCGGTGTGATCACTGCACAAGAGGCGATCGCGCTCGCCGCGACCGGCCCGATCCTGCGTAGCACCGGGACCGCCTGGGACCTTCGCCGCGACATGCCGTACCTGCATTACCCCGAGGTCGAGTTCGACGTGATCGTCGGCTCGTACGGCGACGCGTTCGACCGCTACGCGATCCGGCTCAACGAAGTGCGTGAGAGCATGAAGATCGTCCGCCAGATCCTCGATCGCATGCCCGGCGGCGACTACCGCATCCAGGACAAGAAGGTCACACCGCCGCCGCGGGCCCGGATCGATGAATCGATGGAGGCGTTGATCCATCACTTCAAGATCTTCACCGAGGGCTTCAGGGTGCCAGAAGGCGAGGTGTACGTGGCCATCGAGAGCCCGCGTGGCGAGATCGGGTGTTACATCGCCAGTGACGGATCTGCTACGCCATACCGCATGCACGTGCGGGGGCCCAGCTTCGTCAACATCCAGTGCATGCCTCACATGCTGCGCGGCGGCCTGATCGCCGATGCTGTCGCCGTGATCTCCAGCGTCGACCCCGTTCTCGGCGAAGTGGATCGCTGATGGCACGTCTCAACGAGGCGAACGTGGTGTACGCCAAGGAGATCATCGGGCGCTATCCCAAGGCCCGTTCGGCCACCATTCTGCTGCTGCACCTGGCGCAGCAGCAAGATGGCTACGTCACCAACGAGGCGATCAAGCACATCGGTGAACTGGTCGGAGCGACGTCGGCGGAGATCTTGGGTACCGCGACGTTCTACGAGATGTTCAAGTTCGAACCGGTCGGCAAGTATCTCGTCAACATCTGCAGCACCATGTCGTGCGCACTGATGGGCGCCGACGAGTTGATGCACCACGCCGAACACAAGTTGGGCGTCAAGGCCGGGAGCACGACTCCCGACGGAATGTTCACCCTGGAGCATGCCGAGTGCCAGGCAGCCTGCACCGAGGCCCCGTGCCTGCAGGTCAACTACCGCCATCGCTATCGGGTCACACCGGCCGACCTCGACCGGTTGATCGACGATCTCAGCCACGGCCGCCTCGACGGTGACGTACCGCCGCACGGCACGGTTGCGCGTGTTCGCCAACACATCCCATCCGAGCGCGCAGTCGGCGCGGTGCCACCCGATGACGTCACCGTCGCACCCGTGTGGATGCCTGCACCTGCCGAGGCGCAGACGTGAACGGCACGACCTATCCCCACGCCGCGGGGTTCGTGGCCGGCGACCGGCCGCGCATCGTCACATCTCGCTTCGAATACGACGACGCCTACACGTTGCAGCGATACCTGGCGACCGACGGCTACAAGGGTCTGCAAGCTGCGTTGGCGAAGTCGCCAGTCGACGTGCACGCCGATGTCAAGAGTGCCACGGTGCTCGGCCGCGGCGGGGCCGGCTTCCCGGCCGGCGTCAAGTGGGGACTCACCCCGCAGGCGGTGTGGCCGCGCTACCTCGTGGTGAACGGCGACGAGAGCGAACCGGGCACCTACAAGGACCGTCTGTTGATGGAGCTCGATCCGCACCAGCTCATCGAGGGGTGCCTGATCGCGTGCTACGCCGCGGGTCTGTCGCAGTGCTTCTTGTACATCCGCGGAGAGATGGCCGTCGCTCAAGAACGCGTTGCCGCTGCATTGAACGAGGCATATGCCGCCGGGTATGTCGGCAAGAACATCCTGGGCAGCAACTTCAGTGTCGACATCGTGTTGCACTGGGGTGCAGGCGCGTACGTGGTCGGCGAGGAGACAGCACTGATCGAGAGCCTCGAGGGCAACCGTGGCTTGCCCCGCTTGAAGCCGCCGTACTTCCCCGCGGCGATCGGGCTGTACGGCAAACCGACCATCGTCAACAACGTCGAGACGCTTGCCAACCTGCCGTGGCTGATGCGCAACGGCGTCGAGGCGTACACCGCCATCGGCACGCCGACATCGCCCGGAACGCGCATGGTCGCGGTGTCTGGCCACGTCAAGCGTCCCGGTGTGTACGAGATCATCAACGGTACGACGACGTTTCGCGATCTGCTCTACGGCGACGAGTTCTGCGGCGGGATTCGCGACGACAACGAACTGAAGACGTTCGTGCCCGGCGGTGGGTCGGCGCCCTGGTTCCTCCCGGATCAATTGGACCTTCCGTTCGAGGCCAAGTTGGTCGGTGCGGCCGGCTCGATGCTCGGCTCCGGAGCCGTGATCGTCATGGACGAGACCACCGACATCCCGGCCGCGGCATACACCCTGGTCCGCTTCTACGCCCACGAATCGTGCGGCAAGTGCGTGCCGTGCCGCGAAGGCGGCACGTGGATGGAGCGGATCATGAAGCGTCTCGCCGACGGCCACGGCACGATGCAGGACCTCGATCAACTGCTGGAGATCGGCCAGACGATCTGCCCCGGCGATTTCCCGCACCCGTCCAGCGAACGCCTCGGGCTCGAGGCCAAGCCGTTCCCGTTCAAGATGACGACGATCTGCTTCGTCGGCCCGTCCGCCTACACCGCGGTCGATTCGGCGCTGACGCTGTTCCGCGACGAGTTCGAGGCCAAGATCGTGCAGCGCAACCTCATCCCCGTGTCGGTCGGAGGAGCCAAGTGACGACCACCGACACCACCGCCGAGGATGCAGCACCGCCGCCCGATCCGAACGAGGTTCGCCTGACGATCAACGGGCGCGAGGTCGTGGCGCACAAGGGCGATCTGGTCATCGCCGCGGCGCAGCGCGTCGGCGACTACATCCCGCGCTTCTGCTACCACGAGCGAATGAGCTCGGTCGGCATGTGCCGGATGTGCCTGGTCGACATCGACAGTGGCCGTGGGCCGGGGTTGCAACCGTCGTGCATGGTCACGGTCGCGCCCGGCATGATCGTCAACACCCAGAGCCCGGCAGCGTTGAGCGCACAGGAAGGCATCATCGAGTTGTTGTTGGCCCAGCACCCGCTCGATTGCCCCGTGTGCGACAAGGGTGGCGAGTGCCCCTTGCAGGATCAGTCGATCAGCTACGGCCCCGGCGAGAGCCGGTACGTCGAGGAGAAGCGTCACTTCGAGAAGCCGATCCCGATCAGTGACCTGGTGCTGCTCGATCGCGAGCGGTGCATCTTGTGCGACCGCTGCACCCGCTTTGCCGACGAGGTGGCCGGCGATGCGCTGATTCACTTCGCCAGCCGCGGCAACGACACCCAGATCACCACGTTCCCCGACGAACCCTTTGTCAGCTACTTCAGCGGCAACACCGTGCAGATCTGCCCGGTCGGCGCGCTGACGGCCAAGCCTTACCGGTTCAAGGCCCGTCCGTGGGACCTCGACCAGACCGAGAGCACCTGCACCACGTGCGCCGTCGGTTGCCGCATGGTCGTGCAGTCGAGCCGCGACGAGTTGCTTCGGTACCAGGGCGTCGACAGCGATCCGGTCAACTGGGGTTGGCTCTGCGATCGCGGCCGGTTCAACTTCGAGTCGGTCAACAGTGCGGATCGGTTGAGCGCGCCACAGGTGCGTGTCGACGACGAGTTGCGGCCAACGACGTGGAACGCCGCGCTGGCCCGGGCCGCCGAACTGATCACCGAGGCGAAGGCGGTCGCCGGCGCAGGATCGATCGCCGTGATCGGCGGAGCGCGCGGCACCAACGAAGACGCCTACGCGTGGGCGCGGCTCGCCCACGAGGTGATCGGTACTCCGCACGTCTACCCGCAAATGGGCGACGGCTCCCAGGTCAACCTGCTCGGTTTCGACCGGGCGACCATCGACGAGACGGCCAACGCGGCGACCATCATCCTCCTCGCTCCGGATCTCAAGGAAGAACTGCCGGTGCTGTACCTGCGGTTGCGCGACGCGGCCCAGAAGCGGCGCAGCCGCATCATCGAGTTCACCCAGAAGCGCAGTGGGCTCTCGGCGCAGGCGTGGCGCACGATCGAGTACCACGCCGGTGGCGTGACCGAGGCCGTCGCTGCCTGCAGCAACGACCCCGACATCGTTCGGCAACTTGCCACCGGCAACGTCGTGATCGTCGCCGGTCGGGCCAACCTTGCCGAGCATCCGCTCGAGGTCGGCAACGGCATCGTCGCCGCGCTGCAGCTCGCGCCGGGCGCCAAGGTGTTGCCGGCGTTCCGCCGTGGCAACGTGATCGGTGCGATCGAGATGGGGCTCCGTCCCGGTGACGGCGGCATGCAGGTGCTGGAGATCGCACGGGCCGCGGCCGCTGGCAACGTCGAATGTCTCGTGCTGCTGGGTTGCGACCCGCTCGCCGACTTCCCCGACACCGATCTGGCCCGACGGATGATCGCCGGCGCTCCCCGCATCATCGCCATCGACACCTTCCTCACCAAGTCCAACTCTTCGGCAGATGTCGTGCTCGCCGCGGCCGCATACGGCGAGAAGAGCGGCACCACGACCAACATCGAGGGCAGGGTCACGACGCTGTCGGAGAAAGTCACGCCGCGAGGCACCAGCCGCCCCGACTGGATGATCGCCATCGAGCTCGCCGAGCTACTCGGTGTGGATCTCGGTGTCTCGTCGGTCGACGACCTCACCGAGGCGATCGCGGCCAACGTCCCCGGCTTCGGTGCGGCGACGGTTGCCGGGTTGCGCAGCGCACGCGACGGGGTGGTCTGCCGCGGCACGTTGCCCCCGGCCACGGCGCGCATCACCACGATCGACGAGCGCAACAGCTACGACTATCGCCTGGTCGTCAGCCGCAAGCTCTACGACAACGCGGTCGGCACAGCCAAGTCCCCGTCGCTCGCACACCTGGCGATGGGGTCCGAACTGCACTTGCACCCGTTGGATGTCGAGCGGGTCGGCTCGACCGACGGCGCTGATGTCAAGGTCACCAGCAAGCGGGCGTCGATGGTGTTCAAGGTCGTCGCCGACGACAGCGTCGTGCGCGGTTCTGCGTGGGTACCGTTCAACCAACCCGGCCCAAGCATCGGCGAGCTGATCGATGCCTCCGATGTGGTCACTGACGTGAGAGTCGAGACGTTCTGATGTTGAGCCTCGACGTCCTCCTCAACGACCTCACGCTCGGCGATGTTGCGATCGTGCTGATGAAGGTGATCATCGTCTTCGTGGTCGGCCTCGTCGCGACGATGCTGATGGTCTGGTTCGAGCGCAAGGTGATTGCCGGCATGCAGAACCGTATCGGTCCCAACAAGGCAGGCCCATGGGGGATCCTGCAGACGCTGGCCGACGGCATCAAGCTCTTCTTCAAAGAGGACCTGATCCCCGACAAGAGCGACCGCTTCGTGTTCAAGCTGGCCCCGTACCTGGCGTTCGTGCCGGCCTTCCTGGTGTGGAGCGTGATTCCGCTGGGTGGCGACTTCAGCGGCGGCAAGACCGGCGAAGTCGTGCTGTTCGACCACATCACTCGGCTGCAAGTCGCGGATCCATCGATCGGGGTGCTCCTGCTCTTGGCGCTCAGCTCGATCTCGGTGTACGGGATCATGCTTGCCGGCTGGGCCAGCGGCTCGAAGTACCCGCTGCTCGGTTCGGTCCGTGCCTCGGCGCAGATGGTCAGCTACGAAGCTGCCCTCGGTCTCAGCCTGGCGGCCGTGATCCTCGTCTCGGGAACGCTCAGCACCAGCGGCATCGTCTTCGACCAGTCGAGCATCTCGCGGTGGCACGTCGCCAGTACGGCCTTCGTACCGTTCGTGATCTTCTTGATTGCCGCGACCGCCGAGTTGAACCGGCCACCGTTCGACCTCGTCGAGGCCGAACAGGAGCTCGTCGGTGGGTTCAACACCGAGTACTCCAGCATCCGGTTCGCTCTGTTCTTCTTGGCCGAGTTCATGAACACCGTGACCATGAGTGCTGTCATCGTGACGTTGTTCTTCGGTGGCCCGCAGCCGCTGAAGATCGCCGGGAACGACAACATCTTGTCGTTCTTCGGCCCGTTCTCCGGGACGGTGTGGTTCTTCTTGAAGCTGCTCGTGTTCCTGTACGTGTACGTGTGGTTCCGGGCGACGCTGCCACGCCTGCGTTACGACCAGTTGATGGATCTCGGCTGGAAGGTGTTGATCCCGGTGGCGCTCGGTTGGTTCATGCTGTTGTCGCTGCTGCGTGTCGGTGGCGATCACGGTTGGACAAGGGCGCACAAGACGGCGATCGGCGTGCTCGGTCTGGTTGTGCTGGTCCTCGCCGGCGCTTTGTTGAACTTGGCAACCAAGGTCAGCGCGCGCAATCGCGAACGAGAGGGGGCGATGTTCTGATGGGATACCTCGAGGGATTCCTGGTCACCGCCAGGCAGCATCGGCTGTTCGGTGGCAAACGGGTCACGACGTCGTACTCCGGTGGGCGTGTGGCCAAGAAGGGCAACGACACCGAAGGCCGCGACGAGAAGATCGACAAGCCCGAACGCATGCACGGTCGTCATGTGCTCAACCGGTACGAAGACGGCATGGAGAAGTGCATCGGCTGCGAGCTGTGCGCGGGAGTTTGCCCGGCGAAGTGCATCCACGTGCGCGGCGCCGACAACGACCCGCAGGATCCGATCTCGCCCGGCGAGCGCTTCGGGTTCGTCTACGAGATCAACTACCTGCGATGCATCCATTGCGACCTCTGCGTCGAGGCGTGTCCCACTGAGGCGATCACCGAGTCCAAGTTGTTCGAGTTCAGCTTCACCAACCGACGCGACGCGGTGTACACCAAGGCCGAACTTGTCGTCGACGACGATGGCAAGCCCCAGCACATGCCGTGGGAGGACTGGCGTCCCGGCGAAGACCAGCACACCAGCGGTTGGATGCGGGCGACGTCGCCGGGCGGTGACGCTGATTTTGTCGGCCACGTCGGTTGGGGTGCCGAGCTCGGTTACGGCGTTCGTGATCCCGAGGAGACCGCGCCCTGATGCAGTTGTTCGTCTTCATCGTCGCAGGTCTGATGATCTTGGCCGGCGCTATCGGCGTGGTCACGCGATCGCACCCCGTGCATGCCGCGCTCAGCTTGGTCCTCACGTTGTTCGGTGTGGCGGTGATGTACGTCGCCCAGGAGGCCCAGTTCCTCGCGGCCGTGCAGGTCATCGTCTACGCCGGGGCGATCGTGGTGTTGTTCCTGTTCGTCATCATGCTGCTCGGGGTCGACTCGGCGGAAGACCTCCGCATCGAGCCGTTCAAGCTGCAGCGCAAAGTTGCGGTACTCGTCGGCGCTGGCGTGATCGGGCTGATCGCGTTCGCGGCCATCTCGTCGCGCGACAACATTGGCAACGTCGCCAAGACTTCGGTCGACACGACGGCCGATCCCGACAGCAACATCCGCACACTCGCCCGCGACCTGTTCACCGATCACGTGTTGGCGTTCGAGCTCACCTCGGTGCTGCTGGTGATCGCAGTGGTCGGCACGGTGCTGCTGGCCCGCCGTGCGCCGAAGAATCCAACGGACACGCCGTCGTGATCGCCTCGGTCGCTGTTCCCACGACGACGTGGTACCTCGTGCTGGCGTCGGTGTTGTTCGGTATCGGCACTGTCGGCGTGCTGGTGCGCCGCAACCCGTTGATCATGCTGATGTGCATCGAACTGATGCTCAACGCCGTCAACCTCTCGTTCGTCGCGGTCGCCAAGAAGCTGAACGACATCGGTGGTCAGACCACGGTCTTCTTCGTGATGGTGGTCGCTGCTGCAGAAGTCGTGGTCGGTCTCGGCATCATCGTCGCGATCCTGCGTCGCAAGCCCAACGCCAACACCGACGACCTCGCGGAACTGAAGGGCTGACGCATGCCCGACGTCGTCTGGTTGATCCCCGCGCTCCCCCTGGCCGGGTTCGCCATCATTCTGTTGTTCGGTCGCCGCCTCGGCGATCCGAAGGCTGGGTATCTGGCGACGCTGATGTGCGGCGGCGCGTTCGTCGTGACCGTCGGAGTGTTCCTCGATCTGGTCTCCCAGACGACGGAGGAACGGCACCACATCGCCAAGGTGTTCTCGTGGGTACCGGTCGGTTCGCTGAAGGTCGACATGGCCTTCCTCGTCGATCCGCTCAGCATCACCATGTGCCTCTTCGTCACCGGTGTCGGCACCCTGATCCATCTCTACGCCATCGGCTACATGCATGGCGACCCGAGGTTCTCCAAGTTCTTCTTGTACCTCAACCTGTTCGCTGTCAGCATGCTGCTGCTGGTGCTCGGTGAGAACATGCTCGTCACCTTCCTGGGGTGGGAGGGCGTGGGAACCTGCAGCTACCTGCTGATCTCGTTCTGGCACGAGCGCGAGACTGCCGCCACCGCCGGCAAGAAGGCCTTCGTCACCAACCGTGTTGGCGACTGGGGATTCATGATGGCCATGTTCTTCGCCTTTCAGGCCACCGGCACCTTGAGCTATGCCGGCGTCAACGCTCAGGCGCACACCATGGCGCAGACGACGGCGACGGCGATCGCCCTGTTCTGTTTCGTCGGCGCGTGTGGCAAGAGCGCGCAGCTGCCGCTGTACCTGTGGTTGCCCGACGCGATGGAAGGCCCGGCGCCCGTGTCGGCACTGATCCACGCGGCCACCATGGTCACCGCAGGCGTGTTCTTGATGTGCCGAATGAGTCCGATCCTCGATGCCGCGTCGTCGTACGCTCCGACGCTGATCGCCATCATCGGTGTCGCGACGGCGTTCTTCGCGGCGACCATCGCCGTGGCGCAGAACGACATCAAGAAGGTGCTGGCGTACTCGACGGTCAGCCAGCTCGGGTACATGTTCTTGGCGGTCGGCTCCGGCGCATACACGGCGGCGATCTTCCACATGATCACGCATGCGTTCTTCAAGGCGCTGCTGTTCCTCGGTTCCGGCGCGGTGATCCATGGGATGCACGACGAGCAAGACATGCGCCGCATGGGCGCACTCCGCAAGGTGATGCCGATCACCGCCGCCACGTTCATCATCGGCTGGCTGGCGATTGCTGGCGTGCCGCCGTTCGCGGGGTTCTGGAGCAAGGACGACATCTTGCTGGCCGCCTACGACAAGAGCCCGATTCTCTGGGCACTCGGTCTCATCACGGCACTGCTGACCGCGTACTACATGACCCGCCAGGTGATCATGGTGTTCTACGGCAAGGCTCGGTGGCACGACGCCCACGAGGAACATGGCGCGCACGGTGATTTCCAGCCGCACGAGAGCCCGACGATCATGCTGGTTCCGCTCGTCGTCCTCGCCGGCCTGTCGATCGTCGGCGGGGGACTCAACCTGCCGTTCAAAGCCAGCACCGAGAAGCTGGCGCAGTGGCTCGAGCCCGTTGTCGGTGTGCATGAGAGCACCACCGCCAAGTTACCGCTCGCGGTTGTTGCCACGATCGGCGCGCTCCTTGGCATCGCTGCGGCGATCGCGATCTACGCCAAGCACAAGGCCAAGGCCATCGAACCTGAATTTCTGGCGGAGGGTTGGTACTACGACAAGGCCGTCAGCAGGTTCATGGGCGGCCCCGGGCGGGAGGCCTTCGATGCGGTGGCGTGGTACGACGCGACGGTTGTCGACGGTGCCGTCAACGGCGTCGGCCGCTTGGTCCGCGGCACTGCGCAACGGATCCGAACGGTGCAGAGCGGCAACGTCCGAAACTACGCCGCGGCGATCGGCGTCGGCGTCGTGGCGTTGCTCGGATGGTTCGTGATCGTGCGGGGCAACCTGTGATCTCATTCCCCATCCTCACCATGCTCGTGTTGGTCCCTACGGCAGGGTCGCTGCTCGTCGCTGCGTTCTCCAATCGCCGACCCGAATGGGTCAAGCTGACCGCATTGCTGACCAGCGTGTTCACCGGTGGCCTCAGCATCTGGGTGGTCGCCGCCTTCGACAAGGCCAACGCCGACTTCCAGTTCGTCAGCAAGCACGCCTGGATCAAGCCGTGGGGCATCTCGTGGCACCTCGGGATCGACGGGATCTCACTGTTCCTCGTGCTGCTGACCGGTGTGCTGTTCCCGATCGTGATCGCCGGTACCGATCCCCATCACGACCACAAGCGCTACTTGTCGTGGATGCTGCTGCTCGAGGCCGGGTTGATGGGCAGCTTCATCAGCCTCGACCTGTTCTTGTTCTTCGTCTTCTTCGAGATCGTGCTCGTGCCGATGTACTTCCTCATTGCCGGGTGGGGCTACGAGGGCCGGGTCTACGCCGCCACGAAGTTCTTCTTGTTCACGATGGTCGGCTCGGCGTTCATGCTCGTCGGCATCATCGCCACCGCGTTCTTGGCGAAGGGCAGCGGCCCACTGACCTTCGATCTCATCGAGTTGGCCAAGGCCGACTTCGCCGCCAGCACCGGTCGCTGGTTGTTCTTCGCCTTCGCAGTCGGCTTTGCCGTCAAGGTGCCGATCTTCCCGCTGCACACGTGGCTGCCCGATGCCCACACGCAGGCACCGACGGGTGGCTCGGTGATCCTCGCTAGCGTGATGTTGAAGCTCGGCACGTACGGCCTGCTGCGATTCGGTGTGTTCCTGTTCCCCGAGGCGGCGCGATGGAGCCGAAGCCTGTGGCTGACCTTGGCGGTGATCGGCATCCTCTATGGCGCGATCGCGGCGACCATGCAGAAGGACCTCAAGCGGTTGGTCGCCTATTCGTCGATCGCTCACCTCGGCTTCGTCGTGCTCGGCATCTTCGCCATGACCTGGCAGTCGATCACCGGCGGCGTGATGCAGAACATCAACCACGGTGTGTCGACCGGTGCGCTGTTCCTGCTCGTCGGCATGATCTACGACCGACGGCACACTCGACAGATCTCCGAACTGAAAGGTCTGCAGAAGGTCGCCCCGATCTTCGCCGGCGTGTTCATGGTCGTGATGCTGTCGTCGATCGGTGTTCCGGGCCTCAACGGGTTCGTCGGCGAGTACCTGGTGCTGATCGGCTCGTTCCTCACCGCCAGGTGGTGGACGGTGGTGGCCGCGACCGGCGTGATCCTGGCTGCGCTGTACCTGCTGTGGGCATACCAACGGGTGTTCCACGGCGAGCCCGACGAGGCCAACAAGGGCTTCGGCGAGTTGAAGGCCCGCGAGGCAGCCGTGCTGTTGCCGCTCGTCGGTGTGATCGTGTTCACCGGTCTGTATCCCAAGCCGATGCTCGACCGCATCGAGCCCAGCGTGAAGAAGTTGATCGAGCACGTCAGCGACAAGACGTCGTACGTCGATCCACAACCTGTCGAGGTCGCGCCGTGATCGCCGCCGATCCCATCCTGCTCGGGCCCTCGGTCGACTGGTTCGCGCTGAGCCCGCTGTTGGTGCTGCTCGGCGCGGCGATGGTGTTGCTCCTGGGCGGAGCGATGTTGCCGCATGTGCCCCGCCACGTCTACGCGTTGTTCACGGTTGCGGCCGGCCTGGCGACGATGGTCTTGTGCTTCTTCTTGTGGGACAACATCACCGACGGCGGCCCATCGACGTTGGTCGGGGATGCCCTGCGCTTCGACGTGTTCACGATGTTCATCACCATCACCATCGCTGCCGCGGTCGTTCTGGTCGCGCTCGTCACCGACGACTACCTGCGGCGCGAAGGCCTGGAGGGCCCGGAGGTCTACGCCCTGTACCTGCTGGCCGCGCTCGGCGGCGTGGTGATGGGGTCGGCCAATGACTTGATCGTGTTGTTCCTCGGATTGGAGATCCTCTCGATCGCCTTGTACGTGATGGCTGCGAGCCATCGCAAGCGGATCGAGAGCCAGGAGAGCGGTATCAAGTACTTCATCCTGGGCGGCTTCTCGTCGGCGTTCTTCCTCTACGGCATCGCCATGGTCTACGGCACCGCCGGCAGCACCAACTTCACCAAGATCGTCGATTCGTTCAACACCAACGTCCCCGCCGTGCGCCACGATGCGTTCATCCTCGCCGGTGTCGCTCTGCTGCTCGTCGGGTTGGGATTCAAGACCGCTTCGGTGCCGTTCCACTTCTGGACACCCGACGTCTACCAGGGGGCACCTACCCCGGTCACGTCGTTCATGGCGTCGGTCGGCAAGGTCGCTGCCTTCGGCGCAATGATTCGAGTGTTGATCTTCGCGCTTCCGCACTGGCGAGACGATTACCGACCGATCGTGTGGGTCCTGGCCGTGTTGACGGTGCTGGTCGGCTCGGTGATGGCAGTGGTGCAGACCGACGTCAAGCGCATGTTGGCGTTCTCCTCGGTCAGCCACGCCGGGTTCATCATGATCGGCGTCGAGGCCGCCAGCCATCGTGCTGGTGAACCTGCGCTCGGCAATGGCGTCCCGTCGGCGTTGGTGTACATGCTGCTGTATTCGGTTCTGGTCATCGGCACGTTTGCGGTCGTCACGATGGTCGGTCGCACGGGCGACGACGCCACCGATCTGGCAGCGTTCCGCGGCCTCGGCAAGTCGCACCCTCTGCTCTCGCTGGCGATGACCGTACTGCTGCTGGCCCAGGCCGGTGTGCCGTTGACCTCGGGTTTCGTGGCCAAGTTCGGTGTGATCCAAGCAGCGGTGGAAGAGCACAGCTACGCCATCGCGATCATCGCGATGGTGGCATCGGTGATCGCCGCGTACTTGTACCTGCGGATCATGGTGTCGATGTGGGTCACCGATCAAGAACCCGACGACGCGGCTCGCGAGCCCATTCGAGTGCCGCTGTGGACCGGCGTTGCGCTGACACTGTCGGTCGGCTTCACGATCGCCATCGGGATCTACCCGTCCTGGCTGATCGACGCCGCCAGAGCCGCCGTCGCCGCCAAGTAGCCCGCGCCCTCGCAGGCCCTGCCGGTGATGTCGCGCCGGGTCGGGCGCGATTCCGGTAGGGCTGGTACGTGTGTCGCGCCCGCACGGCCCCCTCGGGCGCGGTGTGAGTAGGTGTGGTACCGGAATCGCGCCCGAGGGAGGCGCGCCGTCGTCAGGCCACACCGATGGTCAGGCGGCTGAGGATGATGCCGATATCGGCTACGGCCTCGCGAAGACCACCGTGGACGTCGATGTTGGTGATCCGCGCCGACGTCCAGCCGATCGTGGTGAGCTTGCGGTCGCGGCTCTTGTCGGCGTGGGAGTCGGCGGCTCCGTCGTGCCATGCCGGATGGTCGACCTCGACGGCGAGCCGTGCGCTCGGCCAGGCAAAGTCGATACGGATGTCGTGGTCGCGCCCGGGTAGGCGCACACGAAACTGGGGTACCGGTGAGGGCAGTCCCTGTGCGACGATCTCTTCGAGCACCTTGACCTCGAGGTCGGACTGCAGTGCCGATCGCCACCCTGGCCTCGATTGGATCACGGCCAGCATCGTGGCAGAGCCGGGGCGGTTCGGATGGTAGAGCCGCCGCATCGTGTCGCTGATGGTCCCGAACGTGACACGCTGTTCGTTCAGGAGTTGTTCGAGCACGGAAGTTGTCGCGTCCGCGCCGATCATGTCGGCGCTGTCGAACAGTGTGCGCGGCGGGCTGCTGAGGCGAATGCCATCTGGCCGCTGCACCATGTCGACCGGATCGATTCGCCTGCAGCGATGCACGCTGACGCCCTCCATCTGTGGAGATCGCCCGTGAGGCACGAGCACGTGGATCAGCGGGTCGCTCATTCGTCGCAGCGACCACTGCTGTCCGGCCGTGGTGAAGCCGATCATCGCCGAGAGGTTTCGGGCGCAGACGGCGGCCAGGATCTGCTCGTGGTTGCACGGCCATTGCGCACTGCGAAACACCCCCGGGAACATGGTGACCAACTCCTGTCGATGGACGAGTTGGCCAATGTTGCGCTCGGTACAGCCGAGCTCGAGCAGGTTGGCCGCGGAGATGATACCGAGGTGCGTGCTGAACCACGCGTCCATTGAGCGACGCCACGATGCTGACATGAGGGCTCCCCTGTGTTGACGTACAAATCAGGGGAGCCGCTGCGCGTACCGTATCTCCGGGCGAGCCACTTCCATCTCGACCGAGGTCTGTGGGCGCGGTGTGAGTAGGCGTGGTACCGGAATCGCGCCCGAGGGAGGTCTGTGGGCGCGGTGTGAGTACGGGTGGTACCGGAAACGCGCCCGACCAGAACCGACCGGGCGTGGGGTGAGCTGCGGGGCGGGGGTCAGGTGGCTTGGCGGATCAGTTCGTCGAACAGGGCTTGTTGCTGAGGATCCTCGTGGGCCGAGTCCTCCGGATGCCACTGGGTTCCGACGATCCACTGCGCGCCGTCGAGCTCGACGGCATGCACGATCCCGGAGGCATGCCGACCGACGATGCGCAGCCCGTCGCCGACTCGGTCGAGCGCCTGGTGGTGCACGCAATGGCATCGTTCGGGGTGGTCGGTGCCCATCGCCTTGGCGATCCGCGACCCCGGCTCGAGGTCATTGACGGTGAAGTGATGCCAGTGCTCGTCGTTGCCGATGTCTTGCACCAGCGTGCCGCCGAGCGCGATGTTGAGTACCTGCAGCCCGCGACAGATCGCCAGCACCGGCGTGTTGACGTCGATCGCCGCCGACATCATCGCCAGCTCCATCTCGTCGTGTTCGCGAACGATGCCGTAGACCGACTCCTCCGTGGCCTGTTGCCCATAATGCCGAGGGTCGACATCGCCGCCGCCGTGAAACACCACGGCATCGACCCGACGCAACAGTGCGGGGATGTCGTCGATCAAACCGGCGATCGGCGGCACCATCAACGGCGTCCCACCCGCCCGTTCCACCGCATGAAAGTATGTCTGCGCCGCAGCGAACGGCTTGCCGCGAACGCCCGGTGCCTCGGTCGACTGACGGCCGACGATCACGACAAGCGGGTTCACGCAGTCAGTGTAAGCCCGCTCGTCTGACGAGCTCGTTGTAGATCGCCTGCTGCTGCGGCTGTCGTGTCGCGGTGTCTTCCGGGTGCCATTGGAGACCGACGACCCACGATTTCGAGGGCAGCTCGACAGCCTCGAGTTGCCCGTCCTCGGAGTAGCCGATCGGAACGAGGCCGGCACCCAGTTCGCCGATCCCCTGATGATGCACGGAGTGGCAGTGGTCGAGGTGCGTGTCTCCGACGAGCTGGGCGACGATCGAGCCTTCGACCAGCTTGACCGAGTGCTCGCGCATCCAGTGCTCGTCGTTGCCGATGTCTTGCACCAGCGTTCCGCCGAGCACGATGTTCAGCACTTGCATGCCACGGCACAAGGCGAGCATCGGCAGGTCGAGCTCCAGCGCGGCGGCGGCGACTGCCATGTCGAGCTCGTCGTTGGCGGCAACGATGCCATAGAGGGATTCCTCAGTGGGCTCCTCGCCGTAGCACCGTGGATCGACATCGCCGCCACCTGGCAACAGCACACCGTCGAAGTGCTGCAGCACCGTGAGGGCGTTGATCGACAGTTCGTTGATCGGCGGAACCAGCACCGGAACGCCGCCAGCACGGGCCACGGCCCTGCTGTACGGCTGGCTGCTGGAGAACGCATCGCGCTTGCCTTCGTCGCTGAAGGTCAGCACTCGTGCACACACGGCGATCAGCGGCGGCGGTTGACTCATGGCAGCAGCAATTGTAGATGTCAAGATGTCTGCCGGGTCGCAGTTGCACTCAGCAGGCCGCGTTGGGGAGAGTCGGGAGCGCACGTGGATTTCATCTTCATGCTCACACGGTCCGATGAGACCGTCGTCGACTGCCTCGACACATGGGCCGCCATCGAGCACGTCGGCGTGCGCCACGCCGGCTTCAAGGACGTCGGTGTCGACACGGCGACGCTCGTGGAGCTCAACCGCCGCATGCAGGCCGGTGGTGTGACCACCTATCTCGAGGTGGTCAGCACGTCGGTCGAAGCCTGTCTGCAGAGCTCTCGCGCTGCGGTGGAAATCGGCGTCGACCGTCTGATGGGTGGCACCCAAGTCGACGACACCATGCGGATCATCGATGGCTCGGGAATCGAGTACCTGCCGTTCCCCGGGCTGCCTGTCGGCCATCCGACCAAGTTGGGTGGTGATGCTGCATTGGTCGAGCAGCAGTGCAAGACGTTCGACGAACGTGGCTGTGGTGGCGCCGACCTGCTCGCCTATCGGGCGACCGACGCCGATCCGCTCGACCTGGTGCGCGCAGCCCGCCGTGGCACGTCCGGCTACCTGGTGGTGGCCGGGAGCGTCTCCAGCGCCACCCAGATCGGCGATTTGCGCTCGGCGGGGGCCGACGCGTTCACCATCGGATCAGCAGTGTTCGACGGGTCGTTCTCGCCGAAGAAGGGTTCCGTCGTGTCGCAGCTGCGTGACGTGCTGGAGGCCGCCGCCCAGTGAGTGCACTGCTGATGGGTGTCGACCTCGGCGCCGGGGGAGTGAAGGTGTCGATCATCGACGCCGGTGGCACCACCGTGGCCGATGGTTCAGCAGCGATCGTCACCCACACGCCCCACTTCGGTTGGGCCGAGCAGCAGCCGTCCGACTGGTGGACCGCGGCGCGCGCAGCAATTCGTGCCGCGACCGCTGTTGCCGGAGTCGAGGTGGATGCGATCGCGGGGATCAGCGTGTCGGGTGGTGCCCACATCGGGGTGCTGACCGACGCCGCCGGTCGTCCACTGCGTCGAGCGATCCTGTGGAGCGATTCACGAAGCGCCGCGGAGGCCGCCGAGCTGCGCGAGCAGGCCGATGCGCGAATCCTGGAACTGTCGCTGAACCGTGTCAACCCGACCTGGTTGCTTCCGCAGCTGCTGTGGGTCTTGCGCAACGACCCCGATGCGGCGGCCTCGACTCGTCGTGTCTTCCTCGCCAAGGACTGGCTGCGGTTCAAGCTCACCGACGAATGGCACACCGACTACAGCGATGCAGTCGGGGCCTTGCTGGCCGACTCGGCGACGCATGGATGGTCCGACGAGTTGTGCGCATTGGTCGGTTGGTTGCCGTCCACGCTTCCGCCGATCGTCGATGCGACAACGATCGTCGGCCAGGTCACCGCCACCGCAGCCGTCGATTGCGGGCTCGTGGCCGGCACGCCCGTCGTGTGCGGCAGCAACGACACCACCGTCGAGCTGTTCGGCGCCGGGGCGTGCACCCCCGGCGACGGAGCAGTGAAGCTGGCCACGGCCGGCGTGATCTACCAGGTCACCGATGGTCCGCTGGTGCGCCCGCCGGTGTCGTGCTACCCGCACGTCGTCGAAGGTCTCTACTACACGGCGACCGGCATCAACTCGTGCGCGTCAGCCCACCGCTGGATGCGGGACCAGTTCTTCGCCGCGGACGGCTTCGACGGCATGGACGTGCTCGCCGCTTCCGTGTCGATCGGCAGCGACGGCCTGCTGTTCCATCCCTACCTGCAGGGTGAGCGGGCGCCGCACTGGGACCCCAAACTGCGAGCTGACTTCGTCGGTGTCACGATGCAGCATGAGCGGGCCCACTTCGCCAGGTCACTGTACGAGGGCATTGCCTACGCAATACGCGACGCGATGACGATCGCGGAGGGTCTTGGCATGCGGTACGAGACGATCCGCTTGATCGGTGGCGGCGCACGCAGCGCCACATGGCGTCAGATCATGGCCGATGTCCTCGGGAGGCAGATCACCCTGCCGGCCAACGGTGACGCATCGTTCGGCGCGGCAGTGGTGGCGGGGATCGGGGTGGGTGTGTTCACCGATGTCGACGACGCGGTCGCCCGCTGTTGCCGGTCGACGTCGAGCCATGAACCATCAGTCACGGCGCACGATCGGTACACGGAGTTCTTCGAGGTCTACCGCGACGCCCAACGGCAGCTGGTGGCGATCAATCACCGGCTTCACGACCTCACTGCCGTACCGCCGATCCCGGCCGGCTAGCTACCCTGTCGGTCGTGTCCGCAACCTTCCGATTGATCAATCCCACCGACGAATCCGTGTTACGTGACCTGCGTGTCGCCGACCGGGATGAGACCGACGCAGCGATTGCCCGGGCGCGCCAGGCGGCACCGGCGTGGCAGGCCGTTGCCCCGGCAGATCGGGCCCGCTTGATGCGCCGCTTCGCCGATGCGATTGCCGACCATGCCGACGAACTCGCTCGCCTGGAGACGGCCAACATGGGCATGCCGATCGGGAGCAGCACATGGTGCGCGAATGCCGCAGCCGATGTCATCCACTACTACGCCGGGGCGATCGACAAGCACATTGGCTCGACGATCCCGGTCGCCGGTGGTGTCGATGTGACCTTTCACGAGCCGCTGGGCGTCGTCGGCTTGATCATCCCGTGGAACTTCCCCGTGCTGATGGCGTCATGGAAGATCGGGCCGGCGCTGGCGACGGGGAACACCGCGGTCGTGAAGCCGGCCGAGATCACGCCGCTGACGACACTGCGGCTCGGCGAACTGGCGCTCGAAGCCGGAATCCCCGAAGGCGTGCTCAACGTGCTGGTCGGCAGCGGTGCCGAAGTGGGCTGGCGGTTCGTCGAGCACCCCGACGTCCGCAAGGTCTCGTTCACCGGCTCGACCGCCGTCGGCAAGCGGATCATGGCCGGCTGCGCCGAGCAGGTGAAGCGGGTCACCCTCGAGCTCGGTGGCAAGAGCGCGAACATCATCTTCGCCGATGCCGACCTCGACAAGGCCGCTGCTGCAGCACCTGGTGCGGTGTTCGACAACTCCGGGCAGGACTGCTGCGCTCGCAGCAGGGTGCTAGTGCAGCGGACCGTGTTCGATCGTTTTGTCGATCTGTTCGTCGATGCCGCCAAGCAGTGGAAGGTCGGTGACCCGATGGACACCACCACCGCGATGGGTCCATTGGTCACGTCGCAGCACCTCGCCCAGGTGCGGACCTTCACGGACGGCCTCGACACGGTGTTCACCGGTGAGGCACCGTCAGGGCTCGGGTTCTGGCACCCGATCATGATCGCCACGCCATCGGACCCGACCACCAGCATCTGTCGTGACGAGGTCTTCGGCCCTGTCGCGGTGGTGCTGCCGTTCGACGACGAGGCCGACGCGATCCGCATCTGCAACGACAGCGAGTACGGGTTGTCCGGCTCGGTCTGGACACGTGACGGCGCCAAGGCGATCCGCGTGGTTCGGGCGATGGAGGCAGGAACGATCAGCGTCAACTCGAACAGTTCGGTGCGCTACAGCACGCCGTTCGGTGGCTTCAAACAAAGTGGTCTGGGGCGAGAGCACTCGATGCACGTGCTCGACCACTACACGGAGCTGAAGAACGTGTTCATCGCCACCTGACCGGAGCGGCGATCCGGGCTACTGGTCGACCACCTCGATCGAGTAGCCGGCATCGGTCGCGGCGCGCATCACGGACTCGGCGTGGCCGCGTCCGCGCACCTCCAGTACCGCCTGCACCCCGGTCTCGCGCACGTGCAGGTCGACGCCTTCGCGTACGTGCTCGACTTCGACCAGGTTGGCGCCGCGGTCGGCGAACAGGGTCAACAACCGCGCCAGGCCGCCTGGTCGATCGCTGATGCGGGCGAACAGGATCAGTCGTCGCCCGGCCTGGGTCTCGTGACGGCGAATCAACCCCGGCAGCAATCCGAGATCGACGTTTCCGCCGCTCAACACCACGCACGTCGTGCCCATCGGCGCCGACGCGATTCGTTGCGACATCAGCGCGGCGACGCCGACGGCGCCTGCACCTTCGACGAACAACTTCGCCCGCTCCATCAACAGCACCATCGCATCGGCGACCGTGTTCTCTTCGACGACCACGACATCGTCGAGCCACTCCTCGACGAGCGGCAGCGTGATCTCGCCGGGTCGTTTGACGGCGATGCCATCCGCCAAGGTGACGACCGGGCCGGTCGGCGCAGCACGGTGGGCATATGGAGCGCATGCCGCGATCTGTACACCGATCACCTCGATCGTCGGGTCGTGCGCCTTCACGGCGATGGCGATCCCGGAGGCGAGCCCACCGCCACCCAACGGCACGATGACACGTCGGAGACCGGGCACATCGCTGATCAGTTCTCGGCCGAGCGTGGCCTGCCCGGCGACCACGTCGATGTCATCGTACGGATGGCAGAACACCATGCCGACCTCGGCCGCGTGGGCCCGAGCTGCGAACACCGCTTCGTCGAGGGAGTCGCCGCCCTCGATCAGGGTTGCGCCGTAGCCGCGGCATGCCTCGATCTTGGAGATCGGGGCGCCGGCAGGCACGAAGATCTCGCACCGGACACCCGCATGGCGAGCCGCGAAGGCAATCGCCTGGGCGTGGTTCCCCGCGCTTCCAGCGGTTACACCGTTGACCGCGTCGTCGCCGAGCGCGGCGAGCTTGCTCATGGCGCCTCGGATCTTGAAGCTGCCCGTCCGTTGAAGGTTCTCGGCTTTCAACACGACGTCGCCGCCGTACCGATCGCTGAGTGCGGCCGAGCGGGTGACGGGGGAATTCGTGACTACGCCGCGGCCGGCCTCGGCGGCACGGTCGATTGCTGCGCTGGAAATCTTCGGTGCAGGCATATCAGCGCGTACCGTAGTGCCCATGCGCGCGCTGCTGATCGCCAACGCTTCCGATGCCGACGGAGGGTTTGTCACCGAACGATTCCGAGGTCACGGATTCTCGTTCGTGGAATGCCATCGTGAGAACCTCGGCGACTGGCCGTCGCTCGACGGTCACGACCTCGTGGTCACGTTGGGCAGCGAGTGGAGCGTGTACTGGCCGCACGTCGCCGACTCGGTCGCCGCCGAGGCAGACGTGATCCGAAATGCGCACGTGTCGGGTGTGCCTGTCTACGGCATCTGCTACGGCAACCAGATCATGGCCCACGCGCTCGGTGGCACGGTCGAGCGGGCTCGCGAGCCCGAGATCGGCTGGCACCAGGTGACCAGCGACCTCCCAGAGACGATCGCCGAAGGGCCGTGGATGCAGTGGCACTACGACGTGATCACCGTTCCGCCAGGTTCGGTCGAGCTGGCCCGCAGTGTCGTCGGCCCGCAGGCGTGGAGGCTGGCGCGCAGCTTCTGCACACAGTTCCATCCCGAAGCCACCGAGACGATGATCCGTCGGTGGGCGCTCAGCGAGGGTGGCAGCGCGGAGCTGTTGAAGTATGGGATCAAACCCGACGAGTTGGTCGAGGAGACCCGGCGCAACGTCGCCGACAGCCAACCGGCCGCCGACCACCTCGTCGACTGGTTCCTCGACAGCGTTGCAGGCGACGCAGGTTGAACCGCTAGCCGGCACCGTCGAGCGAGTGGATCGCGTCGAGTTCGACGCGGAGCTGATCGAGTCCCATCGCGCCCATGTCGAGGACGACCTGGTGGAACCTCTTGACGTCGAACTGTGCGCCCAGGCGCCGACGAGCGCGCTCGCGACCATCCAGCCACACGCGCTCGCCGACCTTGTACGAGATCGCCTGACCGGGCATGCCGAGGTAGCGATCGATCTCCGAGGCGAGGTGGTCGACGGGGTAGCCGGTGCGTTCGAGCAGGAACGGCAATCCGAGATCCACCCGCCACCGCTCACCTGGATGGAACTGCTCGTCGTCGGGAATCCGCATCTCGCAGTGCAACCCGATGTCGATGATCACGCGGGCCGCGCGCAACGCCTGCCCGGCGAGCCAGCCGAGCTCGTACACCGGGTCGTCGAGGTATCCCAGCTCATGCATCAAACGTTCGGCATACAACGCCCAGCCCTCGCCGTGACCGGAGATCAAGACACCGAGGCGCTGGAAGCGCGTCAGGGCCTCCGCTTGATACATCATCTGTGCAAGCTGCAGATGATGGCCTGGGGCGCTCTCGTGGTACTGCGTCGACAGGGCCTCCCACAGCGGGAAGATCTCCTTGCCCGCCACCGGATGCCAGATCTGACCCGGCCGGCTGAAGTCCTCGCTCGGTGGTGTGTAGTACGTCGAGTCGGTGCTGCCGGCGGGCGCGGCCATCGCCTGGCATCGGTGCAACGGCTGAGCGATCTCGAAGTAGTTTCCGTCGAGATCGGCGATGGTTCGATCGATCACATCCTGGCTCCATGCCAGGAAACGATCGGCGCCCTCGACGACATACCGCGGATCGCTCTTCAACTGCTCGATGCACTCATCGCGTGGCGCCCCGGGGATGATCCGTTCGACCAGCGTCGCCATGCGCGCCTCGATGCCGCGCAGCTCCTCCCAACCCCATCGATAGGTCTCGACGAGGTCGAGATCGGTGCCGTTGTGGAAGCGGGCGAACAGTCGATAGCGCTCCGTGCCCACCGGGTCGTGGGGTGTGGCCATGGCGCCGTAGTCGTTGCGCAACCACTTGCCGAACTCGATGAAGGCGTTGGCCGCCCCCGCAGCCTCGGTGTCGAGATCGAGGAGTTCGCACCCGGCGACCAGTTCGGTGAAGTAGCCCCCAGGTCGGCCCCACACGTCGCATTGCTCGGCGCAGGCGACCGTCTGGCGGCGTGCCGCAACCTGCCCATTGTCGGCGGCGTAGAGAAAGCTGGCGCGCAGCTTGTCGAGCGCGTCCGGCACGGCGTGCAACCTGGTCTGCACGTTCCGCCAGTCCTCGTCGGATTGCCGTGGCATGAAGTCGAAGATCCCACGGATGTACTCGTGATGGCTGTTCATCACGCTGAGCCATCGGTGATACTCGCCCGATTCGATCAGGTCATGTTCTGCCTGGACCCGCTCGCGCATGACTTCGACGGCGATCCGGTCACTGCGGCTGCTCGGCTGGATCTGGGCGAGGTCGCGAAGCGTGGTGCGTTGCAGGTCGAGCCGGCCAGCCCAACCCTCGGGTGAGTAGTCGGTCATCTCGTCGTCGTGGCCGGGGATGCCCCAGAACGAGGCGAGCATGGGATCGAGCGCGGCGCTGTCGATGATGTAGCGATCCGAGAGCGCAAAGATCTCGGACGCTTGGCGAGCGCTCACCGCCGTTTCGTTCTCAGTCACCGTCGACCCCACCACCCAGCATCGGCACCCCTTGGCTGGGTTGATTCTCGCAGGGTCAACGGTGATACGGCAATCGGATCCTTGCGGCCGAAGGTTGCGCGGCGGCGCTCCCGGCACGTGCTAGACATCCGCCTAGCTCGTAGTGCGGCGGGGGCCGCACCGGGTCAGAACTGGGGGTTCTGTATGACAACCATGGACGAAGACCGCGATCATCTGCATGCCATGGGCTACGCCCAAGAGTTGCACCGCGGCATGAGCACGTTCAGCAACTTCGCCATCAGTTTCTCGATCATCTCGATCCTTGCAGGAGGCATGACGAGCTTCTGGCTGGGCATGGTCACCAGCGGTCCGCGAGTGATCACCATCGGCTGGATCGTGGTCGGCTTCTTCGCCCTCCTCGTCGGCATGGCGATGGGCGAGATCTGCTCGGCCTACCCGACTGCGGGTGGCTTGTACTACTGGTCGGCCAAGTTGGCTCGAAACAACGCGGCTCGTTGGTCGTGGTTCACGGGCTACTTCAACCTGCTCGGCCAGATCGGCGTCATCGCCTCGGTCGACTACGCCCTGTCGATCTTCATCGGGTACTTCATCCGCATGTTCGACGACACGTTCAAGCTGACCAGTCTGACCATCTTCGGCATCTTCTTGTTGGTGCTGATCGCCCATGGCTTGTTGAACACCTTCAGCGTCAACCTGGTGAAGTTGTTCGGTACCATCAGCGTGTGGTGGCACGTCGCCGGGGTGGTCATCATCGCTGGCGTGTTGTTCATCGCGCCGACCAACAAGCGGGGCATCGGCGGCGCCTTCGACTCTGCGCCTCCCGGGATGACCGGGTGGACCGGTGGCGTGTTCATCACCGTGTACCTGTTTGCGCTGGGCATGTTGCTGGCGCAATACACCATCACCGGGTTCGATGCATCCGCTCACGTCAGTGAGGAAACGAAAGGTGCACGCACCGAGGCCCCCAAAGCCATCGTGCGTTCGATCTACATCTCGGCGATCGCCGCACTGGTACTCAACTTGTCGATGATCGCCGCGTTGCCGAAAAAGGAAGACGTGGATGGCTACACCTCGATTGCGTTCGGTGGTGGCGGTGACACGTTCCTGGTGAATGCGGCACCACGTCTGATCTCCAGCGCCGTCGGCACCGGCACCGCCAAGTTCCTCGTCCTCATCGCCCTGGTCGGGCAGTTCTTCTGCGGTCTCGCGTCGGTCACGGCCAACAGTCGCATGATCTACGCGTTCAGCCGTGATGGTGCGCTGCCTGGCTCGAAGTACTGGCACAAGATCAACAAGAAGACCCGCACACCAACGAACTCGGTGTGGCTCGGCGTCACCCTGTCGGCCATCACCGGTGCGCTGTCGCTGTACCAGAAGGGCGGTTACTCGAC
Organism: Ilumatobacteraceae bacterium; assembly: GCA_039931555.1. Taxonomy (GTDB): domain Bacteria; phylum Actinomycetota; class Acidimicrobiia; order Acidimicrobiales; family Ilumatobacteraceae; genus JAENVT01. The sequence goes on along the minus strand of JBDTRP010000059.1, from coordinate 7,476 downwards.
GGCGTTCTTCGCCCTCACCGGCATCTGCGTCATCGGCCTGTACATCTCGTACGCGATCCCGATCTACCTGCGTCTCACCAATCCCGACTTCCAAACGGGGCCATGGAACCTGAAGGGGCGTCACAAGATCATTTGCTGGGCGTCGCTGGTATGGATCGGATTCATCACCATCTTGTTCTTTGCGCCGGTGTTCTGGCCGTTCTGGCCGATCTGGGGCAGCGGGAACAACATCCTCGGAGCAGACGGCCTGCCCAATGGCACGTTCAAGCAGAACAACTTCAACTTCACCGGACCACTCATCGTGCTGGCCGCGATCTTCATCCTCGGCTACTGGTCGTTGAGTGGTAAGAAGTGGTTCACCGGTCCGAAGGTGCAAGGCACGAAAGAGGAACTGATGGCAATCGAGCGGGAGCTCGACGCACTCAACTGAGCAACCTGCGTCGACCGACAGAAATGGGGCTGCTTCGGGGGAAGCAGCCCCATTTCGCGTCTACGGTGAGATGCATGGACCTTCATCCTGAGCTCGCCTTCGCCATCGACATCGGCGTCCACGGCCACCTCATCACGCTCAACGTCGACGGGTCGCCGCAGGTGACATTGATCTGGGTGGGACGTGACGGCGACGAACTGCTCGTTGCCCATCTCGGCGCCGGCCAGAAGCTGCGCAACATCGAACGCGATCCCCGTGTGGTGTTGAGCATCGAGCTGCCCGGCACGAATCCGATGGGGTTGCACAACTACGCCGTGCTGCACGGAAACGCCCGGGTCACTTCCGGCGGGGCACCCGAGCTGCTGCAGCAGTTGGCCGCGCTGTTCCTCGGCGAGAGTGTGAAGTTCCCGCCGATGGACGATCCGCCGCCGGGGAGCATCATCCGCATCACCGTCGACCGCGTCACCGGCTCGGGGCCCTGGGTCAGCTGATCGGGCTTGCCGCGTCCGCCAGCCAGCCTTCGAACTCGGGTCGACCGGCAAGGCGTTCGCAGTTGCTGAGGCGTTCGTCGGCGTACGACACGAAGTCCGTATCGAGCGTGCTGATGGCCTGCTGCACCACGGCCCACATCCCCTCGCGGAACTCGCTCATCATCTTCATCAGTTGCAGCCGAGCCCACGACGACTTGGTGACCTGTCCGAAGTAGAGGGTCAGCAGCCGCTCTTCGGCATCATGGTTGAGCTCGCTGTTGACACTGAGGTTGCCGAGGTCGAAGAACACGTCGTTCATCCCGGCGTACTCGAAGTCGAGCAGCCACACGCGGTCGTCGGCGAACAGCACGTTGCCGGGCAACAGATCGTTGTGGCACGGCACGAGCGGTGTTGGCGCCCGCGAAAACGCGGCCTCGATTCGTCGGCTCAACTGGTGGAGACGTTCGTAGGCACGCGGTGGCATGACGCCGCGTGCCGACGCATCGCGTGCGTGCCACTCGACGACGCGATGGATCGGAAATGCGCCACCGAGTGCACCGCTGTCGTGAAAGCGGCGGACCAGCTCGACGACATCGACGAGCCGCTCGGTGAACGGCGTCGGCTCGAGATGATGGCCCTCGACGAGTCGGGTGACGAGGGTCCCGACGCCCTCGAGCATGCCCAGCACCGCCGGACCGATGCCGAGCTCAGCGGCCCGCTGCGCTGCTTCGGCTTCATGGGCCCGATCGATCCCCAACAGCTCGGTGCGTTCACCCGGGATGCGAACCACGAATTCGCCGTGGTCGGTTGCTGCCACGAAGTTCCGATTGGTGATGCCGCCGCTCAGTGGACGGATCTGGACGGGTTCTCCGCCGAAGAGACTGCTGGCGCGCACGAGCCTTTCGACGTCTGCCCTCTCGTTCACAACCAACGGTTGTAGCACGTCGTAACCTCGCCGCGTGACGTCTGAATGCGTGCTGGCGATTGATCTGGGTACCGGTGGTCCCAAGGTTGCACTCGTTTCCGCCGACGGTGCGACGATTGCGTGGTCGAGCCGGCCGGTCGCGACGCAGTTCCTCGACGGCGGCGGAGCAGAGCAGGATCCCGAGGAGATGTGGACCGCGATCGTCGTCGCCACGCACGCAACGATCGCGGCCGCGACGCGACCCGCGCCGCCGATCGTCGCCGTCGCGGTGACGAGTCAGTACATGAGCACCGTTCCCGTCGCTGCCAACGGGATGCCGACCGGGCCGTGTGTGATCTGGATGGATACGCGTGGGGCCGAACACAACCTGTCGTTGCTGACCGACGAATCGTTCGCCCTGTTCGTCGCGCGCCACGGCCTGCTTCCGTTGCCGAGCGGCAACGACAACGTTGCCCACATCCATGTGTTGCGCACGCTGCACCCTGACGCCTACGCGGCTGCCGCAGCGTTCCTCGAGCCGATGGACTACGTCAATGCCCGGCTGACCGGCAGACTCGGCGCGACGCAGTCGACGGCGTTCGGACAGATGGTGTGCGACAACCGCACGTGGGGCATCACCGAGTACGACGCCGAGTTGGTCGCGGCGACCCACCTCGACCCAGACAAGTTGGCGCCGCTGATGCCGATGAACGGAATCGTCGGGTCCGTGACGACTGCCGCTGCTCGCGAACTGGGTATCGCCGAGGGTTTGCCGGTCACGACGGGAACGATCGATTCGATCACGTCCGCGATCGGCAGCGGCGCGCTGACGGCACGCGACGCCTCGATCATCGTCGGCACGACATCGGTGGTCGGCGCGCACATCGACGAGCATCGCTCGGATCTCGGCGCCGGCATCTTCGTCGTTCCCAGCCCGTTGTCCGAGAGGTACTGCGTGATGGCCGAGAACGGCGTCGGCGGTCGGGCGTTGGAGTGGGCGATGCGGTTGTTCGGCTACGGCGAGGACTACGAAGCGGCAACGAGTGACGCGCATTCCGTGGCGGCTGGAGCCGAGGGCGTGGAGTTCATGCCGTGGCTGCTCGGCTCGCTGGCGCCGCAACCCAACGACGACGTTCGCGCCGCCTTCACCGGGCTGTCGTTGCATCACGAGCGGCGGCACATGGTTCGCGCCGTGATCGAGGGGGTTGCAGTCAACCTCGCCTGGTTGCTCCCGACGGTCGAGTCGTTCGTGGGGCACGAGTTCGCCACGGTGCGGTTCGGTGGGGGTGGCGCACAGAGTGATCTGTGGGCCCAACTCCTGGCCGACGCTCTCGACCGCCCTGTTCACCAGATGGAGGATCCGCGGGCCACCAACGCCCGTGGTGCTGCGTTCCTTGCGTTCTCGATCCTCGGCTCGCTGTCGATCGGCGACGTGCCTTCGCTGGTGCGCAGTCGAGCCGTTCGCCGACCCGATGGCGACAATCGAGCCGGCATGGATCGAGCCCTTGGGCGGTTGATCGGTCTTCACCGAGCGCTCGCAAACTTGACCAACAACTGAACCTTTGTTCGTCGACACTTGACTCAACCCGCCGCCGCGTTGCGCCGATGCCATGACTGGAACGGGCGGGCGCCGACCAGGCACCTCGTCAGGGCAAGGGACGGAACATGAAGACTCAAATGGTGCGATTGGCTGCTGCGTGCGCAGTGGCCGGTTCACTCGTCGGTGGGTTCGATCACGGCTGGGTTTCTGCGGCCGGCAACCAGGCACCGACGGTCACCAGCGGTTCGCTGACGGTTCGCTACGAAGACGTCTACTCGGTTCGCTTCACGGCGTCCGACCCCGAGGGCTCGGCCCTCACGGTGCTGACTCCGCCGGTCAACGACGACTGGATCAGTTGCGATCAGGGCCCGGCGACCGACTTCACGTGCGACTACTCGTCGAGCCGGTACTACGACGCGACACCGCTTCCGACGGCGCCGTTTCAACGCACGATCACCTACAGCGTCACCGACGGCACCAGCACGTCGACCGGCGTGTGGGCCATCACCGTGCTGCCGCCTCCGACCATGGAGATCCTCGGACGCCCAACGGTGACCGAAGGTGGCACGGCAGTCCTGCAGCTCGAGCTGGAGTCCAACACCTATGGACCGATGCTCATCCCGGCCCACGTTCTTGCGGTCGACACGGCTGATGCCACAGTGACCGTAACGTCCGACCTGATGATCGACATCGCCGACGGGCAGACCACCGCCGATGTTCGCATCCCGGTCGACGACGACGCGGTCGATGAGCCGACCCGGTACTTCACCGTCTCCGTCGACGCCGGCGACGCGATCCCCTATCGATTTGTGGCGGGTGAGAACCTGGTGACGGTGCTCGACAACGACGGGCCGGTCTCGACCGATACGACTCCGCCCGTCGTCGCGCCACATCGCAACGTGATCGTCGAGCGTGGCGGTTCGCGACCGGCTTGGGTGCCGTACTCGCCACCGAGTGCGACCGACACGTTCGACGGTTCGTTGCCTGCGCTCTGCAACCCGGCGCCGATGTCGGTGATGCCGATGGGCAAGACTCAAGTGACGTGCGCGGCGACCGACGCCTCGGGCAACGTGGCCAAGGGTACGTTCCAGGTGACGGTGCGGAGCTCGAAGACGAACGGCTCGGCGACGGCGATCGGTGGTGACCAGCGCTGCGTGGTCGCCGGTCAGTCGGCCTGGGTGGTGGCCGAAGGCTTCACTCCCGGTTCGCAGGTTGTGATCCAGCTGCAGTCGTCGAGCTTGGAGGTTGCTCGTCTCCAGACGCTGCGCGCAGACCGCAAGGGGCGCATCCGCCAGATCGTCGGGGTTCCGTCCAGTGTGACCGGGGATGCAGACATCGTCGTGATCGGGCCGTCGGGCAACGACGACCTCGTGCGCATGATGCCGATCCGGGTCGGCCGGGACCGTCATCATCACGGTGGCTCCGTGATGGCGCTGCTGCGTGGGCGGGCGTGCGACTGAGCGTTGCTCAGTCGTCGTTGTCGAGCTTGTCGAGCACCTTGTGCGCCGCTTCGGCGATCGCACCCTTGATCCCGCCCTCTTCGGCGATCTCTTCCAGCCGGGCATCGACCAGACCGAGGCGTGCACGTTCGTGATCGATCACACCGATCTCGCCATCACCATCGAGGTCGTAGGTTTCCAGTTCGAGCTCCTCGGCCGTTGGCTCGTCATCGGTGGGCCCAGAGGAGATTTCGCTTTCGTCAGGCATGGACCCAGTATGCCCGCATCGGCTAGTCGATCGAACCGGGTCGCAAGATCCACAGCGTCGGTTGGCCGGTCACCGATGCGATCAGGTCGAAGTCGGCGTCGTAGTGCAGCACCGTCAGGCCGGCCAACTCAGCCTGTGCAGCAATGACCAGATCGCGCAGCGGCCGGCCCTTCAGTCCCGCTCGGGCGAGCAACAACTGCGTCCGGTCGGCGGTGTCGAAGACGCCATCTGCGAGCTCGAGCCGATCGAAGCCGTCGAGGATGGTTGTCAGTTTCTTGTAGTCGGCCTCGTTCGACGCCGAGTAGCGCAGCTCGAGACCGGAGATCGGCGAGTAGAAGATCCGTCCCAGCCCGAGCAGCGTGGTTCCGATCGACGGTCGGCGCATGCGCGTGAGGACCGAGGTGTCAACCAGGTACACGAACGTCCGCCCGTGACCACGCGTGCTCCCGATCGAGACCGATGTCGCCGAGCTGCTCGGCGGTCTGGAGCGCCAGTCGAAGGCGACGCTGGCGCTCGTTGGATGCCACGACCTCCTCGATCGTCAGGCGGATGAACTGCGACACACTGATCTTGCGCTCGGCGGCCATCGCGACGATCTGTGCATCCATCTCGGAGTCGACCCGAACGGTGCGTACGACAGATAGCTCGCTCATGTATTCGAATGCTAGCAATCTGTATGACAGCGCGAAGGCGGCGCGCTTTTGCGGTGCCATTCACGCCGCGTAGTAGCGTCGGCCGCGATGTCAGACTTCTTGCGCGACTACCTCACGGTCGTCTGGTTCGGGGCGATCGCCCTGCTACTGGCCGGATTGTTGTTGGGCATCTCGGCACTGGTGCGGCCCAACAAGCCGTCAGTCGAGAAGCTGACCGCCTACGAGAGCGGCGTCGACCCTGTCGGCGACGGCTGGTCGCAGAGCCAGGTCCGCTATTACATCTTCGCCTTGCTGTTCGTGGTCTTCGACGTCGAAGCTGTGTTCATCTTCCCGTGGGCCACCCAGCTCGAGCGGTATGCCGGGTTCGGTCTCGCCGAGATGGGGATCTTTGTGTTCGTCCTGCTCCTTGGCCTCGTGTATGCGTGGCGCAAGGGCGTGTTGCGTTGGGTATGACCGCATGGGATTCGTAGACAAAGGGCGCATGCCCAAACCGCTCACGTCGCTGTTCAACCTTGGCCGGTCGTACAGCCTGTGGGTGTACCAGTGGGGTCTTGCGTGCTGCGCCATCGAGATGGGCGCTGCGTTCGGTTCGCCGCGCTACGACGTGATGCGCCTCGGCGTGATCCCCTTGCCTGCCAGCCCGCGCCAAGCCGATCTCGTCGTGGTGTCGGGCACCGTCACCGACAAGATGGCTCCGGCGGTGAAGCGTCTGTACGAGCAGATGCCGGAGCCCAAGTACGTTATCTCGATGGGCTCGTGTGCCAACTGTGGCGGGCCGTATTGGGACAGCTACTCCGTCACGAAGGGCGTGGATCAGATCATCCCGGTCGATGTCTACGTGCCAGGCTGTCCGCCACGGCCCGAGGCCCTGCTCGAAGGCATCGTCTTGCTGCAACAGAGGATCAAGAACGAAGACATGGGCGCACGTTGGCGCGGCGAAGGCACCAAACCAATGGTCAAGGACGTCTCGATGCGCGAACCGATCGTGGTCGGCGGTGGTCGCATTGAGTGACTCCGGTACCGGGACCGAAACGTTGGCGCTGCCCGGCGACGGGCTGCGCGAGGGCATCGTGCAGCGTCTACGCGAGGTACTGGGCGATGGGCTGCTCGACAGCTTGGTGAAGCCGGGCGACGACGTGTGGGTGCGGGTCAGCGCCAGTTCGTGGCGCGCTGCCGGCATGGCGCTGCGCGACGTGATCGGCTGCGAGTACTTCTGCTTCCTGTCGGCGATCGACTGGATGCCCAGTCCCTACGGCCGCGGCGAAGACGACCCGACGCAGTCTCCCGTCGAGCGCGACGACACCATCCGCCAGGGGTATGCGGGCGGCGAGACCCGGATGCAGGTCTTCGCCAGGGTCACCAACATCGAGGAGCACTTCGGCGTGACGATCAAGGCCGATGTGGCCAACGACGATCCCACGATCGACAGCTGGATCACCGTCTACGCCGGTGCCAATTGGCACGAGCGTGAAGCCCATGAGATGTTCGGCATCGGCTTCGCCGGTCACAACGATCTGCGCAACATGTACCTGCCGATGGAGTTCGAGGGGCATCCGCTCCGCAAGGACTTCCCGTTGCTGGCGCGCATTGTCAAGCCGTGGCCCGGCATCGTCGATGTCGAGCAACTGCCGGGCGACGACGAGGCGGGCGACGAAGAGACCGAGCCAACTACATGACCGACCTCGCCGATCGCCAGAAGCTCAGATACATCGCCGCCCAGGCGGCAGACGCGCGCCTCAACGTCGAGCTCGAGACCGAGGGCATGACCCTCA
>JBDTRP010000058.1:0-2505 GCA_039931555.1 Ilumatobacteraceae bacterium | reverse complement strand
TTGGGGTCTGGGTGTAGACGCACACAGCGCCGTTGTTTCCGATCTGGGCCACGACAGCGACGGCACGTGTGATGCCGACGTCGTAGTTGAGGTTCGACGACGTGGGCCGTGGTTGGCCGCAGGGGTAAACGGTGAGATAGCCGGGCCCGACGCCGCCGGTCACAGTGACGTTGAGCACGACCGATCGGGCCCACTCGGGCATCTGGGCGCGGCCGACGACGCCGAGCTCGAGCACGCTGTCGGGCGGACGAAGCCCTTGCCCGCTGAACCCGCCGTCGACCGTTCCGAGACCGGGTCCGGTGCGGGTTTCGAGGAGGCGCAGCGGCCCGACCGGGATGAGGGTCGAGTGGCCGGAGCCCTCCTGCGTCGCGGGCGCACGGTTGGTCGGCGCGCCGGTGGGATCGACGACCGAGGAGATGCCGAAGAAGTGTGTCGGATCGTCGTAGACGGTGAAGCCACCGAACACCAGGATCTGATCGCATCCGGCGGCCTTCAACGACTCTATGCCCGCGCGGATCGAGGCGGGCGTCGACACCAACCCGTTGTGGTCGAGCTCGTTCACCCCGCACATCAACTTGGTGGCGCGCGAGTTGAAGGTCTGCGCCAGGCCGGCGCCGAGGTCGCCGGTGTAGGTCGCGAACGACAGCAGTCGCTCCGAACCGGGCAGGTCGGTCAGTGCGAGGTTGAGAACATCAGGGTCTGGCAGGAAGTTGGTGAACGGCTGCACGCCGGTTGCCGGCTCGACGATGGTATGCACGATCGTCCATCGCGACCTGAGCACGTTCCATTGCGGCGACGGGGGCGGACCGTATTCATCACCCAGGTCCCACGCGGCGATGTTGGCCAGCACGGGCCGCCAGTAGCTGATGGCGTCGGTGCGATCTTGAAAGCTCCCCCAGAACCGCGCGTCGTAGACGACGGTCTTCATCCCGACCGTGGCGTTGAGGAGGACGAGACGCATGTACACGTCGGGCGCGACGTAGCGATTCTTCGGATCGACCGGGGTGTACCCCGCCACTGGGATGTTGCATGGCCCGAACGTGGCATCGATGCCGCCGGCAAACGCCATGGCGCGTACAGCCGTCGCCGCCTCGGGCACATCGGGGTTCACGCCGCACCACGCCCACGTGTCGACGGTCTGTGGTGGCGTCGGGGCGACCGCAGCACTGACCGGAAGTGCCGGCACGACTGCGGCGACACCCGTGCACAACGCGATCCCGAGCGCGACACAGCAAGCGAGGCGTCTGGTCATCCCGAGAGTCTACGAGCCAACGGTCACCGGGAAGTCGTTAGGCTCGCGGCGATGTTGCCGCCAGCCGACCGGATGCCGCAGTGACGATCGGGTCGAGTGTGCGCCGGTTGCTCGGTCCACGCCTCGAGCGCGCCGCCGCTGACCGCTACCGAAAGCTGTTCGTCGACCTCGATGCCCTGGCCTCGACCATCTCCGGCCTTGGTTCGTTCACGACCGTGATCGAGGTCGGGTGTGGCGAGGGTGCGCTGCTGGCCCGCCTGATGGACGCGCTCGATCCCAACGCCTCCGCCCTCGGCATCGACATCGCACCGAACCCGGGGCACGGCTACACGGGTCGCAATCGCAACGTCGAGTTCCGTCAGGCGGCGGTGGCCGAGGTGGTTGCCGACGGCCTGCGGTTCGATCTGGTCGTGGTCTCCGACGTGCTGCATCACATCCCGCCAGCCGATCGACGTGACTTCCTCGAATCGTGCCGCGAGCTGCTCACGCCGAAGGGCACGATCGTGATCAAAGAGTGGGTGCGGCGTCGCAACGTTGCGCATCTCGCGGCGTGGGGCTCGGACCGCTTCGTCAGCGGCGACAAGGGCGTGGCCTTCTTCTCCGAGGCCGAGCTTCGTGGCGTGTTCACCGACGTGTTCCGTGCCGAGGGCGCTCCGCTGATCACGACCCACACGCGACCGCATTGGAACAACGTCGTGATGGCGACAACGAGGCCCAGGTAGCCAAGTCAGTCGATCGTGCCGGCGGAAGCGACCCATTGACAGCGTTGACCGGTGACCTCGGCGATCATGTCGAAGTCCTGGTCGTAGTGCAGTACCGTCAACCGTTCAGCTTCGGCCGCCGCGGCGATCAACAGATCCGGGATCTTGCGGCCGCGTTGGCTGCGTGCTGCGAGGAGTCGCTGGACCTGTTTGGCCCGATCGAAGTGCTGGGCCGTTGTCTCGATCATGGCGAAGATCTCGAGCGCTGCAAGCAAGTCGTCCCATTCTCGGCTGTTGCGAGCCGAGTAGCCGACTTCGAGGTCCGAGATGGTCGTTCGTGCAAGGCGCCCCGAGTCGGCAAGCGGCTCGATCACGTCCCTCACGGCCTGGGTCGACAGACGCTTGAGCACGCTGGTGTCGACGAGGTGGGTCAGCGCCACGCATCTTCACGATCGACGAGGTCCGCGCCGGCCAGAGTGTCGAGCGCGCTCGACACTCGTTGGTCGCGGGTCGATGCCGCGAGGCGCAACGCCTCGTTCACGGTGTCTTTCA
>JBDTRP010000057.1:0-20526 GCA_039931555.1 Ilumatobacteraceae bacterium | reverse complement strand
TCGGGAGGGCTGGGGGCGCGGAGGTGGTGGTGTCGAGTTTCGTCACGGACGATTCACGAGGGCTGGGGGCGCGGAGACGACGATGGTGGCGACGGCAATCGTCGACAGGATGGCGGTCATCGTTGCCGGCCAGCCGATGCCGTGGCTGGTGTAGAGGCGTGTCGCCGGCACCGACATCATCGCTCGTCCGATCGTGTCGACACCGACCAACATTCCCAGGCCGCGCGCCGGCGAGCCTGGCACGAGTGTCGCCCCGAGGGAGATGGCGCTGACGACCGAGAACTCGAATCCGAGAACCACGACGGCCAACAGGAAGACACCGACGAACAGATGGTGATGCAACATGACCAGCCCGGCGCTGGCCGGAATCATCAGGCATGCCCCGAAGGCGATCGACCGGCGCTTGCCCCACCCATCGGTGAAGCGGGCGACGAACAACGTGGCCGTCAGTTCTCCGGCGCCGAGCACGAACGTGACGGCAGAGAGGCCAGCCGGTGTCAGCCCGAACTCATCCTCCAGCCAACTGCCGAACGTCACGACCAGCGAATGGCTGGCAGCGGTGAGGGCGAACCCCGACAACAACACCAACCAACCGCGCGAAATGAGCCGACCGGCGACTCGCGAGGCGGCCTCAGTGCGATGCTCGACTGTCTGTGCCCCGATTCGACCGACCACCACGATCGCCATGACGATCATCGCTGCCGCGCCGCTGAGATACCCGACGCGCCAGTTCGTCGCAGCCGTGATGAGGCCCATCGTGCTGACCCCGATCAGCAGCCCGAAGGCCCACGACACCTCGATCAGGCCGATCACCCGACCGCGACGCTCGTACGGCACGTGGTGGGCGATCCAGGTGCCGATGCCGAGGTAGAACGTCGTGTTCCCCTGGCCGATCAGCACCAGTGCGACCGCCAGCATGACCACGCCCTGGCTGGCCGCGGCCAGGCACGTCCCGACGATTCCCGCGCCGAGGCCGACGGCGACCGCTCGTCGCTCGCCGAGCCGATCGACGACGTGCCCGATCATCGGTGAGGCCAGGCCGAACAGTTCGGAAACAGCGATCGCCACACCGATGTCGGCCAACTTCACGTCGAGGCCGCGGGCGATCGTGGCGATGAACGGCCCGACGAAGCGGTAGCACGCGTTGGAGGTCAATCGGGCCCCGGCAAAGGCCGTCAGGTTGCCTCGCACCTCCGGCGCATACGAATCATCCAACGCACGGCCGAGCACGACGTTCGACGCTAACTCGCTAGCCTGTGGAACCCGTGGCCCTGATCGTGCAGAAATACGGCGGCACATCCGTCGCCGACCCAGACCGCATGCGTGCCGTCGCCGAGAACGTGGCCTTCACACGACGCCACGGTCACGACGTCGTAGTCGTGCCGAGCGCAATGGGGAAGACCACCGACAACCTCATCAAGCTGGCCAACGAGGTGTCACGCACGCAACCGGGCCGCGAGATGGACATGTTGATCACGACCGGCGAGCGCATCTCCATGGCGCTGCTGTGCATGGCGTTGGCCGACCTCGGCATCGAGGCGGTCAGCTTCACCGGCAGCCAGGCCGGGATCATCACCGACTCGGTGCACATGAAGGCGAAGATCGTCGAGGTCAAAGGGGATCGGGTGCGCGATGCGCTGGCGGCCGGCAAGGTCTGCGTGGTCGCCGGGTTCCAGGGCATCAGCGTCGAGAAGGAGATCACCTCGCTCGGCCGAGGCGGAAGCGACACGACCGCAGTGGCGTTGGCAGCCTCGCTGCGTGCCGACAGTTGCGAGATCTACACCGATGTCACAGGTGTGTTCTCCGCCGACCCGCGCATCGTGCCGCTGGCCCGCAAGCTGGCGCACGTCAACTTCGAGGAGATGCTCGAAATGGCCGGTGCGGGCAGCAAGGTGCTGGCTCTGCGCAGCGTCGAGTTCGCCCGCAACCACAACGTCCCCATTCACGTCCGCTCGGCATTCACGTGGGAGCCGGGCACCTGGGTCACCGATCAGGAGCCAAGCATGGAAGAGCCAATCATCTCCGGTGTCGTCACCGACACCAGCGAGTCCCGGGTGACGATCGTCGACGTTCCAGATCGGCCGGGGATCTCGGCGACGTTGTTCGAACCGCTGGCCGCGGCCAACGTCAATGTCGACATGATCGTGCAGAACACCTCGCACGACGGCGCGACCGACATCAGCTTCACGGTACCGAAGGCCGACATGGCCGGGGTCGAGTCGATCGTCAGTCGCGTCGCCGCGGAGGTCGGTGCACGAGGGGTCGATCACGACGCCGACATCGCCAAGATCAGCCTGGTCGGCGCCGGCATGAAGACCAGCCCGGGCGTCGCTGCCAAGATGTTTCGCACCCTCGCCGACGAGTCGGTCAACATCTTGATGATCTCGACATCGACCATCCGCATCAGTGTGGTCACTGCCGCGGCGGATCTGGAGCGTGCCGCACGTGCGTTGCACACCGCGTTCGGCCTTGATTCCGGTCAGGCATACTCCGCGCCGCTACCGGAGCGGAAGTAACGCTCGCCCCATGCGACGCAATCACGTGCCATGGAAGGCAGCGGGCACTGCGAGCGAGCAGAAGCGTTCTGCAGACGAGGTCGTGCGCGAGACCGGCTGGGTCTTCAACAACCAGACCGGCCGTGATCTCAACCTCGCCGAGTTCGTCGAGACCGGCAATCACGAGACCCTGGCGTACTTGACCGCGTTCGGACTGGGCGACGATCCACTGGCATCGCAGGCGCTGGTCGAGATCGGCTCGGGCATCGGGCGGATGACCGCCAGTTTCACTCGCATGTTCGCTCGGGTGGTCGCCTGCGATCTCGACGCTGCGTTCCTGGAACGGTGCCGCGAGACCGTGGCGCAGTTCGGTCGTCCCGAGCGGCTGCAGACCAGCCCGGTCGCCGATGGCCGCACCATCGATCTGCCCGACGCCACCGCAGACATGGCGTTCAGCTACATCACATTCCAGCACTGCCATCACGACGACGCCCTGTGGTTGACCGGCGAGGCCGTGCGCGTCGTGCGCCCCGGTGGCCACGTGGTGCTGAACTATCGCACGTGGACTGCAAGCGACGCCGTGCTGTGGCCGGCCGGAAAGATCGTGCGCGCGCTGTGGCGAGTTCCCAAACTCGGTCCTGCCATCTCCCGGCACCGTTCGCTGGCCCGCTTGGGTTGGCAGGCGAACCGCCTGTCGCCGACGGAGGTGATGGCCTCGGTCGGCCAGCGGCTGAGTGACGTCAAATTGGTGCGCTCCCCGAAGCGACGTAGCTTCGCGATCGCCGGCGCCACCGACGAGAGCTTCGAGGGCGTCAATCGCAGCCACTGGTGGCTGGTCGGCACTGTTCGCTGAGCCGCAGGAAATTCTCGATCGCCGGACGAGACCTGGCGTTAGCCTTTGGGCCATGAAAATTGGTATCGTCGGTGCGACCGGCCAGGTGGGCGCGGCAATGCGTCAGATCCTCGCGGAGCGCAACTTTCCTGTCTCAGAGATCCGCTACTTCGCGTCGTCGCGATCGGCCGGGACCAGCCTGGATTGGAAGGGTTCGCCGATCACGGTCGAGGATGCCGCGACCGCCGACCCGTCGGGTCTCGACATCGCCCTGTTCTCGTCCGGCGCGGCTTCGTCGCGCGAGTTGGCACCCAAGTTCGCCGCCGCTGGTGTGATCGTGATCGACAACTCGTCGGCGTGGCGCATGGATCCCGACGTGCCGCTGATCGTCAGCGAAGTCAACCCGGGTGAGATCGCCAATGCCCGCAAGGGCATCATCGCCAACCCCAACTGCACCACCATGGCGGCGATGCCTGTGCTGAAGCCGTTGCACGACGAGGCTGGTCTCGTTCGCGTGATCACGTCGACCTATCAAGCCGTCAGCGGTGGCGGTCTGGCGGGCGTCGACGAACTCGACAAGCAGGCCCGCGAGGTGGTCGACCGCGCGCGCGAGTTCACCCACGACGGTTCCGCAGTGGCCTTCCCTGCTCCCACCAAGTTCGTCAAGCCGATCGCCTTCAACGTGTTGCCGTACGCCGGCAAGTACGTCGACGACGACTCGCTGGAGACCGATGAGGAGCAGAAGCTGCGCCACGAGAGCCGCAAGATCCTCGACATCGCCGACCTTCGCGTCAGTGGCACGTGCGTACGCGTCCCGGTGTTCACCGGCCACTCGCTGAGCATCAACGCCGAGTTCGAACGTCCCATCAGCGTCGCCCGCGCCATCGAGGTGCTTGGTAGCGCACCCGGGGTTCAGCTCAGCGACATCCCCACCCCGCTCGAGGCCGCGGGTCAGGACCCGAGCTACGTCGGTCGCATCCGCCAGGACTCGTCGGTCGATGGAGGCCGTGGCCTGGTGCTGTTCGTGAGCAACGACAACCTCCGCAAGGGCGCGGCCCTCAACGCCGTGCAGATCGCCGAGCTGTTTCTTTAGGCGCAACCGCAGGGGATCGAGGCGCAGTGCGGGCAACCATTGGCGTACCGCTCTGCCGCCTCGTCGAGATCGACGCCGACCTGGTTGGCCAGCGATGTCAGCCAGGCCAGCACGTCGGCGAACTCGTGCACGCGCTGTTCATGTGTGCCCTTACGAACCGCCTGCGCCAGTTCGCCGACCTCCTCGGCCAACCATGCAACCGAACTCGGAACCCCACGCGCCCGGTCGCGCTCGCCGAATGTCGCGTCGATCAACCGCTGGAACACATCGAGGTCCACGCCGGCGCACCCTAGCGGTGGGTGCCACATCCAGTCTGCTGCCCGCGGGCATGTTGTGGCCAACGCGTGGCTCGTGGCCGGCGCGAGGATGCAGCAACGACGCAACGACGCGACAAAGGAAGTGACGATGATCAACCAGATCTTCACCCGGTGGCCTCTGGTCGAGGGATATGCCGATCGGCAGAGCTACCGGGCTGGTGATGTCGTCGAGCTCCGTTGCAGCAGCAGAGCATCCTCGGTCACCGCGTCGATCGCCAGAATCGGCCTCGCGCGCGTGGAGGTGTGGCGCCGCGACGGCATCGCGATCGGCGAGCACCCGTATCCCGACGACGCCTACGCAGTGGGGTGCGGATGGCCGGTCGCGTTCACGGTCGACGTTGACCCGGCCTGGTCGTCGGGCTTCTACGAGGTCACGCTGCACGCCGACGGCGAGAGCGGTGAGGCGGCGACCTCGCAGGCCTTCTTCGTGGTGCGCCCGGCGGCCACGACGTCGGCCGACGCGATCGTCGTGCTGGCCACCAACACCTACAACGCCTACAACCAGTGGGGTGGAAAGTGCCTCTACAGCGAGGCCGTGAAGGTCTCGTTCGACCGGCCGCTCGAGCGCGGCTACCTTCGCCGACTGGCGGCGCCCCATGACATCGCCTACGACGGCCGCGTTGCCAGCCTTCCGGACGAGCCCGACGAGGAGCATCTGCAACTGCAGCAGTACCTCGCCGAGTTCCAGTACCCCTTGTGGTGCGCATCGAGCGGTTGGCACAACTGGGAACGCCGCTTCGTGCAGTGGGCCGAGGCGGAGGGTATGACGCTCGACTTCGCCGTCAACTCCGATCTCGAGTTCCACCCCGAGGTGCTCGATGGTCAGCGGCTGATGTTGAGCATCGGCCACGACGAGTACTGGTCGTCGGGCATGCGCGATCGCGCCGACGCCTTCGTCGAGGGTGGTGGATCGTGGGCGATCTTGTCCGGTAACAGCTGCTTCTGGCAGGTGCGGTACGAAGACGGCGGCCGCACGATGGTCTGCTACAAGGGCCAAGCCGAAGCGCGCGATCCTGTCGCCGGGACCGCCGATCACCGCTTCCTGACATCGATGTGGCCGCTGCCGTCGGTGGGTCGTCCGGAGGCGCAGACGACCGGTCTCAGCTTCACCCGCGGCGGGTACGCGCGCGTCGGCAAGGCGACTCCCCGCAGCTCGGGCGGCTACACCATCCATCGACCTGATCATCCGGTGTTCGCCGGCACCGATCTGCACTACGGGGATGTGTTGGGTGCAGCGTCGCGGATCGTCGGATACGAGGTCGATGGGTGCGAGCTCACGATGGTCAACGGTGACCCGGTGCCGACCTACGCGGATGGCACACCCGCCGGTCTCGAAGTGCTGGCGACCGCTCCGGCGCGGCTGATCTCGATCACGCCGACGTACTGCGAGGCGCCGCCGGCACTGTGGGCCAACGCCGACCCGCCCGGCGATCTCGAGGGCGTGGCCGCCGGCCTGTTCGGTTCGGCGTCGCCCGAGAACATCGCCTGCATCGCCCACAACCACGCCGTAGTGGGCACGTTCTCGAAGGGTAAGGGCCGGGTGTTCAACGCCGGCACCACCGACTGGTGCTATGGCCTCGATACCGACCCGCTGGTGCAACAGGTGACTCGTAACCTGATCCACTGGCTCTCCGGCGACGCAGGGAGGCAAGTCACGAAACATCCGGTTGCACCGGAGATTCGGTGACTTGCTCGCCTTCAAATGGTCGGGGTGAGAGGATTTGAACCTCCGACCTCCACGTCCCGAACGTGGCACGCTAACCAAGCTGCGCTACACCCCGAAAGTGCCTGTGCAATCTATCCGACGGGGGCGGGTTCTTCCTCAGGTGATTGCCAACCGGGCGCTCCGTCGTCAGATTCGGGCTCCGGCTCGGCCACTGCGGCCGCGAGGATCGCCCGGGCCGCACGCTTCAGGCTCAGCGGGTTCAGCGGCTTGACCAGGTACCCGTCGGCGGCGCACCGCTTGGCCAGATGGATGTCGGCCTGACGGTCGAGCAGCATCAACACGCTCACGTGGGGCAGCGCCCCCGAGCTCTCGTCGAGCCGCAGCGCCATGGTCACGGCCATACCGCCCATCGAACCGATCTGCAGATCGAGCACGACCAGATCGGGCGTGCGAGCCTCGACGACGCCGGAGACGTCGCGGCCGTTGCGACAGACGGTGAACGACACGTCGGGCCCGCCGAGTGCGGCGGTGATGTCGTCGAGGACGTAGTCGGCATCGGTTGCGACCAGGATGTGCACGACGCCGACCCTACCGGCTGGGTTGCGCGGCCGGTGAACCGGTGAACAGCAGCGAGCGGATGGTGTCGAGGGCCTCGAGCTCGTGCACGTCGCCCGGTAGCAGCCGCACCCACGTCGGCTGGCGACCGGTGTCGGCGACCAGCGGGGCGATCTGGGCGTGCTCGCCAACTGCCAGCGCGTGCAACTGGGCCTGGTTGTCGTAGAGGGCTGCGTCGGCAAGGCGACGTGGCCGCTTGCCGATCGGCTCGCCGAAGTCGGGCGTCGCCCGGTTGACGATGATCGCGCCGACGACCAGATCCTTGTCTTCCAATCGGTCGGCGAAGTAGCGCGCTTCGTCGATCGTGTCGACGCGCGGCGAGGCGACGAGCACGAACCGCGTGGCGTCGCCGTGCAGCAGCTCGATCACCTCGTCGGCGCGGTTGCGGAAGCCGGTCTCCATCCCGTCGAAGGCTTGGAAGAAGGCAAGCGCATCGGCGAGCACCTCGGTGCCGATGACCTTGCCGATCGATCGCAGCAGCGGTTGGGCGGCGATGCTCAACACCCGCAGGCCGCGACGCGTCGGCATCATCATCAGCTTGAACACCGGATGGTCGAGGAAGCGGGCGAGTGTGCGTGGCGCGTCGAGGAAATCGAGCGCGTTGCGGGTCGGCGGGGTGTCGACGATGACCAGGTCGAAGCGCGGGTCGAGATGCAACGCCAGCAGCCGCTCGGCGGCCATGTACTCCTGAGTGCCACCGAGCGAGCCGGCGATGTTGCGGTAGAACCCGTTGGTCAGGATCCGGTTGGCCTGCTCGGGGTTGGCAGCGTTGGCCAGCACCAGGCCGTCGAACGTCGAGGCGGTGTCGAGCATCAGCGCCCACAGTTCACCAGGCCCATCGATCGGCAGTTGGATCGGATCGTTGGTCAACCCACCCGGCACCCCCAGGGCGTCGGCGAGTCGCTTTGCAGGGTCGATCGTCACGACTGCACAGCGCCGGCCGTTGCGTGCCGCCTGCAGCCCGAGTGCCGCAGCGGTGGTGGTCTTGCCGACCCCACCCGAGCCGCAGCACACGACCACATCGGCAGTCGAGATCAGTGCATCGAGATCGCTCACGACGCGCTCCCCAGTCGACGCGACAGTTCCTGGATTGCGTCCGGATCCAGCGACTGCGCGGCGATCAACGGGAGCCGGATCTGCTCGAGATCGAGCGCCTCCGACAGCCGCTGCGCCTCCTGTCGATGCAGCGCCCGTCGGGCGTTGCGGAACTCGGCGGCCTCGTACAGCGGCGTGCCGGCCGTGGCCAGATCGAGCTGCAGATCGTCACCCTCGTCGAACGCATTGACCACCACCGGCCCCAGCCGCAGCCCACCGTCGTCGCGCAGCGACTCGGAGGTCTCGACGACCTCGTTCACCGGTGTCGTCTCGGGCAACGTCACCAGGATCACCTGGCACCGCGTCGGGTCGTTCAACATGTCGGCCACGTCGACCGCCTGGCTGTGGATCGGACCGCCGCGCACCAGCTTCAGCAGGTTTGCCGGTGCCATCAGGAACGTGATGGCATGCCCGGCAGCGGGACCGTCGACCACGACCAGGTCGTAGCTACCGCTCTGCTCGAGCTGCTTGATCTTGCCGAGCACGACGATGTCGTCGATGCCGGGAGCCGCCGTGGCGACGACCTCGATCACACCGCTGGTTGCCAGACGTTTGGCCACGCGACCGAGGCCGTGCGTGTCGAGGTATTCGGCCAACGCGGCGGCGGGCGTGAGTGGTAGGCACGCGATGTCGTCGCCGACCAGGCTGGCCAGGGCCGACTTGCCGTCGAGCTCGACGACCAGCACGCGAAGTCCGGCATCGGTTGCTGCGCGAGCCAAAACAGCGGTTACCGTGGTCTTCCCGACGCCCCCTTTGCCAGCAACGATGACAACACGGGAGTCGGTCAGGAACTGCAGCGGATTCTCGCTCTTCGGAGGCACTTGTGCGCAGGCTAGCGATCACCATTCTCATCGCGCCCTTTGTTGGGTTGGCGGGTCTGTCGCTGTTGTCACCGTCTGCGCACGCGTCGACCCCTCCGACAACGAGCGACACCGGTACCGCAGATGCCACCGACGCATCACAGCTCGCCCCGGTCGACGTGTTGCAGGTCTCGGGGATCTTCGACAAGATCGTCGTTCGCTCGATCGTCGATGCCGTTGATCATGCCGAGTCCAGCGGTTCCGAGGCGTTGATCCTGCAGCTGACCAGCCGCGGTGCGGTGGTCTCCGACGCCGAGATGTCTGCGTTGCTGCAGCGAGTCGCCCACGCCAAAGTGCCGATCGGCATCTGGGTCGGGCCGTCGCGTTCATCGCGTGCCTATGGGCTACCGGCACAGTTGATGGCCGTCGCCGACGTCACCGC
Organism: Ilumatobacteraceae bacterium; assembly: GCA_039931555.1. Classification (GTDB taxonomy): domain Bacteria; phylum Actinomycetota; class Acidimicrobiia; order Acidimicrobiales; family Ilumatobacteraceae; genus JAENVT01. The sequence continues at coordinate 11,171 of JBDTRP010000057.1, read as the reverse complement.
GATGGTCGGCGGCAGTCGCATTGGACACATCAGTTCCCCGTTGATCGTCGACGGCAAACCGATCAGTTTCGGGGACGCAACCACCGATCTGGTCGGCGGATCGATGAGCTTCAACGAGGCCCGCGCAGCCGGTGTGTTGAAGCTCGACACCACCGACGAGGGTGTGCCGACCGTGCGCAACATGGTGCTGGCGATGGATGGTCAGACGATCGATGGTCACGTGGTCAACACCGTGGTGAAGCAACTGAACGACAAGGGTGAGGAACAGAACATCTCGACCACGCCGGTGTTCAGTGACCTCGGATTGTTCGACGAGGTGTTGCACACGGTCGCCAGCCCTCCGATGGCGTTCTTGCTGTTCGTGATCGGAATGGCGTTGTTGATCTTCGAGTTCTTCACAGCAGGCGTCGGCATCGGCGGCGGCGTCGGCGCGATCTGCGCCGTGCTCGGTTGCTATGGGCTCAGTGCGCTACCGACCCGACCGGCGGCGGTGGCGTTGCTGGTGCTGTCGATGCTGGCGTTTGCGATCGATGTGCAAGTGGGCATTCCCAGGGCGTGGACCGGGGTCGGCGTCGTCGTGTTCATCATCGGCGCGTGGTACCTCTATCGGCCTGTGCCGGGCAACGATCTGCGGCTCGGATGGATCACGCTGATCGTGGCCGTAGGTGGTGTGATGTTGACGTTCGTCGTCGGTATGCCCTCGATGGTGCGAACACGTTTCGCCACGCCGACGATCGGTCGCGAGTGGATGATCGGCCTCGACGGTACAGCCACCACGACGATCGATCCCGAAGGTGTGGCCATGGTCAGCGGCGCACGGTGGCGTGCCCGTACCAATCGCGCCACGCCCATCACGGTGGGCGGTGGGTTGAAGGTCGTGGCCATCGATGGCGTCACGTTGGAAGTGGAACCGGAAGAAGGTGCCGCTCGTGACTACCGTGAGCGGCGGGCCAAACAGTAAGAGTTCTGACTCGTGATCGTCGTCAATCAACGCACCTGGGTGCAGGGCAAACCAGCGGCCTACAGCATGGCCGGCGCCGGTATGCCCGTGGTGTTGCTGCATGGTTGGGCGTTGGCGCAGCACACCTATCGCAAGGTCATCGAGGAGATCGCCGAGCAGGGCTGCATGGTCATCGCCCCGTCGATGCCCGGCTTCGGTGGCAGTGGTGACCTGAAGGGCGACGCCTTCTCGATCGGCGGCTATGCCAAGTGGGTCGCCGACCTGCTCGACGTGCTGGAGATCGAGGAACCGGCGGTGCTGGTCGGTCATTCGTTCGGCGGCGGTGTGGCCATCAAACTCGCCCACGACATGCCGAAGCGGGTGCGGTCGCTGGTGCTGGTCAACTCCATCGGCGGTTCGGCGTGGCGCAATGGGCGCACGCTGCGCAGCATCGGCGAACGGCCGCTCTGGGACTGGGGATTGCACTTCCCCAGCGACGTGTGGCCGGTGCGCCAGGCGACGCGCGTGTTGCCGGTGGTGTTCGAGGATCTCGTGCCCAACCTCGTGCGCAACCCACGGGCGATCGTGCGCGTTGCCAACTTGGCGCGTCGTGCTGACCTGCGCGCCGAACTCGAACGGCTCCGCGATCGAGGCCTGCCGATCACGATCCTGTGGGGCACCCGCGACGGAATCATCCCACGCGAATCGTTCGAGGCGTTGTGTGTGGCATCGGGGGTCGAAGGGACCGTGGTCGAAGGTTCGCACAGTTGGTTGTTGGCCGACCCACAACACTTCGGCGAAGTGATCACCAACGATGTCCGCGTGGCGCAGGCCGCGCGTGATCTCGAACGCGGACTGGAGCACACCAAGCAGCGTGGGCTCAGGCGGGTGCCGACCCTGCGTCGGCGGAAGGCAGTCGCGGTCCCGCCACCCGAAGGTCGCCCCGGCGCCGGGTGATACCGCGTGCATCGAGTTCGTTCACGAGCGGCAGCGCGTACTTCCGTGACACACCGAGGTCGTCGCGCAACTGAGCGACCGTGAACCCACCGGGATGTTCCTGCAGCAGGCGAGCGGCGGCACCGGCCACGGATGCGATCGTCGCCGGGTGGAAGTAGATGCCGTCGCGCTCGATGATCATGCCCCTGCGCAGCAACTCTCGGAGTTGGGTCCTGTCGACGCCGGTCGGGTCGGGCGGTGTGACCCCGCCGGTCAACAACGCAGCGACGTAGGGGTGGTCCTGCAGCGGGTCATCGGCCTCGGCGCGCCGTGCCCGCCCCGCCTCCACGGCGACGCCGTCGAGGGTGTGCACGATCGCCCGGTGGCGCTCGTCGAGCTCTGCGAGATCGAGCCCCATGTCTCCAGCCGAGCCGATGCGCTCGCTGACGTCGTGTCGTGCCGTGGCCAGCCACTCTGGGGACACGAGCGCCTGGCCCAGCGTTGGGTCGCGTCGTTCGCCGGTCAATGCCTCGAGGTCGTCGGCATCGACCCAGCCGCGCTCGGCGATGACCCGTTCGATCGAGCGGTCGGGCCGGGCCTTCGACGCGGGCAGCACCGGCGAGATGTCGAGTACCTCGCCGCCACCGACGGTCTCGTCGCGACCCGACTCGCGCAGCACGAACCGATCGCCGGGCACCAGAGGCAGCGTCTCGGCGAGGTGAAGCCGAACCAGTCCCGTGCCGCTCGGCGCGATGGCATCGTGCCCCAGCACACGCAGCTTCACCGGAAATGATCCTGAGCCGATGTACGCCAGGTACGCGCCTCGCCGTGTCACCTGGTGCTGCAACGTCGTCAGCACGCGCAGCGAAGCGTCGAACCGCTGCGTAGGTCGCCACTGATGGCCGATGGTCACCGCGTTGCCGCGCTCCAGATCGGTGTGGTCGACGCCGGCCAGGTTGAGGGCGACTCGGTTGCCCGGGCCGATCGACCGCTCGCTGCGACCATGGGTTTGGATGCCCCGAATTCGCACCGGTCGCCCGGCGGCGTGCACCTGCTGGTCGGCAGACAGCTCGCCGCCCGTCAGCGTGCCGGTGACCACCGTGCCACTTCCCTTGGCGGCGAACACGCGGTCGATCCACAGGCGCGGCCTGCCGCGATCGCGCGCCGTGGGGGTCTCGTGCACCAGCACGTCGAGCGCGGCGCGCAACTCGTCGACACCTGCACCGGTGACCGCACTGACCGCAACGATGGGCGCGTCGGCCAGGAACGAGCCTGCCAAGCGGTCGCGGAGCTCCATCTCCTGCAGCAGTCGCCACTCGTCATCGACCAGATCGACCTTGGTCAGTGCGATCAACCCGTGACCCAGCCCGACCAGTTCGAGGATCCGCAGGTGCTCTTCACTCTGTGGCTTCCACCCTTCGGTCGCAGCGACCACGAACAGGCACGCATCCACGCCGCCAACACCGGCCAGCATGTTGCCGATGAACTTCACGTGCCCGGGCACGTCGACGAAGCTGATCCCCTCGCCGCTCGGGAGCGTCGTGTGGGCGAAACCCAGGTCGATGGTCAGTCCGCGGTTGCGTTCCTCCTCGAGGCGGTCGGGGTTGACGCCGGTCAGCATTTCGACCAGCGACGACTTGCCGTGGTCGACGTGACCGGCCGTGGCGACTACGCGCATCGCCGCAGGGCCGCAGCCACCGCCGCGTCGCTGCCGGGATCGACCGTGCGCAGGTCGAGCAACGTCGACCCGTCGCGTGTGCGGGCGACGACGGGGGGGTTGCACGACCGCAGCACCGCCAGGCGATCACCGGCGATGCGAATCCCGACCGAGGGGATCGTCGTACCGGGCGCCGAACCGGCACCGGGCAGCGCCTCGGTCGCCTCGATCTCACCGACACCGGCTGCGGCGATGATCTCGCCGGCTCGCAGCTGCAGGTCCTCGATGGTCGCCGCGATCATCACCCAGAACGGGATGTCGGTCGTCGCGGTGCGGTCGAGGTAGGCCATCGTCGTGCGCTGCATCAACGACATCACATGCGCGCCGGGGCGCAGCGCACGCATCAGCGGGTGCTGCGCGCACTGGGCCACCAGATCGGCGCGTCCGGCGATGATCCCGGCCTGCGGCCCACCGAACAGCTTGTCGCCGCTGAAGGTCACCAGCGCTGCGCCGTCGTCGAGCGATTGGCGCGCCGCCGGCTCGCCTTGCAACCACGCCGGTGGAGGGCCGCTCATCCACGGGCAGTTGGCGTCGATCAAGCCACTACCGATGTCGGCGATCACGGGCACGCCCATCGTCGCCAGGTCGGCCACGCTCGTGGTCTCGACGAAGCCCTCGATGCGGTAGTTGCTGGGATGGACCTTCAAGATCGCGGCAACGTCGGCGTGTTTGCGGCCGATGGCCTTTCGGTAGTCGGCCAGTCGGGTTCGATTGGTCGTACCCACGTCGACCAAGGTTGCGCCCGATTGCTCCATCACGTCGGGGATGCGGAACCCACCGCCGATCTCCACGCTCTCGCCGCGACTGACGACGACCTGACGATCGTGGGCAATGGAAGCGAGCACCAGCAGCACCGCCGATGCGTTGTTGTTGACGACGATGGCTGCTTCGGCGCCGCACAGCATCGCCAGCAACCTTCCGACGGCGTGCTGCCGCGAACCGCGCCCACCCGTCTGCAGATCGAACTCGAGGTTCATCGCCGTCGGTGGATGGGTCACCTGCAACGGCGCCCGGCCGAGGTTGGTGTGCAACAACACACCAGTGGCATTGATCACTGGCCCCAGCAGCGAGTTGGCGAAGGCGTTGGCACGGGTGAGGGCCGCCGAGCGCTCGAAGCTCGCCGGGCCGGCAGCGATCGCCTCTCGGGCCAACTCGACGCACACCGCGTGGGGCAGGCCGCTCGCGGCCATCACACGAGCCAGCGCATCGACGCTGGGCGGACGCGGAGGCGTAACCATCGCTCGGAGCGTAGCCAGCCGCCACGTGGGTGTGGCAGAGTCCCAGGTTGTGCTCGCCGTGCCGATCGTTCGACTCGACCCCGATCTCCCGCTGCCGTCCTACGCCCATGCGGGCGATGCCGGCCTCGACCTGCGCGCCCGCGAACACGGTGTGGTGCCACCCGGCGGTGGGCGGCTGTTGATGCCGACGGGGATCTCGATCGCCGTGCCGGTCGGCTATGCGGGCTTCGTGCTGCCGCGCAGCGGCAATGCCTTGAACCACGGCCTCACCCTGGCCAACACGCCCGGCCTGATCGACTCGGCCTACCGCGGCGAGATCAAGGTGGTGCTGCTGAACACGGATCCGCAGCACCCGTTCGTCGTCAACCGCGGCGATCGGCTGGCGCAGTTGGTGATCCAACGCGTCGAGGAGGTCGATTGGCTCGTCGTCGACTCACTCGACGGCGACGATCGCGGCGGCGGCTTCGGTCACTCCGGTCGCGACTGACTCGAGCGAACCGCGCCGCCCGGGTGCGCGTGACGACTCCGGCCCGATACGGGCCCGGCGGCCAACCGCGCCGGCAATCCACCCCTCGCCGGTGGCCTCCGAAACGTCTCTGTGAGCGCACAGAAGTTCCGCGTCTCTGTTTGCTCGCGCTGATCCGAGAACATCGCAACGCCGGTGTCGGCGAATTGATCGAAGGTGGTCGCGGCGACACCGTCGATGCGACGGTCAGCGGGCGGCCACCCGAGTGGTGTCAGCACCGTGCCGCGAACCTCAGCGCCAGGCGAAGACCGGTTGCTCGAACTCGTTGACGCGAGCGCCGGCTCGGCCCTCCATCGCGACCCAGCGAAACTGCAACAGCACGGCACCGGTCGGCGCATGGATGAGGTCGCCCCCGATCGGCAGTTGCACGACCGGGCGATCGCTCTCGGGGATCGACACGAAGCGGGGTGAATCGGCACGGCACAACTCGTGGAGGCCGATTCGCAACACCGAGGCGACCTCACTTGGATCCGGCACGAGATCGGTTGCGGGCCCGCCCCACACCACGATCGGGGTGATGACGAAGCCCGATCGCGTGGCGTAATCGTCGAGCCTGCCGAGCACGTGTGACGGGTCGATCGTCAACCCGAGCTCTTCTTCGATCTCGCGCAACGCCGCTGCTTCGGCGGTCTCGCCGGCATCGAGCTTGCCGCCGGGCAGCGCCCATTGACCGGCGTGCCGGTTCATCCTCGCCGCCCGTCTGCACAGCAAGAACGCGGCGCCTCCGGCGACCCCGGCGATGCGCGCGTCGAAGCCGGTGAGGTCACCGGGGATGTCGAACATCTCGTCGGGCAAGTACTCGTTCGATTCGTCGGAGTCTGCATCGCTGTCGACCACGACCACCGCAACCGCGGCGCGGCGGCGATCGTCCGCCGGGATCTCGGCGAGGCGATGACGAACGAGGTTGTCGGTCAGCGACTGCCGCAGTGCGGTGCTGAACTCGATCATCTACCGAGCGGCTGCGCCGACCGGTTCAGGCTGGCTGACCCGGTGCAGGAACTCTTTGAGGATCTTGTTGAACGTGCTGGCGTGTTCGACCATGAAGCCGTGCGCTGCACCGGAGATCACGACCAGCTCTGCGCCCGGGATCCGATCGGCGATCTCTTCGCTGTCGCCCCGCGGCGTGAGGATGTCTTGGTTCCCGACGACCACGAGCGTTGGCACATGGACCTCGTGGAGCCGGTCGGCGAGGTCGTCGGCTGCCGCGAGAATGGCACGGATCTGGGCAACGAACGAATGCGTCGGGCGACCCATGGCCAACGGCCCGAGCCAACCGAACGTGGGCACCAGGCGCCGGAACGAGCGCGGCGCCATCACCCATCGCGCAGCCTCGCTGGTCATCGCGCCCATGCCGCGCTCTTGCGCGGTCTGCATCCAGCGCTCGAGCAACTCGCGTCGCCAGGGCTGGTTGCGGCACGCGGTGCATGCCAGCGTCAGCGACAGCACCCGCGTGGGGTGGCGCACGCACATCAACTGGCTGATCGCCCCACCCATCGATGCACCGACGACATGCGCGGCGTCGATACCCAGATGGTCGAGCACGGCGACCGCATCGTCGGCCATCTGTTCGATCGTGTACGTACTGAACGGCTTGTCGCTGCGACCGGCGCCACGATTGTCGAACGCGATGACGCGGTAGTGGCGGGCCAACGTGAACCGTTGCATGTCCCATCCGTGCTTGTCTGCGCCGAGTCCCTGGATCATCAGCACGGCCGGCAGGTCGTGCCGGCCGAATGCCTCGAAGTGGATCCGGGCTCCGTCGCTGGCGCGTGCGTAGCCCATCAGCCTTCGGCCAGCCAGTCGATCGGGGCGACGCCGGTGTGCAGGCCACCGAGGCCGTCGATCAGTCGTTGGATGTGCAGTTGCGTCAGCTCGGCCAACTCGAGATCGGCCAGCGGGCCGCGGCGTTTGCGACGTGGCCGCACAACGGGCCCCACCTCGACTCGGGCGGCGCGGCCGAACAGCGAACTGATCGACGCCACGGGGTACACGGGAGTATGACTGGCGATGGCGGTGGCGACCAGCTTGGGATCGACCACGCCGGCGTGGCGCGGGTCGCGAGTTCCCTTGGCCGACACGACCACCAACTCGCCGGCGCGCAGCGCGCCGCTGATCTCGTCTGGGTTGTTCAGCAGGCCACCGAGACGCTGCAGCATCGGCCCGAACGGCACGATGTCGGGCCGGCCACCGAAGCGCACCGGTCGACCGATCTCTCGGCTGAGGGCCCACGCGGAGTAGATCGTGCTGAGCGAGAAGTGCCGCGAGTTCGTCACCAGCAGCGCACCGTCGCGCTTGGGCAGGTGGTGCACGCCACCCACGCTGACGTCCCAGCGCATCGTTGCCGCAGGCGAGAGCAGTTCGATGAGGTGGGCATCGCGGCCCCACTCGTCGACCGAGTCGGCCGGGTACCACGATCGTGGAAGGCGGATCACGGGTTGCATGTCAGGCGGCCGCCTGCCTTGCCGGGATCCGCACGATCGCTTCCCATTCGAACAACCGGTCGATCACGTCCTGGGTGGTGACGTGCGGCGCGATGCCGAGGGTCGACAGCAGCCGGGCGCCGCCCGCGAGGCGACCCCGGTGGATCAGTTCCATGACGTGTTCTGGCAATGGCGCCCCGAGCAGGAAGCTGATCTGTCGAGCCACCCGCCACTCCGGCCCGACCAACGGCAACGGCAGCCGCCTGCCGCGTCGGATGGCTTGCATGGTCGTGATGGCACCCGGGGCGACGACGTTGAGCGGGCCTTGCGGGCGCTGCTCGGCAGCGGCCACGAAGGCTCGAGCCGCGTCGGCGTCGAGGATCACGGCGAACGGTGAATCGGCCAGCAGGCTGAACGGCACGACCGGTTGGCGCAGCACGCGTCCCAGCGGGCTGGGCACATGTGGGCCCAGCACCGGCGCCAGTCGCAGGGCCGCGACCGCCACGCCGATGCGCTCGCCGACACGGTGCGCCGTGGCTTCGATGTCGGCCACCATTCGCCCGTATTCGCTGGTCGGGCGGATCGGTGAATCCTCGTCGGGACGGGTGAGCGAGCCACGACCACGGCCGTAGATCTCGATGCCGCTGCGCACCACGATCGACTCGAGCGATCGACACTCCGCCGCGGCGGCGAGGATCGAGGTCGCCGACTCGCCGGTGAGGCGCTTCGCCAGCGTCGTGCCGGCGCGAGCGTCGGGTTCCCACACGGCCAAGTGCACGAGGACATGTGGGTCGAACGCGGTGACGACGTCGACGATACGCGACCGATCGCCGGGATCGATCAGGTGAAACTCGCTGCGACGCAGTCGGCGGCGGGGCGGATCCACGTCAATACCGAGGATCGAGCCCACCCAGGGCTCGGCTTCCAGCAGTGACGCGACCAGAGAACCAAGTTCTCCGCCCATCCCGCTGACGAGCACCCGTTGCCCGCGCATGTTCAGCACGCTAGCGGGTAGAAGGTCCCTCAAGCGGGTTGTCAAGCGTGCCGATATTCCTTGTAGGCGAAGGGAGTGACGGTGCCACCAGTATCCGACCAACACAACGGTGCAGGACCGCGCACAGCGTCGACCTCTGGCCGGTGGCTCTTCGCCACGCTGATGTTCGTCGTCGGACTCGTTCCGATGGCCGCAATTGCCAAAGCAGTCGGGCCCTCCAGCGCACCGGCGTGCCCTGGTGCTACGTACCCGGTCGTCAGCGGGGATTCGTGGAGCAGGATCGCCTCGCGTAACGGCGTGACGATGAGCGCACTGATCAACGCCAACGGGGCAACGACCGCAATCGTGATCCATCCCGGTCAGACGCTGTGCCTGCCGTCGACGGTCACACCACCGGCCACGCCACCGGCGACGCCACCGGCGACACCGCCCGGCACGCCCCCGGCGACGCCGCCCCCTGCACCTCCCGCCCTCGCGATCGACGTGTTCCCGGTTCAAGGCGTGTGCTCGTTCACCGACACGTACGGCGCACCACGCGGATCGGGCCGGGCTCACGAGGGCGTCGACATCATCGCCAAGGCCGGTCAATGGATCTACGCCGTCAAGGACGGCACCCTCACCAGGCAGTACCGCGATGCGCCCGGCTCGCTGTCCGGAAACGGATGGCGGTTGACCGCCGCGGGTGGCACCTACTTCTTCTATGCCCACCTCAGCGCGTTCGCCCCCGGGCTCGCGGTGGGGTCGGTCGTCAAGGCCGGCCAGATCATTGGTCAGGTCGGCATGACCGGCAATGCGCCGATCTCGCACCTCCACTTCGAGGTGCACCCCGGTGGCGGCGCCTCGATCGACCCGACGTCGGTCGTGAAGGCGGTCGACGGCTGCAAGATCACCGCAGTCCCGCCGCAGCCGGGCGGCACAACTCCCGTGACCGTGCCGCCAGTCACTGTCCCGGCGAACACCGCACCGCCGACCACGGCGCCACCGACCATCGAGCCGGGACCGCCGACCACCGTCTACGTCCCGGTGCAACACCGCCGTGCAGCGCCGGATGAGCCGATCGTGATTCCTCGGCCGCGTCGGGTCGGAGACCCGCTGACGCCCTAGCCGAGGCCTCGCGAATCCTGCTTCAGGGCGGTGTCGACGGACAATGCCGCGGCGACGACCAGCGAGTTGAGCGGCTGCGGGATCTGCGTGTGGATCTGCACGACGTAGTTGTCGGCAGTGGTGAAGATGGTCTTGGCCACCCCCTCGAAGGTCTTGGTGATCCTCGCCACCTCCACCCCGGTGTGATCCTCGATGCGGAAGTTCCAGGCCCGCCAGTTCTCGGCCTTGATGGCGCCGTAGGTGTGCCCGCCGGCCTGCAGCGAGAAGTGGATCTTGCCGAACACGTTGTCCTGAACGATGCGGCCGATCTCTTGATCGCTGCCGTCGCTGATGACCACGGTGCTCTTCATCAACTTGGCCGGGCGAGTGATCTTCAGCAGCACGCGGCCGGCAGCATCGGCGATCTCCAGCTTGTGCGTCATGAACTGATCGAAGCTGGTCAGCAACCGCACGGCCTTCTTCGCGGCGCTCTGCCCTACTTGGTTGACCGAGGCGATCTGCTGGCCACTCTGGTTGTACACGCTGTACTGGTTGTTCAGCTCGATCAGCTTGGCCTTCTGGTTCACGACAAGGATCGGCTCGGTGAAGATCGTCCCGCCGCCGACGAACGCGGCCTCACCGACGTTGGCGCTGCGATACTTCGATTCACCGTGCAGTTGCTCGTGGATCTTGTTGGGATCGCCTTCGTTCCCGATCGTCAGGGCCGCATCGATCTTGTCGAGGCCGCGAGGTTGCAGCGGGTCGGTCGCCTGCACCCCGTTGTCGCTGACGTGATCGGTCCAGACCTTGCCGTCCCAGTACCGCAGTTGATGACGACCCATGGGATCTGGATGCCAGCTGGCGGGGTTCTCGCTCATGGCCGCCAGCATAGGTGGCGACCGGGACGCTCTATCGGAGCTGATGCACCATCAGGATCACTTCGCGAGCGAACGGGTCGAGTTGTCGACCGGCGATGCGCTCGGTGATGGCAATCGCCTGCGAGGGGTCGTCGACCAGGCCGCTCCAGCGGATGTAGCCGCCCATGATGCCGATCAAGCGGTCGTCGACGGGCTCGTTGTGGACGATCACCTTGGTGCTGCCTTCGAGCAAGGCACTCAGCTCGACGTAGAAGTTGCGCAGCCACTGCCCGAGATCGTCGACCCCGGTGAACGGCCGGTGCAGGTACGGCAGGGCCAGTTCGTCGTAGTTGTGGAGGTTGTGGGGCGCCGGGATGATGCTGATCAAGCAACCGAAACCGTTCTCGCGCAACCAGATGATCTCCTCCTGGCGGCGGACCCGGCGATGGTTGTCGCCGTA
>JBDTRP010000056.1:0-8393 GCA_039931555.1 Ilumatobacteraceae bacterium | reverse complement strand
TCGAGCATCCGCTCAGTGATCCTGGCCGCAATGGTCCAGGTCAGCATGAACGTGATCAGGCCGACGCCGAACCCAGTCGCGAGAGCGGCAATCCGGTCAGCTCGGTGATCGGCAACGGCCTCGTTCACGGGGCGAACTTCTGGAAGAACGTCGGATACGTCGCGATCGCCCCGAGTATGCCAAGGGCGAGACCCGCGTAGAACGCCGACTTCAAGTTGACGTTCTTGGCCCGCCACACCACCCAGAGCACAACGAGTGAGATGACATACGCAGCCGAGGCGAGCGTGGTCTTGCCGGCAAGCGCACCGACACCCTTGCCCCACTGCCATTTCGCCAGCCACGTGTTCGCGCCGGTGGACTTCTCGGCGAGCACCGTGAGAAAGCCGAGAACGAAGATGCCGATCCCGGCGGAGATCATCATCGCTGCGCCGGGTCCGTCTGGCCGATCGGCCAGCTGTAGCCCGGCGAGTTCGGGAACGACTTCATCGTCGTGATGGTCGGGGACAGTCATGGTTGGTGTTCCTTCGGCGCTCATGAGATCGGTGCGACCTTGTTGATGAAGGCCCCAAAGGCGCCTCCGACGACAGCAGCGGCGAAACCACCGACGAGCATCAGGATGGTTGCCATCCTCAGCCACGGCCGTGCCGTGAGACGTGGTCCGTAGTACAGAACGAGCAGAAACGCCGACGTAGCCAGGAAGGGTGCGGCCCAGGCAACGTGCTCTTTCCATTCCATGCCAAACTCGTGCCAACGAGCGGTGTCTCCCGACACGTCGGACAACAGGAAATCGCGGGGTGAACATGCCGACGATGGCAGTTCGAGCCCCGTGCACTTGGCAAAGTCGGCGCCGGCCAACTTGGCCCGATACCACGGGTACACGATCCATGTCCCGGTGATCACCGTGAGCCAGGCGGTCGCGGCCATGACCCCGAAGCCGAGGTACAGTCGTTTCATTCGTTCCTGGAGGCCGGCGGTGGTGACGAGCCCGGGTCGTAAGCTCCACAGCCCGGCAAGTGCTCCACCGAATGCCAGGAGGTACAGGGTCCCGAGCACCAATCCGTGGATCACCGCCCAGGTCTCTCGCGAGGTCAGTTCCATAAGGGGGTCCTTCCTGTCCATCCCTACGACGGAACGGTTGTGGAACATTTAGGGCATCTTGACGTCAGCGTGAACAGGGACTTAGGTCCTTACGCCTCGAGCGACCCATCTCGGCAGTGTTGACCGACTTGGACGATGATGAGCCCTGCGAGGCCGGCAGCGAGCAGGGTGGTCACGACGCTGTGGTGCAATCCGTACAGCACAACTGCAGCGCCGCCCAGCACCCAGTTGCCATCGCTGGTCCAGCGACTGCCGTCATGGGGAGCGCGATGCCAATGATTGCCCCGATCGCCGCCGGGCCCACCGACACCGAAGAACTGCTCGGGACACGCTGAGGAGAGATGGAGCGACCGACGGGATCAGGGGCATCCGCGAGGCGACCGGCCCGAGGGCGCAGAACGCCGGCTCGGAGCGTGGTTCTCGGCGAGCCAGTCGCGCATCTCATTGGGCGCGATTCCGGTATTCCCAGTACCGAAATCGAACCCGTTGAGCCTGGTTGGGTGAGGTGTGAGTACCGGGAATACCGAAATCGCGCCCGACCCAGCCCGCGGAGACGCTGGCACGCGCGATGGTAGAGATCGGCGCATCGGCGCTGTCCCGTGGCCGGCGGTAGAGGGCAGGGCTGACCGATCGCCGACGTGTTGGTATGGAACTCGCTCCGCCAGCGCGTGCCGAGATGACGGTGCTGGCATTGCATCTAGTCTGGGCAGTTGTCTGGTAGGGCCGTGGCGTTGATGTCGATGAAGAAGTTCACTATGGCCGTCCCGGTGCAGCCGGCCAGGAAGGTTGTAAAGCACGCGGTGTGACCTTCGCCTTGCCGGGTCAGCAGACGTGCTCCGCTGATCGCCGCGGCCATGTGTTGTGACCAGATGTACGGCGTGCTCGGATCGCCGGTCGAGCCGATCACGAGCACCGGGACCTCGGTCGTGATGCTTGTCGGCACCGGCGGTTCGGTTGGCGCAGGACACGCTTCGCACGGGGCAACATAGGTCGCGACAGCTGCAAGGCCGGCCCGCGGAGCCGACACTGACAACTCGCGGGCGAGGCCGGCGACAGCGTTGGCATCGAGGGAGACCGCGTCGTCGTTGCAGAGGATCGTCCAGTAGGCGTCGGCCGTGTCATTGCCGGTGACGTCGTTCTGAGACCCGACCTCGAGTAGCTGGTCGGCTTGTATCGCGCCGTCAGCAGCCAAGGCGGCGATGAAACTGTGGCTGTTGAAGGCGGGCAGCGACGCCGCTGACCCTGCCGCGACCTGAAGTGCGACGAGCCCAACGGTGTGCCCATCGGTCGAAGTCAGCGGTTGGCGAGCCAGTCGCTCGGCAAGCGTGTCGAAGGCGTCCAACGGGTCCGTGCCGAGCGGGCACGGGATCTCACCGGCGCACGATCCGAGGAGGCTTTCAATCGCGGACTCGGCCGCCGACGCCGCTTCGTGCACCCTCTGCTCCAAGGTGCTCGCTGGTTCGACCGCACCATCGAGGACCATCGAGCGGACCCGATCGGGGAATTGTCTGAGGTACTCGAAACCGAGACGGGTCCCATGCGACAACCCGAACCAGTCGATGGTCTCCACACCAAGTGCCTGGCGGATCAGATCGACATCTTTGGCCGTCTCCTCGGACGAGACCAGCCTCAAGTGGTCGCCCAGCTTGTTGCGGCACGCCGTGGCCATCGCCGCCCAAGCCTGCGCGGCCGCACTGCCGGAGCCGCCCGTCTGGTCGAGTGCGACGAGGGCAACCGGATCGATCCCGCAATCCACTCGCTGCGCGCCCCCGGTTCCTCTCGGGTCGAACGAGACGATGTCGAACCGGTCACGCAACCCGCCGAAGTATCCGCTGAGCGCGTTCAACACTTGCGTGCCCGGGAACCCTGGACCGCCTGGGTTGAACACGATCGTGCCAAGGCGAGGTTCCGAACTGGACGCGGTACTACGCATGACCGGGATGTCGAGGGTCCCTGCCGTCGGATCGGCGTAGTCCCATGGCACCGACACGCTCGTACATTCGAACGAACCACCCCTGCCACACGAATGCCACGAGACGACCTTCACAGCCGGCACGGATCCATCAGCGACAACCGGGGTCACTGTCGCAAGAGGTTCAACGGCAGCAGTGATCGGCGTGCGGTCGGTTGACTTTCCGGACGAACAAGCCGAGACGAGCAACGACAGGCACACCGCAGCACCGGCTTCGGACGTCAACTTCATGCGGATGTTCATCAACGCTCCCTCAAATGGGCGTTTCGATCGTCTCACGGATCGCAGGCTCCCGATGGAGCGCATCGTCGCTCGACCGACCGAACGTCTCGCCGAAGTATCCCAGCTCGACTCTGGGGACGTGTTTGACCAATCCGAGCAGGTTCGTGCCGCCTTGTGATCCGATCCAGACAAACCCCAGCATGTCACCCCGAACCGCGAGGTGCCGCCAGGCGCATGGCGCCGCATCAACCGCCGGGCATCGCGAAGCGTGGTGGTCGTCGTTGTCAGGCTCGACTCGAACCTATGCGGCCGGCGATCCCATCGCGACAGTGGCGGCGTCCGTTTGAACAATTCCGACGCGGTCCACGCACAGAACGCTCGCCCAAAACCACGTCACGCCGACGTCGACCGACTCGCACCGATCGGCGCCTCGGTGTGCTGTATTGGTGGAGCTGGGAGACTCGGTGGTGTGCAACTGCGTTTCATCGAAGGTGATGGCCTGGGTGCGTGACGTCGATGAGGGTCTGTCCGAGTCGGGCTCGATTGTCACGGGTGTTCGCTGCGATCGAGTCTCGGCGTTGTTCGAGCCGATAGTCATGGCCGCTGCAGATCGTGTTCGAGACATGCGTCGTGGATCGCTGTACCTGTACGGGTCGGTCGCTACCGGTGCAGCGCAGGTCGGCTGCTCGGACGTCGATCTCCTTGCGATCGATGTTCCGCGGTCCGCTGCCGAGGACATTGGGCGGGAACTCTCAGCAGAGTTCGATGGCTTGTGCAGAGGTGTTGAGATTGCTGTTGCGACATCCAGCGACTACGACGGGGAAAGCGACGAGGCCTATGGGAATCGTGTCTTCCTTCGTCACTACTGCGCGCACCTTGCGGGCGTCGACCCTCGAAGTTCGTTGCCGGATTTCAGTGGAGATGTACGGGCCGCACGCGGATTCAACGGTGACATCAATCTCCACGTTCAGCGATGGCATCAAGCGCTGCAAGACGGTTTCGAGGCGTCTCGCCTCGGAACGCGAATGGCTCGAAAGACGTTGCTCGCTGTGGCCGGACTCGTCAGCGTTCACGACAGTTGCTGGACCACCGATCGCGCCACTGCAGCACAACGGTGGTCCAAGATCGAACCTTCCGATGGAGAGGTCATGATCTTGCTCGAATGGTCCGACCGGGCCGTGGCGCACGATCTGATGGCCACGAGAGACGTGCTCGACGGAGTCGTTACTTCGGTCGCAGAGTCATTCGAGCGCTATATCGGCCTCTGGGCTTGACGCGTGCCCAAGCGGAGGCCGGCTTGTCCGCGCCCTGGTGAACGAGCCCCGCGTCGGCGCCCGGGCACCCACCTGAGGCGCGTACAAGGCCACAACCAATAGGACACCACCGCCAACGATGCAGATTCCGCGGGCTCAAGAACCGCTCAGAACGCGCGGCGCAGAACGACGCCGCCAGCTCGGCAACCAGCGCGTACATATCTGGGCGTGTCTCCGACCCGGCGTTACAGGGCACCCGCCGACGCTGAGCGGGTCGAGCATTACGGGGCGTTCGGTGGGCTCTGGCGATCAAGCTCGCGGATCGTCGACGCGCCGATCCAGCACTGCTCGAGTCCCGGATGGCAGTGGTGGAATCGCTCGCCGCCGATCTCCCCGAGGTCGTTCCTCCACACCGCCCTCAATCGAGAACTGGTCCAACGGATCGGTGGATCGCTTTTGACGGCCACCCCCTTCGTGCGCGGTGATCCGCTCGATCTCTCACGACCGGTGGATGGTGAGCTGATGGGCTTGGACCTAGCCATTTAGGGCGTGTCGCGCAGCACGTCGCTCGGCACGATCCGCACGGCGGTACGGATCGGCCCGGCCGCGGCGAGCAGGCCCAGGACCACCGATCCGAGCGCCACCGCGATGAGCGCGACAAACGACACGTCGGCGCTCGGGACGACTCCCAGCTGATGGGCGAACACACGCCACGCGCCGCGACCCGCGATGACCCCGAGCGGCATGCCGACGACGAGGCCCACCGCCACGATGGCCATGGCCTGCCACACGACCGTGGCCCGCACATCGCTCCGGCGGAACCCGAGGGCGCGCACGATAGCCAGCTCGCGCCGACGGTCGCGCACCGACACACCGATGGAGAGCGCCATGCCGATGGCCAGGCCGACGCCGAGGATCCCGCCCAACGCAAGCGGTGCGACCCGGATCGTGCCGGCGTTTATGATCGCCGGCGGGCGGACGGCTGCCGCGTGGGTGGCCGTCGGCGGTGCGCCGTTCGCATCCCACCCCTGGAGCTTCGGCTGGATGCGAGCGAGGAACTTCGCCGCGTCAGTCCCTGGTCGGAGGCGGATCGCGGTGAGCGTGCCGGGGAACTGGTCGGGCGACCCCGGCTCCGGGTCGAAGGCGATCGGCATGAACGCCCCCTCGCCAAGCCCTGTGCGGTCGGCGAGGAACGAACCGAGATACGGCATCGCCACGATGCCAACGACCTCGGTCGGCAGGTCGCCAACCGGTGAGCCGACGGTCACGTCGTCACCGATGGAGAGGTGCAACCGGCGAGCCGTGGCGCCGCCCAGAACGACCTCACCCGGGTGCGTCGCGAGCCGTCCCGCGACGACAGGGAAGGGCGCCGGCCCCGCGCCCGGGAGGGCCAGGACCGTCGGCACCGAACGGCCCTCGAACGTGATCGAGCTGTCGAAGCCGAAGATGCCGTAGTCCTGCACCGCCGGGTCGTGGCGCAACGTCTTGGCCACCGCGTCCGGCATCGTGTCGCCGTAGCCAGCCCCCGTGATCACCGCGACGTCCCAGGGCCAGCCGTACTGGTCGGGGTCGTGGATCATGCCGGTGAGATTGGCGCCGAACACGACCGCAGCGACCACGGCGGCCACCGCGACCGCGCAACCGGCCAGCACAGCGAGCGAACCGTCAGAGCGGCGGGCGCCCATCGCAGCTCCCACGCCCAGCGCCGCCGATGGTCGAGCAGTGCGCCTGAGGCTCGCCACGACCCGGTTGCGCCGTAGCGGCTGCTGCTCGGGAGCAACCGTCCGTCGTACGGCTGCGAACCCGAGCAGCACCACGATCAGGACCAGCACCACGCCCATGCCCAGGAGCGATGGCACCACGACGGCCGCGGGCAAAGCCAACGTGCGGTGGGGCGCCACCGCCACCGATCGCACCGCGCCGACCGGGCCCACCGTCGACATTGCAGCAGCCACCGGGATCGCTAGGGCGAGACCCGCAGCCGTAGCCACAGCAATCGGCCCGGCCGCGAACTGCATTCGCTGGGCCCGCGTTGCACCCAACGCCCGCAGCGTCGCCTGGGCAGCGAGGTCCAAGCGCAGCATCCGGGCGATCACCAGAGCGGCGACCGTCAGCACCGCGAGCGCGGCGACGCCGCCGAACACCACGAAGGCAGCGACTGTCGGTCGCGTGATGTTGGCCACGTTGCGATCGACGTCGGACCGGTCCTGAGCGACGTAGTAGTAGCCGACGCCTTCCTCGGCCACGGCCTTCGGGATCATCGGGGACAGCTTCTGCACGGCCGCCTCGAACGCGGCGTGCACCTTGACCCGGCTCGTGCTGCCCGGGTCCACATCGAGCGAATAGTACGGGTACTGGGTCGAGCAGTCGTCGGGGTACACCGATGCGAGCGCCTCGTCCAGCGTCATCTCCGGACTCAGCTCACCGAGGCACGCATAGCGCTTGGCGATGTCCTGGCTGACGATCAGGCGCCGGCGTGCGTACAACTCGTCAGGCAGCACCTCGTCGGCGAGGTGGCCGTAACCCGCGATGCGCACGTGCTCGACGCCGATCGGCGTCACCACTTGGTCGAGTGGGAGGCCAACGTCGGCGATCGGCCCCCACCAGAAGGCAAGGTCGATCCGGTCACCCGCGTGCAGGTGACGATGCTCCACCTGGTCGAGCGCCGCCCGGTAGTCCTCGCTGACGAAGACCTCGCCACGACCAGACGCGAAGCGGCCCTCGGTCACGACCGGCCGGTCGACCGCCTCGTAGCGGCCGTCGGTCGAGCCGCGCACTTGGAGCTGGTCGTCGCTGCTCAGCACGTTCTTCAGCGGCGCCGGGCCCACCACTGACACCGTGGCGGCGAAGAGCCAATCGACGTGCACGTCGTGCACACCCGGAAGGCGGCGCATCTCGCGGTCCATCGCGACTGTCGCAAGGCTGGGGTTCACGGTGAGTCCCTCCACCGACGCCGAGCGCACGTAGCCCAGGTAGGCGCGGTCGGTGCGATCTGCCGCCACCAGCGCCCCCACCGCGGCACCGCCACCAAAGCCCACGAGGATCACGAGCCCCACGTAGGCCGCGGCTCGTCGCCGAAGCTCCCGCCACAACACAAAGCTCGCAGCACGCGCCTCCACCCGTGCAGTGGACCACGCCCGGGCCGCCGGGCGAAAGGGTGCGAGCACCTGAACCGAAGGGGGCTGGCACCCTCACGCCCTCATCCGGCAGCGTTCGGTGACACTCCTGCGCCAATGTGAACGCCCGCTTCATCGGTCCGCACGCCGAGACGCCGTTGCACTGGGCTACCAGCTCCGATGACGTCGAAGCGATCGACGCGCTCTTTGCTGCTGGCGCAGACATCGCGGCGCCCGGCCGGGTGCTGACGGGCGGTTCACCGCTGGACGACGCGGTGATCTTCGTACAACCGCGCGGCGGCCCGACGGTTGATCGAGAGCTGCGCGCACACCCGGTTGTTCCATGCTGTGTCGATGGGCCTCGTGGATCCGGTCGGCGAGTTGCTATGCGACGGCGGGTACGCCCCGGACGAGATCACCAACGCGCTTTGGCACACGTACGAGGTAGGAGAAGCCGGGACCGCCACGCTGCTGCTCGCCGCTGGCGCCGATCCGATGTGGGCGGGCTGGGACGACGTCAGCCCGCTCACGGTGGCGCAGAGATCCGGCAACGCTGCACTCATCCAGCTCGTCGAGCAGGCAGCGCATCAACAGCTTCCCTGCGGTGCAGCCGACAAAGCATCCCTCGCCATAAACAGTGCGTGCTATGTGGCAGACTGGAAGCTGGCGGTGCACGCCGGCGACCACCTCGAGTGGTCAACGGGTTGACGGTGACGTCGAGATGTGTTCGCT
>JBDTRP010000055.1:0-17374 GCA_039931555.1 Ilumatobacteraceae bacterium | reverse complement strand
CAATCTCTACGACCACTACTCCGTGCATCGGCCGTCGATGATCACGGCGTGGGCCACGGGTGACGACTCCGACGGTGACGGCGACCAACTTCCCGAAGACGCCCGATGGCAGGCCGAGTTGTGGCGACGTCTGCGGCATACGGTTGACACCCCGAGCCCGGCCGAGCGTGCGGTCGATGGGTGCAAAGCGCTCGTCGACGATCCGGCGCTCGCCGATCTTCCGGCGCGGTTCTCGCTGTTCGGGCTGACCCGCCTACCGGCGAGTTACCTCGACGTGCTCCGCGCCCTGGCCGAGCACCGCGACGTTCATCTCCTGGCATTGCAGCCGTCGGCAGCGACGTGGGGCATCGAAGACGATGACGCAGTGCGCCACCCGCTGCTGCGCGCCTGGGGACGCGACAGCCACGAGATGCAGGTGGTGCTCAACCGCCGGCTATCAGGCACATCCGGCGCCGACGACGTGCACCATCCGATCAGCGAACCGGAGAAGCCGACGCTGCTGCACGGGCTGCAAGCGGCCATCCGCAATGACACGCCGCCGGGGGACGACACCCGCCCGCTGCTCGAGCCGAACGACAGGTCGGTGCAGATCCACGCCTGTCACGGGCGCAGTCGACAGGCAGAAGTCGTGCGCGATGCGATCACCCACCTCTTCGCCGATGACCCGAGTCTCGAACCGCGCGACGTCGTCGTGCTCTGTCCCGACATCGATGAGATGGCGCCGCTTCTGCGCGCCGCGTTCGACGACGACGTGACCAGCAACCGCAGGATTCCTTACCGCCTCGCCGACCGTTCGCTGCGCCAGACCAACCCCGTGCTCGGCGCCGTTGCCGAACTGATCGCCTTGGTCGATGCCCGTCTCACCGCGTCACAGGTGCTGGCCTTCGCCGCGCTACCGCCGGTGTGCCAGCGCTTCGGTTTCGACGACAACGACCTCGAGCGCATCGCCGACTGGGTCGAGGCGACTGGCACCCGCTGGGGCCTCGACGCCACGCATCGGTTGCCGTACGACCTCGCCACGGTCGACGCCGGCACGTGGGATGCCGGCTTGCAGCGCCTGCTGCTCGGTGTGGCGATGTCGGAGGATGAACAGCGGCTCGTTGGCGGCGTGCTGCCCCTCGACGACGTCGACTCCGGCGACATCGATCTCGCCGGTCGCTTCGGCGAGTTCGTCGGTCGCCTCGGTGACTCGGTCCGCGCCCTCACCGACCCGAGGCCGGTGGTCACGTGGGCGGCCGCGATTGACACGGCAGCCGATCTGCTCATCGACACCCGTGCTGCCGATGCTTGGCAACGAACGCAGCTCGACCGGCTGCTGTCGGAGGTCCAGGACGAGGCGGGGACCAGTGGCCTGCAGCCGTTGCGGCTGGCGGAGATGCGCGACCTGCTTGCCGACCGCCTGCGCGGCCAGCCGACCCGCGCCGAGTTCCGCTCCGGTGACCTCACGATGTGCACGCTCGTGCCGATGCGTTCGGTTCCGCACCGAGTCGTGTGCATCGTCGGCCTCGACGACGGAGCGTTTCCCCGCGGCGGTGCGCCCGATGGCGACGACCTGCTCTTGCGATCGCATCACGTCGGCGACCACGACCGCCGCGCCGAGGATCGCCAACTCCTCCTCGACGCCGTGCTCGCCGCCGGTGACGCGCTCATCATCACCTATGCCGGACGCGATGAGCGCAACAACGAGGTGCTGCCTCCGGCGGTGCCGGTCAACGAGTTGCTCGACGTCGTCGACGCCACCGTCCGCATCGCTGATGGCACGCTCGCCCGCGAATCAATCACCCAGCATCATCCACTCCAGCCATCCGATCGGCACTGCTTCGTCCCCGGCGCCCTCGGCACGGTCGGCGCATGGGGCTTCGATCCGCAACTGCTCGCCGGGGCGCGAGCGGCATCCGGCGACCGCCAGACGGCACGGCCATTCCTCGAGCAGCCCCTCGCTCCGTTGAACGAAACGACCATCGACCTTGCCGACCTCGTCGCGGTGGTCAACCACCCGGTGCGCGCCTTCCTGAGGCAACGCCTCGCTCTCAATCTTCGAACCGACGACGACCGACCAGCCAACGGGATGATCATCGAGCTCGACGGCTTGGCGAAGTGGGCCATCGGCGACCGCCTGCTGACAGCGATGGTCGCAGGCTCCGATCCCGATGCGGTGTGCGACGCCGAAGTGGCGCGTGGTCAGCTTCCCCCGGGCGAGCTCGGTCGGTGGGCGTTGGAAGACGCGAGGCAGGGTGCAGAAGCGATCATGGCGGCGGCCCGAGTCGTGGCCGATGGCCCGCGCAGCTCGCTGGAGATCGACGTCTCCCTCGCCGATGGGCGCCGCATCGTCGGCACAGTCCCCGATCTCGTCGGCACCACGATCCGCCGCACCACCTATTCGAAACTGGGCCCGAAGCCACGGTTGCAGGCATGGGTGCGCCTCCTCGCCGCAACCGCCTCGCACCCGGGCATGTCGCTCAGGTCGGTGACGATCGGTCGCCGAGGTCGCAAGGCAACCAACTTCTCACTGCGGCCCATCGATCCAACCGAAGCCGTTGCTCACCTCACCGATCTGGTGGCTCTACGCGACGAGGCGCTGCGTGAACCACTCCCGCTCTACTGCGAGACCTCTCATGCGTACGTGGGTGCCGGGATCGATGGCGACGATCCGCAGGCCAAGGCCGCAGCGCAATGGACCACCGAGTACGACTGGCCGAAGGAGGACCAAGATGCCGAACACCTCCTTGTCCTCGGTGGTCAGCAGAGCTTCGACGACGTCGTGGCCGACACCAGGTTCGCCAGGTTGGCACACCGGTTGTGGGACCCGATTTTCGTCGCGAGTCGCCGATGAACAAGGACGATGTCTTCGACCCCACCGTGCCCGTGGCCGAGGGCATCACCGTGCTCGAGGCCAGCGCCGGCACCGGCAAGACGCATGCGGTGGCGTCGCTCGTTGTCGTCGAAGTGGCAGAGGGCCGGCCGCTCGACGAGCTACTCGTCGTCACCTTCACCCGAAAGGCCACGGGGGAGTTGCGCGAGCGGGTGTGGCTGCGGTTGGCCGAAGCCGCCCGCGCCCTGGCGACCGACAGCACCGACGCATCCGACGAGGTGCTCGTTCACCTCCGCCGAGGCAGCCCGGTCGATGTCGCCACTCGCCGTGCAAACCTACAGCGGGCACTCTCGAATTTCGACGCCGCCACGATCGCCACCACCCACGGGTTCTGCCAACAGGTGCTCGCCAGCCTCGGCGTGGCCGGCGATGCGGAGCGCGGTCTCGAGCTCGTCGAAGACGTCGGCGATCTGGTGATCGACGCGGTGGACGATCTCTTCGTCCGTCGCTTCTACGCCGGCAACGACGTGCTCTTCAACCGCAAGACGGCGATTGCCATTGCCGACGCGGTCGTCCGCAACCCCGACTGCGTGATCGCCCCCGTCGATGACAACGAGACGGATCGCCTGCGCCGCAACTTTGCGACCAGCTTGCGCAAGCGGATCACCGACCAGAAGCGTCGCGGACGACTGATCACCTACGACGATCTCCTCTCCCGACTCGACAACAGCATCAACGACGCCGAGCGCGGCCCGATCGTGGCCGAGCGGCTGCGACGCCGATTCTCGATGGCCGTGGTCGACGAGTTCCAAGACACCGACACCGTGCAATGGCGCATCCTCCAGAAGGCCTTCGGTGCGGCGCCCAGCCGGCTCGTGGTGGTCGGCGACCCGAAGCAGGCCATCTACGCGTTCCGCGGCGGCGACGTGTTCGCCTACCTCGAAGCCACCAGGCAGGCTCACCGCCGCTGCAGCCTTCCCATCAGCTGGCGGGCCGACCAGAATCTGCTCGACGCGCAGGATGCGTTCTTCGCCGGTGCACAGCTCGGCGACCCGGCCATCCGCCATCGGCCGATGCAAGCCCGGCCCGGAGCGCCGGCGTGCGGTATGCAGGGCCCGGCGGTCGGCGCAGCGATGAGGGTGCGCATCGCCCAGCGCAACTCGGGCGCGTTCACGCTGACCAAGTACGGCTGGGCGGCGAAGCCCTCCGCGCGGCAGTTCATCGCCGCCGACCTCGCCGCCGAGGCCGTCACGATCCTCAACGCCCAGACGACGATCGATGGGCGGGCCGTCGCGCCGGGCGACATTGCCGTGCTCACCCGCACGCACCGCGAGGCGGAGGCGGCGCGTGCTGCGCTCCATGCCGTCGGCGTGCCAGCGGTCGTGCACGGCGGATCAAGTGTGCTGGCAACCGACGCGGCGCGCGACTGGCTCAACTTGTTGCTGGCACTCGAGCAGCCGGCATCGGTGTCGCGGGTACATGCCGTGGCGTTGGGCCCGTTCATCGGTTGGGACGCTGCCAGCCTCGCCGACGTCGACGCCGACTGGGAGGAGCTCGACGGCACCTTGCACGAATGGGCCGCCGCGCTGCGGACCCAGGCTGTCGCCGGATTGCTCAGGCGCATCGAGGCAACGTCGGGCCTCACCGCTCGCATGTTGGGCACGGTCGGTGGCGAACGCCGGCTCAGCGACCTGCGCCACGTGGCCGAGTTGCTGCACGGCTGGCAGTCGTCGCACCCGTCGTCGATCGCGATCCTGGCCGGATGGCTGGCCGACCAGATGGCCGGCACCGACGATGCCGGGATGGAAGGTGCCCGTCGCCGTCTCGAGAGCGACGCCGATGCCGTCGCCATCCACACGGTCCACGGCGCCAAGGGCCTCGAGTTCCCGATCGTGTTGCTCCCCTCGCTGTGGGATGCGCGGCGGTTCGACAACGACGACATCCCCGTCTTCCACGACAACGGTTCCCGCGCCATCGGCGTCGGCGCGACGGGGCCCGAGCACGCCCGGCAGGTCGAGCGCGCCGCGGAGGAGACCGACTCGGAGGAGCTGCGCCTGCTCTACGTCGCCCTCACCCGTGCCCGGCACCAGGTCGTCGTGTGGTGGGCGACGGCGCACGATGCCGACAAGCCCGCCTTCGCACGCGTGTTGTGTGGGCTCGACCCGGCCACGGGCGCGGTCGCACGCGCACTGCCGGGGAAGCCCGACGAGGCGACGATTGCGGCCGAGTTGGCCAGGCGTTCCATCGCCTTCGAAGATGCGACGGGCGCGACCGGCAAGCGGTACCAGCCGGTGGATGGGGAAGCCTCCACGCTCGACGTCGCCCGCTTCGATCGCAGCTTCGACCGACGATGGGTGCGCACGTCGTACAGCGGCCTGACCCGGGCAGCTCACGATGCCGGAGCGCCGGGCACACCCGAATCCGTCGAGGTCGACGAGACGGCCAAGACCGACGAGCCGGTCGTCAGCAGCGCCGCCGCCGCGGTCGACGCTGCGCTTGCCGTGACGCTCTCACTCGGGGGAGTCCCCGGTGGTGCCCGGGTCGGCACCCTCGTCCACGACGTGTTGGAGCGGACCGACTTCGCCGCCGACGATCTGCCCGCCGAGTTGGCCAGGGCGTGTGCGGAGAGTGGAGTGAAGCGTGTTCTGGAGGGACACGTCGACGCCCTTGTCGCCGGTTTGGCGTTGGCCATCGAGACGCCCCTTGGATTGGGATGGGCTGGTCGCCGCCTGCGCGATCTTCATCACGCCGATCGGCTCGACGAGGTGCGCTTCGATCTACCGCTCGCAGGTGGCGACCATCCAGATCAGACGTTGGTCACGATGGACGCGATCGCCGCAGTATTCGCTGGTTTGCCCGACGACGATCCGCTGGCCCGCTATCACCAACGGCTCAGCGACCCGCTGCTCGCCACCAGCATCCGAGGTTTCCTCACCGGCAGCATCGACCTCGTGGCCCGCGTCGGCGACCGCCACATCGTCGTCGACTACAAGACGAATCTGCTTGCACCCCACGGCGAGACACCGCTGGCCTGGCACTACCGGCCGGACGGCCTCGTCGATGCGATGCAAGACGCCAACTACCCGTTGCAGGCCGCGCTGTACTCGGTCGCGCTGCACCGCTTCCTGCGCTGGCGGCTGGCCGACTACGACCCCGCCCGGCACCTGGGTGGCGTGGCGTATCTGTTCCTGCGAGGGATGACCGGCGCCGACGTGCCAGTCGTCGACGGTCAACCGTGCGGTGTGTTCGCGTGGCACCCGCCGCACACGTTCGTGACCGCACTGTCTGATGTGTTGGATCGAGGGGCCCCGTGACACTCGTCGACACCCCCAGCACGAATGACGGCCGACGATCGACCGCCGGCGATGGGCTGCTGCGGTCGCTCTCCGACGCCACCGTGCTCAACGCGGCCGACGTGCGCACCGCCCTCGCGCTCAGCCGTCTCGCCGGCGGCGCCGATGAAGCTGTGCACCTGGCCACCGCGCTAGCGGTGCGGGCAGTGCGGCTCGGCCATGTCTACGTCGACCTCGCCACCGCGGCAACGACGGTGGCTCCCGACGATGAAGAGGTCGATGTCGACCTCGCCGCGCTCGCCTGGCCCGACCCCACAACGTGGCCGACGATCGTCGCTGCAAGTTCGTTGACGGCGGTCGGTGTTGATGGGCCCGCTGACCGACCGCTGCGACTCCTCGGATCGCGTCTGTACCTCGACCGGTACTGGCGTCACGAGCGAGCGATCGTTGCCGACCTGTTGGCCCGCGCCGGCGGTGATGCGCCCTCGGTCGATGTCGCTGCGCTCGCCGCCGGTCTGGATCGACTCTTCCCTGTCGCCAGCACCGACCAACTCCAGCGGGTCGCGGCAGAAACAGCGGTCGAGCGCCGGTTCTCGGTCGTTGCCGGAGGCCCCGGCACCGGCAAGACCACGACGGTGGCGCGCATCGTCGCTCTGCTCCATGAGCAGGCCGCCGCCCTCGGTCTGCCGCCGCCGCGAGTGGCGTTGGCGGCACCGACAGGCAAGGCCGCCGCCCGCCTCGGTGAGGCTGTCCATTCCGAAGCGGCGGGCCTCGACACCGATCCCGCAATCCGCGCTGCCCTCGTTGCTACGCCGGCGTCGACGCTGCACCGATTGCTCGGATGGCAGCCAGGTAGTCGGAGCCGCTTCCGTCACAATGCCGACAACCAGCTACCACACAGTGTCGTGATCGTCGACGAGAGCTCGATGGTCGGCCTGTCGATGATGTCCAAGCTGCTCGCCGCGGTGCGCCCCACCGCCCGACTCGTGCTCGTCGGCGATCCCAACCAGCTCACATCCATCGAGGCTGGCGCCGTCTTGGGCGACATCGTCGGCTCGCCGCTGCCTGGCATCGTCGTGCTTCGTCACGTCCACCGCTACGGCGGAGGCATCGCCGCGGTAGCGGAGGCCATCGAGTCGGGCGACTGTGACGCTGTCATTGCTGCGCTGCGATCATCGCCGGAGGATGTCACGTGGCTAGAGGTCGACCCGACGATCAATCCCAGCCGGGCTCCCGAGTTGAAAGCAGTGCGGAGTGCCATTGTCGCTGCCGCGCGGGAAGTGGTGAGAGCAGCGGAAGCCGGCCACGGCGCCGAAGCGCTCGCAGCGTTGCGGTCGGTGCAAGTGCTGTGCGCCCATCGTCGCGGCCCGGCCGGTGCAGCGCTGTGGCGAACCGAGATCGAACGCTGGCTGCGCAGCGCGATCCCGGGGTACGGCGGCAGTGCTTGGTATGTCGGACGGCCGCTACTGGTGACCGAGAACGACTACGCGCTAGGAGTGTTCAACGGCGACACCGGGGTGGTGATCGATGAAGGCGGTGGTCGACTTCGAGCCGTGTTCGACCGCCGAGGTGAGCTCCTCTCAGTCCGCCCAACGAGGTTGGCCGCCGTCGAATCCCTGTACGCCATGACCATCCACAAAGCCCAAGGCTCTCAGTTCGGGACCGTGATCGTGCGTCTACCCGAACCGACGTCTCGAGTCCTGACTCGCGAGCTGCTCTACACCGCCGCGACGCGCGCCGAGCAACAACTAGTCGTCGTCGGCTCCGAGGCGGCGGTCAGAGCGGCAGTCGCGAGGCCAGTAGCTCGCGCCTCGGGTCTTACGGATGCGCTCGTCATCGCGGGCGCGCGCACAGATTGATGAGGTGACCATACTTCTCTCAATCCAGTTCTCTCGACGAGTATCCGAGTGTCATGAGTCGAACGGCGGTTACAGATTCGGCAACGTCGCTCGCCCTGGTGAAGTTCGGTCTCCTGGGGACAATTGAATGTCGGCGTCAGTCTGATCGAGATCCGTCTCGGCCACCTGTGGTCGACGATTCCGACGCTGCTGGACGAAGTGCGTACTTTCAACGCGACCTGTGTGCTTCGAAAGTACGCACTTCCCCGCGCAGACCGTAGATTTGGCACCTACTAGGCCCAGGCCTGTCGTCCGTCAATCCGCCTGGAGGATGGCAGCGGGTCGCAGACGTCGCGCTCGACGAGCCGGCATCGCCGCCACCACGTTGGCGAGTGCGAGCACGCCGACCACCACCGCGAAGACGAGGATGAACGGTAACGCTGCATCATCGAGAGCACCCATGCTGTCGGCGAACGACGAGAACACGATTCGTCCGATGATGAACCCGAGTGGGACCCCGATCACGACAGGAACGAGCGTGAACGCCGTTGCCTGCCAGTGCACGACGCGTGTGATCCAGGCGCGGGGTGCGCCGAGCGATCGCAGGATTGCCAGATCATGCCGACGCGCCCGTATCGAGGTCATCATGACGTGGGTCAGGGTCAGCAGCACCAACGCACCCAGCACGGCGGCCAGCGCGAACGGTATCGGCCGGACGCGGGCCACGTTGCCGATGGCGGACGGCACGAACAGGTTGGGTGGTTCTGGGCCGAGGATGGCGGCGAGGTATGGGGGGAAGCCGCTTCCCGACAGGAATCGGACAGCGGCTGCTTTCGGGACAGTGGCATCGTCGACCTGGGCGAGTCCACCCGCCGTCACCACAGCACCCTGGCCGATGCCGTCGTTGCGACCGAGTCCCGGCACGACGACGAGACCCACCACGTGGAACTTCTGCGAGCCCGTCGGGCCGACCATGGTGACGTCATCCCCGACGTGGGTGCCGATGTCGTGAGCCGACAGCCGGCCGAAGGCGATCTCGTCGTCGCTGGCCGGAAGGCGCCCGTTGAGCACCAACGGAGTGCCGTCGCCGCGCAGTGCCTGGAAGCCGAGCAGAGGCACCGACGCCGCGCCCACGCGGACCTGGCTGCCGGAATACAGGATCAGCGATGTGACGCTGGGGTCACGTTCGAGATTGGCTTCGAGCTCGGGCGGCATTGCGTCGCCGCCGTTGTCGCCCAATGAGGCGTCGAAGTTCGCGCCGTAACGGAACGGCTCGCGGACCAGCCGATCGAGGCTGACCCCGAATGTGATCGCGCCGACGAGCCCGGCGATCGTCAGCGTGAGACCGACGAGCGATGCCTTGGCCGCCCCTCGCTCACCCTGGGCACGCATGAACGCAAATCGCACACCGATGGCGGCGGTCGGGCTGCCAACGCGTGTTGCAATTGCATCCAGCGTTGGAGACGGCCGCACGGTTCGCCTGGCCCAACGCGCCAGGGCCAGCGCCGACAGCGTCCACAGCAGCAGGGCGAGGATCAGGATGGCGCTGGCTGCAAGGAGCACTCCCCACTGCACGAGTACGCCGGGGTGAGGTTCGACGGTGCGGACGAAACCGGTCGGGAACCGACCCGACACCGAGACAGCGAGGCCCGCGCCGAGCAGTGTCCCGACGGTGGCCGGCAGGGCGGCGCGGATCATCGCTTCGACCAGCACCTGTCGGTCGGTGAAGCCGATCGCCGACAGCGGTCGCATCTCGGATGGAGGCAAGCGCACGTGGCGTGTGAGGACCTGTCCGAGCACGGCGACAGCGGCCAGGCTTGCCACGAGCGCGAGCAACCACAGGCCGCGGCCCTGAGTGTTGATCCCCCGACGGATCTCTGGACTGATGAGTTCACTGCGGTCGAGACTCAGCGACGCGCTGTCGGGCAGCGTGTCGAGCCGCGTGCGAAACTCATCGAGACCAACTCCGTCGCGGAGGCGAACCGAGATCTGGCTCTGCGACACTCCGATGCCGGGTGTTTCGAGCAACTTGGTTGAGAACATCACGGTTGGTTGGCCATCTTCGAGCGAGGCGGGACCCGAGATCACGCCGACGTAGGTTGCCGTCTCGGTCGGGCCGGCCGGTGCCGCGGTTCCGAACTCGTTGGCGTCCCCCTGTTCCTGGGTGTAGGTGACCAATTGCACCTTGTCGCCGAAGGCGAGCCCGCTCGTCGCGGCGAATTTCGTCGATCCCACGAACTCGTTGCCGGTAGCCGGGTTCGGCAGGCGTCCGTCGACGAGTCGCTCGCCAAGCCCCCCCGCCGTTCCGGCGAAGACCAGGGTGTCGAAGCTCTCGGTCGGTGCTTCCGGGTGCGTCAGTCCTCCGAAGATGAACGTGTAGCTCTCCGCCGATTCGACGTCCGGCAAGGCGAGCACCTCGGAGATGCGGAGCGGACCGCCCTCCTCCTGCGTGACGATGCCGTCGAAGCCGCCGCCAACTGCAGCAACATAGCGGTCCGGCGCGCTGACCGTTCGCTGCGCGCCGGCGGCAAAGGCGATGATCACACCGCAGACGGCGGCGATGACCAATGTCAGCCCGACGGTCGCCGCCCAACGGGCTCGCAGCGTGCTGCGGAGGCGGAAGATCACTGCCTTCACTCGCTGCGGCCCATTTCCCGGTGATGACCGAGAGCGGCGGGCACATCTGATCCGAGCGCGTCGCGAGGTGCACGGTGGTCGTGCGCCATCTTCACCCTGGTGGCCATCTTGCCCATCCCCTCCATGAGGTCGGAGGAGACCCACGACACCGTGTTGCTACTGCGTTCGATTCGCATAGAGGGTCTCCTAGCGTTCTCGCCCTTGTTCGCGATCATTGTCCGCTTCGGCGCGCCTGTTCGCCAGGACATTGCCCGGTATCCGATGGTGTGGCTGCCACCACCACACGACACTGGCCCGCGCCCTCGCTGGAGGATCCGGAACAGGCTCTACTTTTGGGACCTCGTCCTTGCCCGTCACGTCGGTGCCAACCGCGCCCGAGGGTGATGGCCTCCTGATCGCAGCGACAGCGCATGCCCACGGGCGCGGCAGACCGGGCCGCGTACCAACGGAAGCCAGAACGCGCCGATCGGTTCTGGAGCGAGGTCGAGGCCTGGGGCGACGAATGACGCGGTCCGAGATCTGGCTGGCGCATGTCGGTCGCAAGACTCGTCCAGTGTTGATCCTGACCCGTCCCGAGGTTGAGTTCGACCACGAGAATGCCGGGCTCGATCGGGCCTCCGTGATCAACTGCGACAGTCTCCGATGGCATCGGTCTGCAACGCAATCAGCTCTGCCCTTGGCTGTCAGGTCCGTCTCAGGTTGGACCGTAAGCCCCTAGTGCGTTCGGGCGAAGCACCGTAAGGTGGTTGGTGACGCGACACCGAAACCCCGTATCGTGTTGGATCCTGCCTTCACCACGTGGGCAGCCTCCGGGAGCGTTGCTCCGGACCCGTAGCGCTGCTTTGCAGATCTACGAGACGCCTGGTTCGAGCAAGACGACCGCGCAACGGTCTGTCGCCCCATACGGGCTCGACGCCTCCCTTATCAAGAGGAGAAACGTCATGACCATGCTGCTCGAAGACTCGTCAGCGTCCAGTGCCCCGGTGCACATGAACCTTGCCGGCAATCTGACCACCACTGCCGCTCGCACACCGAATCGGTTGGCCATTCGGCTCGACGACGACGTGGTGAGCTATGCCGACCTCGATCGCACGAGCGCGCAGGTTGCGGCGTTCCTCGCCGCGCACGGTGTTGGCAGCGGCGACCGGGTCGGGCTGATGCTGCCCAACGTCATCGAGTTCGCCTCCTGCTACTACGGGATCCTGCGCGCGGGAGCCGTCGTCGTGCCGATGAACGTCCTCCTCAAGGAACGCGAAGTGCATTTCCATCTCGCCGATTCGGGGGCAAAGGTTCTTCTGGCCTGGCACCAGTTCGCTGCGTCGGCTGAGGCGGGTGCGAACGATGCCGGCACGACGTGTTTCCTGATCGGAACCCCCGCCGTCGACGACGCAATCGCTGAGACAGAGCCGGCGTACCCGGTGGTCGAGCGGGCGGCCGACGACACGGCGGTGATCCTGTACACGTCGGGCACGACAGGCACCCCGAAAGGGGCCGAGCTCACCCATGCCAACTTGATCAGCAACACGATCGTGACATGCGAACTGTTCGGCATGGACGAGCAAGCCGTCATCCTCGGCGCGCTTCCCCTCTTCCATGCATTCGGACAGACGTGTGGTCTCAACGTCAGCGTCCTGCTGGGCGCGTGCCTCACCCTCATCCCACGATTCGACCCGGAACGAGCGCTGCAGATCATCGAGCGCGACAAGGTCACCGTGTTCGAGGGCGTGCCGACCATGTACACGGCGATGCTCCATCATCCGAATGCAGCATCGTTCGACGTGTCGTCGTTGGAGCTGTGCGTATCGGGCGGCGCCGCAATGCCCCTCGAGGTCATGCGCACCTTCGAGATGCAGTTCGGCTGCGTCATCATCGAGGGGTACGGCTTGTCGGAGACGTCGCCGGTGGCGTCGTTCAACCATCCGGACCGACCACGCAAGCCCGGATCGATCGGCACACCCGTGAGGGGCGTGGAGATGAAGCTCGTCGATGAGAAGAATCGCGAGGACTTGCGTACCGGCGACATCGGCGAGATCGTCATCAAAGGCGACAGCGTGATGAAGGGGTATTGGCGCAATCCCAGCGCGACGGCAGAGGCGATGGTCGACGGATGGCTCCACACCGGCGACCTGGCGCGAGTCGACGAGGATGGCTACTTCTTCATCGTCGACCGCAAGAAGGACATGATCATCCGAGGCGGATACAACGTCTATCCGCGTGAGATCGAAGAGGTGCTGCACGAGCACCCAGCCATCAAGGAAGCGGCAGTGGTCGGGGTGCCCGACGACTACCTGGGCGAGGAAGTGGGCGCGGCCGTCGTGCTTGTGGCAGACGCCCATGCCACTCCCGATGAAGTGCGCGAGTTCGCCAAGACGCAGATGGCGGCATACAAGTACCCGCGCCACATCTGGATGGTCGACGAGCTCCCCAAGGGCGCGACCGGCAAGATCTTGAAGCGAGAGATCCACCGCCCGCTCAGCGCGGGACCCGAAGTAGTGGTCAACCCGTGAGCGACTACGCACCACCCCTCGACGACATCCGGTTCGTGCTCGACGAGATCCTCGATCTCGCCGGCCTCGCCAAGTTGCCGACCTTCGAACACGCCGATTCCGAACTCGTTCATGGTGCACTCGCCGAGGCGGGCCGATTCGCCGCCGAAGTGACCGCCCCGCTCAATCGTGTCGGCGACCGCGAGCACAGCCGACGCAACGCCGACGGCTCGGTCACGACCCCAGAAGGCTTTGCGGCCGCATATCGGCGGTACGTCGAATCCGGATGGGGCTCGGTACCGTTCCCGCAGCAGTACGGCGGCGGCGGATTCCCCTGGTTGGTGGCAACCGCAATTGGCGAGATGATGGCGTCGGCCAACGCAGCGTTCTCGCTGGCGCCGACACTGACGCAGGGGGCGATCGATCTGCTGCTTGCCCACGGCAGCGAACGGCAGAAGGACACCTACCTCAACAAGATGGTGACGGGCGAGTGGACCGGCACGATGAACCTCACCGAGCCCGACGCCGGCTCGGATCTGGGTGCCGTGCGAACCAAGGCAGTACCCGATGGAGACGTGTGGCGGATCACCGGTCAGAAGGCCTTCATCACCTACGGCGAGCACGACCTTGCCGACAACATCGTCCACCTCGTCCTCGCCCGGGTGCCCGATGCGCCCGCGGGCACGCGTGGCATCTCGTGCTTCATCGTGCCAAAGGTGCTCGTCGGAGCGGACGGTCAGCTCGGCGAGCACAACCGGGTCGTCTGCGTCTCGATCGAGGACAAGCTGGGCATTCACGCCAGCCCCACCTGCGTGCTCGACTTCGACGACGCTGAGGGCTATCTGATCGGCGAGCCCAACGAGGGAATGCGCTACATGTTCACGATGATGAACAACGCCCGGTTGGTCGTCGGTGTGCAGGGTGTGGCGATCGCCGAGCGGGCGTATCAGCAGGCCGTTGCCTATGCGATGGAGCGTCATCAGGGCCGTGCCCCGGGTGCAGCTGCCGGAGTCAGCTCACCGATCATCGAGCACCCCGACGTCCGCCGCATGCTGCTGACGCAGAAGGCCTCGATCGAAGCGGCTCGGTCGCTTGCCTACCTGGTGGCCGAGTCCATGGATCTGGCAGCCAATCACACCGACCAAGTCGTTCGCGACAGCCACCGGGAACTGGTGGAGTTGTTGACCCCGGTCACCAAAGCCTGGTGTACGGACCTGGGTGTCGAGCTCAGCTCCATCGCCTTGCAGGTGCAGGGCGGCGCCGGCTACATCGAAGAGACCGGCGCCGCGCAGTACTACCGCGATGCCCGCATCTCGCCGATCTACGAGGGCACCAACGGCATCCAGGCCATCGATCTCGTCATGCGCAAGCTGTCGATGAGGGATGGAGCAGCAGTGACCGATTTCATCGGCCAGATCGAGGCTCTCGACATCCAGCTCGAGCTGGCAGGGCCCGAGCTCTCTTCGATCGGCACCAATCTTGCGGCTGCAATCGCGACTCTGCGCAGCGCCACGGAAGCCCTTTCCCGTGCCGAGAGCGTCGACCGCTTGGCAGGCGCCGGGCCGTACTTGCGAATGTTCGGCATCGTCACGGGCGGGTGGCTGATGGCCCGTCAAGCTCTCGCTGCTACCCGGAAGCTGAATACCGGCCAGACCGACTTCCTGCGAGCCAAGTTGGTCACGGCGCGCTTCTACTGCGAGCAGATCCTGCCCCAAGCCGCGGGCCTGTTTCCCGCCGCAACTGCTGGCGCCGGCGACCTGCTGGCCCTGACCCCCGACCAGTTCTGACAGTCCAGGAGCCTCGATCATCGTGACCAAATCCGAAGCACACACGACAACGCCCACCGACATCCACCACGACGAGATCCCACCGATTCTCGGCGCCAACCCGTTCGTCGGCCTCACCGGCCGACAGATCGCCGCGGCCCTCGGCCGGCTCGCCCAACGAGTTGTCGTCGAGCCGGGCGTGATCGGCGCCCACATTCTCGAGACCTCGCGCCAGCTCCTCGAGGTCGGCATCGGGCGAAGTGATGTCGCGCCGCAGCACGGCGACAAACGGTTCATCGACGGTCCGTGGACGAACAACCCGCTCTATCACCGCGTCATGCAGACCTACTTGGTGCAGCGCGGCTCCGTGCTGCGGCTCGTCGACGATGTCGAGCTCGACCACAAGAGCCGCGAACGAGCCCGCTTCGCGCTGTCGCTGTTCACCGAGGCCGCCGCACCCACCAACACCCTGCTCGGTAATCCGACGGCCCTCGCCAAGGCAGTACAGACCCGGGGTCGCAGCCTCGTCGACGGCCTTCGCCACTTCGGTCACGACCTGCGCCGCAACGGAGGCATGCCGACCCAGGTCGACACACGACCGTTCAAAGTTGGCGGAAACCTCGCCGTCACCCCTGGGCAAGTCGTGCACCGCAGCGCGATGTTCGAGCTCATCCAGTACACGCCGACCACCGCAAAGGTCCATCGCCGCCCACTCGTGAGCATCCCGCCGCAGATCAACAAGTTCTACATCACCGACCTCGCCGCCGGTCGCAGCCTGATCGAGCACGCGGTCGCTGCTGGCGTTCCGTACTTCGCGATCAGCTGGTTCAATCCCACCGCGGCCGAGCGCGAGTGGAACCTCGACTCGTACGTCGAGGCCTGCAAGGAAGCCATCCAGGTCGCCTGCGACATCAGCGGTACCAGCGACGCCAACGTGTTGGGGATCTGTGCCGGTGGCATCACCATGGCCTGCTTGCTCGGACACCTGGCTGCGGTCGATGAGCCGCTCGTTCACTCGGCGACGTTCATGGTCACCGGTCTCGACACCGCTCAGGAATCCCTCGTTGGGCTGCTCGCCTCGCAGGCGGCGATCAAGGCCGCACGAATGAGCTCGCACCGGTCCGGCGTGCTCGACGGCAAGGACATGGCCAAGGTGTTTGCCTGGCTGCGACCCAACGATCTGGTGTGGAACTACTGGGTCAACAACTATCTGCTCGGCCAGAACCCAGCGGCGTTCGACATCCTCTACTGGAACGCCGACACCACCAGGCTCCCGGCCGGCTTGCACGCCGACTTTCTAGAGCTCTTCAGCTCCAACGGCCTGGTCGAGCCAAACGCCCTCAAAGTGCTCGGCACCCCGATCGACCTCGCGGCCGTCACGTGCGATGCGTATGTCGTCGCCGGTGTCACCGATCACATCATTCCGTGGATCGGCGCCTACCAGACAACACAGTTGCTCGGTGGGAAGGCAGACTTCGTGCTCGGCTCCAGCGGCCACATCCAATCCATCGTCAATCCGCCCGGCAACAAGAAGTCGTCGTACCTGACACGCAGTGGCGCACCCCCGGCAGATGCGGAGGAATGGCGGGAGGGTGCCACGCAGCAGCCGGGTAGCTGGTGGGATCACTGGCTGCTGTGGCTCGGTGATCACTCTGGTGGTCGGCGCGCGGCGCCGGCAACGCTCGGCAACGACGCGCATCTACCCCTCGATCCGGCGCCGGGCCGTTACGTTCACATCAAATGAAGCGCCTCCTGACCTTCGTCCGAGTCGACGGCCACCTGGTCCGGGTCTCCATCAGGGGCAAAGGACGACCGCTGCTGCTCGTCATGGGACTCGGCGGCAACATCGAGATGTGGGATCCCCTCGAACGGGCACTCAACGACCGCGGGATACAGACCATCGCCTATGACGCGTCCGGTACCGGGCACTCGCCGCCCCGCCTCCTCCCGCAACGGATGCCCGGTCTGGCTCGGCAAGCGGCCCACGTGCTCGACGCCGTGGGACACCCGAAAGCAGATGTGCTCGGCGTGTCGTTCGGGGGAGCGGTGGCTCAAGAGCTCACGATGACGAACCCACACCGGGTGCGCAAGCTCGTGCTGGCGTCGACGATGTGCGGTCTCGGCGCCGTTCCCGGCAATCCATTGGCGGTGGCCATACTCGCCACACCGCTGCGCTACTACTCGCCCGCGTTCATGCGCCTCACCGCAAAGACGATCTACGGTCCCTCGATGGCGGAGGGGACGTTGTTGCGAGACCAGATCCAAGCCCGACGAACCCGACCGCCCACCTTGTGGGGATATCTCGGGCAACTCACCGCGATCACCGGTTGGACGAGCCTTCCGTGGCTGCATCGCGTGCACAGCCCGACGCTGGTCATCTCCGGTGCCGACGACCCGATCGTGCCGCCCATCAACGCCCGCATCCTGGCCGCCCGCATTCCGAATGCGCAGCTCGAGGTCGTACCCGGAGCCGGCCACCTGCTGCTGATGGAGCACGCCGAAGACAGCGCCGCCACCATCTCCGCGTTCCTTGCCGACTGAC
>JBDTRP010000054.1:0-45617 GCA_039931555.1 Ilumatobacteraceae bacterium | reverse complement strand
GAATCGTCCGTGACGAAACTCGACACCACCACCTCCGCGCCCCCAGCCCTCCCGAATCGTCCGTGACGAAACTCGGCGTCGCGCGAGGGCTGGTTTCGTCACAGACGATTCACGAGGGGATCGTCCGTTGCAGTGGGCGGAACGGGCGCCCACCTGCGATTTGACGGCTCCGGCCTCGATGGGGCAGCCCGATGAGGGGCACCACGTCACAAACGCTGGGCTGGGTCTCAGCCGCGATAGGCGTTGGTGATCGGCAGGCGGCGATCCTTGCCGAATGCCTTCACACTGACCCGAACACCCGGCGGGCACTGGCGGCGCTTGTACTCCATCACGTCGACCAAGCGGGTGATGCGCCGGACCAATGCTTCGTCGTGGCCGAGTTCGATGATCTCCGATGCGGTGCGATCTTCCTCGACGTACAACTCGAGGATCGGATCGAGCACCTCGTACGCCGGCAGGCTCTGGTCGTCGCGCTGGTCGGCGCGCAGTTCGGCTGACGGTGGCTTGGTGATCACGCTCTCGCTGATGATCTCGCGCCCGGCGCGCTCGTTGCAGTGGCGGCAGAGGTCGTAGACGCGGGTCTTCAACACGTCCTTGATCACGCCGTACCCGCCGACCGAGTCGCCGTACAGGGTGAAGTAGCCGACGGCCAACTCGCTCTTGTTCCCGGTGGTCAGCACCATCCAGCCGAACTTGTTCGACAATGCCATCAGCGTCGTGCCGCGCACGCGGCTCTGCAGATTCTCCTCGGTGAGATCGGCCGGCCTGCCGGCGAACGACTCGCTGGTCATGTCGAGATAGGCGCTGAAGGCCGGCTCGATCGCGATCGTACGGAAGTCGATGCCCAGCGCCGTTGCCAGATCAGCAGCGTCGCTCTTGGAGCCATCGCTCGAGTACCGCGACGGCATCGACACGCCGTGCACGTGATCGGCGCCGAGAGCGTCGACCGCGATGCAGGCCACGATGGTCGAGTCGATTCCCCCCGACAGCCCGATCACGACGTCGGTGAAACCGTTCTTGCGCACGTAGTCGCCCGTGCCCAGCACCAAGGCCTCGTACAACTCCGCAGCGGGCGCCAGCTTGGGTGCGATTCTGGCCACAGGCGGCGTGATGTCGCGCCCGAGTGAGCCGTCGGAGACATGAACCAGGGGCATCTCGACCTCGGTGCGGCGGCCACGCGGATCGAGCAGCCGCTTGCGGTACACCGGCTCGATGTGTACGTCGGCGATCAGCAACTCCTCGACGAACTGGGCCGCACGCGCGACCAGTCGCCCGTCGGCGTCGAACACCATCGAACCACCATCGAACACCAACTCGTCCTGCCCGCACACCTGGTTGACGTAGACGAGCGCGCAGCTTGCGTCAGCAGCGCGCGTGGCCAGCATGCGCTCACGATCGGATGCCTTGTCGAAGTGATATGGCGAGCCGTTGATGTTGATGTTCAGTTCGGCTCCACCGGCGGCCTGCTCGGCCAGCGGACCGGTGGGGCTCCACACGTCTTCGCAAATGCTGATCCCCACCTTCACGCCCCCGATCACGTACAACTCGTACGGGTCGCTGGCTCCGCCCGGCGTGAAGTATCGGGCCTCGTCGAACACCGCGTAGTTGGGCAGCAACCGCTTGCGGTACGTACCCAGCACCTCGCCGTTCGCGCACAACGCGGCGGCGTTGTAGATGTCGCGATCGGCGGCCACGTAACCCACGACCGCGGCGCAACGACCGGTATGCGCGGCCACTTTCGCCAGCGCCTCGAGATTGTCGGCGACGAAGCCGGACTTCAGCACCAGATCCTCCGGTGGGTACCCGGTGATGGCCAACTCGGTGAAGGCCACGATGTCGCAACCGGCAGCCTCGGCCTGGTCGTATGCGGCAACGATCTTGGCGACGTTGCCATCGAGGTCGCCGACCGTGGGATTCAACTGGGCGAGGGCAATGCGCAAGCTGGCCACGACGTGAAGGCTAGCGATCAGCCGCCTTCGAAGTAGCCAGGAGTATCGACTACGAGGTCGGTCGGCATGAGCGTGTAGTAGCTCATCTTCGCCGGCGCAGTGCTCAACTGGGTGAAGGACAACACCGCATGGATCTGCCCGGCGGCATTGGTGTTGCCGGCGCTCACCAGTGGCAATGCGCCACCCGCGTACGGCGTGACGAAGCCTGCCGCTGCATTGTCGACGATGGTGATCGTGTGGGCCATCGCCGCGGCGTTCGGCGGCACGCTGATGGGATCGATCGTGCCGGTCGCCTGCCCCGGCAACCGACCGAACCCGACGCCCACCCGAGTGTCGACCTCACGGAACGGCTGTATCACGTGGAACCGACCGGCGGTGACGAGAGGGGCGGCCGACGAGGTGAAGTATCCGGCTACGTCGACGACCACATCGGGGATCGACAACGTGTGGAAGTCGACCGAGCCATCAGCGGCAACGGGAACGACCACGAGGTTGGCGCGGATGTCGCCCAGCCCACTGGTGTTGAGGTTCGACGAGGCGCCGGCGAACGGAGTCCCACCCGGCTGGGCGGTGAGATAGCCGCCACCGTTGTCGGGGTTGGTGACCGCCGTGACGACGAGCACGGCGGCATTCATCTGGTCCGCGGCCGGCAGGCCACCTCGACCGGCGACCGGCACCCGCACGAACGGGAACTGCGGCCCAGTGTCTCGACCGAACTGATTGGTCGCCGAGAGCGGATCACGCGTGTCGGCAATGCGGTTCGGAGGCACGGCGACGAACCGGCCGGCCTTGACCGCGGCTGGCGCGAGGTTGAAGTACCCGAGCACGTCGATCACGACGTCTGCGGTCGAGAACGCATACAACAAGATGCCGCCGTTGGCATCGACCGGCACAACGGCGGAGTTGGCTACCACCTCGCCGGGCGCGGCATTGAGGTTCGATGCCAACGGACGTGCGCTGCCGCCCGCCCACGCCGTGAGGTACCCGGGGGTGCTGGGCCCGACGAAGGCGAAGTTCACCAGCACAGCCTTGGTCACGGCCGGGTCGACACCCATCAATTGGTACCTCGTGCTGCCGGCGCGCATCGGCTTGGCACCCGCTGCCGGTGTGCGCGTGTCGAGCACCCGGGCGCCGGGCGGCGCGGCGGTGAACGCCAGCGCGTCGGGCGCGACGAACGCGGTGGGCGGGGTCGTGATCTTGCGGACTGCGCCGCCCGTGAGCGTGTAGTAAAGCGCGATGCTGTCGCCCGTCGTGACGAACGCCATGTCGGCGATGCCGCCGACACCACTGGCGAACGGGACGTTGTAGTCGACCGATCCGTCGGAGCGCCGCAGGAACATGTTGCCGCTGCCGGCATCGGCGAACAGGTACCCGCCGTCGTACTGGGCCGGCCAATGGCCGTTGGGGATGAACGCGCTGGCGGTGATGACCTGGCCGACCGTGCGCGGGTAGTCGGTGATGGGATCGGTGAAGCCGGCAGCAGCTGGCGCGCAGGGCCGGCTCTGGCCGAGCGGGCAGAAGCCCTCACGGACCGGCCAGCCGTAGTTCAGCCCGATGCCGCCGACGTCGACCTCTTCGTGCGTGCTCTGGCCGACGTCGTTGATGAAGAACCGATCGGGCCCGGTGTTGGGGTCGAACGCGAACCGGAACGGGTTGCGCAGCCCCCACGCGTAGAGCTCCTGGCAACTGCTCGTCGGCGTCGACGGAAGGTTGCCGCGGACGCGACAGCTGGCCGAGCCCGGCCCGCTGATCGGGTTACCCGGCGCAGGATCACCCGTCGACGGTACGACGCGAAGGATCTTTCCGTTGATGAGGCTGAGGTCCTGCGCGGCATCGTTGGGTGCGGAATCGGCCCGCGGATCGGCCCCGGCGTCGCCCACCGAGATGTAGAGGTAGCCGTCGCCGCCGATCTCGAGATCGCCGCCATTGTGGTTGCCTGCATTCGACGAGATGTTGTCGACCAGCACGACCTCGCTGTTCGGATCGATCGAGTCGCCGGTCATCGTGAACCGACTGGCCCGGTTGACACAACTGCCCGGGGCAGCAGCGGGATGCGAGAAGTACAGGTACAGGTAGCCATTGGCCTTGAAATGCGGGTCGACGGCCACACCGAGCAGGCCACGCTCGCCGCCGTTGCACCCTGCGATGGCCATCGTCAATACGGGCGTCGGCAGCAGCACGTCACCGCGGATCAACCGCACCGAGCCGGACTGCACCAACACCAGGACTGTTCCGTCGGGCAGACCGACGATCCCGGTGGAGGCCCCCGGCGTCGCGACCTGCACATCGGTGAACCCGGCCGGCAAACCGGTTGCGGCGGAGACGGATGGCACTTCGGCGGTGACCATCGGGACGACGATCGACGTGATCATCAACGCAACTGCTGCGAACTTTCGCATCTCGAGCCCCTTCAGCTCACGCCCCGGTCACGAAAGTAACATGCCCACTTCAGCACTCGGGGTCGCCAGGGAGTACTCCTGCGACGTCGAGTTGATACACCGCGTCGCCCTGTTTGAAGTACGTGTTCTGCTTGGCATCGATGAACAGCGAACCGACTGCGGCGGCGTCGACTCGTACGCACGTCGTCGCGTCGGCCAGCGACACCGTGGCGCCCGCCGGCCAGTCGACGACGGTGGGCGCCGGATCCTGCCCGGTGAGCTCGGGCGGGTCGACGGCGCGAGCTTGCAACCGGTAGTTCGTCGCCACAAATGCATCATCAGGCTCGAGCGTCGCCTCGCCGACGACCTTGTCGAGATCGCCGAGTGCGATCGTGGCATCGAGCAGCGTCTTGCGGGCGCCGGCCTCTGAGTCGCCCATTCCGAGGGCATACGCCGAGTGCACGAAGGTCTCCCCGCCTGCGTTGATCATCAGCACCGTGGTGGAGCCATCGGCAACGTTGTGGCGGTCGGGGTACTCGGTTGGTGGTGCCATCAGCCCGGCGGCTCGGACGATGCCGAGCAACGCCTGCATCCCGTCCTCACTGATCCTGCGCACGATGATCGTGGGCAGCAGCGGGCCGGGGTAGATCGCCGGCACCACGCCCGGCGTGAACACTCGCCCGTCGCCACTGACCAGCAGGGAGGGCGTGTTGACGAATGCATATCCCGGCGCAATGAACCCGCCTTCGTACGACAGCTTCAACACGACCTCGTCGGCCCCGGTGGGGTGGGCGATCGCCGGGCTGGTGGGAGGAGGCGTGCCCGTCGTCTTGTCGGGTGTCGTGTCGGGTGTCGTGTCGGGTGTCGTGTCCGGCACGGAACCGGGCGTGGTGCCGGGTGTCGTCGGATCAGTACCGGAGGCCACGTTCGGGTCGCCACAGGCGGCCAGGGCGGCCAACACAGGGGCGATGGCCACAGCGGAGAGGAACGAGCGTCGGTTCATGCACCGTTGGACGCTACGGATCGGTGATGTGGTTCCCGCACTGCGTACTATCCGAGGTGATGTCAGCCCTCTTCGATCTCACCGGCAAACAGGCGCTCGTCACCGGCGGCGGACGCGGGCTCGGCCGCGCCATCGCGGTCGGCTTGGCCGAGCACGGCGCCGACGTGGCCGTGACCAGTCGAACCGTCGCCGAGCTCGACGAGACCGCCGCGGCCGTCCGCGACGTCGGGCGCGAGTGCCTGGTGGTGCCCGGCGACGCATCGCACAAGAACGAGATCGACCGCGTCGTCGGCGAAGTGGAGGCGAAGTGGCGACGCATCGACAT
Source organism: Ilumatobacteraceae bacterium (assembly GCA_039931555.1). GTDB lineage: Bacteria > Actinomycetota > Acidimicrobiia > Acidimicrobiales > Ilumatobacteraceae > JAENVT01. The sequence goes on along the minus strand of JBDTRP010000054.1, from coordinate 39,962 downwards.
CCTCGTCAACAACGCAGGCGTCGATGCCGCGGGCCCCGCCATCGACTACACCGAGGCCGATTGGGACTTCGTGCTCGACGTCAACCTGAAGGCCTACTTCTTCTTCGCTCAGGCGGTGGCCAAGGTGATGATCGCCAATGGCGGCGGGACGATTGCCAACAACTCGTCGATCTGCGGTGAGGTGGCCGTGAAGAACATCTCGGCCTACAACATCTCCAAGGGCGGGGTGAACATGCTGACCAAGTCGTTGGCGTTGGAATGGGCGCCACACGGCATTCGCGTCAACGCCTTCTCCCCTGCCTACATGGAGGTGTTCATGCCGGGCGCATCGGCCGAACACGACGAAGCCAAGGAGCAGGCGGTGCGCGATCTCACACCGCTCGCCCGCCGCGGCCGCCCGGAGGAACTGGTCGGTCCGGTGGTGTTCTTGGTGTCTGCGGCGTCGTCGTACGTCACCGGCGAAGTGTTGATGGTCGACGGCGGCTGGACGATTCGATGAGGTTTGGTCGCTGATGGAGAAGACGGAGATCTTCGACTACATGGCCGCCAACGGCCATGAAAAGGTGCTGTGCTTCCAGAACGAAGACATTGGTCTGCGCGCCGTACTGGCCATCCACTCCACCGTGCTCGGCCCTGCCGCTGGGGGTTGCCGGATGTGGCAGTACAGCGACGACCTGGCTGCCATGGAAGACGCGCTGAGGTTGAGCAAGGGCATGACCTACAAGTACGCCGCGGCCGGGATCAACCTGGGTGGCGGCAAGATCGTGGTCATCGGCGACCCGAGACGCCAACAGGGCCGCGAGATGCTGTTCCGAGCGCTTGGCCGGTTCATCGATTCCTTGGGCGGCGAGTACCTGACCGGTGAAGACGTCGGCACCACGCTGCAAGACATGGACCACATGCGCGTCGAGACCCGCAATGTGATCACCTTGCCCGAGTCCGCAGGCGGGGCGGGCCCGATCGGCCCGGCGACCGCATACGGGGTGTTGCAGGCGATGCGGGCATGCGTCGAGCGGCAGTTCGGTTCGCCGTCGCTCGCCGGCAAGCGGGTCGTGGTGCAGGGCCTCGGGGCCGTCGGCGTGCCGATGGTCGAGTACCTCGTCGGTGCGGGAGCCACCGTGTTGGTCAGCGACGTCGACCCGGCCAAGGTTGCGGCCATGGTCGCCGCGCACGCCGCGACCGCCATCGACTCCGCCGATGTGGTCGCTGCCGATGTCGACGTGTACTGCCCGTGCGCGCTCGGGGCCACGATCAACGACGAGTCGATCGAGGTGCTGCGGGCGTCGATCGTGTGTGGTTCGGCCAACAACCAACTCGCCGAGCCTCGCCACGGCGACGAGTTGCACCGTCGTGGGGTGACCTACGCACCCGACTACATCGCCAACGCAGGCGGCACGGTGTTCGACACCGACCGTTTGTGGGGTGGTGTCAACAAAGACCGCGGCATGGCCAAGGTCGCCAAGATCTACGAGCGGATGCACGAAGTGTTCACGATCTCCGCGACCGAGGGCATTGCCACCTACGCGGCCGCGGATCGATTGGCCGAGGCCCGCATCGACGCGTACAAGGACATCAAGCGCGTCCACGGATTCGATCAAGGCCAACGCGTCACGATCTAGTCTGCGACACCGAACGGCCAACTTCACACAGCGTTCACAGTTCGGCAATGGCTTCGAAACCGCAACGCTGGCACTATTTCCGGGCCCCGATCGCGGCGCGTCCGTGATCCCGAGAACGAAGGAATTTCGTGGCCTACCAAGCTGAATACATCTGGCTCGACGGCACAGAGCCAACCCCGCTGCTGCGCTCCAAGACCAAGATCCTGGGCGACGGCAAGCACCCTCCCATCTGGGGTTTCGACGGATCGTCGACCAATCAGGCGACCGGCGAGCACAGCGACTGCGTGTTGCGCCCCGTGTTCACCTGCCCCGACCCGCTGCGCGGCGGCGACAACGTGCTGGTGCTGTGCGACGTGCTGAACGCCAGCGACATGAAGCCGCACCCCACCAACACTCGTGCCCCGTTGGAGAAGGCCGCCAAGAAGTACGCCAAGGCCGAGATGATCTACGGCATCGAGCAGGAGTACACGATGCTGAAGGCCGACGGCACACCGCTCGGCTTTCCGAAGGACGGCTTCCCCGAGCCGCAGGGTCCCTACTACTGCGGCGTCGGCACCGGCCGGGTCATCGGTCGCGAGATCATCGAAGAGCACACCCAGGCCTGCATCGATGCCGATCTGATGATCGAGGGCACCAACGCCGAGGTCATGCCCGGCCAGTGGGAGTTCCAGATCGGCGCCGCTGATGCGGTGACGGTCAGCGATCAGCTCTACGTCGGTCGCTGGTTGCTGCACCGCATCGCCGAGGACTACGACGTGATCATCAGCTTCGCCGCCAAGCCCGTGAAGGGCGACTGGAACGGCGCCGGCGCGCACACCAACTTCTCCACCAAGGCGATGCGCGAGGATTACGCAGCGATCGAGGCCGCGTGCAAGGCCATCGGAAAGCGCGTCGAAGCCCACATCAAGGGCTACGGCGACGACATCGCCAGCCGGCTGACCGGTGCCCATGAGACGGCCCCGTACAACAAGTTCAGCTACGGCGTGTCGAACCGCGGCGCCAGCATCCGCATCCCGTGGCAGGTCGCCAAGGATGGCAAAGGTTACGCCGAGGACCGCCGGCCCAACGCCAACTCCGACCCGTACACCGTCACCCGCCTCATCCTCGAGAGCGTCTGCGCATAGCTGCCGCTGTGCTTGCCCAGCCCGTCCGAGCGCGCCAGGCGTGGTCGGACGGGCTCGGCGTTTTTCCGGGGTTAGATTTGCCGAATAGAAAGAACCGTCATGCTTGAGCAGCAACGCGATTACGTCTTGCATACCGTCGAAGAACGCGGGGTGCGGCTGATCCGGCTGTGGTTCACCGATGTGCTGGGCAGCTTGAAGAGCTTCGCCATCAGCCCAGCGGAGCTGGAGAACGCGCTGGAGGACGGCATGACGTTCGACGGGTCGTCGATCGACGGCTTCGGGCGCACGCTGGAGAGCGACGTGCTGGCCATGCCCGACGCCAACACGTTCGAAGTGCTGCCGTGGGGTGACACCAAGGCGACCGAGGCGCGGGTGTTCTGCGACATCCACAACCTCGACAACACCCCGTTCGAGGGCGACCCACGCCAGGTGCTGCGGCGCAACCTGCAGGCCGCGCACGAGCTCGGCTACACGTTCTTCGTGGCGCCCGACATGGAGTTCTTCTACTTCTCCCCGCCCGAGAAGGGCCAGCCCCCGGTGCCGCTCGACGAGGGTGGGTTCTTCGACCTCACCACCACCGACGTGGCCGGGACGTTGCGCAAGCAGACCATCCGCACGTTGGAGACGATGAGCATCCCGGTGGAATACAGCTTCCACGAAGACGCCCCCAGCCAGCACGAGATCGACCTGCGCCACACCGACGCACTGACGATGGCCGACAGCATCATGACCTTCCGCCTGGTCGTGAAAGAGGTCGCCGCCAGCCAGGGAGTGCACGCCACGTTCATGCCCAAGCCGCTCGAGAACGTGCAGGGCAGCGGCATGCACGTGCACCTGTCGTTGTTCGACGGCGACGAGAACGCGTTCTACTCGCCCGGCGACGCCTACAACCTTTCGCCGGTCGCCAAGCAGTTCATGGCCGGCCTGTTGCGTCACGCGGCCGAGATCACGGCCATCACCAACCAGACGGTCAACAGCTACAAGCGGCTGGTGCCCGGGTTCGAGGCGCCGGTACACGTCAGCTGGGCGCGCAACAACCGCAGCGGACTGGTGCGCGTGCCGATCGCCAAGCGCGGCAATCCCAGCGCCACACGGATCGAGTTCCGCTCGCCCGACCCGGCGTGCAACCCATACCTGGCGTTCGCCGTCATGCTGGCCGCCGGCATGCGCGGCATCACCGAGGGCTACGAACTGCCGCCAGAGGCCGACAGCAACCTGTTCGAGATGAGCGACGCCGAGCTCGGCAAGTTGGGCATCGACCTGGTGCCGCAGTCACTCAGCGACGCGCTCCGGGTGATGGAGCAGTCGTCGTTGGTTCACGAGGCGCTCGGCGAGCACATCTTCGAGTGGTTCCTGCGCAACAAGCGCAGCGAGTGGCGTGCGTACAAGACCCACGTCAGTGCCTTCGAGCACGACCGATACCTGCGGGTGCTGTAGGCGCCAGCGTGATGGAACAACTGGTTGTCTACCCCGAACCGCCTCCGCCCGATCTGGCGCGCACGCTCGACCTCGGCGGCTACCGGTGGAAGGCGGTGACCACGCCAGAGGATGCTGCCACCCACGAGCCTGCCGAGGGTTGGGCCGGCGCGATCGTCGCCTGCGACGTCGACCCCGAGGGCGCGTGGGGGTTCTGCCGGGCCTTGCGCAAGCGCGACGAACCAACTCGGTTACTGCTGCTGTTGACCGGCGCCCAACTCGGTGAGCTGGAACTGCGCGATGACCTGTACGACGACTTCTGCCTCACTCCGTTCCACCCCGTCGAGGTCGAGGCCCGCCTTCGGCACCTGCTGTTCCAGGGCTTTGCGCAGGTGAAGAGCGAAACGGTCGAGTACAGCGGGCTGGCCCTCAACGTGGAGACCTACCAGGCCTCGATCGAGGGACGACCGCTCGACTTGACCTACATGGAGTACGAGCTGTTGAAGTTTCTTGCCCAGAACCCGGGCAAGGTGTTCACTCGAGAGATCCTGCTGTCGAGGGTGTGGGGATACGAGTACTACGGCGGCGCCCGCACCGTCGATGTGCACATCCGCCGCCTGCGCGCCAAGCTCGGCGAGGAGCAGGCCAACCTCATCCAGACCGTGCGTTCCGTCGGCTACCGCTTCGGTCAAAGCCGCTGGGGCTCGTAGGATTGAGGTCCGCAGACTTCTACGAAGGAAATTGAGGACGGGACATGGACGAGCGGATCGAAGCGCGCATTGCCGGGCTGGAGGCCGAGATCGCCAACTTGAAGGCGATGGTGACCAGTGATTCGAGGACCGAGATCGAGCTGGGCCCGCCGACGTCGGACCGACGCGGCATGGTCAAGCTGCTTGCCGCCAGCGCCGTTGGCGCGGTTGCCGGTGCGGCGATCTTCAACGCGGAACCTGCGGCCGCGATCCAGGGCGGCGGTGCGATGCTGGGCATGCCGAACGACTCGGCGAACACCACGGGATTCACCGCCAGCAACGACGTCGGGGTGACGGCCTTCGGGAGCCCGACCGGCATCTCGTCCGACGGCGCCAGCGGCAATGCCTTGTTCCCCGGGTCGGGGCCTGCTCCGACCAGCAACTTCGGCCTCGTCGGCATGTTGTACGTCGATGCGGCCGGTGACTGGTGGGCCTCGACGGCCGATGGGGCTCAGGGGTTGTGGCGCAAGCTGGCCGGGCCGAGCACCGCCGGCCAGTTGCACATCCTGCCGGCGCCGATCCGCGTCTACGACTCGCGTCTCGGCGAGGCGCCCGCTGCAGTTGGTCCGAAGGCTCCCTCGGTCAGCAACGCGGTGCGGATCATCGATACCACCGGCAACGGTAGCAACGTCCCGGTCGACGCCAATGCGGTGCTGATCAACCTGACCGTCACCGGGCCACAGACCGCCGGCTTTGCGTCGGCATGGGCGACAGGGGCATTCCCCGGCACGTCGAGCATCAACTTCGCCGCTGGCCAGAGCATCGCCGGCACCACCGTCGTGGGCTGCGGGCCATCTGCCACGATCCAGATCCTTTCCAACACGGTCACCGACTTCCTGGTCGACGTCATCGGCTTCTACCAGTAGGAGCACTCCAGGTATCTGGCCGGTAAATGGGTCGCGCGGCCCATGTCGCATCGCGGGCTGCAGGGTTACGCTCAACTCTCTTCTCACAAAGGGACGGGCAAGATGGACCATCGAGTCGAAGCGCGGATTGCTGCGCTCGAGAGCGAGCTCAACAGCTTGAAGAGTTTGGTGGCCGGGGAGACCGAGGCCGCCCCACCGACGTCAGATCGACGCGGCATGATCAAACTCGTCGCGGCCTCGGCTGTCGGCGCCGTCACCGGCGCGGCAATCCTCAGCGCCCAGCCTGTTGCTGCTGCCGACAACGACAACCTCAGGCTCGGCGTGATCAACGAAGCAACGTCTCCGACGATCTTGAACACCATCGGCAAGAGCGCGTTCGTGGTCAACGGTGACGGTGGCTACGGGATCGAGACCGACGGCGGGCTCGCCAACGCGTTGTTCAATGGAACGGGCGAGAACCCGATCAGATCGGCCCTCGGCGCGGTGCTCGGCGCGTTGTACGTCGACGGCGCCGGCGACTGGTGGGCGGCGACCGTCACCGATCCCAGCAACCCCGAATGGCGGAAGCTGGCCGGCCCGCAATCGGCAGGGCAACTCCACCTGCTCAACGCCCCGGTACGCGTGTACGACTCCCGCCCCGGCGAGTCGCCGACTGCCGTCGGACCAAAGGCTCCGACGGCATCGAACAGCCCAGTCACGATCGACACCAGGCAGAACAGCAGCGGCGTGCCGACCACGGCCAACGCAGTGTTGATCAACCTCACGATCGCCGGACCCCAGGCCGGGGGCTTCGCCTCGGTGTGGCCGAGCGGGCCGTTCCCCGGCACGTCGAACATCAACTTCACGCCGGGTCAGAACATCGCCACCAGTGCGGTCGTCGGCTGCGGCCCCGGCGCCAGCATCCTGGTGATGTCGAACACGGTCACCGACTTCATCATCGACGTCAGCGGCTACTACCAGTAGCTCATCCTCACCGTTCGATTCTCGACCAGTTCTGCCCCTGAGCAGGGGCGATCAACTGTATGACACCCCGCGTGTAGGGTGATTGATAACGACGTTCCCCGTCTCAATCAGCAGTTCTCGAGCGTGTGGAAGGGGTTGTCGTGTCGGTGGTCGGGTCGGTCGAGGCACTTGTCGAGGTCGATTGGTCGGCGTGCGATCAAGACGTCGTCACCTCGGCGTTGGGCGATGTGCGCCGGGTCCGTGGCTGGCTCGACTCGATCGAGATCGCTGCTGCACGACGGTTGAGCGAACTCGCCGTCGAGTCGCCAGCGATGTTCCCCGAACGGCTCGCGGCCGACGCCGCCCGCGTCGGCGTGCCCGAGGCGTCAAAGGCGTTCGAGCGGGCAGCAACGACCACGGCCATCCCCGAACTCGACGCGGTGTTGATCTCGGGCGACACCTCGGCCGGGCACGTCGATGTCGTCACCCGGGCGTTGCGCCAACTGACCCCCGACCAACGCGACCGGCTCGCCGAACGCGGCGAGGTGCTGGCCCTCGCCGCTGCCGAGTTGCCGCGCGACGAGTTCGCCCGCACCGTGCGCGCCGAGGTGCGCCGCATCCACGACGACGACGGCATCGACCGGTTGCAACAACAACGACGCAACACCAGCCTGCGCACCTGGACCGACCGCGACACCGGGATGTGGTGCCTGCGCGGCGAGTTCGACCCCGAAACCGGTGCCCTGCTCGCCGGCCGGCTCCGCAACACCGTCGAGGCGATGTTCCACGACCACGCGCCCGACACCTGCCCCACCGACCCACTCGCCAAACACCACCACCTGCAAGCACTCGCCCTGGATGCCTTGACCCATGGTCGCGGGGCTGCGTCGTCGGGTCGGATCGACATGTCGGTGCTCATCGACATCAACACCCTGATCGACGGCGAACAGCCCGACACGATCATCGATTGCGGCATCCCCATCGATCTTCCCGCCGAAACACTGCGACGCTGGGCCTGCCAAGCCGACATCACCCCCATCATCGTCGCCGCCGACGGTGTGTCTCTGTACCTCGGACGTACCCAACGTGTCGCCAACCGCGCCCAACGCCGCGCCCTACGCGCCGTGTACCGCCACTGCGCCATCCCCGACTGCACCGTCACCTACGAGCACTGCCAAATCCACCACGTGCACTGGTACCGCAACGGCGGAAACACCGACATCGACAACCTCGCCCGCATATGTAACAAACACCACCACCTCGTCCACGAAGGCGGCTGGCAACTCAGCATCGACAACCACCGCAACCTGACCATCACCTACCCCGACAGAACCACCATGACCACCGGCCCACCCACCGCCGGCGCCCGATGAAACTGTTCGGTCAGCCGGCTGGGCTTGGAACCGCCGCGCCGCAGCAGGCAACCTGGGTGGGTGCGACGAGCATCGACGAAGGTGAAGCGACAGGTTCATCTGCTGGTCGACGGATCGAACGACACCGACACCGACACCGATACCGACACCGACACCGATACCGACCATCGGCGGTGGCCACGTTGTGGCGGCCGGCTCGAACCGAACGCCGGAGGCCCGGGCGACTCCGTGTTGTTCGCCGCATCGCTGCCGCACGAACTGTGCATGCGTTGTCTCACAGGGCACGACGCGGATTGGGTCGAATGAGCGCACTCATGTCGATCCGTCCCGTCGCCCCCGCGTGCGGCGCGGAGGTGCAAGGCATCGATCTGGCCGACCCGTCGCCCGAGACGATGACGCTGATCGGCAACGCGCTGGCCGACCATGCCGTGCTGTTCGTGCGCGACCAGCACCTCACACCACAACAGCAGGTGGCGTTGACCCGGCGGTTCGGCGAGGTGCTGCGGGTTCCGTACATCGCCCCGTTGGCCGGGCATCCCGATGTCGTGGCCGTGCTCAAGGAAGCCGATGAGCAAGGCATCTCGACGTTCGGCGGCACGTGGCACTCCGACTTCTCGTTCCTCGAGCAACCACCCAGCCTCACCCTGCTGTATGCGCTGGAACTTCCTGACGTCGGCGGCGACACCGTGTGGTCCAGCCAGTACGTTGCCTACGACACGCTGTCGATCGGCATGCAACGACTGCTCGACCCGCTGCACGCCATCCACACTGCGTGGCCGCATGGCACGAAGGGGCCAGACGCCGCCGCCGCGGTCAGCCGCTCCATCCTGATGACCCGCAACGACCCGTCCGCCGACCGCGAGATCGTGCACCCGGTGGTGCGCGTGCACCCGGTCACCGGGAAGAAGGCGCTGTTCGTCAACCCGGTCTACACGCAGCGCTTCGTCGACATGACCGCCGAGGAGTCACGACCATTGCTGCAGCACCTCTTCGACCACGCCATCAGGGCCGAGTTCACCTGCCGGCTCCGCTGGGCCCCTGGCACTCTCGCCATCTGGGACAATCGCTGCCTCATGCACCTCGCCGTCAACGACTACGACGGAAGTCGGCGCCTGTTGCATCGCACGACGGTGGTCGGCGAAACCCCGAGCGGGTGTGCATGACCGGCGAGCGCGAACTGCTGCAGCGCTTCCTCAACGCCCAGCGAAGGCACGTACTGGGGATCCTCGAGGGCTTGAACGATGAGCAACTCCGGCGGCCTGTGCTGCCGTCGGGCTGGACGTGTCTGGGCATGGTCAAGCACCTCGCCCTGTCGGACGAGCACTACTGGTTCCGTTGCATCGTCGGCGGCGAACCGCTCGGCTTTCTTCCCGACGTGCCCGACATTCCCAACCCGGACTGGCATGTCGAGCCCGATGAGGCACCCGAATCCGTCTTCGATCTGTACCGCGACGAAATCCGCCACGCCGACCAGATCATCGCCGCCACCCCACTCGACATGGCGCCTCGTCAACGCGACCCGGCCTGGGAGGAGTGGGGCGGCGACTTCCCCGATCTGCGGTTCATCATGCTGCACATGATCACCGAGACGGCGTGCCATGCCGGGCACGTCGATGCGGCTCGCGAGCTCCTCGACCGCCGACAGTGGATCGTGCTGTAGACAGCGGCGGCCGGGCTGCCGGGCGCTACTGCCCCTGCGGGTTGGTCACAGGTGGCAGCGTGGTGGGTGGGACCTCGACGTTCGTGCCCGACAACGCGGCGAGCTCCTCGGCGATCAGGCGCACCACGAGCGCATCCAGCGGCAGCTCCTCGTAGTCGGTGGCCGCAATGTCGGTCGACTCGCCGGTCGCCGCACCCAACGCGCCGTACGACAAGAACACGAACCGGGCACCGGTTGCCGCAGCGATCTCGCGGAACGCTGCTTCGGCTTGGTCATCGGATTCCGACGATGCGATGGGGAAGACCTTGATCCCGCGTGAGACCGCGTCGACGACTGCCGCCGGATAGGCGACCGGCACCTGACGGTCGATGTGCGGCGGTGCGTCAGCAACCAGGAACACCAGCTGCAGTGTCGACGCCGGGTCACGCCACGATGGCTCGGACAGCGCCGACGCCAGACCTTCCTCGAGCGCCTCCGGGTAGTCACCTCCACCTTCGGCCACCACGTCGTTCAACGCAGCACGGAAGGCCCCGATGTCGGACGTGAAGTCGAACGTCGACGTCACGAACATGTCGCCCTGGTCGCGGTACAGCGTCATCGCGAAGCGCACATCGGGCTTCGAGTCGAAGCCGTCGACTTGGGCGGCGACTGCGTCGATCGTATTTTTCAGTCGGCCGATCTCGTCGCCCATCGACCCGGTCGCATCCAGCAGGAACATCACATCGAGCGCCACCGGGTCGGGCCCGCCACCGACGACGGTCGCGTGCAGTGTGACCGTCGAGCCGGGCACCGCGGTCGCCGACGCATCGCCGGTCGTGAACGTGTATTCGATGGCTCCGGTGGCCTGCGTGGCCTGCGTCGCGCCGTACAACGCCGGCAGGAATCGGGCGGTGCCGTCGGCGGTGGTGCGCAGGCTGGCGATCTCGGCGCCGCCGGCCGTGACCGTCACCAGCGCGCCGGCTACCGGCAGCCCGGTGGTCCCGGTGACCGCGACGACGATGCGCCCTGTCGAGTCGAAGTCACGGGTGGCGATCCCCAGGTCATGGATGCGAGCCAGGTAGGCGAGGAAGTCGGCGAAGTCGGCATTGTCGTCGACCGAGCCGGCGCGCAGCCCCGGCTGTTCGACCGGTTGGACCGGTTGGACGGGTTGGACGGGTTGAATCGGCCCGGGGACCGGGCCGACGGAGGGGAGAACCGCTCCCGAGTACATCTTCGTGCCGGCGTCGCTCTCCGAAGCTCCTGCCCAATCGGGCTCGCCGCCGATCCACCCGCCCGACGCACCAGGCGCGTTGGTCGTGGCCACGGTCGCCGGTGACGAGGTCGGCGGGTCGGCGACCGATGGGAGGTTCGAGCCGCAACCGGCGATGAGCAAGGTGACGGAAACCGCCGTGAGGGCGACACGTGATGTGATCATGTGACGTTCGACTCGCCACCGCCCGCGAAAGTTCCCGCGGTCTGCCGAGGAGGGCTCCACGGGGATCTACGGGATCTACCTCAGCGCGGCGGAGACCAGATCAGCGAAGACCAACGTGCCCTTTTCATTGGGGTGGATGTGGTCGGTCCGCAGGATCTTCTCCTTCGGATCCGAGGCCAGATCGAACCACGACTGCACGATCGTGTTCCCCCGAGCGGCAGCCCGGTCGCGTAGCACCAGGTTGAACATCTTGGTGCCGGCAAGCTGGTTGGGGTTGTACACGTCGATCCACACGATGGGCACGCCGGCCTCGGGCATCGACATCATCTGATCGATCAGCGCGGAGTATTCGTCCGCCTTGTCGTACTTGCCGACATCGTTGGTGCCCATCGCGATTGCCCACACGTCGGGCGAGACACCCTCGGAGATCATCGTGAACAACGTCTTCACACCCGACAACGGCTCGCCCTTGCCGTCGCCGACCGCGATTCGCCGGCTGACCTCGGCCTCGATGGTGATGTCGGTGTAGCCCCGGCCTTCGAGAACCGCCGTCAGCGACTTCGACGACGCCTTGGTGATCGAGTCACCGACCATGGCGAACTTGGTGCGGGCGGTCTCGGGCGCAGGCAACTGCCCGACCCCTGCCAGCGACGTGGGAGCGCCTGGTGCACCGGCCTTGTTCGACGCAGATGAATGCACCCCGGTGTCGCCGCACGCGGCCAGCACGGCAAGCAGACCGGTCGACGCGCCGGCGCGCAAGAGGCCTCGACGAGTGATCCGCACCATGACATTCTGGCTGATCAGCAACCCAGAACGACGTCAAGTACGTCACACGACCAGTGGTGTCAATCGGCGAGTTGTTGGATTCGGGTGGCGTGCCGGGCGTGCAGCCGAAGGACGCCGTCGAGATCCGGATGCACGATGGCGCCGTCGCGGACGACGAAGCGACCGGCGACGATCGTGTGCCACACCGACACAGGGCCGCACCGCAGCCAGGCCTCGACCGGGTCGGCCAGCGCCCCGGCGAACGCCGGGCCGGTCAGGCGCCACACCGCCAGGTCGGCAAGGGCGCCGGGTTCGATCACGCCGATCTCGCCGGCGCGCCCCAGACACGCTGCACCGCCGAGCGTGGCGCATTCCAGGGCCATGCGCGCCGTGCCTGCCTGCGCCCCGTCGCGCAGCTTGGCCAGCAGCATCGCCTGGCGGGCCTCCATCCACAGCGACGCGCTGTCAGCCGACGACGACCCGTCGACGCCGAGTCCCACTGGTACCCCGGCGCTGCGCAACGAGACCACGGGGGCGATGCCCGACGACAGAATCAGGTTGCTGCTCGGGCAATGGGCCACGCCGACGCCCGCATCGCCGAGCTGAGCGATCTCGTGCTCGTCGGGCATCACGCAGTGAGCCACCCAGGTGCGATCGGTGCACCAGCCGGTCCGCTCCAGGTACTCCATCGGGCGGCACCCGAACTGGCTCAGTGAGAAGGCGTCGTCCTCGGCATTCTCGGCGAAGTGGGTGTGCAGGCGCACATCGAGCCGGGCCGCCAGCTCGGCCGTGCGAACCATCAACGATTCCGTGACACTGAACGGGCTGCACGGCGCCAAGGCGATGCGCAACATCGAGGTGGGCGACCGATCGTGATGGCGGGAGACCGCGTCCTCACACGCGGCCAGGATCTCGTCGTCATCGCCAACGACATCGTCGGGCGGGAGACCGCCGTCCTTCTCGCTCAGCGACATCGAGCCGCGCGTCGGGTGAAAGCGCATGCCCAGTTCGCTGGCTGCGGCGATCTCGGCGGCCAACAGATCGCCGGCGTTGCGCGGGTGCAGGTAGAGATGGTCGCTCGACGTCGTGCAGCCGCTGAGGGCCAGCTCGGCGAGACCGACGAATGCGCTGGCGTACACGGCCTCCTCGTCGATCGCCCGCCACAGCGGGTACAGCGACTGCAGCCAGCCGAACAGTGGCTTGTCGGTCATCGGGGGGTAGGCGCGGGTCAGGTTCTGGAAGATGTGGTGGTGGGTGTTGACCAGACCAGGCGTGACCAGACAATCGCCGGCGTCGATCGTTTCGGTTGCGGTCGGCTGGTCGTCGGAGGCGGCACCGACCGCAGTGATTCGCCCAGCCTCGATCGCGACCCACCCGCCGACGAGCTCGCTCCGATCGGCATCGAGCGTCGCCACCAACCGCGCGTTGCGGATCAGGAGGTCGGTCACGGCTCAGGCCAACGAGTCGACGATGATGCGAATGTCGGCGACCGAGGTGAGCGGGTTGATGATGCACAACCGCAGCAGCACCTCGCCGTTCCACGAGGTGGGCGTGACGAACGCCGTGCCCTCGTCGAGCAGCCGATCGCTCCACGCCTGGTAATCGTCGGCGTTCCAGCCCGTGCGGCGGAACAGCAAGATGCTGAGCTCGGGCTCCATGATCAACTCGAGATGCGCAGCGCCGTCGATCAGCCGAGCGCCTTGCCGGGTGACGTCGAGCGCGGTCTCGATCGCATCGCGATACGCCTCGGTGCCATGTGTCGCCAGGCTGTACCAGAACGGCAGGCCCCGCGCCCGACGAGACAGATGATGGGCGAAGTCACTGGGGTTCCATTCGTAGCTGGAGTGGTCCTCCCCGCCCTGCAGCACGTCGAGGTACTCGGCGTGCTGGGTGTGCGCCGCCCGCGCGACGCTGGGGTCGCGGTACACCAGCGCGCAGCAGTCGAATGGGGCGAACAGCCATTTGTGCGGATCGACGATGAAGCTGTCGGCGTGCTCGATGCCGCGGTAGCGATCACGCACGCTGGGCGCGGCCAACCCTGCGCCACCGTATGCACCGTCGACGTGGAGCCACACATCGGTCTCGGCGCAGACCTCGGCGACGCCGGCGAGGTCGTCGATCACCCCCGCATTGGTCGTTCCCGCTGTCGCCACGATCGCGAAGAGCCGGTCACGATCACCCGTCGAGAGGCCGGCGATGGTTTCACCCAACGCCGCGCCCCAGAGCCGACCCTGTTCGTCGGCGGGTACCAGCTCGATGTCGGCGTCCATCGCTCTCGCCGCCGCGGCCACGCTGGAGTGCGCGCCGCGACCGGCCAGCAACAGGCCACGAGTTCGATCGAGCGCCCCACCGGCTCGGTCACGCCAGCGGAAACGGGCAGCGATCAGCGCGCTCAGGTTGCCGGCGGTACCGCCAGTGACGAACACGCCTCCGGCCGATTCGGGAAGCCCGACCAGGTCGGAGATGTACCGCAACGCCTCGTTCTCGGCGTACACCGCGCCGCCGCCCTCGAGCCACGAGCCGCCGTAGATGCTCGACGCCCCGACGACCAGGTCGAACAGGATCGCAGCCTCAGTGGGCGCTGCCGGCACGAACGACAAGAACCGCGGATGGTCGATCGAGATGCTGGCCGGACCCAGCACGTCGGCAAAGATGCGCAAGGCCTCGAGCCCGCCGATTCCCTTGGCGGTCACCGTCTTGCCGGCCATGGCCCGCAGCTCGACCGCTGGGCGGGTCTTGTCGAGCGGTGGAGGATCCATCCGCATCCGCTCGACCGCGTAACGCATGACGGCTTGCGTCAACAACTCGGTCGACCGATCGTGGTGATGCATGCTCACACGTTGAGATCGATGAGCTCACTGCCCTCGTGGCGCACCTCGGCGTCGCGGTTCAACACGACACCGAGCACCACGGCAATGGCCGCGCTTCCCATGCACACGAGCACCGGAAAAAGCACGAGCACGAGCAGGATCGCGATGGCGCCAGGCACGGGGTCACCCTACCGGCTTGTACGCCCAGGCCTCAATCTCCACAGCGGCGCCTGCCGGCAGCGCGGCAACACCGATGGTGCTGCGCGCCGGACGGTGGGTGCCGAAGCCGGCGACGTAGGCGTCGTTGAACGTCGTGAACGTGTCCATGTCGGTCAAGAAGCACAGCGTCTTGGCGATGTCGGAGAGATCGGCGCCCATGCTGGCCAACTGCGCTTGCAGGTTCTCCACGGCCTTGGTCGTCTGGGCGGCGACGCCCCCACTGACGAGTGCCCCATCCTGCAGACCGAGTTGACCACTGACGATGATCCAATCGCCGGCGCGGACGACAGGTGTGTACGGGCCAAGGGGTTTGCTCATGGAAGCATCGTACGCGCGACTTCTCCATCGAAGTCGCAACTCCTACACTGACGACGATGTCGATCTCACGGCGCCACCTCCTTGCCGGCGCCGGTGCGCTGCTGGCCATCGCCGCCTGTGGCGACGACTCGTCCAAGGGCTCGGACGGCTCCGGGGGGTCCGGGGGCTCCGGCCAGGGTGCTGCCACCGACGGGTCCGAGCCGACCAACGACCCGGGCACGACCGGGTTCACCATCGCCCAGCGGTATCCCAGCAACACGTTCGTGCCGGGAAAGATCCGGTTGCCGATCTCGATCGCCAACAAGAACAGCCTGCTCTCGACCGGCCCGGCGCAGCTCTCAGGACGAGTGCTCGACAGCAACGACAAGCAGATCGCCACGATCAACGCGCCGATCCACTCGACCGATCTCGTCATCCCGTACTGGGCGTTCAACGTCGACATCGCCGAGCCGGGCGCCTACACCATGCGCCTCGATGGCGACGACGGCTTCGGCGCAGCGTTCCTCGTCACCGATCCGGCGCAAGTGACCGTGCCGTACATCGGGTCGTTGCTACCGCCGTTCGAGACACCGACCGTCGACAACCACCGTGGTGTCGAGCCCTACTGCACACTGACGCCGCAGCCGTGCCCGCTGCACGACCAGACCCTGACGCAGGCATTGGCCTCGGGCAAGCCCGTCGCCTACATGATCGGCACGCCGGCCCACTGCCAGACCGGCACGTGTGCGCCGGCGCTGGAGTTCCTCGTCAAGTCGCATGCCCGGCTGGGCGACGCGGTGGCGATGGTGCATGCCGACGTCTACTCAGACGACGCAGCAACCACGATCGCGCCCGCCGTCAACGCGCTGGGGCTGGAATACGAACCCGTGCTCTACCTCAGCAAGAACGGGCTCGTCGTCGATCGAATCGACGTGATCTGGGACCAGAGCGAACTCGACGAACGCCTCGCCGCGTTCCTGGCCTGACCGGGAGGACCCGGGTTCAGCTGAAGCTTGAACCGCAGCCGCACGTGCGGCTGGCGTTCGGGTTGTTGATCGAGAAACCGGCCTGGTTGAGCCCGTCCTTGTAGTCGAGCGTGGCGCCTTGCAACATCTGCGCCGAGGCCGAGTCGACCACGACGTTGACGGATGCGTCGGGATTGCCGAACGTTGCCTTCTCGTCGTCGGCAGCGACATCGCCGTCGAAGAACATCTCGTACGAGAATCCGCTGCACCCGCCGGGGCGCACGGCAACGCGCAGTGCCAGGCCCAAGTCGCCTTCGGCCTCGAGCAGTTCCTTGACCTTGACGGCAGCGGTATCGGTGAGCGTGATCACGGTGTTGGCTCCTCCTACGGTTGGCAAGTCATTGTAACGACCTGCAACCGTAGAATCGGTACTGTGATTCCCAGCCCGCCCGATGTCGAGACGGTCACGGAACTGCTGCGATCGGTGATCGACCCCGAACTCGGGGCCGACATCGTTACGCTGGGCATGGTTCCACGCGTCGAGGTCAGCCCCGATGGCGTCGTGACAGTCGGCGTGAAGCTCACGATCGGCGGCTGCCCGTTGCGGGCCCAGATCAAGAAAGACGTCGAGACCAGGGTCGCAGTGCACCCCGGCGTCACCAAGGTCACCATCGACTGGGGCGAGATGACCAGCGAAGAGCGCACCGAGGTCATGACCAAGGCTCGCTGGAACGCCCGCGAGAACGCGCCCAACACCGAGATCTCGGCGTCGACACGGATCCTGGCCATCGCCAGCGGCAAAGGCGGGGTCGGCAAGTCGTCGGTCACCGTCAACCTGGCGGCAGCGATCGCCGGAGAGGGTTTCACCGTCGGCGTGCTCGACGCCGACATCTGGGGTTTTTCGGTGCCACGCCTGCTCGGCATCGACGACCGCCTGGAGGCTGAAGCAGTCGACGGACGCGACAAGCCGATGATCATGCCGCGCACGCTGCCCGTGGGCCGGGGCATGTTGAAGGTTGTCAGCACCGGGTTCATGGTCGACGAGGACACTGCGTTGATGTGGCGCGGGTTGATGCTGAACAAGGCCGTCGAGCAGTTCTTGCGCGACGTGCACTGGGGTGACCTCGATTACCTGTTCATCGATATGCCGCCCGGAACCGGCGACGTACAAATGGGTCTGGCGCGCATGCTGCCGCGGACCGATCTGCTGATCGTCACCACACCCGCGATCGCTGCTCAGAAGGTCGCCGCACGCGCAGCCGACATGGCTCGGCGGAGCTTCCTTCGGGTGTGCGGTGTGATCGAGAACATGTCGTCGTTCACGTGCGAGCACGGCGTCGAGTACCCGCTGTTCGGCATCGGCGGCGGCCAGGCGTTGGCCGACGAGATCGGTGTGCAGTTGTTGGGCCAGGTTCCACTGGAGCCCGCAGTCGCCGCTGGAGGCGATTCTGGCCGCCCGGTCGCCATCGATGGCACGGGGCTGGCGGCTGCCGAGTTCCGGGCAATTGCCCGCAAGATCATCGACGAGGTCGCACCGCCGGTCAACATGGCCGGCTGCTCGGCTCGCATGTTGTCGCTGGTTGCCGCGGCGCTCGACGCAGCCGATCAGTCGAAGTCTGCTTCGCCGGTCTAGCCGGACTCGTCACTGAGTTCGTCGAAGTCGACGTCGCCGGGAAGCGAGACACCACGTATCCGGCCCTGCGCATCGCGACGGAGCCTGGGCATGATCGGCTCGGGTCGGCGGAGCAGCCTCGCCTCCCGCATCGCTGATGCAGTGTCGGCGTGAGCGGCGACGAACTCGAGGTTCTTGATGGTCGGTGGCATCATCGTCAACACGCCGGCCGCGTGGCGCTGGAGGGCGTCGCGTGGGCCGACCCATTCGCTGGCGATGGTCTCGTTGTCGTCGTGGCGCGACGACTGTCCGAGAGGTGCGGCAGCGACGAAGAAACGAGTGTCGAATCGGCGGGCCGACTCGCCGACCGGCGTGATCCAGTGGCTGATCCACACCAGATCCTCGACGGCCGGAACCAGTCGGTGCCCCTCACAAAGGGCCCGAAGATCGACGTCGCCGTCGTGGACTGCGTGCCGATGGGCCAGGGCTGGATGGCCGTCGGTGACCATCGCACCGTGCACGTCGGTTGCCAGCAGCACGCCGGCTTCTTCGTAGCACTCGCGGATCGCGGCGATTGCATAGCCGACGTCACCGTCGCCGTCGGCGGCGTCGACCTTGCCGCCGGGGAAGACGTACATACCACTGGCGAACGCGGCCGATTTGGTGCGTCGCAGCATGAAGACCTCGATGCCTTCGGCGGTGTCCACATCGCGCAACAACATGACGGTCGCAGCCGGTTTGGCGGGCATCGAAACATCGGCCATTGCGGGCGACGGTAACGCGTTGCGTAGTCTTGCGCCGGTGTTGGTTTGGATGGATCTCGAGATGACCGGGCTGGAGCCTTCCCGACACGTGATCGTCGAGATTGCGACGTTGATCACCGACGACGACCTCAACATCATCGCCGAAGGTCCGGACCTCGTCGTGCACCAGGACGACGCTGCACTAGCGGAGATGGATCCGGTGGTCGTCGACATGCACACTCGCAGCGGTCTGCTCGACGCGATTCGCGCGTCGACGATCTCGCTGGCCGACGCGGGGGCGCAGACGTTGGAGTTCATCAAGACGCACGTCCCCGAGGCCCGACGGGTTCCACTCTGCGGTAACTCGATCGGGATGGATCGTCGATTCCTTGCCGCGTACCTTCCCGAGATCGAGGAGTACCTCCATTACCGCAGCGTCGATGTCAGCACGGTCAAGGAACTGGTCAAGCGGTGGTATCCGGCACTGAACAGCAGCCGGCCACGCAAGGCCGGTTCGCACCGTGCGCTCGGCGACGTGATGGAGAGCGTGTCGGAGATGAAGTTCTACCGCGAGCACGTGTTCGTGCACGACATCCCACCCGCCGGACCGGCTACGGAGCGTTCGCCCGAATCCAGCTGAGCGCGCTGGAAGCATGAACACGCTGCTCGCCCACATCGTCGAGCAGGGAACGCAGCCGGGCGAGCTCGTTCGACGCGCTGATGCCGTATCGCAGAGGGTTGCTGTCGACCACGGCCGTGCACGTGTCACATGCTCGTTGGTGAAACGGGGTGAAGTGTTGACCGGCGATGGGTCGTGTCAACAAGCCGCACAGCGTTTCGCGGCGACGACCTTCGGGTCGCACGCTCGTTCGCAGTGCGTGGATCTTGCCGAACGGGGCAATCGTGCCGCCTCGTTCGTAGCCGGTGCCGGACCACACGTCGCCCTCCACCTGGCCGGGCAAGGGTCGCACGGTGCGCTGATGCTCGAACCCGTGGCGATGTTCGTACGCACGTTGGCGGCAGGCGTGGTTGCAATAGAGACGGGGACGGCCCGGGCGGCAAGCGATCGGGAATTCGGTGGCGCACCATGAACAAGGGCGATGCGTCGGGCGGGGTGTGGCGATTCGAAGCATGGTGCTGTTCTACGCCGGGGGTGTCACAGGGAGAACTCGCGGTCGGTCCCGCCCCTGATCATCCGGCTGCTTCCCGCCTCCGCACTCGCCCCGCGCTCCCGCTCTCAACCCGGACCTGGCACCCGACGCCTCCCGAACCGTCCGTGACGAAATGCCCTCCCGAGTTTCGCGACCGGGTCGCTCCCGAATCGTCCGTGACGAAACTCACGTCGCCCAACCGATCAGGCGCCTCCCGAATCGTCCGTGACGGAACTGCGCGGTTGGTTTCGTCACGGACGATTCAGCAGGGTTGGGGTTGGCGCAGGACGGTGGAGACCGAGACCGGCGCCGGGCCAGGGCCAGGGCCACGCCAACTCGGAACCGGGAACGGGGTTTGCGGGGACTGGTGATTCAGGCAGTCGAGGGATCCGCCGCCGCGACCGATCGGGGGAGAGGGCCGATACGGAACGCGACGGGGCAGCGGGCGTCTTCGTCGACCAGCCAGCCGGTATGGGCGCCATCGCTCGCGTCCATCCCGCCGACACTCACTCGGACTCCACGATCGATGGCGGATCGGTACTCGACCTCGACGCGCAGCGGGGCGCGGAGATCTCGCCGGCGGGCCAACACATGCTCGACGAGCACGAAGGCGATTGCGTTGTTGACGTGATCCATCACATCGAAATCGGTGAAGCGCAGCGGCCAGGGGGTCACGTGCAGCCCAGGCGGCGGCGCCTCGAGCATCAACCGTGATGAGATCGTCCGTCCGCCGGCGCTCGCCGCGAACGTCTGCGCGAAGACGGGAGCTGGAGGTGTAGGACGCAGCGTGTCGGGATCGAGATGCACCCACAACGTCGCCGAACTGATCGAACCGGGCAGGCCGCCTCGGGCGCGGATATCGACCCGGCGTTCAGCCCACCGTGACCCGATCCCCGAGCACCAGGTCACCATGTCGAGCGACTGGAGGTAGGTCGGGAACTCGTGCACATCGACAACCGTGCGCCGAACGACCCACGTCATCTGGGCGAGACCCGCATCGCGGGTGTCATCATCGGACAGATCCTGGAGGTACCGAGCCGTCGAGTCGAGCCGAAGCCGGCCTCCGGGCGAGCAATCACCGAGTCGCACACGGCGAGATCCGGTGTACGTCCGCCCCTCCACCGGGCGCCCCACGATCTCGAACATTGGTGTGACATTAAATGAGTTGACGCAGGGACCAAGTTCTGATTGCCTATGTCTCGGCTCGCCACATCTGTGTCGTGCCGACGAACTACGGAAGGTCTGGAAGAGCATGAGCAGGACGTTCGCACCGCAAGCAGCCTTGGTGGCTGTTGACGCGCGCCCGTCCAGCGGGCTCGTCCACGGCTACCAGTGGTGTGCAGCAGCCTCGTGCGACATGAATCTCAATTTCATGACGGAGACCGCTATCAAGCACCCAGCCCGACGCCTCGGGAAGCAACCGACGTAATCACCATTACGTCGAGAGCATCCGCTCCGAGGCCGTCGGGATTCGATCCCGGCGGCCTTTCTGCTTTTTCCACCGCCTTCCCACTCGTCCGAGAGGAACCACCGAAATGTACGCAATCGACATCAACCGACACATCGACATCGACATCGAGTTCGCCGAACTGGTCGAGCCGGTCGCCGTGCGCGCCCCAAAGCCGCGCTGCGCCGACGGGCACGGCACCCTGACCCACCTGTTCTTCTCGGACACCCCGCTCGACATCGGCCGGGCCAAGGCCATCTGCAGCAAGTGCTCACTTGCGCCAGATTGCACTGCCGGGGCGATCGAGCGAGCCGAGCCCTGGGGCGTGTGGGGTGGCGAACTGATCGAGAACGGTCGGATCGTGGTCAACAAGCGACCCCGTGGCCGACCGCCCAAGAACCCCCGCCCGGCGCTGGTGATCGACGAGGTGCCCATCCCCCCGCACCTCGTCGCCTGACTGGATTCCGGGCGCCCTGGATGGCCTGACGCCCGTGCCATCGGTAACCTTCGGCCGATGAGCATCAACAAACGACTGCTCTTCGGCTCGTTGGCCATGGCCGCCGTGGTCGTCGTTGCGGTCGCCGTCGTCGTGGCCAGCGGGGGCGACTCGAACACCGCGGGCGGCGATGACGTGACCTTGACCTCTGGCAACGATCTGGCCCCGTCCATCGGCACCAATGCCGCGGTCACCGGCCGAACGCTCCCCCACGTCGACATCCAAACCCTGGCCGGCGACACCTTCGCAACCGCTGATCTCGTCGGACGGCCCCTGGTCGTCAACTTCTGGTACTCGACCTGCGCACCGTGCCAGCGCGAGCTCCCCGCCTTCGCAGCCATGCAGGCCAAGTTCGGTGACCAGGTGCGATTCGTCGGAGTCGATACGCTGCCGCCGTCTGACCACGAGGAGGCCTTCGCTCGCGACCGGGGGGTGAAGTACGAGTTGCTGTACGACCCCAACGGCGAGTTGACCACGGCCGTTGGGATTGCCAACTCTCCCCAGACGCTGTTCATCGACGCGCGGGGCACGATCGTCGACCAGACCGGTGAGCTCACCGCCGACAAGCTGGAAGCGCTGATCAGGACCACGTTGTTGTGATCGCCCTCGACGGCCGATTGGCGACCTCGTTCACGGCCGGCCTGCTGGCGGCGATCAATCCATGCGGCTTCGTGCTGTTGCCGACCTATCTCGTGTACTTCCTCGGCATGGAAAATCTCCGCCCTGGCGCGGAGCGGGCCTCGGTGCTGCGCGCCCTCAAGGTCAGCGCTGCGGTCTCGGCCGGGTTCATGAGCATCTTCGTGATCATCGGCGCGGTGACCAAGCTGACGACGAACTGGTTGGTGGAAAAGGCGCAGTGGCCATCCCTGGCGATCGGTGTCGCCCTGATCGTGCTGGGCATCGCCATGCTCTTCGGCTACCGGCTGCCGTTCACGACTCCCAAGCTCGACGTCGGCGAGCGCGACCGCAGCGTTCGCTCGATGTACGTGTTCGGCGTCGCCTACGCCGTGGCCTCGATCGGCTGTACGATCGCGCCGTTCACCGGCGTGGTGCTGGGTAGTTTCAGCACCAAAGGCCTGGCCACCGGGATCGCCGCTCTTGCGCTCTACGGCATCGGCATGGCCCTGGTCGTGACCGGGCTGACGGTGACCCTCGCCTTCGCCAACACCGCGCTGCTCAAGGTCCTGCGACGCGGCATGGCCTGGTTCGAGCAGTTCGCCGGCGTGTTGCTGATCCTCACCGGCATGTACCTGTGCTGGTACTGGTACAGCAACCTCACCGATGGAACCGGCGGCGCCGTCGTCTCCAAGGCCACGAGCTGGAACGACAAGCTGACGAACTTCGTGCAGGACCACCAGGCACCCGTCGTGTGGATCGGCGTGATCGTGATCGTCGCCGCCGTGGCGACCGCGTTGACGATGCAACGCAACGAGTCGACGTCATGACCGACCCGTTCGCCGAGCTCTTGGCGATGGACGGCGTGCAAGAGTTCTGTGAACTGCGCAGCCGCATCGGGTTCATGGCCTATCACGGTGGATCGTTGGAGGAGCAGACCGATGTGATCGCATCACGCGCCGCTGAACGAAGCGGTGCCAGCTACTACGCCGTGCTGCAGCCCGACGACCTGCAGTGGCACATCCCATCGCACAAGGTCAGCCCGCGGTCGTCACCGCAGCTGCAGAGCTTCATCGATCACGTCGCCATCGTGATCACGATCCACGGCTTCGGCCGCCGCGACCACTTCACCTCGGTGCTGCTCGGTGGCCAGAATCGCGATCTTGCCGACCACGTCGCCCGGCATCTCACGCCACGCCTCCTCGACTACGAGATCGTGACCGAGCTCGACCGCATCCCGAAAGACCTCCGCGGCCTGCACCCCGACAACCCTGTCAATCTGCCGAGCCAGCAGGGCGTGCAGATCGAACTGCCGCCGCGCATCCGTGGATCGAGCCCGATCTGGGCCGACTGGGATCACACCGAGATGGTGCCGCCGATGGCGTCGCTGATCGATGGCCTGGTCGACGCCGCCGCGCTGTGGGCTACGGAGCCAACCGCTCGATGACCCACCCGTCATCGACGCGGCGGTAGCGCACGCGGTCGTGCAGCCGACTCGGCCGGCCCTGCCAGAACTCGAACACCACCGGGCGAAGCAGCCAACCACCCCAATACGCGGGGCGTGGCACCTCGTCGACGTTGGCAAAGGTCTGCTCGAACTGGGCGACACGATCCTCCAGCGACCTGCGGTCGGGCAGCACCGTCGACTGCGGTGACGACCAGGCGCCGATCTGCGATGCCCTCGGTCGGGATGCGTAGTACTCGTCGCTCTCGGTGTCGGGCACGCGCTCGGTGACGCCCACCACACGGACCTGACGGTGCAACTGCAGCCAGGTGAACAGCATCGCCGCCCGCGGCTCGGCAGTCAGTTGCTCGCTCTTGGCCGACTCGTAGTTGGTGAAGAACGAAAAGCCGCGCTCGTCGGCGCCCCTGGCCAGCAGATAGCGCGCCTGCGGCCAGCCCTCGTGGTCGACCGTCGACAGCACGAAGGCGTTCGGCTCGACGCAGCCGGCCAGCGATGCCTGGTCGTACCACTGCTGCCATTGCACCAGCGGGTCGTGGTCGACGTCACCGACATCGAGACCGGCGGTCTCGTAGTCAGCTCGGCGTGATACCAGGTCGCTCATCGCTCATCGCCCGGTGATTCGCTCGACACCGCGCATGTAGGGCCGCAGCGCCTCCGGCACGACGACGCTGCCATCAGGCTCGCGGTAGTTCTCGACGATCGCGGCCCACACGCGCGGCACCGCCAGGGCGGAACCGTTCAGCGTGTGGGCGATCTGCGTGCCCTTCTGACCGGCGATGCGGAAGCGGATGTCGGCGCGACGAGATTGATAGTCGCTGAACCACGAGATCGAGGAGACCTCGAGCCAGGCATCCGAGCCCGGCGCGTACACCTCGATGTCGAAGCTGCGATGGTGGCTCTGCCCCATGTCGCCGGTGCAGATCTCGATGATCCGGTACGGCAGCCCGAGCCCGGCGATCAACGCCTCGGCTCGGCCGGTCATCTCCACGAGCAGCTCTGGAGCTTGCTCGGGCAGGGCGACAGCGAGGATCTCGACCTTGTCGAACTCGTGGGCGCGCAGCATGCCACGCGTATCGCGACCGGCCGACCCGGCCTCGCGGCGGTAGCAGGGTGTGTACGCCATCATCAGCAACGGCATCTGCTCCGCGTCGATCACTTCTCCCGCGTAGATCGACGTCAACGGCACCTCGGCCGTGGGGATGCACCACAGATCGTCTCGCTCGATGTTGTAGGCGTCGTCGGCGAACTTCGGCAACTGACCGGTCGCAGTCAACGTTGCCGTCGTCACGAGCGATGGCGGGCGGATCTCCTCGAACCGGTCGACGTTGCGGTCGAGCGCGTACTGGCACAGCGCGCGCGACAACGCCGCACCTGCCCCGCGCTGCATGGTGAACATCGCCCCGCTGATCTTGGTCGCTCGTTCGTTGTCGAGGATGCCGAGCGTCGTGCCGGTCTCCCAGTGCGGCACCCGCCGGTGCTCGGGGAACACCTCGGACAGGCCGATCGGTCCCTTGACGATCGGGTTTTCGGCCTCGCCCGCGCCGTCGGGGGCATCGACGTGCGGGATGTTGGGAATGCTCAGCAACACATCGCGCAGGTCACCCTGCACGATCTCGAACTCGTTGGCCAGCACCCGCTCGTGATCGCCGAGTGCCCGGCTGCGCAACTGCAGTTCCTCGGCGCCGTGGGTGTCGCCGGCTCGGCGCAATTGCCCGACCGCCTTCGACAGATCGTTGACCTCGGCCCGGATGGCATCGCGCTTGGCGATGATGTCGCGCGACAGCGCATCGAAGGCGATCGCCCGCTGCAGTTGGTCGAGCACCTCGCGTTGGCCGCGGCGGGCCAGGGCGTCGAGAACGGCATCGGGGTCGGTGCGCAGCAAACGAACATCGATCACAGATCGGAGGCTACCCCTGCTCAGCGGGAGAGGGCGTAGGCGATTTGTCGCGCCGCGCCGCGTCGGCACGATGTGGTCACCGGCGCCTGGCGGAGGTTGACGAACTTGCGTCCGGTTCGCAGCCCGTGGTCACGCAGACGGCGGGCGAAGTCGAGATCGTCGACGGTGGTCACCCTCTCGTCGAAACCGCCGATCGCGACGAGATCCTCGTGACGGCACCAATACATGCCCCCACCGAGGCCGTTCAGGTAGGTCGTCAACTTCGACATCGCCAGAGCAACGTCGATGGCCAGTGTGTGGCGTTCGGCGTGTTGGATCGCGCCGCCGCCGATGTAGCAGCCGGTCGCCAACAGGCGCTCGATCTCGGCGAACGCAACGGGCGACATCAGTCGATCGGCGTCGATCGTCACCACGATGTGGCCGGTCGCCGCAGCCACGCCGGCATTGCGCGCCACCGAGATGCGCGGGTGCCGGACCGTCACCACCGTGGCGCCAGCGGCTAGAGCGGTCCGCGCGTGGGTCTCGTCAGACTCGCGATTCCCCACGACGACGATCACCTCAGGGTCGGTCCGGATGGTGTGACCGGCCCGGGCGATGGCGCGCAGACTGCGACCCAGATCGGCCTGCTCGTCGAGAGCGGACACCACCACAGAGAACCGCGCCATGCCCAGTGATCGGAAGGAATTGAGTCTGACTTGATCGCGAATTCGCGATGGGGGTGGCCTAGGGTCGCACGCTGTGAGCGCGGTGGAGGTCGAACATCTGACGGTCCGCCATGGCGACCTGGTGGCGGTCGACGCCATCTCGTTCACTGCCGAGGCCGGCCAAATCACCACCGTGTTGGGCCCGAACGGTGCCGGCAAGACGTCGACCATCGAGGTGTGCGAGGGATACCGACGGGCCACGGGGGGCACGGTGCGGGTGCTCGGTCTCGACCCGGCAAACCACCAACGCCAGCTCAGCAGCCGCATGGGCGTGATGCTGCAAGAAGGTGGGGTGTACCCGGGCTCGGCCGTGTTGGAGACGGTGCGGCACTATGCGGCTCTGTACGGCAACGGCGCCGACGCGGCCGCCCTGGTCGAGTCGGTCGGCCTGACCAGCCGCAGCAAGGCCACCTGGCGCCGGCTGTCTGGCGGCGAGAAGCAGCGACTGTCGCTGGCGTTGGCCCTGGCCGCCAAACCCGATGTCGCCTTCCTCGACGAACCGACGTCGGGCGTCGACATCAATGGACGCGATGCGATCCGTGGCATCATCCGTGGTCTCGCCGCCAACGGATGCGCCGTGGTGCTGGCCACGCACGAACTCGACGAGGCCGAGCGGCTGGCCGACCGGATGGTGATCATCGACCGCGGCTCGCTGGTCGCCGATGGGACATTGGCCGAGCTGCGCAAGGGCCACGACGAGATCCGCTTCCGAAGCGACCCGGGGCTCGACCTCCGCGCGCTCGCGGCGGCGACGGGCATCGTCGCCGCCGAGGTCGGCAGCGACGAGTACGTGATCGACGCCCCGCCACAGCCGCGCCTGATGGCCCAACTCGGCGATTGGCTTGCCGAGGCCGGCCACCCGTTGCACGACCTGCGCGCCGGCGGGCAACGATTGGAAGACGTGTTCCGACGGCTCACCCGCGGCGACGAGAACGAGCGATGAGGGACGGCGCATGAAGGTCGCCCTGGTGCAGCTACGCGCCGAACTGCGCCGAGTGGCGGGCAACGGCGAGCAGTTGTTGTTGACGCTCGGCATCCCGGTGATGCTGCTGGTGTTCTTCAGCCTGGTCGACGTGTTGCCGACCGACACGAAGGAACCGATCGACTTCCTGGCCCCCGGCATCCTCGCCCTGGCGACGATGAGCACAGCGATGGTCAGCCTCGGCATCGGCACTGGCTTCGAGCGCAGCTACCACGTGCTGAAGCGCCTGGGGACCACGCCACTCGGCCGTCCACGGTTGATTGCGGCCAAGATCGGCTCGGTGATCGCCGTCGAGATCGTGCAGTTCGCGGTGCTGATCCCCGTCGCCTTCGCCCTCGGCTGGAACCCCGATTCGCCGAACTGGTTGCTGGCAGTGCTCGGCGTCATCGTCGGGACGATGGCGTTCGCCGGAATCGGCCTGACCCTTGCCGGTCGACTGCCGGGCGAGATCAACCTCGCCGCCCAGAACGGGTTGTACCTCGTGCTGTTGCTGTTGGGCGGGATGGTCATCCCGTTCGCCAAGCTGCCCGGCGTCGTCCGTGCCGTCGCCCACGCTTTGCCATCCGGCGCACTCGCCGATGTGCTGCGCGACGCGTTGAGCAATGCCGGAACACAACCGACGCGCTCGTGGATCGTGCTCGGCATCTGGGCCTTGGTCACGCCGCTGCTGGCGTCACGCCTGTTCCGCTGGGACTAGCGCACTACTGCTAGCGGACCTTCTCCGGCGGCGCCGGCGTGCTGTCGAACTCGGCCTTGACCCGATCGAACGTCAACGGCGTTCGCCGATAGGTGTTCTCTTCTTTCCAGTTCGTGGCAAAGCGCTTGAAGAAGTAGAACACCACGAGCGCCCACAGGAAGATCGACCCACCGATCTTCATGATCGCCCCGGCCAACTGCTGGTCGTCGGTCGGACTGATGCCCCACACGCGCACCGGCTGGTTGTAGTGCTTGTAGACCACGCCCTCGGCGAACGTCAGCCACCCGGCCGGCACGGTGGGCACCACGCTCTGCAAGAACAGGTAGATGGGTTTCGCCGAGTCACTGATCCGCAGCTCCGGGAACGGGCCGACGACGGGCATCCACATCAGCAGCGCGGTCAGCACCACCAACAGGTGTAGCGCGTAGTGCAATGGGCCGCTGACCACCGAGGCGTTGACGACCGGCGGGATGTGCGTGACCATGATGACCACGTTGAACACCACCGCCGCCACCACGGGCTTGGTCATGAACGTGACCACCCGCAAGGTGCGGCCGGTGCCGACGAGCAGCCGCAGCAGCCACGTGGGGGTGGCCAGCAGCACCAACGGCGGCATGAAGAACGCCAGCATCATGTGCTGCAACATGTGCACCGAGTAGAGGTAGTCCTCGCCGATCTGGTGGATCGGCCAGGTGCTGGCGGCGAACAACAGCGCCATGGCCCCGGCGAAGCAGCCGATGTTGGAGCGTGACACGATCGGTTCGCCGTCGGGAACCGCGCGTGGACCGATGACCCGGATCGAGTACACGTACGCGCCGATCAGGAACGCGACGAGCAGGTAGACCTCGGGGTTGGCCTGGAACCTCCAGGGATCGGCGAAAGTCGCGCCGAGCATCGGTCAGCTGCCGTCGAAGAAGCGGAACGTCATCAACGCGCCGAGGTACACGAACACCGCGAGGAGGAGCCCCGAGTAGAAGAGCCAACTGAAGATCTTGTTGTCGAACCTCAAGTGCATGAACAGCGACACCACCGTGAGGAACTTGATGACCATCAGCACCATCAGGATCGGCAGGTATGCCTTGCCGAGGTCGAGGTAGTACAAGGCCACTTCGATGGCGGTGACGAACGCCAACGCGGCGGCGACCTTGACGTAGAAGCTGTTCGGCTTGTGGCCGCCCTCGTGCGCAGCGACGTGCTCGTTGTGTTCGACGTGATCAGTTGTCGTCATCGTGGGGACCTCATGCCGGAATCAGGTAGACGAGGGTGAAGATGACGATCCAGATGATGTCGACGAAGTGCCAGTACAACCCGATCAACTCGACGACCTCGGCCTTGTCGCCGGGCACCTTGCTGCGCGAGACGATTCCGACCAGCGACATCAACATGATGATTCCAACGGTCACGTGGATGCCGTGGAAGCCGGTGAGCGTGAAGAAGCTCGAGCTGAACAGACTGGTCGTGAAGCCCACACCCTCGTGGTAGAAGGACGTGAACTCGTAGACCTGTGCACCGACGAACGTCGAGCCGAGCAACGCAGTGACCGACAGCCAGATCACGGTCAGGCGATCGTCGCGCTGCTGCGCAGCACTGACTGCCAGCACCATGGTCAGCGAGCTCATCAACAGCACGAAGCTCGACACCGATGTCAGCGGGATGTCCCACAACTGGGCGGGGCCCGGCGTACCGGTGTGCCGGCCGCGGTAGAGCATGTACGTAGAGATCAGCCCACCGAACAGCAGGCACTCGCTGCCGAGGAACAACCACATCGCCAGCTTGTTGTTGCTGAGCCCGGTCGAGCTGACCGGATGACCGCCGTGATCGTCGGCGTGATGATCGTCGGCGGGACGATCGTCGGCGGGGCGATCGCCAGCAGCGGGAGTCTCGGTGAGTGTTGCCTCAGACACTGGCCAACTCCTTCGGGGATTCTCCGCCCTGGGCGGGCGGGTCGTAGTCGCTGTCGTCGGCGACCGACGGCTCGAGCGACCACGCGAACATGCTCATCAGCAGGATCGCACCGCCGACCACCGTCAGCAGATGGTTGAAGATGATCCCGTAGGCCATGATCGGTAGGGCGATGGCCACCACCATCGGCCAGTAGGACGGCGACGGCATGTGAATGTGCTTGTCGGCGTTGGCCTCTTGCTCGGCGTGCAACTCTTCCGAGGTTCGCACCTTGACCAGTCGAGGCCCGGCGTCGGTGTCGACCTCTTCGTACTTCAGGTGGAAGTACTCGTCGAGGGCGTGGACGTGCGGGATGACGTCGAAGTTGTGCGCCTTCGGCGGGCTGTCGGTGAGCCATTCGAGGCTGCGCGCATCCCATGGGTCGATCGGCGCCTTGGCACCCTTGCGGGTCGTATGCCACACGTTGACGAGGAAGAGAAAGATGCCGATGGCGAGCAGATACGAACCCACGCTGGCAACCGTGTTCCAGAAGCGCAGGTTGAAGAAGCCTTCGCCGGTGAGCTTCTCGGGGTACACGACCATGCGCCGCGGCTGGCCTTGCAGGCCGAGGATGTGCATGGGACCGAACGTCATGTTCATGCCGATGACCATCATCCAGAAGTTCCACTTGCCAAGCGTCTCGTTGAGCATCTTGCCGAACACCTTCGGCCACCAGTAGTAGAAACCGGCGAAGATCCCGAACACGGCGCCACCGAACAGCACGTAGTGGAAGTGAGCGACGATGTAGTACGTGTCGGTCTGTTGCGTGTCGGACGGCGACACCGAGTGGGTCACGCCTGACAGGCCACCGATGGTGAACTCGACGATCAACCCGATCGCGAACATCATCGCCGTCGTGAAGCGCAGCTTGCCGCCCCACATGGTCAGCGTCCAGTTGACGATCTTCACGCCGGTGGGGATGGCGATCAACATCGTGCTGACCGAGAACACCGCGACGCTGACCGGGCCGAGACCGCTGGCGAACATGTGGTGGGCCCACACGCCCCAACCGAGGAAGCCGATGGCCGCCCCGGAGAACACGACGAACTTGTAGCCGAACAAGGGTTTGCGACTGAACACCGGCAGCACCTCGCTGACGATGCCGAAGCTGGGTAAGACCAGGATGTAGACCTCCGGATGCCCGAAAATCCAGAACAGGTGTTGCCACAGCAGCGGGTCGGCGCCTGCATCGACGTTGAAGAACTGGGCTCCGAAAACACGCTGGAACATCAACAGGAACAGCGCCACGGTGATGACCGGGATGGCGAACACCAGCAAGAACTGCGTCACGAGCATCATCCACGAGAACACAGGCATCTTCATCAGGCTCATCCCGGGAGCACGCATGTTGAGGATCGTGACGATCAGGTTGAGCGCACCGGTCAGCGAGGCGATGCCGGTGATCTGCAGGCCGAGTGACCAGAAGTCGATGCCGTGGGTCGGCGAGAACAGGGCGTTGGCGTTTGGCTGGTACATGAACCAGCCGCCGTCGGCGGCGCCGCCGAGGAACCACGAGGTGTTCAAGAAGATGCCGCCGAACAAGAAGCACCAGAATCCAAATGCGTTGAGCCGGGGAAAGGCGACGTCTCGCGCGCCGATCTGCAGCGGCACGAGATAGTTGCCCCAGGCCGCCGCCATCGGCATGACGAAGAGGAAGATCATCGTCGTGGCGTGCATCGTGAACATCTGGTTGTAGACGCTGGCGCTGAGCACGGTGTTGTCGGGTGCAGCCAACTGGGTGCGGATCAACAACGCCTCGACGCCGCCCACGATGAAGAAGAACATCGCGGCAGTGCCGTACATGATGCCGATTCGCTTGTGGTCGACCGTGAACAGCCACGAGCGCCAGCCGGTTGTGGTAACGGGTCGGCGGAACACGCCGAACGAGGACGATGGGGTGACGAACTGCGGTGCGCCACCGCCCGCGACGGCGGGGACCGTGGAGGGTCGTTCGATGATGGCCATCTGGGATCTTCCTTACTTCCGCTCGAGCAGGTAGGCCACGATCTGGTCGATCTGGTCGTCGGTCAGGTTGAGATTGGGCATGCCTCGGTACTTCCCACCGTTCTGGGTCTTCTGCTCTTCACTGGAGTACATCGGCTTCTTCGCCGGCGCATTGCGGATCCATTCCCGCAAATCGGCTTCGTTGAAGCACTCCGGGGTCACGCCCTTCAGGTACAGCGCGCCGAACGCTTCCGGGCTGGCGTCGTGCAAGGTCTTGCGACAGGCGTCGGTCAGCAGATCCCAGGTCGCCCCGGCGAACGTGGTGCGCGACATCAGGTGGGTCAGGTTCGGTGCGTTCCCGGCGACCACGTACAGGTCGGGGAAGGCGATGACGGGCTTCTCGGAGTTCGTGCCGTCGGCGTTCTCCTCCATCAAGCCGTTGTCCTGGTGGCACCGCGAGCACTGGGTGCGGAACGTGTCTTCACCCTGCAGCGCCAACGGGTCGGTCGGCTTCTCGGCGGGCTTCAGCTGGTTGGCCACCCAGGTACCGAAGTCGGCGCTGGTGAGCCCGATTGCGTCCATGCGCATCCGGGCGTGGCTGAGCCCGCAGAACTCGGTGCACTGACCCGCGTAGATTCCCGGATGGTCGGCTTCCATGCGCAGCGGATGGATACGACCAGGCACGGCATCGCGCTTGCCGTTGAGCTTCGGGATCCAGTACGAGTGGATGACGTCGTTGCTGGTGATGCGCAGCAGCACGTGGGTCTTGACCGGCAAAACGAGCTCGCCACTAGTGACGAGCGGTTCGGCGATGTCGACGTTGCCACACTTCTGAACCGGGTACTCGTACTCCCACCACCACTGCTGGCCGGTCACATTGACGACGCATTGCGTGTCGCTGGTCTTGGCGAGCGAGAACACGGTGCTGACCGTCGGGATGCCGACGCCGATCAGGATCAACGCTGGGAGGATCGTGAGGGCGATCTCCAGTGCCGGCTTGCCGTGGGACTGCTTGGGCATCTCCTGGCCGCGATCGCGGAAGCGGATGACCACGAAGAGCAGGACCCCGAAGACGATGGCGCCGACGATCCCGGCGACGATGAACACCGGCAGTTGCAGGTCCTGGATCTTCTGGGCGTTCTCACCGGCCGGTTGGAACGTGTCTTGCGGGGCGTTGCGGGCACAGCCGCCGAGCATCACCGCTGCAGCGATGACGGCCAAGCCCACGACCGATCGCTGTTTCACATTTCGCACGGTACTCACTGACTGGTCGACTCCGCTCATCTCTCAGGGAACCTTGATCTCGATCTCGGCGCCGTCGACACCTGGCACGGTGAACGAGTACGGCTGCGAGGTGGCGATCGACGGCTTGGGCAACATGAACGACAGGAACTGGCTGCCGTCTTTTTCATGCACCAACGTCGTGCAGGCCGTCGGTCGGGTCTTGACCAGAGTGCCGTTGACGTCGGTCTCGAACTCTCCCATGTTGACGGTGAGCCGCCGCTTCACGGTGTCGTGGTTCTTGAAGATCACGTTGACGACGTTGCCCCGCGACACGGTGAGCGGATTCTGATTGCCCGGCACGGCGAGCTCGTGGGCAGTGAGCTTGCCACCCTCCAGCGTGACAGTGATCCCGATGCTGGCCTTCGAGGCCACGGCCTGCGAACCCTTGTCGTCGATCTCCGCCTGATCCCCCGAGCCCTCCTCGGCCAACGCGCAGGCGGCGCCGTTGTCGGACTGCGTGGTCGGATGCGGGTCGATCGTGCGCTGCCCGTCGACAGCCATCACGGCGCCGGTGCTGACCAGACCGAGCACGGCGATCGTGCACACGCCGGTGACCAGGCCCTTGTTCAGGCTCGGCCTCGACGCGAACAAGAAGCCGCCGAACAGCACGAGGGCGCCGGCCACGATGAACACGACCGGGCCGCCACTCTTGTCGATCCACAACATGATTCGCGAGAACGAGTAGATCACCGCGGCCAGGCCGGCGGCTGCCACCACCGGGAACTCGATGGGATGGAGCATGCGCTTGCGCAGACCGGCGTTGTAGGCCGGGTCAGCAGAGGCCCGCTCGCTCCAGCCGTGGACCATCCACTCGACCACGGCGCAAAGCAGGAGGGCAACCCCCGCCTTGAACACGATGGGCTTGGAGACCGCGCCGACGGCAATGGCGGCGACTGCCACCGCGGTGAGTGCCGGCCACATGCTGCGCTCGGCCGGCGGCTGCGCAGCCGGTGACTGCGTCGTGGCGTTGTCGGACATCGCCGAGACGTTGCCGTCGTGGGCGTAGTGGTTGATGCCGAACAGCAGAGCGAACGCCAGTGCGGCACTCAGCAGGCCGAGCACGCCGAGCCAACCGTCGGCGCCCCCCTTGGAGAGGCCGAAGACCAGGGCGGCAACGATCGACAAGACCGTTGCCCCGAGGAACAGTTTGGATCCAGTGGTGAACATTCGTGCCCCTCGCCTACTTCGTCACGTACACCACGAACCACAGCGCGAAGAACACCGCGCCGAGGAAATACCAATACAACGCATGGGCCGAGACGATCTCCCGATCCGTCGTTCGACCGCCCATGTACCGAAATGCAGTGATCGCACTGAACCCGATTCCGATGATCATCAGCGCCACGAACGTGCCGGTGATCGCGTAGAACATCGAGTTGAACGCAGTGGACTCCGTGCCGCCGACCGGCAGTTTCATCCGTGCGTAGATGTACGCCTGAGCGTTGATCACGGCCAGCCCGATGATGCCGACGAGGCTCAGCGCCAGCACGGTGTGGCTGCGGGCGTCACGCCGCGCGGCATAGACCGCCCACTGGGCGAACACGAAGATCAGAAGGAACGCCAGCAGCATCGTGTTGGCGGCCACCATCGGCACCTTGATGTCTTTGGGGACCCAGCGACCATCGACGACGTCGAGGGCCTCGGTGCGGAAGCGCATCCACAACGCCAACATCGCGCCGACGAGTGAGCCGGCGGCAACACAACCGAGCGCGGTGCCGACGAACATCTGCCGTCGTGGGGCAGGTGCGGCAGCGGATGGCAGAGCGAGCATCAGCGGTCTCTCCGTGGCTTCAGGTCGAGCAGCGGTTCGGCGGATGCAACGGTGTGCACGTCGGTGAAGTTGGCAAAGGGTGCGGGCGAGGATGTGGCCCATTCCAGCGTCTGGCCGTCCCACGGGTCGTCACCGGCTTGAGCGCCCTTGGTGAACGACCGCAGCGCCAACCCGGCGAAGGCCACGACGGTGACGAACATCAGCACGTGACCGGCGGCGGACAACCCGTTCCACAGGTTCTGCGGGCCCGAATAGTCGAACTCGGTGACATTGCCGGGCTGCTTGGCGAAGCCGGCGATCAGGTACGGCAGCGACGCCAGCACGGTAGCGATGAAGCCGAGTGCGGCGAGTGGCAGCACCTGCTTGTCGGGGAGCACCCGACCCCACAGCTTCGGGCCCCAATAGGTGATCGCGCCGAGGGCACTGAGCACCGCGCCGTAGACGACGTAGAGCCATGCGCCCTCTTCGAACACCGTGCCGGCAAGTTGGGCGTCGCCGATGTTGTAGATCGCGTTGGCGATGATCCCGACGAAGACCATCAGCGCGCCCAACAGACCGAACACCATCGGTGCGGTGATCCGCGGTCGGCCACTACGCAGCGCGAGTGCCCCGAGGGCGATGACGATGAAACCACCGAGCACCGGCAACAGGTTGAAGAGCGCGTAGGGCACGACCTCGCTGAGCCAGTCGCCGAGCGCCATGTGGCTGACGTTGCGGGCAACGGCCGCGGGTTGTTGCAACAGGCCGCCCAACGCCGAGGTCAGCCCCACCAGGGCGATTCCCGTGAAGATCACGCCACGCATGGCCAGCTTGCGGCCACTGGCGACGGCGATGACCTCGGCGACGAACCCGAACACCGGCACGGCGTAGACGAACGTGGCTGGTTGGGTGAAGCCGAAGCTGATCCAACTGTCGATCGCCTTGTTGCCGCCGAAACCGACCCGCGTGTACCGGTAGTCGATGTAGTTGTAGATCAGCGCGGCGATGACAGCCGGGAGCAGCACCAGCAGGCCGAGTGCGCCGATCAACGCCGACCACGAAAAGACAGGGACGCGACGCATGTTCATGCCGGGAGCCCGCGTGGTCAGCACGCTGGTCGCCAAGGAAGTGGCCGCGGCGAGCAAGCCGAGCAGCACGACGATGTGGCTGACGAGGAACAGACCGACGAACTTGGAGTCGCCGCCGCCGGGGCCCCCGTTCGCGGCGATCGAGATGACCACCAGTACGGCGCCGAAGAACCACGTCCAGAACCCGGCTGCTGCCAGTCGTGGAAAGGTCAACGAGCGAGCGCCGAGTTGCAGGGGAACCACCGCTATCGCGACCCCCAGCACCAGGGGAACCAGCACCACGAAGGTCAGCGCGATCCGGTACAGGGAGAACAGCTGCGGCAGTGCGTTGATGTCGAGCATCGCTCCCTGGGCATCGATGCGTTCGATGCCGAGCAGCGCTGCCACGACGATCACGCCGAGCAGGGCAAGGAGCGAGACGCCGATGAACAACCGACCGATGCGCTTGTGGTCGGTCGTCGTCAACCAATCGCCCACCGTCGCCAAGCGGGCCGACGACGTTGCCGCGCCTGTTGCGTGCGTATCGATGGTGGTCATAGGCAGCGAACTCTTTTCGTTTCGGGCGCGCTGGCGCGCACCCGATTCAGTGCTCGGTCGGTTACGGACGATTGGGTTACACCTGCGAGATTACCCATAGCTCGGCGCGCGGGCGGAAATCCTCAGACCCCGAATCGCACCAGGATGTCGATCGTCATCGCGGCGAACAGCAACGTGACGTAGGTGATGCTGAACCCGAAGACGCGCATCGACCGCTGCGGCGTGGGGTTTCTGCCGAGGTCAGCGGTGCTCCAGAGGAACAACCCACCGGCGACCACCGCCGTCACGATGTAGATCGCACCGAGGTGGGCGACCGGGATCAGCAGCAGCGTGAACGCCACCATCAGCACCGTGTACCCGACCATCTTGCGGGTCGTGACCTCGGCGCCGCTGACCGCAGGCAGCATCGGTACGTTGGCGGCGCGATAGTCGTCGGCATAGCGGATGGCCAATGCCCAGAAGTGTGGAGGGGTCCACAGGAACATCACGACGAAGAGCACCACCGGCGTCCAGGCGACGTCGTTGCGGACGGCTGCCCAGCCGACCAGCACCGGCACGGCACCGGCCGCACCACCGATCACGATGTTCTGGGTACTCGTGCGCTTCAGCCACAGCGTGTAGACGAAGACGTAGAACAAGGTGGCGCACAGGGCCAGCACAGCAGACAACAAGTTGGCGCCGACCCACAGCACACCGAAGGCGATGGCCTCCAGCAGCAGGGCGAAGACCAGCGCATTGCGCGGCTGGATCAGCCCCGTGACCAGCGGTCGCCCCTGGGTGCGGGGCATCAGCTTGTCGATGTCGCGGTCGACGACCATGTTGATGGCGTTGGCGCCGCCGGCCGCCAAGGTGCCACCGAGCAACGTGATGGCCACGAGGGACCATGCCGGCCAGCCGCGCTCGGCCAGCACCATCGTCGGCACCGTCGTGATCAGCAACAGTTCGATGATCCGGGGTTTCGTCAGGGCGATGTAGCCACCGAACACGGTGGTGGGGGTGCGACGAGTGCCGTGGGCGATCCCGTTGCGGCCGAGTCGCGCAGGCGCTAGCCGCGAAGGAACGAGGGGGCGAGCGCCGACAGCCATGTGATCATCGTACGGGCGTCCGAAGACCGTAGCCAAGCGGCAGAATGGGAACATGGCCCCGACGACCGTTCCCGTCGAGGTCGGCAAGACTGACATCGACGAAGATGTCGTGCCGGACCGGCCGTGGATCGTGCTGGTCTGGAACGACCCGATCAACCTGATGAGCTACGTCACGTTCGTCTTCCAGAAGGTCTTCGGCTACAGCTTGGAGAAGGCCACGTCGTTGATGCTCGACGTGCACGAGAAGGGTCGCGCGGTCGTCTCCAGCGGCGCCAGGGAGAAGGCCGAGATCGACGTCTTCCGACTGCACGAGCACGGCTTGTGGGCCACGATGCAGCAAGACGACTGATGGCCCGCAAGCGTGCATTCATCCCGCCGGTCGAGCGCGTCCGCGACGGCTTCAAGTTCAACATCGGCGACGACGAACGCCAGCTCGTCACCCGCCTGCTGAACGAGCTCGGCCAGCTGCTGATGGACGAGTCCGGCGATCCACGACTGATCCGGATGTTCCCGCCGGCGTACCACCTCGCCGACGACGCCGAGGCAGACGCCGAGTACCAACGCCTGATGCGCGACGACCTCGTCGCCTCGCGCCTGGCAGGCATCGCCACCGTCAACGTGGCGATGGAGATGCCCGGGCCCGTCAGCGAGGAGGCGATGGTCTCGTTCGTGCAGGCGATCAACGGTCTCCGCCTGGTGCTCGGCACCATGCTCGACGTCGTCGAGGACCATGATCCCGACGACATCGACGTGGATGATCCGTTGGTCGGCGAGCACCACCTCTACAACTTCTTGAGCTGGCTGCTCGACTGGGCAGTACGCGCCCTGAGCGAGCCGCTCACGCAGCAGGACACATGAAGCAGCCAACGGTGCCACGGCCGGCATAGACACCGACGCTGGGTCCGATGCGGTAGCGCACGAGCTCCACCACGTTGGCCGATCGACCGATCGAGTCGGCGAGTGCCTCGGTCAACAACTCGCCGCGCTGGTCGGCGAAACCCACACCGACCTTCAATCGTGGTCCCCAGGCGATGGCCGCAGTCGCCATCGCCGACACAGCCTCGGCGATGGTCCGAGCGTGGGAAACGACATCGACACGTCCCTCGTGCATCGTCATCACCGGGACACCGGCCGGATCGACGCCGGTCTGGATGAAGAGCGGTTGACCGACCACGAACACCGCCCCGATGCGGGGAGACACCGAATCGGCGACCTGCACGGCGCGATCGATGTCGGCACCATCGGCAATCGCTTCGCCCGCAGCCCACACACAGCAACCGACCCCGAAGCCGGCCGTGCCGGAGTCCACGAGGCGGACCGGAATCGGGAGCAGTCGAGCCGCCAGCCGCGCTGCGTTGAGCGTGCCCGAGGTTGCCGCAGTGACATGGATCGACAAGATCTCATCGCAACCGCGATGCAGCAACGAGTCGTACGCCGCGGCGAACTGACCCGGACTCGGCTGGGTCGTCTTGACCCGCGGCGGCGGGTCGGTGGCGATCATCTCGTAGAACTGGTCAGGATCGAGGTCGACGCCCTCGAGGTATTCGTGCTCGTCGACCGTGACAGTGATCGGCACCACCTCGACTGCATAGCGCTCGACCAGCAACTCCGGGAGTTGCGAATTGCTGTCGGTGCAGATGCCAATCATGCCGCGGCTCGGCCGTGACCCATGTGGGCACCCTAAACCCATTGACACCGGCGTGTCGTCGGAGCAATGGTGAAAATCCGTCAAGGATTGGTCAAGAACCGAGGTCGGTCAACCAGCCGGGTAGGCGCGTCGGGCGCCCTGCGGCGGTCACACAGCCGTGAACGGTGACGGCAGTTGCCCTGACCTCGCCGCCAACGGTCAGCAGGTAGGCCATCTGGAACGACGTCCGCGTGATCGCAGCCAGCGACAGATGCACATCGACCTGCTCGTCGAAGCGCAGCGGCTGCCGGTACTGCACGAAGCATTCGAGCACCGCGTAGTCGACGCCTTCCGAACGCATCTCGGCATACGGATGGCCGAGCTCGCGCAGGTACTCGACCCTGATCTCTTCGAGGTACGGCAGGTAACGGCTGTGATGCACGATCCCCATCGCGTCGGTTTCGGCGAATCGAACGCGGATCCGGTGGGTGAAGGGATAGTCCGTCGCGACGAGCGACGGCTCGACCGAGAGACGCACGTTGCGCACCGTAGTGGCACGAATCAGCTGGCGCGATTCCGCAGGCGTGCTGATAGTGTTGCGACGCTCTCAACCGGAAGAAGAATCCCTAGCCCCCATCGTCTAGTGGCCTAGGACACCACCCTTTCAAGGTGGCGGCA
>JBDTRP010000053.1:0-4192 GCA_039931555.1 Ilumatobacteraceae bacterium | reverse complement strand
CGCGGCTGCGGTTCTTCGCCGAATGCCCCGACCTGTTGAGCTACATGCAGACCGAGGCGTCGAAGCGGGTCACTGCATGGGGGCTCGAGGGGAGCCCGTACTACTACGGCGGAGGCGTGGGGATGCCGGTGATGGAGACCGCAGCGGCAGCAGCTCCCTCGAACGCCGGCGGTGACATCGCGTCGGCACCTGCCGCCACCGCGGCGCCGAGCTTCTCCGGCACCAATACGCAGGAGGTCGGCGTCGACGAGGGCGACATCGTCGAGACCGACGGCACGCACGTGTTCGTGGCATCGCAGGACGGCGTACGCATCGTCGACGTCGCCGACGCCGCAGTGACCGCGAAGCTCGACGTCCCCGACGGCACGCATCAACTCCTGCTCGACGGCACTCGGTTGCTGGTTGCCACCCAGCCGTACAGCGGCGTCGACAGCGTGGTCTCGCTGTACGACGTCAGCGATGCGACCGCGCCTGTGTTGCTGCATCGCAGTCACCTCGAGGGTCGCTTGATCGCCACCCGAGCGATCGACGGCACGGCTCGATTGGTGCTGACGTCGCCGCTGGCCGCCCGCCTCCCGTTCGTCAACCCCAACCAGTTCGGTCTCGACGAGGACCGCGCGTTGCAGCGCAACAAGGACATCATCTCGCAGTCGACCGTCGACGATTGGATGCCTCGCTCGTTCGACGTCGCCGACGACGGATCGTTCGGCGACATGTCCACCACGCTCGACTGCGCGGCGGTCGCCGCGCCCAGCGAGTTCGCCGGATTGGGCGTGTCGTGGATCGCCTCGATCGACCTACACGGATCGGGTACGCCGATCGGTGCGGCAGGCATCGTGTCGAACAGCGACACCGTGTACGCCTCGACCAACAACATCTACATGGCGACCGTGCCGTGGGATTGGTACCAGCCGGCGCAGGACACATCGCCGCGATCCAACACGCCGCCGCCGACCCTCATCCACGAGTTCTCGCTGGGGGCGGACGGGAGCGCCGCCTACGTCGCTTCCGGCGAGGTGCCCGGCCAGCTGCTGAACCAGTTCTCGATGAGCGAGTACCAGGGCGACCTGCGCGTCGCCACCACGACCAACGACTGGTCGGGGCAAGAGCTGCCGTCGTCGGCCGTGCGAGTTCTGCGGCCCGAGGGCAACGAACTGGTGCAGATCGGCGAGGTCGGCGGCCTGGGCAAGACCGAACAGATCTACGCCGTCCGCTTCTTCGGCACGCAGGGATACGTCGTCACGTTCCGCCAGACCGACCCGCTGTACGTCATCGACCTCAGCGATCCGACGACGCCGGTGGTCAGCGGCGAGCTGAAGATCCCCGGTTACTCCGCCTACCTCCACCCGGTCGGCGACGGCCTGCTGTTGGGAGTCGGGCAAGATGCCGGCCCTGACGGACGCGTGCAGGGCACGCAGTTGTCGCTGTTCGACGTCAGCGATCCCGCCAACCCGCAGCGCCTGTCGACGCTGCCGATCGGTGGAACCAGCGAAGCAGAGTGGGATCACCACGCCTTCTTGTACTGGCCCGAGGACGGCACCATCGTGCTGCCCGTGTCGCCCGGTTGGAACAACTGCGGCCCGGCGGTCGACTGCCTGGCCGGCACGGTGACCAACCCCAACGGCGGCGTGGTCGTCGCCCAGCTGCAGGGAACGACACTGGTGGGGCGTGGCTCGATCTCGAGCTCGCCGGATCCGCAGTCGCAGACCCAGTCGAACCCTGGCTGCTGGAACCCGCTGCAACGGTCCCTGGTGATCGACACCGAGTTGGTGACCGTCGGGTTCGGCGAGATGCAGTTCACCGACCGCGATTCGCTGGTGACGCGTGGCTCCGTGCACTGGGGCACCCCCGAGCAATACGGCTGCTACTGGTACGGCTGACCGCGCGGGCTACCGAATGACCCCGCGCCGCCGGTCGGCAATCATCGCTTGGGTCTCCAGCAAATCGCGGCGCCGAGCTGAATGCAGTGATTTCGTCCAGTCGAATCGACGCAAGCGCATCATGCCGTCCACTGCGCTCGCCCGTGAACCGATCGCCGCGGCCTTTACTCCGGTAGCTGCGCTGAGCTCCTTCTGGGTTCCGAACTTGAAGGCCGGCGACATCCAATAACGCGGCCATTCTCTGAACATCACCCAGATGATGGCCGCCGCCAAGCGGTCGAAGTCGGCCGACCGTTTGAACAGGTCGGTGTCGCCCGACACCAGCGTTGCCAGGATGCGGCGGCCGACGGTGCGAGTCTCCACATCGCAGAGCTCGGTGGTCATGCGATCCAACACTGCGAGGGCCGACGCTGTCTCGCTCCTCCACTGGTCGGGTACCGCCGACCAGTCGAACGGCTCATCCGGTAGCGGATCGTCGCTGAGGGTCGCGTACGCCTCGGGCCCGCCGACCTGCTCGATGAGGTGCGATTCGATCGCATCGAGCCGCGCGTCATCGAGGCCCACATCGACCGAACTGTCGTCGTCTTCCAAAGCGTCGTCGTCGAAGCTGTCCGGGTCGAGCCCAGCGGCAATGCGTGCCATGTGAACGGCGTTGGACATTGGCGAGCGACCGGGACGGGCCATCGCTGCGCGGAAACCGGGCGTCCACCGCGCGACTGCCTCG
Source organism: Ilumatobacteraceae bacterium (assembly GCA_039931555.1). Classification (GTDB taxonomy): domain Bacteria; phylum Actinomycetota; class Acidimicrobiia; order Acidimicrobiales; family Ilumatobacteraceae; genus JAENVT01. The sequence goes on along the minus strand of JBDTRP010000053.1, from coordinate 1,588 downwards.
ACCGTTTCATCGGTGAGGTACGACGGAATCTCTCGTCGATGGTGAGCGAACCGCACGAACGCTTCCAGCACGGCGGGGAGGTGGTGCAGGTCGTCGCCATCGACGCTGAAGATCTTGCGCGGATACCAGTCGACGAGCACGATCTCGACCGACACAGGGCTCCATCGCAGGGGATCGCCGGGCCCGTAGTCGCAACCGAACCACACCAAGGGTTCACCCAGATCGTGCATCACGGCCGACGGCAAACCCAGGGCGCGTGCGAACGGCGAAATGATGAAGTCCTCGAGCAAGTCCCGTCGTTCGTCATCGGTCCAATCGGGTCGGACGTAGCCCAAGCCACCATCAGGAAGCGATCGCACGACCCACTCCACCAGTGGACGACACATTGGCCACGAGTCAGTCTCCAACGGCGGAAGCACTCGTTCGCCGGCCTCGATTGCTTCGGTGATCCTCGCTCGAGCGACTGCAGGATCGAGCGGCCGGATCACTTGATCCATCAATCCACTGCGCTCGAACTGGCGCACCAACACGTCGAAGGACTCGGGCAAGATGAACGCGTCCTTGACGATGGTGCCCATGTTGTGATCGATGTAGACGACCGCTGTCGCGGCGCTGCGGTCGGGCCAACGCCACGCGACCATCACGTTGTCGCCATCGCCGAGGACGTGCACCAGCTCGGCAACGTCGGTGAACTCGATGTGGTACATGGTGTCGAGCCACGCTGGCGGGTTGCGTATGACCGACCCGCGGGTCTCGATGCGTTGCAACAACGTGTGGGCGAGCGCCGCGTCTGGCAGCAAGGTCGCCACTGCCCGAACGAGGGCCTCGGTCTCTGGCAACTCCGACTCGATGAAGCTGTCGTACAACTCGGGACCCGTGACGTGGTCAGTGCCGTCGCGGCGGAGACGGTCGAGCGGGCGCATCGACGTCGCTTCGACGATCGACGAGGCCAGCGAGAGCAGACCGGACGGTGAGCGCTCCCGCATCCGTCGGTGCGCGTCGTGGACGAACGACGGCTCGGGACTCGGCGGCTCTCGGTAGCCGCCGATCGATTTGGCGGGCGGGCGAGTGCCCTTGGGTGTGACGCGGCCACCCTGGCGACGATGCTTCGACATGCGGCGAGCCTAGATTTCGCCGCTCACCTGGTCCGACTCACGCCGCTGGCGTTTGTGAGCTGGCGCCCCGATGCGAGGCCGGAGCCATCAGACGCCGGGTGTCGTGGCCGGTTTCCGCTTTCGCTCGGCCGATGTGGATCGTTGTGGGTGATGAATCGGCAGCGAACCACGTATCGCGATCACGCGCCGCTAGGGTCGACGGTGCGGATCGGAGGCAATGGGTGCAAACGATGAAGCGTGTGGCTTCCTTTGCCATTGGCGCGCTCGTGCTCGCGTCGTGCAGTGGTGGCGTGAGTTCAGCGCCAACGACGGCCGCGTTGGATGTGACGACGAGCGTGGCAGACACGACGCCGTCGACGACGACTCCCCCGTCGACGGTTGCAGTGGTTACGACGGGCGCGACGACCACGCTCCCGGCGACGACGACCACCGTGGCCACCGAAGACCTGATCAAGCAAGCTGTCCAGGACTAC
>JBDTRP010000052.1:0-50190 GCA_039931555.1 Ilumatobacteraceae bacterium | reverse complement strand
CTTGCCCTCAAGGCAGGAAACCCATAAACCCGCACTGCACCAAACCCGGGGTACTTCAAAATCACCATTTGAGTTGTACCGAACTGCAGCCTTGACGCACCGCGCAAGCAGGTACAGAAGCAGCTCGGGTTCGTGAGTTCGATTGAAGTTGCTCCTCACCGCATCGTAGAACTCACGCTCGCGACCGAGCTGGCCGCGCCAAAGCTCGCGGTATTTGTCAACCACGGCGTCCGGTCGAGCGATGATGGCGCTCCAGAGCTCGGCAAGGGGAACGTTGCTGTCATTCAGCCAGACCGACTGCACTCGCCCGTTGGCGAGAGCAAAGAGCGAGACTGCCGCCGAACCGCAAAACGGTTCCACAAGACGCGAAGTTCCGACGGGAACGCACGACAGAATCGCAGGCGCAAGCTTGCGTTTGCTGCCTTGGTATGGGATCGGAAATGGAGCCTGGATCACGTCGTCCTTCTAACTACTTACGCACGAAGCACCGTAGCAAGGCTCCGATCGGAGCCAAGTCCTGTACATGCACCCTACGGAAGGGGTGCGACACGGATCGGGACATGCGGAGGTAGTCCCACGCCTCAACGATCTAGCTTTCGACCCAATCCGCTCAACGCCCAGCACATGACTTGACGCCGCGGACCTTTCTTTCTGCTTGTCAACTACGCCCGGGAGGGTGTAAGCAGAAAGTTGCAGACCGTCTGTCGTCCCCCTCAGGACCCAGTGGGTCGATAGGGAGGCACCCATGGCTATTCATAGCCAGGGTGCCTTTCCTGTGTCTCCGGGGACGCCCAGTGGATTCCACGGTTCACGCGGCGATCTCGTCAGACGGCGGCCTCTTCACCGAAGCCGGTCGCTCTGAGTCGATGAGCGACTCAACGAACTGTTCGATCTCAAACGCCGAGAATCGCACACAGCGTCGGAGATGGATCGGCGTAAGCGCCCCAGACTTGACGATCTCGTAGAGGGTCGTCCTCCCGATGCCAAGAACAACGGCAGCATCGGCCGAGGAAAGCAAAAGAGGTCGTGGCGACTTCGAGACAATCGGCTCGGTCATGGGGGCAGGGACCTGCTGGGGAACGACAGTTCGGCGGCTCATTTGGCCGATTGTGGACATGGCACGTCACGGATCACCACCCGATCTGACGCGTTTGCATAACTCGATACTAGAAATCGCGCGAGATCTGCGACACCCCCCAACTGCGCACCCGTCATTCGCATCGGCGGCTGTAATCCGATCCGTTCGGACGGAACGTACGGGCACCATTGGTGCAGATGTCCAGTAGTGAGTGATCGCGAGGGCATGCGAACGGACCGATGACCTACGGCTGCGAGGGCAAACGCGATGGGTAGACGGTGCTCGATGGCGGTGGAGCTCGACGACGGGCACTGGCCACGGGTCATCGCGAGCGACGTCGGCGTCCGAGGCGCTGGTCGCCACGTGTCAAGGCCGCCGTGAACGTCGGGCAAAGGTGGACCGGTGGAAAGCGTGGGTGTCGCGGCCGACGCGAGTCGGGCTGTGGTCACCCCAGCGCTATGGGCCGAGTTCTGCGCAGAAGTTGGCGCGATCGTTGCTCAGCGATGCTCTCAGCGCCTCCTGCGGCGTTTGGAACCGAAGCTGATGCGAAGCGGGGGGCACATCGTCGGCGTCGGTGCCTCGAGCCCCGCGCTTTCACCCAGCGCGTGCGCCGGCTGCCACGGACATCGGCTGTCTCCCTGATCGTGGATGCCGCCATCGGCTTCGCAGTTCGACCGCGGTCCCGATCGCACTGGCCATGTCGAAGAGGGGCCAATCGAATCAGGTCGGGTAGTCGTCCGCGTACTACCCGGACGCTCAATCACATGACGTCATCATGAGACTTCCCATCCGGGTAGTGATCCGTGACGTCGCGGGTTCAACGTCGGCGAGATGACAAACAGAACCTTCATGCTTCGACCTCGGCGAGGGAACGAGGTCGACCAGGACTCGAGTAACGAAGCTCCCCGCAACCTCCTCGTGTCCGCGACTGACGCGGCTCGCGTTCTAGCGATTGGACGGACGACGCTCTACGAGGTCGTCAAGTCGGGCGACCTCACTCCGATCTACATTCGTCGGTGCGTTCGCTTCTCGATGGGCGAGATCACGCAGTACGTGGAGTCGCTCCTGCGAGGGCAAGCAAGCGCCGCCTAACCGAACCGTGTCTCACGACGCGAGGTATTGCTTCAGCGCCTCGCGTGCGAGCTCGGAAACCGTCTTGCCCTCGCGCTCGGCTCGCTTCGCCGCCTTATCGCGTTCCTCGGGATCGAGCCGGAATGTAACCCGCGGCGAGTGCTGAGACTCGCCGGTCAATGACGGACGACCGCGGCCACGGACTGGCCATTGCGACTTGGGCAGAGGCTCGCTGAACTCGGTCGCGTCGTCTTCGATCGTACGAACGAGTTCGTCGACCTTGTCCTCGTCGAGCACCATCCCGGAACGAGTCCGTAGTGGTGCCTGCCGTGCCTTGCGTGCCATTGCCGTCACTCCTCTCGCTTGCCCTGTTCGTACGAGCCTCTGAACTTCTCCCGCAGATCCATCACATGGATCACTAGCAACAGATCTTCGTGCACCTCGACTGCACCGACCTCGAGCGCTCGACCCGTGTCATCGTCTCCGAGGAACATCACCACCTCCGATTGATCTGGGCGCGTCTGGCGAACCACGGCGTACGCATGCTCAACCACGTAAACCGCCCGGGCACGACCAACCCGGTGCTTCCGTGCCGACTTGGTGAACCTGATCTCCGTCATATTGTGGCAGACATAAATCGTGAATGCAACACCGGTCTCACGCCCTCAGCAACGATGCTGCGGCGGCTGCTGCTTGAGCTTGTTGGCCGGGCATGACGTGGGCGTACGTGTCGAGTGTGAAGCTCACTGATGCATGTCCCAGTCGTTCGCTGACGACTTTCACGTTGACTCCGGCCATGAGCAAGTGTGACGCGTGGGTGTGACGGAGATCGTGAAGACGGATCCTCTGAACGCCGGCCGAAGCGACCAGGCGTCCGAATGCTTGCCCCACTGAGCTCGGACGGATCGGGTCGCCAATCTCGTTGGTGAACACCCGGCCACTTACGGGCGAGGTCACTCCGAGGCGTAGCAACAACTCACGCTGCTCGCTCTGATGACGGTCAAGGATCGCCGTCGTGTCCGGATCGAGGTCGATTGTCCGTCGACTGCGGCGAGTCTTCGGCACATCGATGACCTCTTCGCCATCGACCACCGTTGCTGCTTGGGCAATCGTCAATGCACCAGCTGCGAGATCGACATCGGACCAGCGCAATCCGACCGCCTCGCTTCGGCGCATCCCTGTCATCGCCAGCAGTCGGAACAGGGCCTCGTTGCGATTGCCTTCGATCGATCGGAGGAAGGCAGATAACTCCGGCGGCGTCCACACGTGCATCTCAGGGCCTTTCGACCGAGCGGTTGTGAGCGACGGCGCGTTTGCCAAGCGGGCGACATTGCGTGGGACCAAGCCGTTGCGCTCTGCATCGTGCAGCAACTTGTTGACCACCGCGTGCACGTGATGGACGGACGTCAGGGACAGGCCTTTCCCTGCTCGACCTCCCGACTTCAGAAGCGACCGGTACATCGCGTCGAGATCGGTCGCTCGCAGTTCCTGCAGCGCAACATCACCGAGCCGAGGCAGGACGTACGAGTCGAGCGCGCTGCGGTAGCCGCGTAGCGTCGTCGCCTTGCGTCCTTGGTTCTCGAGCCCGGCAATCCATGGGTCGACGAACCCGCGAATCGGCAATCGGCTCGGGGCAACAAACGTTCCCGCTTGATGGGCGGCGAGCAAATCGGTCAACGACGACTGCGCTTCCTTCTTCGTTCGGAACGAGCGTTTGGTCTGCCGGCGCTTGCCACCTTCTTGCCAGGTCGCGTGCGCCACCCACGATGCTGCTCCGGAAGGGGTCTCCCGTCGGTAGACCGTGCCGCTAACCATGAAGCGACGTTACCACAGCGTTACCACACCTCGACCTGCCAACCGCCTCTTATACGAGCAACGCTGTGAGCAGCGTCTATTTGGCGCCCCCGGTAGGATTCGAACCTACGACACACGGTTTAGGAAACCGATGCTCTATCCCCTGAGCTACGGGAGCGGAGAGGCAGCACACCTGGTTCTTGCCTCGGCGAGCAAGCTATCGCGGTGGAGTCCTCGTCCAGACCTCGATCAGCCCTCTTCGCAAATCCGCCACGACCCTGGTATCACGGGCCGGCGAACGCCATCTTCTGTGCATGGCCGTGACAATGGGATCCGATCTCGGGGTGGTCGAAGAGTTGCTCGGTCGAGCGCTGTCTCGCCGCGATGTGCTGTCGGGCTTTGCGCTCGGGCTCGGCGGGTTGACGCTGGCAGCGCTCCTGCCCGGCTGCACGCCCCAACAGGTCGAGGCCATTGCCGAACGAATTCGCAACCGGCCAAAGCGACTGAACGTCAACAACATGGCATCGGACCATCCCATGTTGGAGGCCTACCGAGAGGCCGTCACCAAGATGAAGGCGCTGCCCTCGAGCGACTCGCGCAACTGGACGAACCAGGCGAGCATCCACCTCAACAGTTGCACCCACCAGAACTGGTTCTTTCTCCCATGGCATCGGATCTACCTCTTCCAGTTCGAGCAGATCTGCGCCACGTTGACGGGGGTCGCCGATTTCGCGCTTCCATATTGGAACTGGACAGAGCAGCCGAGCATCCCGGCGCCGTTCTGGAGCGGTGTGCTCAACGACCCGACCCGGACCATCCCGCAGAGCGGCACGATGGGATCCGCCGTCAGCGGCGGCGTCATCGATGGCGTGATGGGCGAGACGAACTTCGAGTTGTTCGCGTCCGGCAGCATCCCGCTCTCCGCCGACCAACGAACCCGTGCGTTCTTCGGCGGCCTCGAAGGAACACCGCACAACTCAGTACATGGCCGCATCGGCGGCGACATGGGCGCCTTCATGTCCCCGCTCGACCCAATTTTCTGGTTGCATCACAACATGGCCGAGTACCTGTGGGTCGAGTGGAACCTGTACGCCGGTCATCCCAACACGAATGACCCCAACTGGACCGATCGGAGCTTTGCCGACTTCTTCGCACCCGACGGCAGCCCGCTGACCGGACTGCCGACGAAGGTGGCCTGGTCACTGATCTATCCGCTGCTCGCCTACCAGTTCGAGCGTTCCACCGTCGGCACTCATCCAGCACCGTGAGGAATCCATCATGACCACATCCGACCGCGGCGGCCAACGGGACCGGGACGACCTCGCCAAGACGACTGACCCAACACTCGTGAAGCAACGAGACCTCCTCGAAGGCGGGCAGAGCTATCCACCCATCGAGATCGGGCGAAGCTTTCCCCTCGACGGGAAGTTCGAAATCCGTGTCGACAAGCCCCTGGAGATCCCCGTCACGACGCCCCTCAAAGAGCTCATCGCCAACGGCCTCGACATCCGCCGATTTGTTGCCGTGCAGTGCCGATCGACTGGGCACAACGGCGAGTTCGAACTCGCCGTCCACCTCGGCGCGGCCGGCGAGTTTCCGACGACCATCGACGCCAAGGACGAACGCTTCGTCGCCGTCGTCGGATTCTTCGATCACGTCGACGACACTCACACCGCCGAGCTGCAGTGCGTCGACAGCCCCTTGGGTCACTTCGTGCTCGACATCACTCACGCACTTCGAGCACTGAGCCGCAGCAACCCGGACTCGGAGCCGACGATCCAGTTTCAACTCGTCACCCCAGAGTTTCGCGAGCCGTCGACGCACACGCTGCAACTCTCCGGACTGTCCATCGTCGAACTGGCTGGATGACTCCTCCGCGTCCCAACCGATGCCGCGCCGGGACGCGGCTCGTCGTCGCGGCACTCTTGGCGATCATCGGTGTCTCGTGCAGCGATGCGGGTTCGCCGCCGACGGCTGACTCGGTGCCCACCGTCGACGTCTCGCTGTCCGGCGATCACCTGAGCAGGTGCATCCGCGTCGGCGGGGGCGAGCGAGTCGTCGAGTTCGACGTCAGCGTGGTGCAAAATCACGATCAACAGAGCCTCGAACTCGACCTGCTCGGCGTCAACGGGCAGATCGTCAGCGTGTTCGGTGTGTATCCGCCGACCGCTCCGCAGCGGTTCCGTGCCCGGCTGTCGACCGGCAGCTACACCGTCGAGCTGCGGCCCGGCTCCGAGCAGGTCGCCGACGGAACGTCGGTCGGGCTGAAGATCAGCGGCGCGACGATCTGTTGAAGGCGATCCGGCTCTCCAGCGAGCCGCATTCAGGTCAACCGAGTACGCCCCGCTGTACTCCTTGCTCGTCAAGAACCCGGCACCTGCTGTGCGCGTCGGCCCACTCGCCGGCTGGTGGGGACCGACTACCACCTCGGCGCTCGCCGTCACCCAGCCGGTGCCATCCTTCGCGATTCTGCGGCGACCATCGCCGACCAGCTTCGGGCGCCGGGCATCGCGGCGCTGCTGTGACCAACCTGGCAGCGCTGGGCGCCGGAATGGGCCGATACGGCCCATTCCGGTGCCAGCGCCAGCCCGGTCAACAGGTCGTCGGCGTCAGGGTGTACTTCTCGGTGCCGCTCCCGGCCTGATTGGCAATGGAACCGCCGCCCGAACCCGTCATCGTTCCCGGCTGGCCGGGCCCGTTCGGGAGGTCGATGGAGTACTCGCCGGTGTAACTCAGGTTGAAGACACCGGTCGCCGAATACGTGCCGCTCAACCCGCCGGAGAGGCTCATCGTGGCCACGCCCGGGCTGACCAACTCGAACGGCCCCATGATGTCGCACACCGTCTGGTTGACCTGGAAGTCCTCCAACCCGCCGACGACGATGTAGGCGTTCTGTGCAGCGGTGTCGAGGGTGATGTCGGCCTTGGCGACACCACGCTTCGAGCGAGCCTCCAGCGACACCGTGCCGCTCTTGTTCGCCTCATCGGGCGCCAAGTAGTTGAAGGTCGCGTCGGCGGGCACCTTCGTCGACAACGGCTCCACGCTCGCGCCGCCGGCGGTGAGAGCTGCGGTGACTGTGCCACCGACCGGACCACCGTCGATCTTGCTGCGCGGCGCTGCGGTGATCTCTGCGGTGGATGACGGCGCCAAACCCTTGGGACCCGGGCTGGCCGTGGGCTCCAGCTTCACACAGCGACCCGACGACCACGCCTTCTCGGAGGCCTCGACGTACTTGGTCGCCAACATGCTCCCGAACGCCGCTGCAATCAGCACGGACATCGAGACGAAATCCTTCGTCACGGTTCCACCGGAGCGATTGAACGCGAAGTTTTCGAGACCGGTTGCGCCCGAGAAGGTGAAGTCGACGAACTGGCCTTTGCCACCGCCGAAGTCGGCCCACTGGGTGTGATTGTCGATGTTGACATCGGCGATCTTGGCGTCGTCATCGACGTGGCCGTTGATCTTCAAGTCGATCGTCGCGTTCTGACCGGCGCCGCCCTTGCTGGTCTTGGTGTCGATCGACGCCTCGATGTCGAACGAGCCGTCAGCCGTGGGGCAGGGATGCACGACGGCCGACGCCTTGAAGGCCACATCGACATCGTCCTGCTTGCCGTTGAACTCCAGCTCTATCGACGATTGCTCCAATGCACCGGTGATCATCGACCCGGGCGAGAGGTGCTCTGAGTATGCATCGGGACTCATTTCGTTCGCCGCCGAGACGACCGCATCCGCTGTGACGGCGAGTCCGAAGAACCCCATCATGATGCCGACCGCACCGACCGCACCGGCCGACGGGGCCACGCGGCGTAGCCCAGCGGGACGCGTCGCCGGCTCGAGGGGAGCGGCTGGATCGACGCCAGCGACCTGCGTACCGATCTGGGCCCACGCTCCGCGCAACGCGGCCTCGGTCGCGGCCCGACTACCGATCGCGGCCTCGAGCCCCGACGTCGTTGCAACCTCGAGCTCCGCACGTAACGACAGATCACCGAGCACCGCGAGCTGTTGATCCTCGGGCAGGGCGAGGATCGCGTCGACGACCTGTTTCCGCAACGCTTCGTTCACCGTGCCGCTGTCATCGACCAGCGCAGCGATCGCTGCGTCACTGACCCGGCCGGAGTCGATCAAAGGCGTCGATACCACAGCGGCGTCGGTGGACGGCGCAGATGACACGCCGGACCCGGAGGGACTGGATGGCGTCGATGTCGCCGCCTTGTCGGTGCCGCCGCACGAACTGATCAACATCGCCAGGGCCACGAGCACCGCCATTTTCGACTTCACGTCGTTCAGCATGCCCGACTGTCGCCGTTGCAGAGTGGCATCGCCAGGGGCAAAGGTCCGGCGCGGGCCCGGACCTCAGTGCCCGCAGGCGAATACCCGGGCATCCAACGAGTCGGCCTCCGCGGATCCGGAGCCCGGGGCGCCGGGTTCGATGGCAGCATCCTCGGTTCTAGCCGTGACCCCCGTGATGGTCGTCACCGCGATCACCATGGCCGTCATCGTTCACGGCAGGCCCGAGGTCGTTGACGGCGGCGTCTCTCGCCGCTACTGGCTGCAGGTGCCATTGCGCCTCGATGGTGCGCATGATCGAGGTCGTGTCGTACACCGTGTGATCGACACCGGAGTGCTCGATGCCACGCCCGATCACCAGCGCCGGGATGCGCGTGCCCGGACCGAACTCGTCGTGCACACCCTGGGTGGTGCCCATGCCTGGTGGCGAGACGTGGTCCCACTGGCCGCCGAACTCGTCGTACGTCACGACGATCAGCGTGCTCTTGGCCTGCGGTCCGTTCTCGATCGCCTTGATGAGGTCGACGAGGTGGTCGCTGCCGTTCGCCTCGCTGGCGTAGCCGGGGTGCTCGTTCTCGTTGCCGAGGGGCTTGACGAAGCTCACTGCCGGCAGCTTGCCGGTCTTCGCGGCGCGCAGGAAGTCTTGTTCGTCCCGCAAGTGGGACCGATCAGGCTGCCCCGGCGCATAGCGGGCGTAGTAGTTGAACGGCTGATGGTGGGTCTGAAACGACAGATCAGGGCAGTACGGGAACCCACCCTGACCGGCGAGGTCGGGCGCTGCGGGCACCGAGTTGGGATCCGAGCAGGTGGGGCCGGTCCCGTTCGTCCACCCACGGCCAGCGACATTGCCGGCAGCGTTGTCCCAGCCTCCGGCGTACCAGGCCCAACTCACATGCGCATCGGTCAGGCGATCACCGATCGTCAGTGGCGTCGTCGTGTCGTCGACCAGCGGCATCTTTGCCCCGAACGGACTGGTCGGCTGGAACGGTGGCTGCACGGTGTTGACCGCAACGTCACCACAGGCGAACCCGGCAACGGTCGTCGGCAGGCCGCACGCCTGCGTGACTGCACCATCGACGACCGCATTCGTCGGCGTGTAGAGCGGATACGTGGCGTTGGGGAAGCCGTTGGAATCGAGCACCGCGTGAGTGCCGGCGGCGAACGGCGGCGCTGCGGCAGCGACCAGGTACTGATGATTGAGGAACGAACCGCCGAAGGCAGCCTGGAAGAACTGATCGAGCACGACGTAGTTGGGCGCCTTGCGCGAGTGCAGGTACTGGTAGATGGGCAACTGCGTGGTGTCGTAGTAGCCCATCGTCATTCCAGCGGAGTCGCTGCCGGTCACGTAGCGGTTCTGCTGGCCGCCGTTGAGTTGGTATTGCTCTTGGTAGAACCGGTGCACTAGGTCGCGCGTGCACCCACCAGAACGCCCCCGACCGTCGAGCACGCCGAACGGATGGCTGAACAACTCGGTCGCGATCGGACACGTCGTTGCGGTTGCCGGGATGAACGCGTCGATGTTGAACGGCGCATTGCCGAAGTGGTACGCCGTGGTCGGCTTTCCCGTGCCGAACGAGAACGTGTCGCCACTGCAATCTGGCGACAGGGGTGGCGACATGACGTTGACGTCGCTCATCAACAGGCACGGGTACGCCGCGCCGGCCGAGTCGACCTGCGTCGAGTTTGCAGGGGTTGCGTCAGCCAGGCCGGTGACGTGGTCGCCGCTGACATCACCCCAGGTCCCGTACAAGTTGTCGAAGCTGTGGTTCTCCTCGTAGATCACGACCACGTGCTTGATGCCGTCGAGCGGCCGGTCGCGGTCGGCACTGACCGACGATGGGATCAGGGCGACGCTTGCCGCGGCCAGACAGACCAACAGAGCGGGCGCAGTTCGAGCAGTACGACGTTTCATCGCGGGACTCCTTCTCGGCGGACGGGCCAATACGCGCACGCTACGCCCGTGGCCGATCAAGGGTGCAATTGGGCGTAAGAATCGAGAAATCGCACCTCACGTTCGCCGCCACCGAGACGTCTACTGTTCGTGAACCACAACGTGGCGTTCGAGCGAATCGTCGCCGGGCACGGCGCTACCGTGCTGCGGGTGTGCCGCGCCGTGCTCGGGCGGGCAGATGCCGACGACGCGTGGTCCGAGACGTTCCTCTCGGCGTTCAAGGCCTACCCAGACCTGCCACATGGGGCGAACATCGAGGCGTGGCTGGTGACGATCGCTCATCGCAAGGCGATCGACATCACCCGTGGCATCGCTCGTCGGGCTGTGCCCGTCGGCGAGGTGCCCGAGACCCCGGCGCTCGACGGCGCCGAGGCCCGAGATCACGACGTGGCCGATGCCGTATCACGCCTGCCGGTCAAACAGCGCCAGGCGATCGCCTACCACTACCTCGCCGGCCTGCCCTACGTCGAGATCGGCACCATCATCGGCGGCAGCCCCGAGGCAGCGCGGCGCGCTGCGGCCGACGGGATCGCGACGCTCAGACGCACCTATCCGAACCCCCCCACCCCGAAAGGACGAACATCATGAACGCCCACGACGACCTGGCCAGCGATCTGGAGTTGGCGCACGCCGACGACGCGAACGATCTGCCAAGACTGCACGCACGCCTCGTCGAGGCAGCGCAACGCGACGGAGTTCTCGACGTTGCCTACCGCACGATCGACTCCCCGGTCGGCACCCTGTTGCTCGCGGCAACAGAGGTCGGCCTCGTGCGGGTCGCCTACGAGAGCGAGGACCACGACTCGGTCCTCCAGCACCTCGGTGACCGGATCAGCCCGCGCATCCTCGAAGCCCCAGCTCGACTCGACGCGGTCAGCCGGGAGCTCGACCAGTACTTCGCCGGCCGGTTGCACAGCTTTACGGTACCCCTCGACCGGCGGCTGTCGAGCGGGTTCCGCCGGACGGTGCTCGAACATCTCACCGACATCGCCTACGGCCACACCGCCAGCTACGCGGCCGTCGCCGCGCTCGCCGGGAACCCGCGGGCCGCGCGTGCCGTCGGCACCGCATGCGCGACCAACCCGCTCCCGGTCGTCGTGCCATGTCACCGGGTGCTGCGTGCCGACGGCACGCTCGGCGGATACCTCGGCGGCAGCGATGCCAAGCGCACGCTGCTCGCCCTCGAGTCGGCCGCATGAGCGACGCCGGCCCAGCCGTCGTCCGCAACCAAGTCGACGCCATCGACTGGCCGAAGGTCACGATGACGCTCGACGACGTGGGAGTGGCGTCGCTGGGCCCGGTGCTCGACGGCGACGCGTGCGACGAGTTGATCGCCCTCTACGACAACCGCGATCGGTTTCGGTCGACCGTCGACATGGCCAGCCACCGATTCGGCCGGGGCCAGTACCGGTACTTCAGCCGACCGCTGCCCACGGTCGTTCGGAACCTGCGAACCGCGTTCTGGCCGCACCTGCTTCCGGTCGCCCGAGAATGGGCCGACCGACGAGGTCAGGCGGCGTCGTGGCCCGACACGCTCGACGAGTGGCTCGATCAGTGTCACGCCGCGGGACAGTCGCGACCCACCCCGCTGATGCTGCGGTACGGGCCGGGCGATTGGAACGCACTGCACCGCGACCTCTACGGCGAGCTCGTCTTCCCGCTCCAGGTCGTGATCGGCCTCAACGACCCGGCTGCCGACTACACCGGAGGCGAGTTCGTGGTCGTCGAGCAACGACCACGGGCACAGTCACGGGCGACCGCGACTGCGATCCAGCGCGGTCACGGCGTCGTCTTCACGACCCGCGATCGGCCCATCCGCACGCAACGCGGTTGGGCATCGGCGCCGATGCGACACAGCCTCAGCGTCGTTCGCAGCGGACGCCGCCACGCCCTGGGCCTCATCTTCCACGACGCGCAGTGAAGGCCTCTATCGGGTCACCCGTCGAACCGCAGGCGGATTGCACACTCGGGAGCCTCGGCGCGCCGGAACAGCTTGCGGATGAGATCGCTGGCGGTCAACAAGAGCAAGACGATGCGGTACTTCCGTCGGATCGCCGAACGCACCGGGCGGGCATCGTCAGCCAGCAACACTTCGGCAGTCGCGTGTAACGCCGTCGAGCCCGGTAGAACCTTGCCGCGCATGCTGCACGCCTGCACCGTCACCGAGTGGTTGTTGCGAATGCGCTTGACCTTGCCCGAGGTGTCCTCCGTGGTGAAGCCGGCCGCACCGTCGGGCAACGCCGCAATCCACACCGGAGTCGCCACCGCATCGCCGTTCTTGCGGAACGTCGTCAACAGCACGTACTTCTCGTCGGCGATGGCCACACCGAGACGCTACCCGAGCGCCCGTGGGCGTTGGTCCGGATAGCGTCTCCGCGTGCCCGACCGACATCCCGATCCAGCGACCGGCTTGACCAGCGCCGAAGTGGCGGACCGAGTCAGCCGAGGTCTGACGAACCTCGTGCCCAACGCACCGACACGCAGCGTCGGCGAGATCATACGTGGCAACGTGTTCTCACCGATCAACCTCATCGTCGCGATCCTTGCGGCCTTGGTCATCGCCGCAGGCTCCCCGAAAGATGCGTTGTTCGGTGGGGTCATCGTCGCCAACAGCGTGATCGGTGTGGTGCAGGAGTTGCGTGCCAAGCGCGTGCTCGACCGGCTGCGGGTCGTCAATGCGCCACGCGCCCATGCGGTGCGCGACGGCAAGGTCACCGAGTTGCAGGTCCACGAACTGGTGCTCGACGACGTCGTGGAGTTGCGCACCGGCGCCCAGGTCGTGGCCGACGGGCTGGTGGTGGCCCACGAGAACCTCGAGATCGATGAATCGCTGCTGACCGGCGAGGCCGACCCCGTGGTGAAAAACGACGGCGACGACGTGTTGAGCGGCAGTGCCGTGGTCGCCGGCACGGGTCGCATGGTGGTGACGAAGGTCGGCGCCGACAACTATGCGGTGAAGCTCGCCGAGGAGGCCCGGCGGTTCACGCTGGTCAACTCGCCGCTGCGCAACGACGTCAACCTGATCGTCACCTGGGTGGGCTACCTCATCATCCCCGTCGGCCTGCTGCTGGCCAGCAGCCAGTTCCTCCGCCGCGGCGACGGCTGGCGGCAATCGATCATCAGCACCGTCGCCGGTCTGGTCGGGATGGTCCCGGAAGGTCTGGTGCTGCTGACGAGCGTCGCCTTCGCCGTCGGCGTTGTTCGGCTCGCCCGACACCGGTGCCTCGTGCAAGAGCTTCCGGCGATCGAGGTGCTCGCCCGCGTCGACGTGTTGTGTGTCGACAAGACCGGCACGATCACCGAGGGCACGCTCGCCCTCGCCGAGGTGGAGGTCGTCAACTCGGCCGACCGTGCCGGCGTCGATGCGGCGCTCGCCGCACTGTCCCAGCTCGACCCCGACCCGAACGCAACCTCGCGCGCCTTGCAGAACTCGTACCACGATGCCACGTCTTGGACGGTCACCGGACGGGTGCCGTTCTCGTCGGCTCGCAAGTGGAGCGGCATGACGTTCGCCGACCACGGCAGTTGGGTGCTGGGCGCGCCCGAGAACGTACTGACATCGGGTTACACGGGCGACATGCAGGCCACGGTCGAATCCCACGCCCGATCGGGGCAACGCGTGCTCGTGTTGGCAACCGCCGATGGCGCGTTCAGCGACGGCGACGACGCAACGCTTCCCGCCGTCACCGCAGTCGCCCTGGTGCTGCTCGAAGACATCGTGCGCGCCGATGCACCAGCCACGTTCAAGTACTTCGCGGCCGAAGGTGTGACCGTGAAGGTGATCAGCGGCGACAACAACGTCACGGTCGGCGCGGTCGCCAAACGTGCGGGCCTGACGGGCTGGGAGGCCAATATCGACGCGACGACGTTGCCCGAGTCGGGCACCCAAGCGTTCGCCGATGCCATCGAGGGCAGCACCGTGTTCGGCAGGGTGACCCCGCACCAGAAGCGCGCAATGGTGGGCGCGCTGCAGTCGCGAGGACACATCGTCGCGATGACCGGTGACGGAGTGAACGACGTGCTCGCGCTGAAGGACGCCAACTGCGGCGTCGCCATGGCGTCGGGCAGCGAGGCCACCCGTGGCGTTGCCCAGCTGGTGTTGATGGATTCCAACTTCTCAGCGATGCCGGCAGTGGTGGCCGAAGGTCGGCGGGTGATCAACAACATCGAGCGCGTGGCCAGCCTGTTCCTGGCCAAGACGGCGTACTCCGTCGTGCTCTCGGTCATCACGGGGGTGGTCGCTGTCGCCTATCCCCTTCGGCCCATCCACCTGTCGATCCTCAGTTGGTTCACCATCGGGTTGCCGGCGTTCTTCCTCGCCCTCGAGCCCAACGACCAACGCGTCAGCGAAGGCTTCCTTCGTCGGGTGCTCGGGCGGGCCGTACCGGCGGGGTTGGTGATCGCCATCGTCACGATGAGCGTGTTCGCGATCGCCCAACTCGACCAGGCGATCGACGCCGACCATGCCCGCACCGTGGCGGTGCTGGTGGCGGGTTCCGTTGCGCTGATGAACCTCCACCGCGTGGCTCGCCCGCTGAACCGTCTCCGCGCCGGCCTGGTGATCACGATGGTGGCCCTGTTTGCCCTGGCGTTCGCCACGCCGTGGACGCGCGATCTGTTCGAACTGCCCCGCACGTCCCTGTGGGCGTACGCGATGGCGGCCGCGTTCATCGCTGTCTCGTGGCCGCTCCTGGAACTCGGAAGCCGAGTCGCAACGCGCTGGCACCGCCGATAGGGTCCGCGGCAGCGGCTTCCCCCGAACCACAACTCGATCCTTCGTTCGGGAGGAACTCATGCCGTTTCGCCGCCCCCGCCTGCGTAACCGCAGGCAGGTCATCGACATCCACTTCGGTGATCAGCCCTGCTACGTGTGGCTGCCCAATCCTGATGAACCATTGATCATCCGCGAGTTCGCCGACGCAGCCAACCTGGCTTCCGGCGTGCTCGACATGCCCGTCCAGAAGGAAGTGATGACCCTGCTCGACGAGCGGCGCCAGGTCACGGCGATGTTCGCCGACCCGCCCACCGAGCTCGGCCTGTTCGTCGGGTGGTGCGATGGGCCCGGCCTCGAGGTGCCGTTCTCGCAGACGATGATGATCTGCGTCGCCGATCACGTGGCCGATGCACCGCCGGCTGCCGACGACCGCATCGGGTACTTCGAACTGCGCCGAATCCACATGCTGCAGGGCCTGCAACTGCTCGACATCTTGCTCGTCGACCACGAGCGCGTGCAGAGCCTGGCCATTGCCTGCGACCCCGACGCGATCTGGTTCGAGGGCTTCACCCCCATGGAGGCCGCCTGAGTGCGGGCACTTACCATGGTCGCATGACCAACACCGTCGTCACCGGCGCCAACAGTGGCATCGGCCGCGCAACCGCCATCCACCTTGCCCGGCAGGGCCACACCGTCTATGGCACCGTGCGCAGTGTCGACAAGGCAGCCAAGCTGCAGGCGATGTCGGCCGAGGCCGGCGTCGAGGTCCATCTGATCGAACTCGATGTCGCCGACGACGACTCGGTGCGCGTCGGCTTCGCGCGCATCCTCGACTCGACCGACGGCCAGGTCGATGCGTTGGTCAACAACGCCGGCATCGGTGGGAACGCCGTCGCCGAGGAGTGTCCACCGTCGATGTACCTCGATGTGATGAACGTCAACCTGTGCGGCGCAGTCCGCTGCTTGCAGCAGGTCCTTCCGGGCATGCGCGCCCGGCGCAGCGGCGCGATCGTCAACATCACCTCGGTCGCCGGCCGTGTCGCCGCCATCGGCCAGTCGCCGTATGTCACGTCGAAGTGGGCGTTCGAGGGACTCAGCGAAGGCCTCGCCCAGGAACTGGCTCCGTTCGGCATCCGGGTGGCCATCATCGAACCGGGCGTCACCAAGAGCGCGATCTTCGCCAAAAACATCGACGCCCCGAACCACAGCGGCGCGTATGACGCTCACTATCGCCGCCTGTTCCAGTTCTACGCGGCGGGACATGCACAGTCAACCGATCCGTTCGAGGTTGCCGCGCTCATCCATCACGCCATCACCACCGATTCACCCAAGCTGCGCTACCCCGTCAGCTGGGGTGGGCCGGAGTTCATCGCCGGCCGTGGGGCGATGTCTGACGAGGCCTGGGTGGCGCTGGGCGCCTACGACGACGATGCCGACTACTTCGCCGCCTTCCAGTCAGCGTTCGGTCTCGACATCGCCCACATCTGACGAACGGCGCCCTCACACCGCAGAACGGTGCAACACAGCCCACGTCGGCGTGACGATCACACCGTCGCCGTTCACTTCGGCCTCGCCGTCGACGATCAACGAGAGCCCATCGGCCTGCGCGGGCGGGAACATCAACACCACGAGCGGGTTGCGTACGACATTGGCGCGGCTGGAATGGCCCGTCTCGCACCGCAGTCCGGACTTCACCAACGACGGCTTGACCGCCAGCAGATGTGGTCGCTCCTCACCGCTGGTCACCAGGTAGCACCACGGATACTCCGACAGCTTGTCGGGCAGTTCTTCCAAGGCGACGGCGATGCTCACGCCGCGAGACTACTGGGCGACGCTGTGGCCGCGAATCCGCCACGTGGGTCAGGCGACGACCGTGCAGGACTTCGGGATCGTCAACAGCGGGTAGGGATCCACGGCTGCACCGCCCTTGGGGTGCACCTCGAAGTGGAGGTGATAGTTCCCCGGGCCAGGGTTCCCCGTGTCACCGACGTAGCCGATCAACTGTCCGCGCGTCACCGTGTCGCCGAGCTTCAAGCCATCGGCGAAGTGCGACATGTGGCCGTAGAAGTAGTACGTGCCGTCGGCGATGCGCACATACCAGGCGTTGCCCGACAACACCGCGCTCGGCTCGCCGTTGATGGCTTGCCGCCACAGCACACCGTTGTCGACGGCGTAGACCTGCTGGTCCAACGACGCCATCAGGTCGATGCCTTCGTGGGTACGACCACCCGAACGGGGTTGACCAAAACTGGTCTTGCTGAGCGCGCACTTCGGAAGCGGGTCCATCGGGAACATGACCACGCCGGATTGGCTCAACCGAACGGCCGGCTTCAGCGCGGTGGCGGCGAGCTCGATCTGCGGCGGACCGATCGTTGCGGCCTGTGCGGTGTGATTCACCATTGCGCTGGCGCCGACGGTCAGCAATGCCGCGAACAGGACCAGGGCAGTGCGACGACACAGATGGGTGGTGACCATGAACCAAACTTCCGTTGAGATGTGCTAACAGCCCGACCGCCCGCAGAAACAGTATCGGCACCATCAAGACATGACTAGAGGGGAAGTTGGTCCCGGCACGTCGGAGACCGCTCGGCTCGGCCGGTCTCGGGGGGAGTTGCCGTTACGGGGCGACGGCAAGGTCATCATCGAGGATCGCCTGATCCTCGGGGTCGGCAATCAGCACTGCCTTGGCCATTTCCCAGCTCTGAGCTGCGGCAACGCCGTCGCCGAGTGCCTTCAATGCCCGCGCCCGCGCCTCGTGAGCGTAGGCCAGATCAAAGTCGGCGAGGCCGTGTTCCTGACACACGGCCATGCATCGATCGGCGTATCGCAGCGACAAATCGGGCTGACCGACCAACAGTTGGACCTTCGCCAGCAACCACGCACCGCGAGCATCGTTGGCCGGGCCACGCCGCACCGCGCGTGCCCAGTGATAGGCCGAGGCATAGGCGCGGCGCAGCATCTCCTCATCGTTGTCCGGTGTGCGCTCCGCCTCGATCAGTTCCCACGTGGAGTTGTTGCACTCGATCCCCTGGGCGCGATGCCACTCGCCGGCGGCGTCGTCGATCGGCGTCAACGGCGCGGTCAGCGGTGGCAGCGACTCGCCCGTCTCGACGACCGTCTTCAAACCGTCGAGCACGTAGACCCAACCGTCCTTCACGTTGGCCCACGTCAACGGACTGCGTGCCAGATCGCCGTGCTCGAGTCGCAGCCGGGTCAGGCCATCACCGACCGGCTCGACGATCCACTCCACGCGGCTCGGCGGTTCCTCCGACATCGCCGCGTCGTACAACGTGTGCCACGTCATGATCAGCCGATGCGGCGGGTCCACCTCCTCGATCAGGCCATCGACTGCCGGCCGGCCTTCCGCAATCGTCGTGCGGTACGGCTGGCCCTTGACCGGAGGTGAGTCGAACGCGCTGCCATGGAAGTACCGGCGAGTCCACGACGGCTCGACGATTGCATCCCACACCTGTTGGGGCGTGGCCTTGATGAAGATCTGGTAGACGTGCTTGGTGATGGTCACTTTGCGAGCTCCTAGTTCGTGGCGCGCTCGAGGTCGTGACGGATGCCGACCAAGGCGCGGGTGAATGGTTGGGCGTACTTGCTGACCCAACGATCGGCGATCTCGCCGATCGGGACCGGGTTGAGGAAGTGCTGCTTGGTGCGACCGACTCGTTTGGTGGCGACCAGGTTGGCGGCCTCGAGCACGCTGAGGTGCTTCATCACGCCGAACCTGGTCATCTCCGGAAATCGATCACACAAGGCCTGCACCGTCTGGCCGTCGCGTTCGAACAGCGCGTCGAGGATCGACCGTCTGGTCGGATCTGCGAGCGCCCGGAACACCTCGTCCATGCGTCGGATAATATGTGACTAATTGGTCACATGTCAATGAGAAGCGTTTCGCCCGACCAATCTCGACCGGAAGAGTCGGGTATTGGTTAGTGTTGTCCCGCACGAATCAGCCAGCTCGATCCATTCGACAACTCGACAACTCAAAGGACCTGCCATGACCGTTCGCCTCGGAGACACCGCCCCCGACTTCACCGCCGACACCACCCAGGGCGAGATCCACTTCCACGATTGGCTCGGCGATTCGTGGGGTGTGCTCTTCAGTCACCCGAAGGACTTCACGCCGGTCTGCACCACGGAGCTCGGCTACGTCGCCAAGATCAAGCCGGAGTTCGACAAGCGCAACGTCAAGGTGATCGGCCTGTCGGTCGACCCGGTCGAGAGCCACGTGAGGTGGGAAGCCGACATCGCCGAAACGCAAGGCACACCGGTGAACTTCCCGATGATCGGTGATCCCGATCGTCAGGTTGCCGACCTCTACGACATGATCCACCCCAACGCCAGCGACACCATGACCGTGCGCTCGGTGTTCGTCGTCGGTCCCGACAAGAAGGTCAAGCTGACCATCACCTACCCGGCTTCGACGGGGCGCAACTTCGACGAGATCCTGCGCGTGATCGACAGCCTGCAGCTGACCGCGAAGTACAAGGTCGCCACGCCGGCCAACTGGGTCGACGGCAACGACGTGATCATCGGTGGCGCAGTGACCAACGAGGAAGCCGAGCAACTCTTCCCCCAAGGTTGGACGACCGTGAAGCCGTACCTACGCGTGCTCGCCCAACCCAACAAGTGAGCTGACACCGCCGCGCTCAGCGCCGCTCGTCGCCGGGGCGGCGGAGCTCCTTGCGTTGCACGAAGCGCAAGCCGCTCCAGGTGTCGTCGATCGCGCAGACCTTGTTGTCGACCCAGCCGCTCGGCAGCAGTTCGGCGCGCAGCACGTCTTCGGTGATGTCGGTCGCTACGCCACTCGACTTCTTCGGCCACGCCACCCACACTCCACCGGCGGGTGCCGCGGCCTTCGTCAGTTTGGGCCAGGCCGCGACCAACTTGGCACGCGATGTGAAAAAGGCGACAACGACATCGAGTGGTGCGAGCAACGACTTCTGCCACACCGCATCGCCATAGTCGCCGAGCGTGTTGGCGAACCCCGCCGGAGGATCGACGACCACGAACACCGCGTCGTCGACGATCCCGAGCTTCTTCGGCAACGGAGTACCCGAGTAACCAGCCATCACACGCCCCTTTCACCGCAAGCGGGAACGCCCGGAACAATACGTAGCGTTCCGGGGCTGCCCGATTGTACGGGCGGGTCAGGAGGTCCGCGCCCCGGTCGGCATCAGGCCCGACCCATCACCTTGTCGACCACGATCTCGATGGCGACCCGGTCGGCCCGCTGCGACGGCTGTCGATACCGGGCGGCGTACCCAGCAACGGCCAAGGCGACCGACGGCGAGTCGACGAGCAACCGAGCCACGCCCTCCAGCGTTGCCCATCGGCCGCCGGCGACCTGGGCCACGGCCGCGCGGCAGTTGCGTGCAGCGTTCCGGGCCTTCGTCGAGCTGGCAAAGGTGATGATCCGAACCACGCCGGTGTCGACGTCGAAGCTGAATCCGACCGGCACGACATGCGGCGAACCGTCTCTTCGCAGCGTCGTCAACGTCGCCAGATGGCGCTCAGCCAGGAATGCAAGCATCTCGGGCGACAGGACGGGGGCGACAGCATCCATCGAGATCATTCCGTGGCGATCGCCTGCAGGATGTCGAGCTTCGTCGCTCTCCACGCGGGCACGACCGCAGCGACCACGCCGACAACAAACGCGATCAACAAGATGGCGGCGATCGTGGCGACCGGTACCGAATACTTGGTCAAGCCCTGATCGCGCAACGCGGCGATCACCACGTACCCCAGCACCAGCCCCATCACCACCCCGACGACCGCGCCGTAGACCGAGGTCAGCACGCTCTCCCAGCGAACCGTCGTGCGCACCTGGGCGCGAGTCATGCCGACCGCGCGCAGCAGCCCGGTCTCACGCCGTCGCTCGTAGACGGCCAGCAGCAACGTCAGCACGATCCCGAAGACGGCGATCACGATCGACAGCGCAAGCAGCCCGTACACGAAGGCCAGGCTCTGGTCGACCAGGTCGGCACGACTGTCGATGAACTGGTTGCGATCCTGCAGTTCACCGATCCCATAGGCCTTGACACGCACGTCGACCGCAGTGCGGAATGTCGCGTCGGTGACTCCCGGGGCACGGGTCAGCGACACGAACCCCGCCGTGTTCGAGAGGCTGGTGCCGGCAAACGTGTCGCGGTGGTACGTGCGCGCCGGGATGAAATCGGCGCTGGCGTAGATCCCCTGCACGACCAGCGCTCGCAGATGGCCATCGATGCGTACATCGAAGTCGTCACCCAGCGTCAGGTGCTTGCGCTTGGCCTCACCTTCGCTGATCAACATGCCATCGGGCGTCAGTGAGGCCAAGGAGCCCTGCAGGAACTCGAACTGCAAGAGGCCACCCGCTGTCTCGGGGTTGATGGTGGCACCGCCCGCTCGCTCGCCGGAGGAATCCGCAATCGGCACGAAGCCGAGGCCCGTGGCCGCGCCGACTTCGGGCAGGGTGTTGAGTTGGTCGATGAACGTCTGACTGAAGCTCAGCGCGCCGCCGTTGCTGGTGTTGATCACGTAGTCACCGACAAACGTCGAGCCGATCGTCTCGCGCAACTGCACCTTGATGGAAGCAGCGAACACCGACGCTCCGGTGACGAGGGCCACCCCGATCAGAACCGGTGCGGCGGTGCGGGCCGTGCGCTTCGGGTTGCGCTGCACGTTGCCGCGGGCCATCGCCCCGGTCACGCCGCGCCACCGTTGCACCGGCGCGCCCAGCAGGTGGGCGATCGGCCGAGCCATCACCGGGCCGAGCAGCAGCACCGCGGTGAACAGCAGGGCGATACCGGCCCCCAGCAAGATCCCGTCGGCGCCCAGCAGGACTGCGACGATCGTGCCGCCACCGACGACTGCACAAGCCGCGGCGCCGATCATGCGCCCGCGGATCGAACCGGTTCGTTCGTACGCCGTGTCGACCATCGCCGCGACCGGTGGCACTCGTCCCGCACCGATCGCCGGTGCGATCGCCGCGATCAGGCTGGCCGCGGTGCCGGACACGATCGTCAGCACGACGGTGAACGGCTCCAGCGCCAGACCTCGAGCCGGGATCGAGTAGTCGAGCGCGTCGAGCAGGTTGCGGATGCCCAGCGCCAGGCCGATGCCACCGAACAATCCGGCGATCGAGCCGAGCAGCCCGATCACGGCGGATTCGATCAGCAGGGTCCACGTCACCTGCCGTCGGCTGGCACCGATGGCGCGCAACAGCGCGTTCTCGCGTTGGCGTTGCGCGGCCGTGATCGAAAAGACGTTGTAGATCACGAACATCCCGACACCGAGCGCGATGAACGAGAAGATGGCCAGGAACAGCGTGATGAATCCGAGGCTGCGTTCGATGTCGGTCTGCGTCTGCTTGGTGATCTCGGCAGACGTCAAGGTCTCGGCGATGTTGGGGTCGAGTGCTGCCTTGATCCGCCCCACCAGCACGTCGTCGGGGACCGACCCGTCGCCTTTGACCAGCACGGCGTCGACGAATCCGGGTTTGGCGACGAACTCCTCGGCGGTCGTCGCATCGAACAGCGCCCAGGTCGCATTGCCCGGCGACACGATGTTGTCATACACGGTGATGCCGACGAGGGTGAACTCCCGCGACCCGCCCTCGGCATTGACCTTCACCTTGTCACCGACCACGTACCCGGCGTCGGTTGCCGTGATGGTGTCGAGTGCGACCTCCGACGAGTTGCTCGGCAGTCGCCCGCCGGCGATCCGCCACACCGACAACGACCCCTGGTTCACGGTCGCACCGAACGTCGGCGCCGTCGGGCGCTCGATCGGTTTGCCTTGCTTGTCGATCACGACCGCGTCGCCTTGCACGAAAGCCTGTGCATCGGCCACACCCTCCACGGCGCGAACCTGATCGACGACGTCGACCGGCAATCGATCGCGACGCTCGAAGCCGAGAAACGCCTCGACCGAGTTCGACGATTGCACGTAGCCGTCGACTCGTTCGAAGACATCGGCGAACAGGCCGTTGAACGTGCGTTGTACCGTGTCTCGAAAGATGAACGTGCCGCTGAGGAACGCGGTGCTGGCCACGATGGCGAGCGCCGTCAGCACGACACGGCCCCATCGCGCCCGAACGTTGCGTAATGCGAGTCGAAGCACGAGGTCGTCAGTTCGGCGTCAGGGTCATTGTGCCGAGGCTCATGTTGTGGCGATGGCCTCGATGATGTCGACCTTGGTGGCCCGACGCGCAGGGATCACCGCGGCGATGACCCCGACGATGAACGCGATCACCAAGATGACGAACGTGCTCAGGAGGGGAACCGTGAAGACGGTGATGCCCTGGTCCCGTAGCGACAGCACCAACAGATATCCACTGACCAGCCCGAGCAACACCCCGAGGACGGCACCCAACATGCTGGTGATGACGCTCTCCCAACGAATCGTCGATCGCACCTGGCCCCGCGTCATGCCCACGGCACGGAGCAGGCCGATCTCGCGGCGTCGCTCGTACACCGACAACAACAAAGTGATGACGATGCCCACTGCGGCAATGACGATCGACAGCGCCAACAATCCATAGATCAACGCCAGCAGCGTGTTGATGGACGACGCTTGGTCGTCGATGTATTGACTACGGCTCTGCAGCTCGCCCGAGCCGTACTGCTCGACCAGCGGTTTGATCGCTGCCACAGCCTGTGGAGCACTGACGCCGGGCGCCAGGTTGATGAACACCGAAAAGTCGAAGTAGCTCCCGGACGCGTTGGCATAGAGACTTCGATTGAGGACGTACTTACCGGCCAACTCATCGGACGAATACGTGCCGACGATGGTCAACGGCAACTCGCCGAGACCGGTGAGGTTGACCTTGAGCACATCGCCGATCTTCAGCTTGTCGTTCTTGGCCGTCTTGTCGGAGACCAGCATCGACGACGGCGACAGGGCGGCGTACGAGCCGCTGGTCAAGTGCAGGTCGAAGACCTGGCCGACCGTGGTGGGATCCACCAAGGTGACCGTGCGGCCCTTGCCATCGACCAGGGCGAGCTTGACACCGATGCCGGCGGCGGCCGCAACCTGCGGCACGCTGTTGAGCTGGTCGGCGAGATCGGGGCTGAGACCGCCGAACCCACTGAAGTCGTCGGTCTTGACCACATAGTCGCCGACGAACTGCTTGCCGAAGATCTCGCGGACCTGGGCCTTCAACGTCGACGCCATCAACGCCACCGCCGTCACCAGCGCAACGCCGATCAGCACCGGCGCCGCGGCCCGCGACGTGCGCTTCGGGTTGCGCGACGCGTTGCCCTGCGCCATCTTTCCGGTGACCTTGAACAATCGAGCGACCGGCGTGCCGATCACCTTTGCGGCAACGACCGCCAGCAGCGGACCATTGATCAACACACCGGTCCACAACAGCGACACCCCGATGCCGAGCAGCGCAATGCTGGCCCCGGCGAGCGTGGCGACGATCCCGACACCGCCGACCGCGGCAAAGATCACGCCGATCAGCACTCGTTTCCGGGTGCTGCCTGGGTGCTCGACCTCAGCGTCGCGCATTGCCGCGAGTGGCGAAACCCGACCGCCGCGCAGGGCGGGCATCACGGCAGACAACACGGTGACGAACGTGCCCAACACAATGGTGAGCACGACGGTACGGGGCAACAGTTGCAGAGCGGTCGACGGGAAGTCGATACCGAGCACACCGAGGAACCCTTTGAGCGCAGAGGACACGCCGATGCCGGCGATCAGCCCCAACAACGAGCCGACGATGCCGACGACGACGGACTCCAAGAGCATCGATCGGGTGATCTGCGATCGCTGCGCACCGACAGCGCGCAGCAATGCATTTTCACGTTGGCGTTGAGCAGCGGTGATCGAGAACACGTTGTAGATCACGAAGCACGCGACACCCATAGCGATGAAGGAGAACACCGTGAGGAAGATGCGGAAGAAACTGAGCCCATCCTCGATGGCGTTCTGGTTCTCCTTGGTGATCTCGGCGCCGGTCAGCGTCTCGGTCTGGCTATCGGCGGGCAGCGCAGCTTGGATCGTGTCGGCCAACTGGCCATCCGACATGCTGCCGTCGCTGGTGACGACCACGGCGTCGATGAAGCCGGGTTTGCCGACGAACTCTTCTGCGGTCGCCAGATCGAAGAGTGCGAACGTCGCACCACCGGGCGACGACACATCGCCGTATCGGGCGACGCCGACCAGGGTGAACTCGCGCGACCCGGCTTGGGCGACGATCTTCACCTTGTCGCCGAGTTGGTACTTCGACTTGTCGAACGTGCTGCTGTCGAGGGCGACCTCGTCGCCGTTGGCCGGCAATCGACCATCGCTGATCTTCCAGAATTCTTCGCCGTGCTCCGCGATCGACGACCCGAAGTTGGGCGGGCCGTTGCCTTCCTGACCAACGGGCTTGCCATCCTTGCCGATGACGCGGGCGAACCCGAGCACACTGCTGGCGGCGGTCTTCACGCCCGGCACCTTGGCGACCTCGGCGGTCAGCGTGTCGGGGATCCGCTGACGTTCCTCCGCACCGAAGTCGCCTTCGATGACGACCGAGGAACGCACATACGCATCGGTGCCATCGAACACATCGGCGAACAGGTCGTTGAACGACTTCGTCAACGTGTCGGAGAAGATGTACGTACCCGCAAGGAACGAGGTACCGAGAATGACGGCCAGTGAAGTCAGCAGCAGCCGGCCCTTGCGAGCCAGGATGCCTTTCAGCGCGAGCTTGAACATCGCTCAGTCACCGAACCGCTTCATGCGATCGAGCACCAGATCGGCGGTCGGCGACGCCATCTCGTCGACGACCTTGCCGTCGGCCAGGAAGATGACTCGATCGGCATAACTGGCTGCGTTGGGGTCGTGCGTCACCATCACGATCGTCTGGCCGAGGTCGCGCACCGCGCGTCGCATGAAGTCGAGGATCTCGGCGCCCGCCCGGCTGTCGAGGTTGCCCGTGGGTTCGTCAGCGAAGATGATGGTCGGCTTGCTCGCCAGCGCCCGGGCAACGGCAACGCGCTGTTGCTGGCCACCGCTCAGTTCGCTCGGTCGGTGCTTCAAGCGGTCACGCAGCCCGACCGTATCGACGACCTTGTCGATCCACGCCTGGTCGCCGGCTGTTCCGCCGAGCAACAGCGGGAGGGTGATGTTCTCGTACGCGCTCAACGTAGGGACGAGGTTGTACGCCTGGAAGATGAACCCGACAGCGGTCCGCCGGAGGATCGTGAGTTCTTTGTCGCTGAGATCGGCCAACTGGGTCTCACCGATGTACACCGAGCCTGTGGTGAGCGAATCGAGGCCCGCCAGACAGTGCATCAGGGTGCTCTTGCCGGAGCCGGAGGGACCCATGATCGCGGTGAACCTGCCGGCTTCGAACGCCACCGTCACGCCATCGAGGGCACGGACTTCGCTGTCACCCTCGCCGTAGATCTTCGTGGCGTTCAGCGCGCCCGCCGCTGCGGCCGCCGTCAATGTGTCAGTCATACGCCTAGTTGTATCAACACTGATCGAGGGTGCGCATCCCCGTTTTGGGTGACATGCGTCAGGCGACGCCCCTTGACATGGCACGAAAACCGGATATCCAACGTCCGTCGTCATACCGATCTGTCCTACGCTCAGTGGTTCATGCTGTGTCCGTCCTGCGCATCTCAGATACCGGCAGATGCCAGGTTCTGCTCGACGTGCGGGTACGCGATCACCGCGTCGCAAGCGGAGGAGCGGCGCATCACGACGGTGCTGTTCGCTGACCTGGTCGAGTTCACCACGCTGGCCGAGCACCGCGACCCTGAGGCCGTGAAGCGGTTGATCGACGCCTGTTTCCAGCTGTTGGTCGACGACATCACCGCGTTCGGCGGCCGAGTCGACAAGATCCTCGGCGACGGCATCCTGGCGTTGTTCGGAGCCCCAGTGGCCCACGAGGACGACGCGGAACGTGCCGTGCGTGCTGCGCTGCGAATGCAGGCGACCCTCGCCCACTTCGTCGGCACGTCGGGTCTCTCCGGGAGCGCCGGCATCCGCATGCGCATCGGCATCAACACGGGCGAGGTGTTGGTCGGCACGTTGGCAGGCACGGAGTACACCGCGATGGGCGACGTGGTCAACACCGCATCGCGCCTGCAGAACGCAGCGCCCCCCGGCGGGATCCTCGTCGGCCTCACCACCTATGCGCTGGCCTCGCAAGCCATCCACTTCGAGCCGGCGGGCGAGCTCGATCCCCGGGGTCGGGAACAGAGCGTGAAGACCTGGCTGGCCGTGGAAGCGACTGCGCCGCCCGGCAGCCGGTCGCGGCGCGGACGGAGCGGACCACTGATCGGCCGTGCCCCCGAACTGGCCATCGGCCGGGCCGCACTCGACCTGGTCACGATCGCCAATCGCAGCGTCTTGCTGGCGATCTCCGGCGAGAACGGCGTCGGCAAGTCGCGGCTGGCCGACGAGCTGATCGACTACCTGCACAACTCGGTGGATGCTGCGGTGCTCGAAGGCGCCTGCGTTCCATACGGCGAAGCCAACGTCTGGTTCCCCATCGCCGACGCCCTGTGTCGGTACCTCGACCTCGACCCCACCCTGCCGGTGACAGAGATCCGCGGCAACGCCCGGCAACGTGCCACGCAGCTGCTCGCAAACGTCGACGACACCGAGATCGAGCGGATGGTCGACGTGTTCTTGCACCTCCTCGGGCATCCGTCACCGATCGACAAGCTCGAAGCGCCGGCGGCGCGTGCGTCGATCCATCACGCCGTTTCGCGCGTGTTGGAGCTGCGCACACAGGAGCGTCCTGTGGTGCTGTCGATCAACGACCTGCACTGGGCCGGCGCGGCGCTGATCGGGCTGCTCGAACACCTCGTCACGTCGCTCAGCCGCTCGCCGTTCGCGTTGGTCACGGCGATGCGCCCCCGCAGCGAGGTGGCCTGGCCGCCGCACACCGAGAGGGCCACCGTGGTGTCGCTGAATCTGCAACCGCTCGGCCAGGTGGCAACCGAGGAGCTCGCTGCACAGCTGTTGGCCGATCAATGTGCCGACCCGAAGTTGCTGACGGCCTTGTACGAGCGCAGTGGTGGCAATCCGTTGTTCCTGCACGAACTGGCCGCACTCGCCGCAGCGGGGGGCGGCATCCGCGAGCTCCCCAACTCGCTACGTGCACTCATCATCGCCCGTCTCGACCAGCTGTCGCCCGACCAGCGCCAGATCATCGAGAACGCCGCGATTCTCGGCACATCCGGTTCCATCGCCTCCCTGCAGACCTTTGCCGACGAGCTCGGTCAACGGTTCGACTCCGGCAACGTCCGCGAGCTCGACGACCTCGGGCTGCTCGAAGTTCTCGGCCGGCGGTGGGAGTTCCGCAGCGACTCGGTGCGCGACGCCGCGTATCAGACGCTCACGAAGGCGGCGCGTGCACGACGCCATGCGGGAGTCGCCAAGGCGATGGCCAACTTCCCCGCCGGGCTCGACGACCGCGCCCACCACACGGCGACCGCAGCGGAGCTCGTGCGCGAGTTGGGCCCGGTCGAAGGCGTCGCCGGCACGATCGCCGATGACGCGGTCAAGCTGTTGACTGCGGCGGCCGAGCGAGCCGACGACAACGGAAGCATGCGCGTCGCGACGCGTCACGCGACCAGAGCGCTGGAGATGCTGCCGTTCGGCCCCGAACACGAGGAGCGGCGCGTGCGGTTGCAGCTGATCCGGGCCGGCGCGTTGTTGGATCTCCACGACTTCGACGCGGCACGAATCGATCTCGACAGCGCCTTGGCAAGTGCATCGCAGCGCGGGGATGTCGCTGCCGAAGGCGACGCACACCGCCTGCTGGGCACCATGCACCACGCGGCGAGTCGTCTCCCCGAAGCGCGGCTGGAGCTCGGGCAAGCGGTCGATCTGCTGCGTACGGTCGAACGCTCGGATCTGCTCGCCCGAGCATTGCGAGCCCGCGGCTTCATCGAGTTGTTCGGTGGGTCGCTGGTCGACGCCGAGTGGTTCTTCGGCGAGGCCGACACGTTGTATCGACTGCTCGACGATCAGCGAGGCCTGGCCTGGCTCGAGCAACACCGGGCGTGGATCTCGTTCCTCTCCGGCGACATGTCGCTCGCCCGCGATCGCCTCAACCACGCCGCCGACACGCTCAACAAGCTCGGGGATCGAGGCGGGGTCGGTTGGGCCTTCGGTCTACTCGCGTTCGTCGAGTTCTTCGAGCGCCACTTCGCCGAGGCCGAGGCCCTCGCCGAGCTGGTCATCGGTGAGGCCGACCAACGCGGCGACGAGTGGGCCGTCGGCATGATGCAGACGCTGCTCGCAGACCTGCGGCTGTGGCAGGGCGACCTCAGCGAGGCGGCCAACCTCGCCGAGCAGGCGCGCTCCCGGTTCAAGAAGCTGAACGACCGGTTCGGACTGATCCAAGCCACCGCGCCACTGCTACGAGCCCAGATCGCCCTCGGTCAAGCGGGCGCCGCGCAGCGCAGCACCGAGGAGTTGCTGACCCTGGCCGAGATGTCGGTGCAAGGCCCATTTCCCTTGATGGCCGTCGCCGGCGCGGCGATGCACCGCGGTGACGGCGCCACCGCAGTCGCCATCGCCGACCGGGCGATCGCGGAAACCGACGAGGCGAATGGCTCAGCGTTCGAGCCGCACATCGCCCGACTGGTCGGGCTGCTGCAGCTCGGGCGCATCGACGAAGCGAGCATCTCGTTCTCCGAACTGAGGCCGCACGAGCTCGCCCACCCCTTCGCCAACGGTGCAGCGGCGTTGCTCTACGCAACCCTGAGGGAGCCCGACCTCTCGCTCGAGCACGCGCATCAGGTTGCCGAGGCGGCTGGAGCCACGTACCTCGACGAGGTCTTCGCCTACGTCGGCGCGGCCAGTGCCCATGTGCAACTGGGCGACAAGCCGCAGGCCACTTTGTCGATCGAGGCAGCAGTCGTTCGAGCGCTCGACGTCGGCGACGTCGTAGCAATCGCCTTGGCGACCAACGCCTACCAACACCTCATCGGTCGCCCGCATCCAGCCTTCGATCAGCCGACACAGCTCGAGGCCGGCTGGCTCACCGTGATCGACAGCCTCCCGGCCATCGCCCTCTGACTCAGCCGGCGAGTGGGTCGCGACGCCGCCATGGCAGCTCGGACAGGAACTTCGCCGCTGCAGGATGGGGGTCCATCGGGCGCTGCTCGATCGATCCCTCGGCGGCGACACGGGGGCCCCGACGAACCTGGCAACCCGGGCACCAGTACAGCAGCCGGGCATGCTCGCCGATGCGGCGAACCTCGATCGTGTCGCCGCATCGCTGGCACCGCTGCCCGTTCCTGCCGTAGACGGCCAGCCCGGTGGGGTGATCGGCCGCCTCCGCCGGAGTTCGATGCACGTTGGCGTGCAGCACCTTGGCGGCCGCCAGGATGATTCGCTCCATGTCACTGCGGGCGAGCATCGACACCGGAGCAAACGGATAGTGCTGGCAGGCCCACAGGATCTCGCTGCGGAACACGTTGCCGACGCCACACGCCACCTGCTGATCGAGCAAGGCCTCAGCGATCGGGGTGTCGAGGTCCCGATATCGGCACAACACCTCGACCGCGGCATGGAGATCAGGCGACGGAGCACACAGGTCGGGGCCGGAGCGGCCGAAGCCGGGATGGCGGTGAGTGTCGAACTCGCGGTACGTCTCCACGACGCGTGCCCCGAAGCACACCGCCGAGAACGAATCGACGGTGATGCCGACACGCAGCAGCGACGACGGCTTCCGCCAACGCTCGCCAGTGCGGTAGAGGTGCCAGCTGCCGCCGAACAGGAGGTTGGTGTGCAGGATCAACCCGTCGTCCCAGATCACATCGAGCTGCTTCGCATGGCTCTCGACGAGCTCGATCACCCGCCCCGTCGCCGGGGCCGGACCATCGATGTGGGGCGCTTCGAACGACAGCACGGCCCTGCCTACCAGGGCCGTTCGCAGCGCAGCGGCCGTGCGGTGAATGGCTTCCCCCTCGGGCACAACCGCATCGTAGTCGTGGGGTACCAGACCGGCGCGGCATGGTCGCCGGTAACGTTGGCTCATGTCAGCGCCCGACGATGACGCAATCGAGCTCCTGCAATCGTTCGACCCGGTGCGCACCGCCCGACGACGCCATGGTGCAGCAGGAGCCATCGTTGCCGCCGGCATGTTCGGTCTCGACCAAGCTCTCGGCCGCAAGCCGAAAGAGGAAGCCCCGATCGTGATGGCGGCCAGCGACGAACCCGTCGACATCGACCACGCGGGCATCACCGTGGCGGTCGACGAAGGCGTCTCGGTCATCGCGCCACCGCAGCCACGGTCCGACCCCCTGCCCAGCAGGCGACGACGTGGAAAGCGGCGATAGCGACCGCATGAGACAACGAACACCGGGTGCGATTCGTGTCGCGGTCATCACCGCGGTCGTCGTCGCGACGATCAGCGTGGGCACAGTTCACACGGTTGCCGCTCGATCGCCGCGCACTGCATCGGCGACCGGCACCGATCCGGAACTGCGCAGTGAAGTCGACCGAGCCCTCGCCAAGCGGATCGCCGGCCGGCGTGACCCCTTGGTCAGTGTCGAGGTGCTCACCGCCGACAACCGATCGGTCGAGCAGGCGATCAACCACCTCGGCGGCACCGTCAGCGGTTCGGTCGGCGGCCAACTGGTGCAGGCATTCATGCCGGCAGGAGCGGTCGACCAACTCTCGACCGTCAGCGCGGTTCACTACGTGCAGCGACCAGTGCGGGTCAACCGTCTGCCGCGCGAAGAAGTCGTCGGCACCGGGGCGGTAGTCGGCAACGAGGCGCAGTTGACCAACGCCGCTGTTTGGCAACTGGCGGGAATCACCGGAAACACGAAGGTCGGCATCATCGACTTCTTCGACCTCACGCTGTGGAACCCCAACGAGAACGGGCCCGTCCCCGATCCGGCCCATCAGTTCTGTCCCGATCTGACCGAAGGCCTGTGCACCGCAGGCCAGATCAACTCGGCGATGGGTGATCAGCATGGCGTCGCGGTCGCCGAGATCATCAAGGACATGGCGCCCGCCGCTGAACTGTTCCTGGCGACGACCACCACGACCGCCGAGACGCAAGCGGCGATCGATTGGTTCGTGCGGAACGGAGTGCACATCATCTCCCGCTCACTCGGCGCACCGTTCGACGGTCCGGGCGACGGGACCGGTCCGCTCGATTCGGTGGTCGACTACGCGGCAGCGCGAGGGATCACCTGGTTCAACTCCGGGGGCAACGACGGCGCCTCCGGATACGGCCGGTACACCGACGGTGTCGACCCAAACGGCTACATCGACTTCCTGAACGGCGGGGGCGTCGACACCATGCTGCGCATCGATCCGCAGAACATCGATCCACAGACCGGTCGTGGCCTGGTCGCCTTCGACGGGATCCGTTGGGCCAACGACTGGAACCTTCCCGTCAACCAGAAGACCGACTATTCGGTCGAGGTCTGGCAAGGCGCCACCGAAGCCTCGGCCTCGCCGATGTTGGTGTTCAACGATCCACAAGGCGGCGGTGCTCCACCGCTCGAGGGTGTCGATCAGTTCATCACCGTCGCCGCCGGGCAGGCATTGTTCATCCGCATCCATGCCGAGGCGCACTACTCGCGATCGCAACCCGACATCGTCGAGGTTGCCACCTTCTTGGGCGTCATCGAGCCCGGGCGATGGTCGACGTCATTCAGCGCGGCCAAGCCGGTGGTCGATTCGCGCAGTCCGCAACTGATCGCAGTCGGCGCGATCGATCCGGCCGACGGGTCGACCGGCATCGCCGTCTACTCATCGCAGGGCCCCACCAACGACGGGCGGATCAAGCCCGACGTCTCGGCGCCGACGTGTGTGTCCAGTACGGTCTACGCCCCTCGCTGCTTCAACGGCACGAGCGCTGCTTCGCCGGCGGCCGCCGGGATGGCCGCGCTCCTGCTCGGCCGCGGATTGGCCGTGCCCGGCATGCCGCTGGCGTCGCTGGTCAAGCACCTCGTCGTCGACCTCGGTCCGCCGGGCCCCGACAACGCCTACGGCGCCGGCGAGATCCGGCTTCCCGAAACACCACCGACCGCGATCGTCTCGCAGCCGAGCTCGTTCACCGCGCTCGCTGCGCCGGTCCGAATCCTCGACACCCGACCGACCTCCTTCATCGGACCTGGCAATCTCGTCGGGCCGTACGCCCAATACTCGATCATCGACCTCGATGTCACTGCCTCCGGGACCATCCCTCCGATGGCGACCTCGGTGGCGGTCAACGTGACGTCGACCGACGCGGCCAGCCAGTTCTATGTGCAGGCCCTTCCCACGCTCGGCGGCGCGGTCGGTGGTTTCTCGACCATCAACGTCGCGACCGCGGGTCAGATCCGACCCAACTTCGCGGTGGTGCCGGTGTCACACGGCTTGATCTCGATCTTCATCCCGCCGGGTGGAAACATCATCGTCGACGCGATGGGATTCTTCACGCCGTCCGGCGCGATCGCGGCAGGCCGCTTCATCCCGATCAATCCCCGCCGAGCACTCGACACACGTCCCCCCGAGCCGGGGCCGGTGCCTTCGGGTTGGGTTCCGCATCGTCCGGCGATCGGTGAATCGGTCCGGGTCGATCTTCCCGCGGGGTTCGAGGTGCCATCGACCGGCGTATCCGCGCTGGTCGTCAACGTCACCGCGACCGAAGCCGGCGGACCCGGCTTCCTGCAAGCGCTGCCGACGGGCAACCAGCCAGGTCAGACCTCGACAGTCAACTACGTCGGGGGCGAGACCGCGGCAACTCACGCGATCGTGCCACTCGGCACAGGCCGAACGATCAGCGTCTTCACGTCCAACACCGCACACATCGTGGTCGACGTGATGGGCTACATCACCGATGCCAACGCGCCGGTCAGCGATGCCGGACTGTTCGTTCCGGTCTCACCCGACCGCTACTACGACAGCCGATCGGCGCCGAACTCGATCCACGTCGGCGGATCGACCGTCACGGTGCCGCTGAGCGGGCCACCGTTTGCAGTTCCGCCCGGCGCCGCGGCGATCTCGATGAACCTGACGTCGGATCAAGCAGCCGGCGCGGGCTTCGTCACGGCCTACCCCACCGACGGCGCGTTCCCCCTCGCGTCGAACCTCAACTTCATCGCCGCAACCCCGGTGGCCAATGCCGGGTTGGTCAAACTCTCGGCGGCCGGAACACTGAATACCTTCGTCAACGTCGCCACACATGTCATCATCGATGTCAACGGCTACTTCACGGGGACCCAGTGAGCGATCAACTCGATACCAAGACCGGCTGGCTCAGCCACGAGCAGCTCGAGAACATGCGCGCCAACATTCCACTCGTCTACGTCGACGCGGTGCCAGTTCGTGTCGACGATGTCGGTATCGTCACCCACATCGGTTTGCTGCTGCGACAGGCGGCCGACGGCACGATCAGTCGGATGGTGGTCACTGGTCGCGTGTTGTACGGCGAGCGCGTCCGCGACGCACTGCTGCGCCACCTCGAGAAGGATCTCGGCCCGGTCGCTCTCCCCCGGATCCCTCCAGAGGTCGCACCGTTCACGGTCGTCGAGTACTTCCCCGATCCCACGATCAGCGGCTTCCACGACCCACGGCATCACGCGGTCAGCCTGGCCTTCGTCGTGCCCGTCGCCGGCGACTGCCAACCGACGCAGGAGGCACTCGATCTCGACTGGTACACACCGGCCGAGGTCATGAGTGACCAGGTCCGCCGAGACATGACCGGCGGCCACGATCGATTGATCAGGCTGGCGCTGGCCCACGTGGGCCAGCTTCCGTGACTCAGCCGCCCAGCACCAGACAGAACGGGTGACCGGCCGGGTCGAGGAACACCCGAAAGGCATCCGGCTCCGGCTGCGTCTCACTCTTCCGCGCGCCCAGCGCGACGACCGCCGCCTCGCCGAGGTCGAGGTCATCGACATCGAAATCGAGGTGGGCCTGCTGGGGACGATCGGCGCTCGGCCACACGGGTGGTTGATGGTCCGGGGCGAGCTGGAACGCCAGGGTCGCGCCGGTCTCGCTGCGCAGCTGCACCCAATCGCCATCGTCGCGACCCACCGCCCATCCGGTGATATCGCTGTAGAACCGGGCAAGGCCCTTCGGGTCGGCACAGTCGAGGGCGAAAACGGTGAGCTTGGCAATCGCAGTCATGCGCCGATCGTAGTTTCAGCCTGCGGCGCAGTTGACGAGGCGTTGGTCATGCACAGAGTGCTTCTGGGTCATCGTCCGCGACCGGGCGGTCTCTGCGTTCGCACACAAGTCGCTTCCTGGCATCGAGCGCCCCGATCGCCCACTCCATATGCGCTCACAACATCTCGGGTACGAACAGGTGTGACATTCCCTTCGTCATAGAATGGGAATCCACACCAAGTCGCGTGGTAGCGAAGTGCAGCAACCCGCTCCAGATCAGGGCAATCTGCGCCGGTGTCCCGAACTTCGTTGCTCCAGGTCGCCCACCGACCTCCCAGCGACAAAGTTGCAGGCGGAGTGCGCCAAACTGCCGATCTGGGTCAGCCCGCCAACGATCACCGGGTGTCGATGTGGCCACTCGGCTGAACAAGATGCGGTGCCGATGTATCCTCCATCCATCTCACCTTGCTGCCGAACTCAGCCCGCCGAGAGCTCGATCAGCTTGGCGACGGTGTTGAGGTTCCGTCCGGTACCGCGAACATGCAAGCGCTTCTCGAAGTAGTCGAGCGTCATCTTCGAGCGGCCGGCACCGTTCGGGTAGAGCCCGTACAACTCGCTGCCGATGAGGGCGAAGCGATCGGGCAGGAAGCGATCGGGTTCGAGCAGGACCACGTCGTCAGGCGCCGGGACATCTGACAGGAACATGATCAGCATTCGTGTGCCCTCCTCACCCTCGAACGGGTTGGCGGCCAGGGCCGCACGGAGCTCGTCGTGGGTGCGCAAGACAGCCGAAATCGACAGCCCGAACCTCGATCTCACCACGGTGCAGATCTCCGTGGCGAGTTCGGCTCGGTCGGCTGCCGAGGATGTCAACACGATGTTGCCGCTCTGGATGTAGGTCGACACGCCAGTGTGCCCGAGCTCGGTCATCGCCGTGCGAAGCTCGGCCATGCCGAGGCGATTGGCACCGCCGACGTTGACACCGCGCAGGAGCACGATCCAGGTCGCCATTCGCATCACTTTGGCACAAGCGGCAACATCTCTCGATGGAGGCCGACGATGGCTGCGTTCTGGACGCGTTGTTCGCTAGAATCGCGGCTGGCATGTTGCGTTTGCCCCGATACGACACCAACCAATGACTCACTCTCGAACGACCAACCGACCCACGACGCGCGCCCAGCGCGATCTACGACGCGCCTGTGCGGTGTTGGCCACGGGTGCAGCCCTGATCGGCGTGATCTCGCTGGCTCAGTCGGTGTTCAAGAACAACCCGTCGCAGGTCACGGCCGCCGCACCCAACACGCAAGGCGCTGGCGAGATCCCGGCATCCACAGTCGCGGCGGCTCAGCCGGGTGCCGTCGTCGACGCCTCCGCCACGACGATCGCCGCAGCTCAGCTCGCCCAAGGCGCCGAGCAAGACGTCAACGGGGATGAGCCCTCCGCCACCACGGTCGGTTGCAAGATCGACAAGCGCGAACTTCGCCTCGGCGACTCCGGTACCGCGGTCAGCTGCCTGCAGCAGGCGCTGATCGCCGCCGGCTATCTCAGCGGCTCGGCAAGCGGCCAATTCGACAACGCCACGTTCGGCGCCGTCGACAAGCTCCAGAAAGCGAAGGACCTCTTCGTCGATGGTCTTGTCGGACGAGAGACGGCACTGGCTCTCGACGTGTGGCCCGACGAAGCATCGTTGGTCGTGCACACACCGCCGGCGGCTTCCGGTGCCGTCGATCTGCTCGGGTACCCACTCTCTTTCGTGGCCACCAGTGGACCCGACGCACCACCGCTACCGCCCGATACGGGAACTGGCAAGCGTGTGGTCTACAGCCGCAGCGGACAACGTGTGTGGGCGATCGACAAGAACAACCGGGTCCTTCGCTCGTGGCTGGTGTCGGGCAGCAAGTACAACAACGAAGTGCCCGGTGTTCACGAGGTCTACAGCCGGAGCGAAGTGTCGACGGCATGGAACGGCAAGGCCTTCCTCCCGCACATGATCAGGTGGCTGAAGACCGACATCGGCGCGATCGGCTTCCATGCCATCCCCCGACATGTCGCCGACGGTTCTCGCTACATGAAGGACTCGGAGTTGGGCACCCGCCTGTCGGGCGGCTGCCAGCGTCAGGCCGACGCTGACGCCAACTTCATGTGGGACTTCGCCCAGATCGGTACCAAAGTCGTCGTTCTCTGAGTACGGCCCATATCAGGCGTGCGGAGCGGCTGACTCGAACTTTGTCGCTCCCAGATCGCTCAGCGACCTCCCAGCGACAAAGTTCAGACGAAGACGCAGACGCGGACCTGACGTTCGCCGCGACTGCTCCCAGACGCGAAAGAACCGCCGACCCCGAAGGACCAGCGGTTCGTTCAACACCTATCTGAGCAAGGTGTGCTCAGAGCGGACGGACGTTTTGTGCTTCCTCGCCCTTGCGGCCGGGAGCAATGTCGAACTCGACGCTCTGGCCCTCTTGCAACGACTTGTAGCCGTCGCCTTGGATGTTGGAGTAGTGAACGAAAACATCTTCGCCACCCTCGCGCGCTATGAATCCGAAGCCCTTCTCGGCATTGAAGAACTTCACGGTACCTGTAGTCAACTGTCTCTCATCTCATGAAAACGGCCCGCCAGATTCAGCGAGCCACGGAAAACCCTATCGCCACCCGCGTGGGAACGTGTTCCGGTCACGCAGGCACGAGCCGCTCGACCTCCCACACGACCTGCACACCCAGCCATGCCCGTCGCCGCCCCACCGCAGTGAGCCGGAATTGATGGCGGGTTGCCGCGGCCTCGATCGCGTGCATGTCGCAGCCCTCGCTCAACACCATCAACACCGATCCCGGGTGCGGCCGCTCCGTCATGTGATCACCCAAACCGGCGAAGAAGCGCTCGAAGTAGCCGAGATCGACACCGGCGAACCACGCCCGCTCGGCATCGTCGACGGGATCCTTGGCGAAGTACGGCGGGTTGACCACGATCAGATCGAACCGACGATCCCGCAACCCGGCGAACAGGTCGGACAGCAGCACCTCGACCGCCAGATCGTTGGCAGCGGCGTTGTCGATGGTGGCGCGCACCGCGTGTGGGTTGACGTCGATCGCAGTCACGACGGCGCCGGCGCGGGCTGCAACCAACGACAGCACACCAGTCCCACAACCGACGTCGAGCACCGACCGGCCACCGAGTTGCGTGCGTTCGATCTCGGCGGCCAGCACCCCACTCGAGAAGAACAACCCAGGGTGGAACACACCGATAGGAACGTCGAGGGTGAGTCCCCTCCAACGCCATGACCGTCGACGCCGGATTCGCCGGATCGCCCAGGGTCCATAGAGGCGCATCAACCACGTGTGTGCTCGCCGGCGAACTCCGGTGAGCGTGGTCACCGGTACAGGTCGGGCGTGTCGAACCGAGCGATGTCGACTGGCTGTCGGGTGAGCACCGACTGGATTGCGCCCTGCACCACGTGCTCGGCGACGAAGCCGTCCCACGCCGAGGGGCCTGCCGCCGCGTGTTCGTGCAACGAGTCGAGCCACACCGCGTCTTCGATTCGGTAGGCGTCGGCGAACCGCCCGAACCAATCGGTTCCGATGTTCACGCCCGACGCACCATCGCGTCGCAACGTCGGGCGCATGACCGGCGCCAGCGCCACACCACCGACTTCCGCCTCGACTTCGACCGTCACCTCGTAGGCGAAGCTGTGTTCGCTGAACTCGACGGTGCCATAACCCCCGCCGTCGAATTCGGCGGTGACCAACAGGTGCTCGACGTGGTCGGCGTTCGGAGTGACGATGGTTGTCACCCGTGTGATCTCACGACCCGACAACCATCGCAGACTGTGGATGTCGTGGACCACGGATTGGTTCAACACCAGTTGCGCAGTTCGGCGAACTTCGTGGACGTTGCGATGCACGCAACGGATGTGGTGCAGCGAACCCAGCAAGGCGACCTCGGTTGCCAGTTGTACGTGAGCCGGGTCGTAGACCCGCATCAAGCCGAGTTGCAGGAAGCGCCGGCCGAGAGCGACCTCGGCATCGACGATCCCGCGGCAGGCATCAACGCCGACGGCCAGCGGCTTCTCGCACAGGATCTGTGTTCCATTGGCGAGGGCCGCGTGTACCAGCGAGGCGTGGGAGTCTTCAGGCGAGGCGATCACGAGCCCGTCGAGGTCCGACATCGACGCGACGGCCAGGCCATCGATCGTCGGGGTGCCGCCGACCTCCTCGCACAGCGACTCTGCCGCGGTGACGCGGGGGTCGGCGATTGCCACGATCTCGACACCAGGCATCGCCGCGAGGGTACGAGCGTGGAACGAGCCCATCCCGCCGGCGCCGACGATTGCCAGTCTCATCGGCTGGCACCTTACCGACGACGCCGAGTCAGCCGACGATTCGTCGATGGGCACCTGCGTACTTCGCTCAGGGTTTGTCGAGGACGGTGGGGATCAGGATCGTCGGGTCGAGGATCCTCGACCCGGTGAGCGTCCCCGAGACTTGGATCTGGGCGCCAAGCTGAATGAAGTCGTGGGTGACCTCATCGCCACGCAGGTTACGGATCTTCGTGGTCGCAGACATCCCGACGGTGTAGTCGGTCTGCCCGTCGTTCATCACCACCTCACCACTGGCGAGGAGCCGGTTGATGGTCCCCACGATGGTCACGATCGCGGGCGCAACCGTCGATGCCGTCGGCAGCGACGAGGCCACCGAGCCGACCGAGATCGAGGTCGTCACCGCGCCGACCGCCGAGGTCGCCGCGCCGGGTGCACCGTCGCCGAGGTCGAGGAAGGGAACGGCCGCTGCCACGATGATGACGAACACGACAGCGGGCGACGGCCGATTCACGTCAGCCCGCTCGCGGCGAGAGGTGACCGAGCGAACACGATTGCAGGATAGGGACGCGGAAGGGAGCCGGGCCAATGACCCTGCTCCCTTCCGTACAAATTGCTTTCGGAACTAGTTCCGAACACGGTCCAAGGCGCGTCCGGGGCTGGTGCTGCCCAGGTTCGACCGAGCGAACAGCACTGGCCCTGCGGCCGGCTGAGGAGCGCCGACCAACGTCATCGTGTAGAGGCCACCGCCACCATTGGTGAAGGTGTCGCCCAGGCCCGCCGGGTCGAACGTCGCCCCGGTGATCGTGAGGTACGGCAGGAGCCGCAGCGTCACGTTCGGGCTGACGATGCTCGACGTCGCCGTAAGGATGAGCCGCTGCTTGCCGGTGCGGTACTCCGCCGCGGTGATTGCCACCGAGTCGGGGACCGGGTTGACGGTGACCGTGGTGGTCACCGGCGCCGAAGCAACACCGAGCGAGTTCGTCGCCGTGACGCTCACCTGCACCACGGTGGGCGTCGTCTGACCGGGCGGGAGGAGCGGCGCAGTGAAGTGCACGCTGGCCGTCGTTCCCGTCAATGTGGTCACACCGAAGCCCGTCAGCACCGATGGCGCCTGGGTGGCGGTGAAGGTCAGCGGCACGAGTGCCGGCGTGTTGGGATCTGCACCGCTGACGGTGAAGGCCCCATTCGCACCGGAGAACACCGAGACCGGGCTGATCGCAGCGACGGTCGGCGCCAGAGCCGCCTTGACCAGCACCGTCGACGTCGCCGTCGAACTGTCGACGCCGTTGGTGACGGTGAGCGACAGGTTGACGGTCGTGTCGGCAGCGACGACGGGTGCGGTGTAGACCGCGTTCGGCTGAGACAGGGTGGCAATGCTGCCCTGTGCCGGTGCCGCCCAGGCGAACGTCAGCGGTGCTGTGCCGGTGGCGCTACCGGCAAGCGTGACCGTGCCACCGGAGCTGACCGTGTACGGCCCGCCGGCGTTGGCGACCGGTGCGACGCCGACGACGGCTGGTGTGATCGTGACGGTGGCAGTCACCGGAGCCGACAAGACCCCGGCGGCGTTGGTCGCCGTGACCGACAGCGTGACATCGGTGTCGGCTGCGACACCCGAGGGGGCGTTGAAGCTGACGTTCGCTCCGGTCGGACCGTTCTGCGTGACGGTGATCCCGGTCAGCACCGGTGTGCCGCCGCTCTGTGTTGCCGTGAAGGTCAGCGGTGTTGCCGCCGGAACGTTGGGGTCGGAACCGCTGACCGCAAATGTCCCTGCGCTACCCGACACGACGGTCTGGGCTGCGATGGCGTCGACCGATGGTGCGAGTGCCGCACTGACGGTGACCGTCGTGGTAGCTGTCGTGGTGCCGCAGGTGTTCGTTGCGGTGAGCGACAGATTGATGACCGTGTCGGCTCCGACGACGGGCGCCGTGAAGACCGGCGTTGCCGTGGTGAGGCTCGAGAGGCTCCCCGATGCGGGTGCGGCCCACGAGAACGTCGGAGCCTTGCCCGTGCTGCTACCAGCCAGCGTCACCGTTCCACCAGAGGCGACCAGGTACGGGCCGCCGGCATTTGCCTGCGGCGGTGCGATGCAGACCGGGGGCGGCACGATGTTGCTGGGCCACGGGTCGAGCTGGCCGCCGACCAGACCGCTGAAGGACGTGTAGCCACCCTGAGCAAGGAACGGGATCGTGTTGAAGTTGTTCTCCACGATCGGGTTGCCTGGTGTGTTCTCGGGGAAGATGTACTCGCCGATCGGGGCGTGGTACTGGCCGTAGAAGATCCCGTTGGCCGACGTGGCAGCCTGCGGGTTGGCCGGGTTCTGGCTCTGCAGACCCTCGACGACGGCGCGAACTTCGCGAGTCGGTGGCAGGAAGCCGTTGCCGGGTCCGAACACGCACTCCCTGTCGGGCCTGGTCGGGATCGAGCCGAACGTGAGGCACGGTGGGCGGAAGCGCCAGCGACCGCGGACGGCGCCGGTCGGCGGGCCAGGATCGGGCATGATCGTGCCCCAGTCGCGATCGCTGGTCGACCCATCGGGGTTCACGTCGATGCCGTAGAGGTGCACGCCGCGGGTCGGGTCAGTGGTCATGCCCTCGAACTTTGTGCGGATGGCTGCTTCACCGGCGCCGAAGACCGTCAGGCCACCGGTACCGATCAGGCCGACTTCGATCGACACGTACGCCGGGTTGGTGCCGGGTGCCGTGTAGATCGCGGTGTTGTTGGTGATGGTGTGGGCCGAGATGTACGTGCCGGCACCGTCGCCAATCAGGGTGCCGGCGAAGTTGACGTAGTCGCCAACCTCCATCGGTGCCTGGACCCGAGGATCAAGCGCTCCGCCGAGGGGCAGGTTGGCCGTGCTGTTCATCTGGAACAACGACGAGAACGTGCCCGTCGTCGGGTCGACCGGGCGGTTGCTGCGCGGGCACAGCGAATCGTCGCCCACGAGCGGATCGGTGCGCGGGAAGCACATCGGGAAGCCGGTGGCCGATGCGATGGTCGGGTTGTCCTGGTCGACCATGAAGCGCCCGTCGGGCGACATCGCACGGCCATACCGCCCGCCATCTGCGGAGGTGGGGTTGGCCGGGTCGTTGAGACGCACCCGGGCACCCGTGGTCGAGTCACCGAGCACGCCACCGACGCGCATTTCGCCGGTGGTGTAATCCATGTAGTTGATGTAGCCGGCGCCGCCGTTGAGGTCCTGCTGGGTGGCGTGCACCAGACCGGCGATGTAGCGATCACGCTTGGCCGGGTCGGGGTTGGCCGGGTCGAGCACCCTGTTGCCGACGGCCTGGAGCTCGTAGGTGGTCAGCGGCTTGGGGTTGTCGGACAGTGCCATGCCGGTCTGCGACGGGCCGTACGGCGCCGGCGCCTGAGCGAAGAGCTCCTGCCAGCTCAGCGCGCTGGCGGGAAGGATGACGATGGTCTCGGCGGGCACCACGATCGTGTGACCGTTGAGCTGCATCGTGCCACCACAGTGTGCGGCCTGTGGGAAGCCGTTGGCGTCAAGGCCGCCGCCGGCTGCGGAGACGCATGTCTGGTCTAGCTTGGCGTCCTGCAGGAAGCCGGTGATGTCGAACTGAGTGCTCGATGGCAACACCGGATTCGCGACAG
This sequence comes from Ilumatobacteraceae bacterium, assembly GCA_039931555.1. Taxonomy (GTDB): domain Bacteria; phylum Actinomycetota; class Acidimicrobiia; order Acidimicrobiales; family Ilumatobacteraceae; genus JAENVT01. The sequence continues at coordinate 7,312 of JBDTRP010000052.1, read as the reverse complement.
GCGCTGCGGGCGGCAAGATTGCGGCGGAGACGTGATCCAGCAACACTGGAAGCCCTCCCACCAGAGCCAGGGCCGCAACGACCCGGACCTTGCGTGACGCTCGATGTCTTGGAGCTCGAAGCGAACGCCCCTGAAAGCTGGCGCGCCGAACTAGACCTGACAATGCATTCATTTTCGTCCCTACTTTCGTCCCTGGCCCGGCTTGGCGACTTTGGCGAACCCTCATTCGCCAGCATCGCTTGTCCGAACCGACCTCCGTCCGGAAGGTCAGATGCGACAGTACGCCGGGCCCTTGGTTGCACGACATTGTCCATTGGTACTAGTACCGAAGTCGCGACCGGTCGTGCGGCCTCTTCCGCTACCCGGCCGACAACGACCGATGCGGGCCGACCCGAAGGTCGGCCCGCGTGGCGTGGCCGAGACCGGCTGGAGGTATGGGCCAATTCGGCTCGTTGGGCGCGAGTTCGGTACTCCCAGTACCCGAATCGAACCCGCGGAGACTGGTCGGGGGCGCTGCGGGTACCAGCAATGCCGAAATCCCGGGACGGGCGATGTGCAGCTCGACGAACGTGTTACTTGAGGACGCCGGTCACTCTGACGTTGAACGGCGAGGACGAACCTCTTCTCCCGATCGAAGCCGCTGAGCCGGCGTCGGGAGATCGGGCAGCCGACACAACCACACAACCATCGACGTCGACTCTACGTTGAAGGTTGGTCAGCCTCAACGGGTTCGACGCGGGCCTGGAGCCTGTATCCGACGCCGAGGTCGGTCACCAGACGCGGGTTGCGCATGTCATCGCCGAGCTTCTTGCGGATCTGACCGGCGTACACCCGCAAGTACTGTGTCTCGGTGCCGTAGTTCGGGCCCCACACCTCTTGAAGAATGGCTTGGTGGGTCAGGACGCGCCCCGGATACCGGGCCAGCAGCACCAAGAACGCAAACTCCTTCGGTGTGAGCTCGACCGTTCGCTCACCGACGGTCACGGCACGTCGGGCCAGATCGATGCGCAGGTCTCCGACCACCAAGATCCCGTCCTCGATCGTCGAGCGAGCGCCCGAGGTTGACCGCAGGACGGCGCGGAGCCGGGCGAGCAGCTCGGGCGTCGAGTACGGCTTGGTGACGTAGTCGTTGGCCCCCTCGTCGAGCGCCTCGACCTTGCGCCGATCGAGGCCGTCGGCAGACAGCACGATGATCGGCACCGTGCTCCAGGTGCGCAATCGCCGGCACACCTCGACGCCGTCGAGGTCGGGGAGGCGGAGGTCCAAGACGACGGCATCAGGCGGGTCGACCGCGACCATGTCGATGGCGGATTGGCCGGTCGTAGCCTGGGCCACCCGGTAACCGCGCGCGGTGAGTGCGCTGGTCAGGGCGCGCAGGATGGCCGGCTCGTCGTCGACGACGAGGATGCACTGCTGGTTCACGGCTTGCGAGGCGATCACGACATCGCATCTTGTCGCGCTGGAAGTACGACCGTGAAGGTGGCGCCACCGCCCGGCGTGTCGCTCAACTCGATCGTGCCGTCGTGCGCCTCGACGATGGCGCGCACGATCGCCAGGCCGAGACCGCTCGAGTTGCTGTCGGGGCTGCGCCAAAATGCCTGGAACACGTTGGCCGCGTTGTCTGGGTCAACGCCGGGACCGTGGTCGCACACGTGCAGGGCCACCTGCTGTCCTTCGAGCCGCGTCACTCGCACCGCCACGCACGACCCGCCGGGCGCGTAGCGCGCCGCGTTCTCCAGCAGGTTCGCGATCACTTCGCCGAGAAGCACCGGATCACCATCGATCCACGGCACGTCAGGCGAGATCTCAACCTCAACTATAACGTGAGACAGCAGCGGGGACAGTCGCAGAGCAGTGAGGTGGACGAGCTCGGCGAGATCGACGACCTGGTCGTCGATGCGCATCGACCCTGCTTCGATCCGGCTCATGCTCAAGAGGTTCCCGACCAACCGGTCAAGCCGTTCGGCCTCGTCAGACACGCTTTTGAGCAACTCGTGGCGGGTCGCTGCGTCGTGCGGGTCGTGATCGCGCAGATCGGTCGCTACTGCCCGAATGGTCGCCAACGGGGTGCGCAGGTCGTGCGAGACCGACCGCAACAAGGCGACCCGTTGCTGGTCGACCTGCTCGAGAACGGCCATCCGGCTGGCATGCTCGGCCAGTTGGGCGTTCAACTCCTGCAACCTGCGCTGCTCCTCCTCGCGTTGTCGGGCCAGCGTCAGCCGGTCCGCCCCACCGCCCACCGCGGCACCAACGGCGAGAGCACACCCCAGGAACGTGACGAAGGCAACGGCGTCCTCTTCGAACTTGTTGTCCCCGAACCTTGCGACCAGGTGAAACGTCACCACCGAGGCCGCTGCCGTGGCCAGCGCGGCGCTGCGACCGGCGAGGACGCCGGCGTAGACGACTGGCAACACCAGCAGGAACTGCAACTCGTAATCGTGGCGACGCAGGGGATAGATGGCCAAACCCAAGAGCACGGACATCGCAATACCAATGAGAACGCCCCGGCGAGTGGAGACGTGGACATCACCGAAGTCGAGCCCGAGCATCCGTCGCACGCTCACCACAATGCCACGACCGTCACCGAGATCGGCCCACCGTTCGGCGAGGTGTAAAGAAAACCCATACGTGAGGTGAGAATCAGCCCGAACGTCGCGGACACCCGATTGCGCCCTCTGGGATTGGTCAAATGCTCAGTGTCGATATTTTGCGTTGGTCTTAGGCCTATTGCCCTAACAAATACGAGACGAGATACGACCAGTGGCTCATGGCTAATGGCCCCTTTCACATCCAGGACATTTATACGATCTTTATGTCTATTCCTGCCCAACGGGCGCAGGACTGACTGTAGGGACGGCAAACATGTTCGGGAAAATGCTCTATTCGGCGCGCCATTTTTCGTGGCGCAAGGCGGTGGGGGCACACCGACCCCCAGCGGATCGTGATGCAGGGTTGCACCAGCGTCACACCAAGGTCGGGGCGAGCGCCGCAGTCGTGGCCCTCGTCGGTGGGCTCATGGTCACCTCGCTCGGGGCGCAGGCTGCACCCGTTGTCGGCCAAGGCTTCACTGTCTCTGCGGCTGACCTGCGCTACATCCTCGACCAGATCAAGATCGGTGAGGCCCACGTCGTCAACACGACGCCGGCCACCGGTCCTTGTGGCGCGTTGCTCGGCAACGGTCCCGACCAGATCCCCAACGCGCTGCTGTCGTTCGGTATTCGTACCGTCGATGGCTCGTGCAACAACCTGCAAGCCGGGCAGGAAACGTTCGGGGCCGCCGATCAGGCGTTCCCCCGTCTGACCACCCCGGTGTTCAACGACGCCGAGCCGCTTCCCTTCGACACCGACGGGCCGGGCCCAGAGGTCGCTGGCCAGCCGACCAGTTACACGCAGACGACCGGAGCCGTCGCTGACTCCGAGCCACGCACGGTCAGCAACCTGATCGTCGATCAGACGTCCGACAACCCAGCAGCGGTTGCCGCTGCCGGCTTCCCGGTGCGTACCCAGGGCAACGCGGGCATCCAGGTCTGCGGCACCCCCGGCGCGCCCGCTCCGCCCGACTGCGTACCCGAGCACCAGACGCTGTTCATCCCGAACGTGACAACCGACGTCGGCCTGTCGCCGCCGTTCAACGGTCTGTTCACGATCTTCGGCCAGTTCTTCGATCACGGCCTCGACAAGATCACCAACGGTGGCGCAGGAACAGTCTTCGTGCCACTGAAGGATGACGATCCGCTGGTGCTTCTCGGTCCCGACGGCATCGTCGACAACGGCGATGAGGTTCCGCCCGGCCTCCGATTCATGACCCTCACCCGCGGCACGATCGTGACCGGTCCTGACGGGTTCCGCAGCGCGCCGAACACGGACTCGCCGTTCGTCGACCAGAGCCAGACGTACACCTCGCACTCGTCGCATCAAGTCTTCGTCCGGGAGTACGAAAGCTCCACCGGCAAGCCCCTCGCGACGGCGAAGTTCCTCAGCGCATCCGACGGCGACGGCATGGCCAACTGGGCACAGATCAAAGCACAGGCATCGACTCAGCTCGGCCTGCAGTTGATCGACACAGACGTCAACGACATCCCGATGATCGCGGCCGACCCGTACGGCAACTTCCTCCCCGGCCCAGCCCGCGGCATGCCAATGGTGATGTTCCCGGGCAACGTTGTAGTCGAAGGTGACCCGGCCGCCAACGGCGGGCTCGGTGTCAGCATGGCCGGCTCGCTGCGGATCGGTACGGCGTTCTTGAACGACATCGCCCACGCCGCCGGTCCCGGTTCGGTGACCTCGCCGAAGACCCCCGACGCCAACCTCATAGCGGGTGGCAGCCTCGACCCGGTCGCCCCCGGCGAGTACGACGACGAGCTGCTCGGCATCCACTTCATCTGCGGTGACGGTCGATGCAACGAGAACATCGCTCTATCCGCCATTCACCAGGTTTTCCACTCCGAGCATGACCGTCTGGTCGACGACATCGAGGCCACGCTGGCCCTGCCGGAGAACGCGGCCCTCTCGGTCGCCTACCACGCGACCGGGGCAACGACGTTCGAGTACAGCGAGCGCATCTTCCAGGCCGCCCGCTTCGTGACCGAGATGGAGTACCAGCACCTGGTGTTCGAGGAGTTCGCCCGCAAGGTGCAGCCGGCGATCAACCCGTTCGAGGCATTTGCGTTCAACCAGACCGACGTCAACCCGGCCATCACAGCCGAGTTCGCCCACGCGGTCTACCGCTTCGGTCACTCGATGCTGACCGAGTCGATTGCCCGCACCAACCCCGACGGCAGCGACAACTCGATACCGTTGTTGGACGGTTTCTTGAACCCGGCCTCGTACTACGACGGCGGTACCGCAGGCCCGATCGACTCGCGGGCTGCGGCCACGTCGATCTTCATGGGCATGTCGGACCAGGTCGGCAACGAGATCGACGAGTTCGTGACGAACACGTTGCGCAACAACCTCCTCGGCCTTCCCTTGGACCTTCCGTCGATCAACATGGCTCGTGCACGCAGCGAAGGAATCCCGTCGCTGAACAACCTGCGCAAGGAGATCTTCGCGGCGACCAACGACGGTCAGTTGGCCCCGTACGACAACTGGGTCAGCTGGGGCCAGGCGCTGAAGCACCCCGAGTCGTTGGTCAACTTCGTCGCCACCTATGGCACGCACCCCAACATCATGACGCTCGACCCCGACGGCGCTGGCCCAATCGTGGCCGGCGGTCTGGTGGCACGGCGCATCGCCGCCGACCAGATCGTCAACGGCACGGAGCTTCCCGGTCCCGACGGCGACATCCTGACCATCGGCGACAACATCCTGGCTCCCATCGACGCCGGCGACTTCTTGTTCAGTTTCGGCACCTGGGCGAACTCCGGCACCACGTCGATCACCGGGCTCGACGACATCGACCTGTGGGTCGGTGGCCTGGCCGAGGTCACCAACCTGTTCGGTGGCCTGCTCGGCACGACGTTCAACTACGTCTTCGAGAACCAGCTCACCAACCTGCAGAACGGCGATCGGTTCTACTACTTGGCTCGTACCCCTGGCATGAACCTGCGGGCCCAGCTCGAGGGCAACTCGTTCTCGGAACTGGTGATGCGCAACACGGATGCCTACTCGTTGAAGGCCGACCCGTTCGCGACGGCCGACTGCAAGTTCCACCTCGTCGACATCACGTGGCCGGCACCTTCGGGCAGCTTCATCACCGGCCCTGGTTCGGTGGCGGACTTCCTTGGCTCGGAGTGCAACGAGAACCGTCTGCTCCTTCGCCAGCCGACCGGTCGCATCGAGTACCGGGCGATCAACAGCGTCGATCCTCCGGGGATCAACGGCCAATCCGTCTACGACGGGACCGTTGCTGTCGATCGCATCTGGGGTGGTAACGACAACGACACCATCTGGGGCCGCGAGGGCAACGACATCATCGACGCTCGCGGCGGCGACGACGTGGTCCTCGGCGGCGAGGGCAATGACATCATCACCGACTCCGCCGGCTTCGACGTCCTCAAGGGTGGTCCCGGCAACGACGCCATCGATGGTGGCATCAACGACGACATCATCATGGGTGGCGACGGCAACGACTTCACCAACGGTGGCGCCAACTTCGACGAGCATTTCCTCGGTGCCGGCAACGACTTCGCCATCGGTGGCCAGGGCGTCAGCGTCATCTTCGGTGACAGTGGCGATGACTGGGAAGAGGGCGGCGACCAGCCCGACCTGTTGATCGGCGACAGTTCGACGCTGTTCTTCGACGATCACAACCTGCCCGGTCACGACGTGATGATCGGTCAGGGCGGCGACGACGACAGCGACGCCGAGGGCGGAGACGACATCATCGTCGCCGGTCCCGGTGTCGAGAAGAACGCCGGCACAGCCGGGTTCGACTGGGTGATCGGTGTCGGCGATCCTCAGCCGCAGTACTCCGACCTGAACATCAAGATCCTCGCTGGACAACCGGCGGCGATCGAAACCCGCGACAAGTTCAACGAGATCGAGGCGCTGTCGGGTTGGAACTTGAACGACCAACTGTTCGGTGACGACCTCGCTCCAGCTGCCACAGCTGGCGGCGGCTTCCTCGGCTGCGACGTACTGAACCAGGCTGGTTTGGACCGGATCACCGGTCTCGATCCTCTGGTCCCACCGCTCAACACGCTCGCGGATACCATCCTTGCCAGCGCGACGACTCGCTACTGCCTGCTCACGCCCGGTGAGCTCGTCTGGGGCGATGGCAACATCCTCCTGGGTGGGGCCGGTAGCGACAGGATCATGGGCCGTGGCGCCGACGACATCCTCGACGGTGACAAGTACATGAACGTGCGGCTCAGCGTGCGCACCGACGTCAACAACCCCGCCACGCAAATCGGCACGACCGACCTCATGGAACATGCCGCTGCAGTTGGCGGCACGTTCGGTGCGGGCACGGCCGGCATGACACTGCAGCAAGCAGTGTTCGCCGGCCTGGTCGACCCAGGCAACATCGCCATCGTCCGTGAGATCCTCACCCCGACCGTTCCGGCGGCCGACTGTGGCGGTGCCAACCCGGTCAACTGTGACGCAGCGTTGTTCCTCGGTCCCGTGGGCGACTACACGATCGTCCACAATGTGGACGGCAGCGTGACCGTGACCGACAACGTCGGTGCCGACGGTATCGACACGTTGCGGAACATGGAGCAGGCAATCTTCTGTGATACCCCGAGTCTCGTCGCAGGGTTCTGTGACGTTTGGTCCGCGCCGGTGTCGCTGACGTTTGCGCCTACTTTGGCGGTGGCGACGTTGTCGCCGTTGTCGGTGTCGTTCGCTGTGGTTCGGGCGATCGGTGCGG
>JBDTRP010000051.1:0-53657 GCA_039931555.1 Ilumatobacteraceae bacterium | reverse complement strand
GCTCGTCGAGCAGCAGCACGCTCGGCCTGTTGACCAGCGCCCGAGCGACGGCGACGCGCTGCTGTTGGCCACCCGACATCTGCCGAGGGCGACGCTCGGCCAGCTTGGTCATCTTGACCATGCCAAGGGCCTCATTGACCCGCGCGGCGATCTCCGACTTCGGCACCCGCTTCTGGCGCAGGCCATAGGCGACGTTCTCTGCCACCGTCATGTGCGGAAAGAGGGCATATGCCTGGAAGACCGTGTTGACGTCGCGCTTGTACGGCGGAATGCCCTGCACGTAGTCGCCGCTGATCCGGATGAAGCCCTCGTCAGGCTGTTCGAAGCCGGCGAGCATGCGCAAGGTTGTGGTCTTGCCACAACCGGACGGACCGAGCAACGACATGAACTCCCCCGGCTCGACCATCAGGTTCAGGCGATCGACGGCGACCATCGTGCCAAAGCGTTTGGTGACGTCGGTCAGTTCCACTGCGCCGCGTTCCGACGCCCCACCGATCGGTGGCACGGTGATGTCAGTCACAAATGTTCCCCCATAGTCGTTGTGGCACACCATATTCGCTGTGAGCACACGCCAGGGACACCGACGAGACGACCGGTGGTGCGTCGCCTCGAATTCTGCCTCCCACCCGCACACCGTTGCACGTCTTCGGCGGTGAAATCAAGGAAAGCGTCTGTTTCGACTGTGCGCGCCACGGATTCCCTTGCGCGAGGCGGTCCGAGACGCCAGTATCCGTAGCCATGGACCGATCCGGGACGCAGCTCGACGCCACCGACCGGGCGATCATCGTGCAATTGCAGGCCGACGGACGCATCCCGTACACGCGACTCGGCGCAGCGGTCGGGTTGTCGGAGGCTGCGGCACGCCAACGCGTGCAACGCATGACCGATGCTGGGGTCATGCAGGTCGTGGCCGTGACCAACCCACTCTCGCTCGGGCTCCGGCGAATGGCGATGATCGGCGTGCACAGCGCCGGGCCCACCGACGATCTGGCCGAGACGTTGCAGGCGATGAACGACATCGACTACCTCGTCGTGACCGCCGGATCGTTCGACTTCATGTGTGAGGTCGTGGTCGAGCACGACGGCCAGCTGCTGGAGCTGACCAACCGCATCCGCTCCGTCCCTGGTGTGGTCTCGACCGAGACCTTCATCTACCTCGACCTCGTCAAGCAGACGTTCGCCTGGGGCGCACACTAGATCGTTGGCTAGCTGTTGGCTAGCTGTCGAGGTTGGCCATGACGTGCTTGATGCGGGTGTAGTCGTCGAGGGCGTACGCCGACAGATCTTTGCCGTAGCCCGACTTCTTGAACCCGCCGTGAGGCATCTCGGCGACCAGCGGGATGTGGGTGTTGATCCACACGCAGCCGAAGTCGAGTCGCTTGGCCATGCGCATCGCCCGACCGAAGTCCTTGGTCCACACGCTCGACGCGAGGCCGTACTCCACGCCGTTGGCCCAACCGACCGCCTCGTCCTCGTCGGTGAACTTCTGCACCGTGATGACCGGGCCGAAGATCTCACGCTGGATCAGCTCGTCGTCCTGGTGCAGGCCGCCGATGACCGTCGGCTCGAAGAAGAAGCCGTTCCCACCGACGGCGTGGCCGCCGGCAGCGACATTGGCGTGATCGGGGGCCCGGCTGACCATGCCACCGACGTGAGCCAGCTGGTTCGGGTTGTTGACGGGGCCGAACAACACGTCTTCGTTGTCGGGCATGCCGGTCTGGGTGCCCTTGGCCTGCTCGGCCAACGCAGCGACGAAATCGTCGTACACGCCGTGCCCGGCCAGCACGCGGGTGGCCGCGGTGCAGTCCTGACCGGCGTTGAAGTAGCCAGCGATGGCGATGCCCTCGGCCGCCGCGGCGATGTCGGCGTCGTCGAACACCACGACCGGTGCCTTGCCACCGAGTTCGAGATGGCAACGCTTCAGGCTCTGTGACGCTGCCGCAGCAACCTCTTGCCCGGCGCGAACCGAACCAGTGACGCTGACCATTGCGGGGATGTCGTGCAACACCATCGCCCGGCCGGTGTCGCGATCACCGCAGACGACGTTGAAGACCCCCGGAGGGAAGAACTCGGCGGCGATCTCGGCAAGCAACGTCGTGCTGGCCGGGGTGGTGTCACTGGGCTTCAGCACGACCGCGTTGCCGGCAGCCAACGCCGGGGCGAACTTCCACACCGCCATCATCATCGGGTAGTTCCATGGCGCGACCTGGGCGCACACGCCGATCGACTCACGGCGGATGAACGAGGTCATGTTGTGCATGTACTCCGCCGCACTCTTGCCCTCGAGGTGTCGTGCCGCCGTGGCGAAGAAGCGGATCTGATCGACCATCGGTGGGATCTCTTCGCTGCGCGTCAGGTGAATCGGCTTGCCGCAGTTCTCGACCTCCAGGGCGATCAGTTCCTCGGCGCGCGACTCAACTGCGTCGGCCAAGCGGAACAGCGCCAACGAGCGCTCACTGGGTGTGGTGTCGCGCCACGTGTCGTACGCGGCCGACGCCGCCTTCATGGCATTGTCGATGTCGGCCTCACCCGACAGCGCCGCCGTCGCGTATCGCTCGCCCGTGGCCGGATTGACCACGGCGGTCGTTCGCCCGTCGACCGCGTCGACGTGTTGACCATTGATGAAGTTCTGGAACGCCTTCATACTTCTCACCTCTTGTGCTCGATCCCCTGCTCGCTCGCCTCGTTGCGAACGGTTGCCGATCTTGACCTATCCGATTACCGGACGCAACACGAACTTGCTCTCGGTGCGAGCGACGCCGCCGTCGGCCTTCAACCACCGGATGAAACCGTCGAGGCCCTCCGCGCCGACACAATCGACGATCACCGTGTAGTCGGCCGGGCCCGTCACGTACAGCGCCAACTCGACCTCGTCTCGTTCGGCCAGCCGCGCTTCGAACTCCGCCGGATCACCACCCGAGGGAAGGCTGACGTCGATCACGGCGCGCACGTCGCGCCCGAGCGAACTCGGGTTGATGTTCGCCCGGTAGCCGCGGATGACGCCGCCGGCCTCCAATCGGCGCACTCGGTCCGCCACCGAGCTCGGGGCCATGTGCACTGCTTCTGCGAGGTCCCGCCAACTGATTCGCCCCTGATCATGAAGGATGCCGATGATTCGGCGGTCAATGCTGTCAACTGCCATGCTTTCATCGGTCATCTCTGCATTCTGCCGTAGTATTGGCCGTTGATCAACGGCGCCGTCGGGTGCAAGATGCGGACCATGGCCTCACCCGTGATTCGTACCGTCGGCGTTCCCAAGGAGATCAAGAACAACGAGTACCGGGTGGCGATGACGCCCGACGGGGTGCGCGAGTTCGAGCGGCTCGGCATCAACGTGTTCGTCGAGACGGGCGCCGGCGTCGGGGCCAGCTTCAGCGACGCCGACTACCGCGCCGCCGGCGCCGAGATCGTGCCGACCGCGGCGGACGCATGGGGGCAGAGCATGGTCGTGAAGGTGAAAGAACCCAAGGCCGAGGAGTTCCCGTTCCTGCGTGCCGACCTGACGCTGTTCACCTATCTGCACCTCGCCGCCTACCCCGTCGTCGCCAAAGCGTTGATCGAGTCCCGGTGCACCGGGCTGGCTTACGAGACGGTGCAACTCGACAACGGGTCGCTCCCGCTGCTGGCGCCGATGAGCGAGGTGGCCGGTCGACTGGCACCGCAGATCGGGGCGCACTACCTCGAGCGGCACAACGGCGGCCGCGGTGTCTTGATGGGCGGCGCCCCCGGCGTGCAGCCGGCCAAGGTCGTGGTGTTGGGCGCCGGCAACGTCGGTTGGAACTCGGCGTGGATCGCCGCCGGCATGGAGGCCGAGGTCGTGCTGTTCGACAAGAACCTCGACCGGCTGCGATGGGTCGACCAGATCAACAAGGGACGCATCGTCACGCTGGCCTCCAATCGTGGCGCGCTGGAGCGCAACATCGCCGACGCCGACCTGGTGATCGGAGCGGTGTTGGTTGCTGGCGGGCGGGCCCCCGTGGTGGTCACCGAAGACATGGTGCGCACGATGAAGCCGGGCGCCGTGATCGTCGACGTGGCGATCGACCAAGGCGGCTGCATCGAGACCATCCACGAGACCACCCACAACGAGCCGGTCTACGAACTGCACGGCGTGCTGCACTACGGCGTGGGCAATATGCCCGGCGCTGTGCCTCACACCAGCACCTATGCCCTGACCAACGCGACACTTCCCTATCAACTCGAGGTCGCGGTCCATGGCGCCGCCGGCGGCTGCCGACGCGACCCCGCCCTGTCGCACGGTCTCAACACCTTCGCCGGCCAGGTCACCAACGCACCGGTGGCCGAGTTCCTCGACACGCCATTCATCGAGCCCCTCGCTGCGTTGAACTGAGCCGGTCAGGCCTAGCGTCTCCCCATGGCAACGCTGGCTTCAGAACTCGACCTTCCGGAGATCACACTGGCCGACGGCAACTACGAGGAGCGCCGCGCCCTGCGTCAAGCTCTGGCAGGGAACCAATGGCTGGTCCGCAACCTGTTCGGATACGAGGTGCTGCGCTACGAGGATGCCACTGCAGTGCTACGAGACAAGCGATGGCACAGCGCTGTCAGCCGGATCCCGGAACTGATGGGCATCACCAACAGCGCCTTCCTCGAACGTCAGCAGGTCAGCATCTTGTCTGCCGAGGGAGACATGCACTCACGATTGCGGCGCCTGGTCGCGCCGGCGTTCACGCCCCGGGCCGCCGATCGCCTTCGTCCGTTCATGCGTGACGTGATCGGCGGGCTCATCGACCAGGTCGCCGACGCGGGCCACGCCGACTTCGCCACCGACATCTGCGAGCCGTACCCGATTCCGATCATCTGCGAACTGCTCGGCGCGCCGAAGCAGGATTGGCAGCTGTTCAGCCGCTGGGCAGGCGACATCCTCGAGATCTTCTCGCAGGACGTGATCGACAAGCTCGACCTCATCATGCGCACGCAGGACGAGCTCGGCGACTACACCCGCGGACTCATCGCCGAACGGCGCAGCAAGCCCGCCGACGATTTGTTGACCGATCTCATCGCCGCTGAAGAGGCAGGCGACAAGTTGACCAACGACGAGCTGGTGATGATGGTCAATGCGGTGATCGTGGGCGGCACCGACACCACTCGCAATCAGTTGGGCTGCGCCGTGGCCCTGTTCGCACAGCACCCTGATCAGTGGGCGCTCCTGGCCGAGAAACCGCAGCTCGCACCTCGTGCCGTCGAGGAGGCGATGCGCTACTTCGGTGCTGTCCGGGGCACCGCCCGATTCGCCAGTTGCGACATCGAGTACCGCGATGTGCTGTTCCCCACGGGGACGTTCATGGCTGTGGCCTTGGCCGATGCGAATCGTGATCCGGCCGTGTTCAGCGAGCCCGATGTGTTCGACATCACCTCGGAGGCATCGGGCCAGCCGCAGATGACCTTCGGGTCGGGGATCCACTACTGCCTCGGCGCTGCGTTGGCGCGGGCCGAGCTGCAGGAGGCGTTGCCGCTACTCGCTCAGCGGATGCCCAAGCTGGCGATCGACGGTGACATCACGTGGAAGCCGGAAGGCGTCGGTATCTTCGGGCCTGCACACATGCCGGTGACATTTGCCGCGGGACACTGACTAGCGGCTCAGCATGCCGTACGAGTGGGTCGGCTGCAGCCGAACGATCACTCGCTTGTCGGCAACCATCACCTTGCGGTAGTCGTCCCAGTCGGGGTGTTCCCCGGCGAGCGTTCGGTAGTACTCGACCAGCTCGTCGACTCCGGCGTCGTCCGGCTTGCTCGCAACCGCGGACATCTCGACGTCGCCCTCGACGACGGCATACGCCCAGAAGTCGTCGCGGGTCACGTACAGCGACGCCCGATGGTCACGGACGAGATTGGCGTACTTGGCGCGACCCGCGGTGATCGAGATCTTGATCACACCGTCGATCAGGGCATACGTGATGTTCGACAACTGCGGTCGACCATCTCGCTTCTGTGTGGAGAGCACTCCGTTCTTGCGGGCGCCGACGAACTCCAAAGCCTCAGACATTTCCATGGCGACGACAACGCCTCGCCCCGCGCCTCTGTTCCCGCCGTGGAAATGCAGCCGTGGAAATGCAGCCGTGGAAATGCAGCGTGACGCGTACGATGCATGGATCGGGACCCAGGGATGACGGCAGCCACCAGCACACCAATTCCACAGCATCGGTACCGCCCCGGCAGCGCCAGGGCTGCGCTCTCGTATCCGGCCTTTCGGACGATGTTCATCGGCTCGTTCGCCTCGAACGTCGGCACCTGGATGCAGAACGTCGTGCTGCCGGCCTACGTGTACCAGCGCACGGGAAAGGCCTCGATCGTGGCCCTGCTGGTCTTTGCCCAGCTCGGCCCGTTGTTGCTGCTGGCCATCCCCGGTGGTGTGATCGCCGACCGCTTCGACCGACGCAAATGGCTGATCGCGATGCAGACGGTACAGCTCGTGTTCTCGGCCGCACTGGCGCCACTGGCGTCGCACAACTCGGCCATCTGGGCGCTGTTCGTGGTGCAACTCGGCGTCGGGGTCGGTAACGCCCTGAACGCCCCGGCGTGGTCGGCGGCGCTGCCCACGCTCGTGCATCGCCAGGATCTGAGCGGGGCGATTTCGCTGAACTCGACGATGATCAACGGATCGCGTGTGGTCGGTCCGATCATCGTCGCCGGCCTGAGCGTGGTGGGCGTCACGACTGCGCAGGTCTTCCTGATCAACGCAGCGACGTATCTGTTCGTGATCGCGGCACTCGCCTCCGTGCACTTCAACAGTCCTCGCGTCGTGCATCACGAAACCGGCCGACGGCTGCTGACGTCGGGCGTGCGCCTCGTGCGGGAGAACCCGGTGTCGTTGCGGATCCTGCTCGCGCTGGCCAGCTTCTCGTTGATCTCACTGCCGTACGTCGGTCTGTTCCCGGCGATCGCCCGACTCAACTTCGGCATCATCGAGCGTTCGACCGCCTACAACTGGCTGTACGCGACGTGGGGTCTCGGCGCATGCTTGGGCGGGCTCGCCGTCGGGACGGTCTTCGTCGACTGGGACAAGCGGCGCCTGATCCGTGACGGATTCGGGCTGTTTGCGATCTCGATGACCGCGTTCGCGTTGGCTCGCGAACCGATCGGTGCATTCATCGCCGGCTTCGTGCTCGGCATCGCCTACTTCGGCACCACGACATCGATGTTGACGGTGTTGCAGAGCCGTTTGCACGACCACGAGCGCGGTCGGGTGATGAGCCTGTGGTTCATGGCGTTCGGCGGAACGGTCACGATCGGCCTGCTGATCGCCGGCCCGATCGTGGACGCCATTGGTGCCCGGTGGGTGTCGCTCGGTGGCGCCGTGTGGGCGGCGGTTCTGTGGTGGTGGTGCGATGTTGCCAAGATCGACAGGTCAACCGGCGGTGTCACCGGCTATCAGGAGCGCAACGAGCTTTTCGAGCCCGGCAACGCGGCTCCCTTTGACGAGTACGGCGTCGTCGCCGGAGAGTGACCCGAGCGCGGCGACCGGATCCACCGTCGGCGGCACGCCGTACAGGTCGGTGCCGATCGTGATCAACTCGATGCCTCGGTCTTCGGCGTAGGCGGCAATCGCCTGATGCTCGGTCGCGGCATCGCTGATCTCCGCCATCACCGCGAGGATCGCAACCCGTCGCTTCGCCGGGAGGCCGACGAGCGCATCGATGGCCGCACGCATCGAGGTCGGGTTGGCGTTGTAGGAGTCGTTGAGGATGATCGCGCCTGATGGTGCACGCTCGACCTGCATGCGCATGGCCGTCAGCGTCACGGTCGACAGCGCTGCGGCGCCGGCCGCGAGGTCACCACCGACCGCGCCGACGCACGCCAACGCGGCAGCCGCGTTCGTCGCCATGTGCCGACCGCTGACCAACAGGCGCACCTCGGCGCGTCCCCACGGCGTGTCGAGACTGAACGACGGTCGGGCCAACTCGTCGAGGACGACGCCGCGAACCCGCACGTCGGCATCGTCGGACTCGCCGAACAGCAAGCACGGCGCGGCCGTACGTGCGGCCATCGCCCGAACCCGCGGGTCATCTGCGTTGAGGATCGCGATTCCATCGGGAGGCAACGCCGAAATCAGCTCGGATTTCGCCTGGGCAACCCCCTCGATCCCCCCGACGCGATCACTGTGCGCCTCGGCAACACGCGTGACGAGACCGACGTGCGGCCGAGCTATCCGGCACAGCGCCTCGATCTCGCCGAACCCGCGCATGCCCATCTCCACGACCATCACCTCGGTGTCGTCAGGTGCGTTGAGGATCGTCGTCGGCAGGCCTTGCTCGTTGTTGAAGCTGTGCTCGTTCGCCGAAGTCCGACGGCTGGCCGCGAGCGCGGCCCACGCCATGTCTTTCGTACTGGTCTTGCCCACCGAACCGGTGATGCCGATCACCGTGCCACCGAACGCTCGTCTGCGGTCTGCTCCGAGCGCCATCAGCGCCTGCAAGGTGTCAGGCACCTCGATCGCAGTGCCCCCCGCCGCTGCGCACGACGTGAGATAGGCGGCGGCGCCCGCAGCGAGCGCATCGATGATGAAGGCGTGACCGTCGCGATCGGCGATCAACGGCACGAAGAGTTGACCGCTGCGCAGGGTTCGGGTATCGAAGCCCACACCGTCGATCTCGATATCGGGACCTACCAGCCGACCCCCAGTTGCCGTGGCGGCGTCGCTTGCCCTGAATCGCATCGCCGCACACGGTACCGTCGGGGCGACATGGGAACAGGCGACCGAATCAGGCTGGTGGTGTTGTTCGGCGGCCAATCGGCCGAGCACGACGTCAGTTGCACCACTGCCGCACACGTGTTGCGAGCGGCCGATCCAGCAATGTACGAGATCACCCCGGTCGGCATCTCTCGCGACGGCACGTGGGCCATCGCCGAAGGCGCCCGCGCCGCACTCGCCGCGGGGCCCGCCGAGCTGCCAGGTCATCTCGATCCGACCGGCACAGCGATCACGCCCGCCGAGGTGATCACCGGCACGACGCGCACCGTCGTCATGCCACTGTTGCATGGCCCGATGGGCGAGGACGGAACCGTCCAGGGTTTGCTCGAGCTCGCCAACATCGCGTACGTAGGGTCGGCAGTACTGGGTTCGGCGCTGGCGATGGACAAGGCAATGGCCAAGCAGGTGTTGTCGGCGAATGGTGTTCCGCAGGGCCGGTATCGATCCTTTCGGGCGCACGAGATCACACCCGGGTTACCGGCTGTGTTGGCCGAGGAGCTCGGCCTGCCGTTGTTCGTCAAGCCGGCCAACATGGGTTCATCGGTCGGGGTGTCGAAAGCCAAGACGGTCGACGGAGTGCGCGACGCGATCGACACAGCGCTCACCTACGACGAGTGGGTGGTCATCGAGGAAGCGATCGCCGGACGTGAGATCGAGGTGGGAGTCCTCGGCAACCTCGAGCCGCGGGCCAGCCTCGCCGGCGAGATCGTGCCGGGAGCCGAGTTCTACGACTACGCCGACAAGTACCTCGACGACGGTTCACAAGCGCTGGTGCCGGCTCCGCTGACACCGGAGCAGAGCGACACGGTTCGGGCGATGGCTGTCGAAGTGTTCAAGGTGCTGCGCTGCGAGGGCCTGGCGCGCGTCGACTTCTTCTTCGAGGAGCATGGCCGCGGGTTCCTGTGCAACGAGGTCAACACGATGCCGGGGTTCACCCCAATCTCGATGTACCCGAAGCTGTGGATCGCAAGTGGCCTTCCGTACTCAGACTTGATCGACGAGCTCGTGCGGCTGGCGATCGAACGGCACGGGCGGCAGCGACGCAACACCACGCATTGACCGACCTGCCCGCGCGCCGCCATGCCGCCGACCACCACACTGACACCAGTCACCGAATATCCGGTGCAACCGGATATTCGGTGACTTGACTCGCTGGTCAGGGGGCGAGCGCGGCGCGCAGGAAGGCCAGCAACTCGTTGCGCAACCGTCGCAAGCCTGCGGCGGATGGTTCCCAGCCGACCACGCGCAGCGCCTCCGGCTCGGTGGCGATGCCGGTGACCGTGGCGTAACACAGCGACGCCACCAGCCTCGGGTCGGCCTGTCGCAACCGACCGGCATCCATCTCGTGCTGCAGGAAGGCGACGGCGCGTTCCACCAACGGGGCCAGGTCGGCGGTCAGTCGCTCCCCCGCTGCCGACGGCAGGCGGCTGACCTCGCGGATCAGGCCCAGCAACGCCGGGCGCCGCACCGCGGGCCGGAACACCGCCCGGATCACCGCCTCGATGCGGTCGAGGGGATCGTCGGTGGCAGCACGCACGGCCGCCTCGATCACCACCGACAACTCGTGCGCCGCTGACACCAGCACGGCCCGCACCAGATCGTCCTTGCTCGGGAACCAGTACAACAGCGTCTGCTTGGCGACCCCGACCTCGCTGGCGATCACGTCGAGCGACACGGCATCGACCCCGCGCCTGCCGAACAGGTCGGTTGCAGCATCGAGGATCCGATCACGGGTGGGCGTCTTCATACGTCTCTACCAAATGGTAGACGAATGTGCTAGACACGTGTCTGAATGATCCGCCAGAACCTTGCCAACAAGCGCATTGCCATCACCGGAAGCACCGGGTTCGTCGGCACCGCTCTGGTGGAGCGGCTGCTGCGGGCCGTCCCGGAATGCGAACTGGTGCTCTTGGTGCGCCCCAGCAAGCGCCACGACGTGACCGAACGGGTGCGTCGCGAGATCTTCAAGAACGATGCGTTCGACCGCTTGCGCGCCGAGCTCAAGGACCCAGCGCTGCATCCGGAGGGCGAAACGTTCGAGGCGATGGTCGCTCGACGCGTGCGAGCCGTTGCCGGCGATGTGAGCTCCGACGGCCTCGGCCTCAGCGACACGGACCGACCGACGTTCACCAGTTGCGACATCGTCATCCACTCGGCCGCCGCGGTCGCCTTCGACTCGCCGCTCGACAGCGCCGTCGAGATCAACCTGCTCGGCCCGACCCGCATTGCCGACACGCTGAACGCCGACGGGGTCACGCCCCATCTCGTTGCCGTCAGCACGTGCTACGTCGCCGGCAATCGCCGTGGTAACGCACCCGAGGAACTCGTCAGCGAAGGACCGTTCGACCTCGGCTTGAACTGGCGCAAAGAGGTCGCGGCAGCTCGACGTCTGCGCAGCGACACCGAAGCCATCAGCCGCCAGCCCGGCAAGCTCACCCACTTCCGCAAGGAAGCCCACAAGGAGCTCGGCGCTGCCGGTGCACCAGCGTTGGCCGCCAAGACCGAGAGCATGCGCGAAGACTGGGTCAAAGACCAGCTCGTCGAAGCCGGCCGGGCTCGCGCCGGCAGCGTCGGCTGGCCCGACGCGTATGCGTACACGAAGGCACTCGGCGAGCAGGCGTTGACCGAGGTCAAGGGCAACGTGCCCGTGTCGATCGTGCGCCCGTCGATCATCGAGTCAGCCCTCGCCGAACCGTTCCCGGGCTGGATCCGTGGGTTCCGCATGGCCGAACCGGTGATCCTCAGCTACGCCCGCGGCCTGCTGAAGGAGTTCCCCGGCGTGCCGGAGGGAACCGTCGACGTGATCCCCGTCGACCTCGTCGTCGCCGCCATCATCGCCGTCGCTGCACTCGGCCCGGATGAGGCTCCACGTATCACTCACGTCGCAAGTGGTGGAATCAATCCGTTGAAGTACCAGATCCTGGTCGACAACGTGCGCAGCTGGTTCACCGAGCACCCGTTGTACGACGCCGAAGGGCAACCCATCGTCGTCCCCGAGTGGCAGTTCCCTGCCCGCGGTCGGGTCAAGAAGCAACTGCAACGGGCCAAGATGATGGCCGAGAAGACCGAGCGTGTGTTGCAGGCACTGCCGTTGCGCGGCAAGCAGGCGTCGTGGGCCGCCAAGCTCGACGAGACCAAGACCGACATCGATCGCGCCTTCCAATATGTGCAGCTCTACGGGCTGTACACCGAGTGCGAGGCGATCTACCAGGTCGACCAGCTGATGTCGATCCACGACGGTCTCGACGCGGCCGATCAGGCCGATTTCAACATCGACCCACGCAGCGTCGATTGGCCGACGTACGTCAGCACCATTCACCTGCCCTCGATCGTGCACCACTCGCGTGCCAAGACCCGGCCCGGCAAGAGTCGCAACGACCGCGCCGACCGATTGCGTCGCAGCGTGCTGTCGCCCGACCGTCATGTGGCTGCGTTCGACCTCGAGAACACCCTGATCGCCAGCAACGTGGTCGAGAGCTACACGTGGTTGGCCACTCGACGGCTCAACGCGCCGGAGCGAATCCG
Organism: Ilumatobacteraceae bacterium; assembly: GCA_039931555.1. GTDB lineage: Bacteria > Actinomycetota > Acidimicrobiia > Acidimicrobiales > Ilumatobacteraceae > JAENVT01. The sequence goes on along the minus strand of JBDTRP010000051.1, from coordinate 41,419 downwards.
CTACGTGCTGCGCACGCTGGCCGAGGCGCCCAGCCTGAGCGCTCTCGACCGCAAGGACCGCGGCGATTTCCTGCGATTCTTCTACCGTCGGTACGAGGACGCCCCGGTCAGTCAGATCGACGAGGACTCCAACGAACTGTTGACCAACTTGATCCTCACCAAGAGCTTCCCGCGCGGGATGCGACGGGTACGCGAGCACCGAGCGCTCGGGCATCGAACCATCCTGATCACCGGTGCGCTCAACTTCGCCGTCGAGGGCTTGCGGCCGTTGTTCGACGAGATCATCGCTGCCCAGATGACGGTCAAGCCGGACGGCACCTACAGCGGTCACCTCTCGCACGTGCCCCCCACGGGTGAGACCCGGGCCCAGATCCTCGCCGACTATTGCAGCGCCGAGGGATTGAAGCTCGAGGAGTCGATCGCCTACGCCGACTCCACCAGCGATCTGCCGATGCTGGAAGCAGTGGGTTTTCCTGTCGCGGTCAATCCCGAGACCCGGCTGGCCGCCATCGCCCGCAAGCGTGGCTGGCTGGTCGAGCACTGGTCGAAGGCCGCCGGAGGCCCTCGGCCGCTGCTGCCGATCGGCCCGCTGTTGACCGAGCGCGAGCGAGGGCGGAAGTTCGCATGAGGCTGATCTTCGAACGCAAGCCGATGAAGTTCGCCGCCGCCCGACTGGCGGGATCGCTGGCGCCGGGCCGAGGCGCGGCGGTGGGCCCGTTGAAGCTCGAGCCCAACGAGCCGCTCCCGCTCCCGGGGCCCGACTGGGTGCGCCTGACGCCTCGGCTGTCGGGCATCTGCGGCTCCGATCTGGCCATGATCGACGGGACTGCCTCGGCGTACTTCGACCCGCTCGTCAGCTATCCGTTCGTGCCCGGGCACGAGGTCGTCGCCATGACCGAGCGCGGCCGGAGGGTGGCACTCGTGCCAGTGCTGTCATGCGTGACCCGTGGCATCAGCCCGGTGTGCGCGCAGTGTGCGGCCCGCCGGACGAACCTGTGCGAACGTGCCGCCTTCGGTCATCTCGAGCCGGGACTGCAGAGCGGCTTCTGCACCGACACGGGTGGTGGGTGGAGCACGTGGATGGTTGCCCACACCAGCCAACTCGTCGACGTGCCCGACGATCTCACCGACGAGGCCGCAGTGATGATCGAGCCGACGGCGTGTGCCGCGCATGCCGCGTTGCGGTACGAGGGTCACGAGACCGTGATCATCGGCGCCGGGACCGTCGGGTTGCTGACCCTGGCCGCGATCACGGCAACGCGCGACAAGGATCGCAGCGGCCCACTGATCGTCACCGCGAGGTATGCCGAGCAGCGGAGGCTGGCGAAGGAGTTGGGTGCCGACATCGTGTGCACGCCCGACGAACTGCCTCGCTGGGTCCGCTCAGCCACGAAGTCGATGGTCCTCGCCGACCAGTTGACATCGGGGTTCCGCAACGTCATCGACTGTGTCGGGTCGAGCGAATCGTTGCGGCAATCGCTGCGCGTCGTGGCCCCCGGTGGCGAAGTGCTGCTCGTCGGCATGCCAAGCAACGTGTCGCTGGAACTGACGTCGCTGTGGCATCGCGAGGTCGGCATTCGCGGCTGCTATGCATACACCCGCAACGACTTCATCGCCGCCATCGAAGTCGTTCGACGCTTCGACCTCGGCCGACTGGTTTCGGCCATGTATCCGCTCGACGACTACAAGGACGCGATCGCCCACGCCGCCTCGGCCGGTCGCCGCGGCGCCGTCAAGGTCGCCTTCGACATGAGAGAGAACTGACTATGCCTCGTCCTGGATTCGTCCTCGAAGTGGATCGCTCCACTCCCCCGATCATGTTCTGGCGCGGCGAGAACTTCAGCCTCGAGAAGCTTCCGGCCGGGCGCAGCCGCGTGATCTATCCCCCCGAGCCGCTGGCGGCGATCGAAGACATCGACGGCGCGATCCGCGCCGCGCTGCTCAATCCGCACGAACAGGATCCTCTGCCCGCTCAACTGTTCCCCGGCATGAAGTTGACGATCGCGTTCGACGACGTCAGCCTGCCGCTGCCGAAGATGCGCACGCCCGACAACCGTCAACGGGTGATCGAAGCCGTGCTCGACCTCGCAGCCGACGCCGGGGTCGACGACGTGCACATCATTGCCGCGCTCGGCTTGCACCGTCGCATGCACGAGTACGAGTTGCGGCATGCGCTCGGCGATCGCGTCTACGACGCATTCCACCCGCGCGGCACGCTGTACCAGCACGACGCGGAGGATCTCGACAACCTCACGGTGATCGGCACGACGCCCGAGGGCGAGGTGTTGGAGATCAGCAAGCGTGCGGCCGACAGCGACCTGATCGTGTACGTCAACATCAACTCGGTGGCGATGGACGGCGGGTGGAAGAGCATCACCACCGGTCTCGCCAGCTACCGCAGCCTCAGCTTCCACCACAATCCCGAGACACTGCAGAACACCCGCAGCCTGATGGACCGTCACAAGAGTGAGCTGCACAAGAGCGTGTGGCGCCTCGGCAAGATCATGCGCGACCACGGCCCTCGGGTGTTCCAGATCGAGTCGACGTTGAACACCGACATGTTCCCGTCGCCGTTCGACTTCCTCTCCAAACGCGAATGGGAGTGGAAGGCCAAGGATCGAGCCACGTTCCTGGCCACGACCAAGTCACTCAGCCGCACGCCGACCCGCCTGGCACGCCGGATCTTCCACAACATCGAAGGCCCGCACCAGATGACCAGCGTGCAGGCCGGCGACACCGAGGCCGTGCACAAGATCACCCTCGAGTGGGTGCACAAGCAACAACTCGTCGAGGTCCACGGCCAGACCGACATCTTGACCCTCGGCATCCCGTACGTCTGCCCGTACAACCCCGACGGGATCATGAACCCGGTGCTCGTGATGTGCATGGGCTTGGGGTATCTGTTCAACATGTACCGCAACAAGCCATTGGTGCGCGAGGGGGGCGTGATCATCATGACCCACCCCACGTACCGCGAGTTCCATCCGGTGCATCACCCGAGTTACATCGACTTCTTCGAGCAGGTCTTGGCCGACACCACCGACCCGGTGGCGATGTCGCTGAAGTGGGAGAAGCAGTACGCGGAGGACGAGTGGTACCGCCACCTCTACCGCACCGGCAACGCCTATCACGGTGTGCATCCGTTCTACGCCTGGTACTGGGGTGCACATGGCCTGCAGCACGCAGGCAAGGTAGTCATCGTCGGTGGCGATCCGCCGACGGTTCGCCGCCTCGGCTTCACCCCGGCGTCGACGATGGACGACGCGTTCGAGATCGCCAGCGATGTGGTCGGTCGCTCGCCGACCATCAGTCATCTGCACGTCCCGGCTCTGCTGGTGGCCGACGTGCAATGAGCGAGTCGCCATGAGCAAGCGCACGGTGCCGTACTCGCTGACCGGGCTGCGCCGGGCCACACGGCTGGGCGACGTCGCCAGCGCGACGTTGCAACGCGCCGTGAAGCCGGCCCGCAACGTCGGGTTCCCGTACCGCAAACCCAGCGTTCCCAAAGGTGTCGTCGTCCCGCCCGAACCATCGACGCTCGGCGCCAACTTCCAGACGGCGTGGGCGCGGCGCGGGCCGGCGAAGGCAGCGCGCAAGGCAATCACCAACGGACCACTCCGGCTGGTCGTGCGCGGGCTTGCCCGCCCCGAGATCTCTGGCATCGACCGACTCGAGGACCTCCGGGTTCGCGACGAGTCGCCGCCGCTGATCTTCGCGCCAACGCATCACAGTCACCTCGACACGCCCCTGTCGATCATCGCCATTCCCGAGCCGTGGCGTTCGAAGCTCGTGGTCGCGGCAGCGGCCGACTTCTTCTTCGACGCGCGATGGAAGGGCATCATCGCCGCACTCTCGCTGAACGCGATCCCCATCGACCGCGAGGTCACTGGTCGCAAGACCAGCGATCAGTTGAAGCGGTTGATCGAGGACGGTTGGAGCCTGGTGATCTATCCGGAAGGCGGCCGCTCGCCCGATGGTTGGGGCCAGGAGTTCAAAGGTGGCGCCGCCTACCTGTCGTCGCGGACCGGCGCGGCTGTCGTTCCGATGTTCATCGACGGCTCCGGGGCGATCTACGGCAAGGGGATGAAACGGCCGAGGCCTGGCAGGACCAAGGTCGTGTTCGGCTCGCCGATGCCACCCGTCGACGGTGAGTCGACGCGGCGGTTCAACGCCCGCATCGAAGCAGCCGTCACCACCCTCGGCGACGAGGCGTTGACCGACTTCTGGACCTCACGCCGCCGCCGCGCCGCCGGCACCAGTCCGAAGTTGACCGGGCCCGACTACAACGGTTGGCGACGCCAGTGGGCGTTGGCCGAGCACCGCAAGCTGGGCAAAGCCGGTGTGCGTCGGCGGCAGAAACGCCGCTGGCCCGACCTCGGCTGATCTCATGCGCTGCCGGCCGCGGCCTTCAGCGCGGCCACGTCGATCTTCTTCATACCGAGCATCGCTCGCATCGCCCGCTGGCCGCGGCCGTCGTTCGGGTCGCCGAGCAGGTCACCCATCCCCTGCGGGACGACCTGCCAAGACACGCCGAACTTGTCCTTCAGCCATCCGCACGGGCCCTCTTCGCCGCCATCGGTGAGGTGCTTCCAGTAGTAGTCGATCTCGTCCTGGTCCTCGCAGCTGATCAAGAACGACACCGCCTCGTCGAACGTGAACTCGGGACCGCCGTTGATCGCCGTGAACGACTGACCGTCGAGCACGAAATCGACCGTCAAGACCGTGCCAGCAGGCCGCGGACCGGCCTCGCCGTAGTACGAGACCTGGCGGATCTTGGAGTTGGGGAAAATCGAGCAGTAGAACTCCGCCGCCTGCTCGCTCTCGAGGTCGAACCAGAGATTCGGGGTGATTCGGGGCATGACACGCTCCTGTCGTCGGGTCCATCGAGGGTACCCATACTCCTCCGGCGCAAAACTCAGAGCGATCGCATCGACTCTGCGACCAAGCCGGCCTGGCCGCCCGCCTCGGTCAGACCGCTGACCGTCCCGGCGACGTCTGCTTCGGGGCGGTTCTGGCTGAGCTTGCGCTTGGCCTGGATCAACGTGATCCGTACCTCGATGCCCACGATCGCGTTCAGCATGGTGGCGATGTAGTCAGGCGGCGCGTCGCCGACTTCCCACGGGGTGTCGTGGCGCGACTCGTGTCGCCGGGTCAAGCGTGTGACCAGCGCACGCTTTCACTCCGTGTCGTCATGCACGACGAACTCGCCCCGAATGTGCACGGTCTCGTAGTTCCAGGTCGGCACCACCTTGCCGTGCTCGGCCTTCGACGGGTACCAGTTCGGCGAGACATACGCGTTCGCTCCGGTGAAGATCGCCAGCGCCTCGACGCCGGCGGAGGCCTCGACCCATTGCCGATTGGCGCGCGCCACATGACCGACCAACGAGCCGAGGCTGTCGGCGGTCGGTTCGTACAGCATCGGGACGGGTGTGGCGACCAGGCCGTCGCCGGTCATCGTGACGAGCTGCGCCATCGGGTGTTCGGCCAAGAACCGGGCGATGACCTCAGGTCGGGCTTCGACGAACTCGGCAGGTGTGTACATGCACGCTCGCTACAACAGGTCGGCGAGGGCCGACTCGAGCTTGGCGACGCGATCTTCGAGTTGAGCGACGCGATCCGCCATGCTGCCCGCAACCGCAGCCGGCACCACCGCGACCGGAGCGGCAGCCGGCTCGGACTCCTCGGCGATCAATTGCTGCCAGCGCTGTTCCTTCTGACCCGGTTGGCGATCCAGCAGCTGCACGAGCGCGCTCTCGGCCAAGGCATGCAGGCACGAGTCGACCTCGGCTGCCGACTCGAACGGGTGCAGCCGCTCGGTTCTCGTCCGCAGTTCGGCGAGCGTCTGTGGGCCGCGCACGAGCAGCACGGCCATGATCGCCGCTGCGTCGGGCACGAGCCCGAACTTCTCGTCGGCGACCTGGCGGTACCGGGTGACGCTGCGACCATGTGATGGATGCACGATGCGTACGAGGCCTTGGGCCTTCATCGACGTGATCGAGGCATCCACCTCGAACTCGTCGAGCTCCATGATCGGCTCGCGCGACGACGACTGGTTGCACGCCGACACCAACGCATTCATCGACAACGGATACTGATCGGGAACCGTGCGTTCCTTCTCCATCAAGCAGCCGAGTACTCGGCCTTCGATCACCGTAATCATGCGTTGGAACCTACCGCCGCGCGCCGCGCGCCCTACCATGCAGACGTGATGCAGACGTGATCCGCCTCCGTCAGGTCGTCGTCGCAGCCCGTGACCTCGATGCGACCGTCGATCGACTGTGCACACATCTGCAGCTCACCGTCTGCTTCAACGATCCCGGCGTGGCCGAGTTCGGACTGCACAACGCCTTGTTGAGCGTCGGCGATCAGTTCATCGAGGTCGTCTCACCCATCACCAAGGGCTCTGCTGCCGGACGGCTGCTCGACCGACGCGAGGCCGACGCGACCGCCTACATGGTGATGTTCGAGGTCGACGACCTCGATGCCCGGATGGCCGAGCTCGCCGGCGCGGCCGTGCGCACCGTGTGGAGCGGCGACCATCCCAGCATCCGCGGCCGTCATCTGCACCCGGCCGACGTCGGCGGGGCCATCGTCAGCCTCGACGAACCGCAGCCCTCTGGCTCGTGGCTTTGGGGCGGGCCGAGGTGGCGTGCCCATGCTGACAACTCGGTCGTCGGCGCTCTTGCCGGATACACGGTCGCCACGCAGGACCCGGAGGCGGTCACGACCCTGTGGTCGCAGTTCGGTCTGCTCCGCAGCGTGCAATTCGTCGGGGGTACCAGCTCGACGATCGACCTGACTGCAACCGATCGCGCCCGTGTCGGCGAAACCATCCACCTCGATCAGGTCACCATCCGCTTGGTGTGACGCCCAGCCGCCACGACTTCATTGGGTTCGGTTTCGGTACTCTCGATACCGAAATCGAACCCGTTGATCCAGGTCGGGCGTGTTGTGAGTACCCGCGGTGCCGAAATCGCGCCCGGCTGGAGACCTATGACGAGATCGGTGACGGCGCTGGCACAGCCACAAATTCGTCGTGGGCGATGCGATCGGGGATCGCATCCGCTTGGAAACAGCGCAGCTCGATGCTCGTTCGTGCCTGCGTCATCTCCGCAGATATGTGAGTGCGGTGCAGCACGTCGCCAATGAAGACCACCGCGTCGCCAGCTTCCAGCGCAGGCTGGGTTCGCCGCGACGTGGGCCATTGGTGGTCAACGGCGAGATCGGCGAGCTCCGCGGGTGACACCATGTGACGGACGCGATCGGTGACGAGTTCCAGCCCCGGCGCGTCGATGCCGCACGGCGTCAGCGCGACCCAGCATGTGACCATCCGCAGCACGGCATCATCGGCGACCGGCGCATCACCGCCCAGCGCAAAGTCGAACCCGAGGGCGCCGTCCTGATGCCAGCGGTGGGGACGATGCCGCAGCGGAGCGGATCCCGGCGGATACTGCCGGCGCACCCAGCACTGGTTGACATCGATCGCAAGCCGCTGGCCGAATGTCTCCACGCAGCGCTGGCGAACACCACTGCTGAGCGCCGACCAGATCCCGACAACGGATAGACCGGGGACGGCGCCAAGCCGGAACGATGAGCTCTCCGGCACGAAGTCAGGATTCGGTGCCGCCTCGATGCGGCGATACGCGGCATCGACCAGCGCAAGCCACGTCGAGCACGTTGCCGGCGAAACCGCCCGACCGTACGATTGCCAGCTCGTCAGCAGTTGGCCTTGGGCGGGGTCTTGATCACGAGGCCCGGATAGAAGCTGGAGTAGTTCTTGGTGCCGGTGTTGGCAGCGTTGAGCGCGTCGACGGTGGTGTCGAGCTTCTTGGCGACCTTGCCGAGGAAGTCGCCGGCAACGATCGTGTACTCGCCCGGTGCGCAGGTCGACTGACCACCGGCGATCGTTGTGGTCGGCGCGCTCGGCGTGGTGCCCGACGCCGTGGTACCCGACGTGTCGGGGGCCGTGCCCGGCTCGGTCCACCCCGGCGGGATCTTGATGGTCGCGCCCACGGCTGGGAACTCGGGGACCTGGTTGCCCGCCAGGGTCCAACCGTTGATGGCGAGCAGGTCGGTGAAGGCAACCTTGTACGTCTTGGCGATGTTGGCGGGATAGTCGCCGGCAGCGATCACGTAGCTGCCCTCCTCGGGGTGAACCGTGCCCGGTGTCCCGGTTCCGGCAACCAGCGTGGTGGGGGTGAGGGTGGTCGGGGTTTGCGTGACCGTGACGTAGTTCGTCGAGGTCAGGCCGAGCACGGTCTGGTTGGGCGACGAGCCGGTTGCGGCGCCGCACGAAGCCAAAACCGCAGCCGAGAGCGCCACCAGCAACACGTTCGATTTCATGCGTCCAGCCTACGCTGTGCCGTTACGCGAGTGGTCGCGCCGTGGGAGCAATGGGTGTCGGAAGTTGGGTCTCTCCCATCAGCCATGCGTCGGCACCAGCGGCGCAGGACCGGCCTTCGGCGATCGCCCACACGATCAGGCTCTGCCCACGGCCCATGTCACCGGCCACGAACACGCCGGGCACAGAGGTCATGTAGCGACCGTCACGAGCCACGTTGCCGCGCTCGTCGAACGAGACGCCGAGCATGTCGAGCCAGGTGCCCTTGTCGGGTCCGAGGAAGCCCATGGCCAAGAAGACGAAATCGGCAGGAAGTTCGCGCTCGCTGCCCTCGATCTTCTGGAAGCGACCATCGACCATCTCCACCTCGTGCAGCAGCAGCGCACGCACCCGGCCGTTGCCATCGTCGAGGAACCGCTCGGTGTTGACGCTGTACAGGCGATCGCCACCCTCCTCGTGCGCCGACGAGACCCGGTACACCAGGCTCCACTGCGGCCACGGGTTGCTGTCTGCACGCAGGTCGGGCGGGCGCGGCATGATCTCCAACTGGGTCACGTTGGCGGCGCCCTGGCGGTGGGCGGTGCCGAGGCAGTCGGCCCCGGTGTCACCACCGCCGATGATCACGACATGCTTACCGTGCACGTCGATCGGCGACACGTCGAGGTCGCCTTCCTGCACACGGTTGGCGAGCGGCAGGTACTCCATCGCCTGGTGGATTCCTCTCAGCTCACGGCCGGGGATCGGCAGATCGCGTGCCGCCGTTGCGCCGCATGCCAGCACGATCGCGTCGTACGAGGCGAGCAGCACTTCGATGTCGATGCCGTCGCCGACCGTCGCGTTGGTGCGGAACTCGGTGCCCTCTGCCTCCATCTGGGCAATGCGTCGGGTGAGATGACGCTTCTCCATCTTGAACTCGGGGATACCGTACCGCAACAGCCCGCCGATGCGATCGGCGCGCTCGAGCACGACCGTCTCGTGACCGGCGCGAGTCAGTTGCTGGGCCGCCGCCAACCCGGACGGGCCCGAACCGATCACGACGATCCGTTTGCCGGTCTTGACGCTCGGCAACTGCGGCTCGACCCAGCCCTCATCCCATGCGCGGTCGATGATCTCGACCTCGACCTGCTTGATCGTGACGGGGTCGGCGTTGATGCCGAGCACGCACGCCGCCTCGCACGGGGCCGGGCACAACCGACCGGTGAACTCCGGGAAGTTGTTGGTCGCATGCAACCGGTCGATCGCGTCGCGCCAATGCTCGCGATACACGAGGTCGTTCCAGTCGGGGATCAGGTTGCCCAGCGGACAGCCGTTGTTGCAGAACGGGATGCCGCAGTCCATGCAGCGCCCGGCCTGCGTCTGCACCTTGTCGAGCGCGAAGTCGTTGTAGACCTCTTTCCAATCGCGCAGCCGCACCGGCACATCGCGCCGTGATGGCATCTCGCGTTGCCACTTCAGGAATCCAGTGACCTCACCCACGAGCTGCCTCCATGATTCGATCCGACGTCTGTTGCTCGTCGAGACCATCCGCCGCGGCCTGCTTCATCACGGCCAACACTCGGGAGTAGTCGATCGGCATCACCTTTCGGAAGTACTCGATCTCGCGCTCCCAGTCGCCGAGGATGGCTGCGGCGACTGCTGAATCGGTATGAGCGAAATGATCTTGCACGGTGGTGCGGAGGAATTCGCGATCATCGTCGTCGAGTTGTTGCAATTGCACCATCTCGCTGTTGAGCTTGGCAGCGAACACATCGCGCGGGTCGTAGACGTAGGCGATGCCGCCGCTCATGCCCGCACCGAAGTTCCTGCCGGTCGGCCCGAGAACCACGACTCGACCACCGGTCATGTACTCGCACCCGTGATCGCCGACACCCTCGACGACCGCGGTCGCACCAGAGTTGCGCACGCAGAAGCGTTCGCCGACGAGCCCCCGAAGGAAGATCTCGCCGCCCGTTGCTCCGTAGCCGATCACATTGCCGGCAATCGTGTGTTCCTCCGCGGCGAACTGGGCACGGCGGTCGGGGCGAACGACGACCCGTCCGCCCGACAGTCCCTTGGCGACGTAGTCGTTGGCGTCGCCCTCCAGCCGCAACGTGATGCCCGACGGCACGAACGCTCCGAAGCTCTGTCCCGCCGAGCCACGCAGGTGGATGTCGATCGTGCCGTCAGGAAGCCCGGCTCCCCCGTGTCGCTTGGTCACGGCGTTGCCGAGCATGGTGCCGACCGTGCGGTTGACGTTGTGGACGGCGAGGTCGAGCTTGACCTGCTCCCCACGCTCGATCGCCGGCTCGCAGGCATCGAGCAGTTGTCGGTCGAGCGCATGCTCGAGGCCGTGCTCCTGCCCAACCGATTGGTACATCGTCTGACCATACGGGTTCGACGGGACGGCCAGGATCGGGCTGATGTCGAGCCCCTTGGCCTTCCAGTGGGTGATCGCCACCTTCGTGTCGAGCGCCTCGACATGACCGATCATCTCCTGGATCGTGCGGAAGCCGAGCGATGCCATGTGCTCGCGCACCTCTTCGGCGATGTACTCCATGAAGTTGACGACGAACTCCGGCTTGCCGCTGAACTTGGCACGCAGCTCCGGGTTCTGCGTGGCCACGCCGACGGGGCAGGTGTCGAGATGGCAGACCCGCATCATCACGCACCCGCTGACGACCAGCGGTGCCGTGGCGAAGCCGAACTCCTCGGCGCCCAGCAGCGCGGCGATCACCACATCGCGACCCGTCTTCAGCTGGCCGTCGGCCTGCACGACGATGCGATCACGGAGGCCGTTGAGCAGCAACGTCTGCTGCGTTTCGGCCAGCCCGAGCTCCCACGGTGCGCCGGCGTGCTTCAGCGACGTCAGCGGGCTGGCGCCAGTGCCACCGTCGTGGCCGCTGATCAGCACCACGTCGGCCTTGGCCTTGCTGACGCCAGCGGCCACCGTGCCGACGCCGACTTCGGCCACCAGCTTCACGTTCACGCGCGCCGCAGGGTTGGCGTTCTTCAGGTCGTGGATCAGTTGCTTGAGGTCTTCGATCGAGTAGATGTCGTGGTGGGGCGGCGGGCTGATCAACCCGACACCCGGCGTCGAGTGCCGTGTAGCCGCGATCCACGGATACACCTTGTGGCCGGGCAACTGGCCACCCTCGCCCGGCTTGGCCCCTTGGGCCATCTTGATCTGCAGGTCGGTGGCATTCACCAGGTACTCGCTGGTGACCCCGAATCGGCCGCTGGCGACCTGCTTGATCGCACTGCGTCGCTGCGGGTCGTACAAGCGGTCGCTGTCCTCGCCGCCCTCGCCGGTGTTGCTCTTACCGCCGATCGAGTTCATCGCGATGGCCAGCGTCTCATGCGCTTCAGCGGAGATCGACCCATAGCTCATCGCCCCGGTGGAGAACCGCTTGACGATCTCGCTGATCGGCTCGACCTCGTCGATCTCGATGGGTTCACGCGAGCCCAGCTTGAACTCGAACAGGCCGCGCAACGTCGCCAGCTTCTTGGCCTGGTTGTCGACCAAAGCGGTGTACTGCTTGAAGATGTCGTACCGCTTGGCGCGCGTCGCGTGCTGCAACTTGAACACGGTCTCCGGGTTGAACAGGTGCACCTCGCCCTCTCGGCGCCACTGGTACTCGCCGCCGAGCTCGAGCTTGCGATGGGCACGCTCTGCGGGCCGGGGCGGGTGAGCGACCTTGTGCCGCGCTGCCACTTCGGCCGCGACCTGGTCGAGGTTGATGCCACCGAGGCGGCTGACCGTGCCGGTGAAGTACTCGTCGACCAGTTCGTGCCCGAGGCCGATCGCCTCGAAGATCTGCGCCCCGGTGTAGCTGGCGACGGTGCTGACGCCCATCTTGCTCATCACCTTCAGCACGCCCTTGCCGGCAGCTTTGATGTACTTCTTCACGGCCTCATGAGGGTCCATGCCGCCGAGCCCGTGCAGGTCTTCGCTGACCATGTCTTCGATCGACTCGAACGCCAGGTAGGGGTTGATGGCACCGGCGCCGTAGCCGATCAGCAACGCCATGTGGTGCACCTCGCGCGCATCACCCGTCTCCACGATCAGGCCGACCTTGGTGCGCTGCTTCTCGCGGATGAGGTGGTGATGAACCGCCGACGTCAACAGCAGCGACGGGATCGGCGCGTACACATCGTCGCTGTTGCGATCGCTGAGCACGACGATCCGAGCGCCCTCGGTAATGGCCTTGCTGATCTCGACTCGGATCGCGTCGAGCGCCCGCTTCAGGGCCAGTCCCCCACCCGCAACTCGATACAACCCGCTGATCTCGACCGCGGCCAGCTCCGGGTAGGTGCCGTCGTCGTTGATGTGGATGATCTTGGCGAGCTCGTCGTTGTCGATCACCGGGAACGGCAAGGTCAACTGGCGGCAGCTCTCAGGACCCGGCTGCAACAGGTTCGCCTCCGGCCCGACCGAGCCGCCGACCGAGGTGACCACCTCTTCGCGAATGGCATCGAGCGGAGGGTTGGTGACCTGGGCGAACAGTTGCTGGAAGTAGTCGAACAGCAGCCGAGGTCGCTCGCTGAGCACGGCGATCGGCGTGTCGGTGCCCATCGAGCCGATTGGCTCGGCGCCGGCTTTGGCCATCGGGGCGACGATGATCTTCAACTCTTCGTGCGTGTACCCGAACACCTGCTGGCGGCGCAGCACGCTCTGATGGCTGAACACCACGTGCTCGCGTTCGGGCAGTTCGCCGAGCTCGACGACGCCCTCGTCCAACCACTCGGCATACGGCTGCGCCTCGGCCAGCGTGCGCTTGATCTCGTCGTCTTCGACGATACGGCCCAACGCGGTATCGATCAGGAACATGCGGCCCGGCTGCAGGCGACCCTTGCGTACGATCTTCGCCGGGTCGATGTCGAGCACACCGACCTCGCTGGCCATCACGACCAGATCGTCGTCGGTCACCCAGTACCGGCTGGGGCGTAGTCCATTGCGGTCGAGCACTGCGCCGATCACCGTTCCGTCGGTGAAGGCGACGCTGGCCGGCCCGTCCCATGGCTCCATCAGGCACGAGTGGAAGCGGTAGAACGCTCGCTTGGTGGCGTCCATCGAGTCGTGGTTCTCCCACGCTTCCGGGATCATCATCAGCATCGCGTGGGGCAGGCTGCGCCCACCGAGGTGCAGCAGTTCCAGCACCTCGTCGAACGTCGCCGAGTCGCTGCCCCCGGGCGTGCAGATCGGGTAGGCCCGCTCCAGACCGGGCAGCAGGTCGCTGGCCAGCAGCGACTCGCGGGTACGCATCCAGTTGCGATTGCCCTGCACGGTGTTGATCTCGCCGTTGTGGGCGATGTACCGGTACGGGTGTGCCAACGGCCACGACGGGAACGTGTTGGTGCTGAACCGGCTGTGCACGAGCACCAGGGCGCTCTCGAGTCGCTCGTCGCCGAGATCGGGGAAGAACACGGCGAGCTGCGGTGTGGTGAGCATGCCCTTGTAGAGCAGCGTGCGACTGCTCAGCGACGGGAAGTACGTCTGCTGTTCGGTCGGCAGGTCGTGTTCGATCCGCTTGCGGGCGATGAACACCTTGCGGTCGAGCGCCATGCCGTTGGCGCCGGCCGGGTCGGAGACGAAAAGCTGCCGGCAGATCGGCATCACCACCCTGGCGCTCGCACCGAGGCAGTCCGGGTTCACGGGCACGTCACGCCAGCCGAGCACGGTCAAGCCCTCGTCGACGATGATCGTCCCGATCGCTTCTTGGGCCTTCTCGGCGTCGGTGATGTCGAGGGGCAAGAACGCCAGCCCGACCGCGTACGAGCCGGCGGGCGGGAGATCGAACCCGGCCACGTCACGAAGGAATCGGTCGGGCACCTGGATCAAGATGCCCGCGCCATCGCCGGTGTCGGCCTCGGCACCGGTGGCGCCTCGATGCTCCAGGTTGCAGAGCGCGCCGAGGCCCATGGCCACGATCGATCGGCTGGCCACGCCTTTCATGTTCGCGACGAACGAGACGCCGCAGGCGTCGTGTTCGAACCGAGGGTCATAGAGACCCTGCGGCGCGGGAAGTCCCGTTTGAGTGTGAGTGCGCATCGGTTTGGCTCCACGGAGTCGGTGAACGGCTAGGTGGCGCACGGGACGACGCTGGCCCGAACGGTTCAGGAATCGTACCGGGTCGCATGTGCGTCGCGCCACCACCTTTGCGGGCCAACTGCGAGGATGCCGTCGCAGCGAGTCGCTACGGGGTTACTGTGTACGGCTGGCGGCGGGTGGAGTCCCCAACCGAAGGAGACTCCTATGTGCGAACACTGCATCGCCGAAGATGCGCTGCCGCGCCGACGATTCCTACGACTCGCAGCCACGGGCGCGGTCGCGATCGCCGCTGGAGCCGTATTCGATACCGGGATCGTCGAAGCGAAACCCAAGTCGCCGACCAAACCCGCAGCGACGACGCATCCCAAGATCGGACTGGTCACTGCACCATCGATCGTCACGCGTGCCGAGTGGGGAGCCGACGAGTCGATTCGCGACTCTCGTGTGATCGGGTACGCGCCGTTCCGCAAGATCGTCGTCCATCACACAGCGAGTCCCAACAGCGTGAAGAACCCCGCTGCCACCGTGCGGTTCGGCTACGAGCTCCACGTGGTCGGACGCGGCTTCACCGACATCGGCTACAACTTCCTGATCGGCCCCGACGGCGAGATCTTCGAGGGTCGGCGGGCACGCAAGTACGGCAAGGGCGAACTGCACACCGGTGAGGATGGGGCACACAACGCGATCATCGGCGGCCACACCAAGGGCCGAAACGCCGGATCCTGCGGTATCGCCTTGATCGGTAACTTCATGAAGACGGCACCGTCGGACGCGGCGATCGCCAGCCTGATCCACCTCGCATCCTGGGAAGCGCAACGCCACAGGATCGACCCGCTCGGCAGCGACGAGTTCATCGCCACCGATTCGACGAAGCTGGTGTTCCCGAACATCGTCGGCCACCGCGGCATCGGCTCCACGCTGTGCCCCGGCACCAGGATGGCGGCCTCGATGCCGTGGCTGCGCAAGCAGGTCGCCGAGCGTGTCGGAGGTTTCCCCGCCCGCAAGGCCGACATGCGCCGCCTCTCGTGGTTGATCAACCCCGACATCTAGTCGTCAGCAGTCACACGATGCCGACGAGCGCAAGGCCCTGCCATCGGGCGCGATTCCGGTAGCGCGGGTACTCACAGCGCGCCCGGCCGGGCTCAACGGGTTCGACTTCGGTACTGGGAGTACCGGAATCGCGCCCGACCACTCTGCCGGCGCCACTCAGATGCCGAGCTCGCCCTGGCGGTAGTGGAGGCGGCACAGCAATTCGTATCGGACGACGTCGCCGAACAGAGGTTGCTCCCCCGCCGTACCGGTGTCACCCACCACCACCGTGTCGCCCTCGTAGACCACCTCGCCGTTGACGACACGGGCGTTGTGCGTTGCCCGAGCGCCGCACCAACACCGCGCCTCGACCTGCATCGGCATGCGTTCGTCGGCGATCTCCAACATCCGTTTCGTGCCGTCGAACAACTCGCCGCGGAAGTCGGTGATGAGCCCGAACGCGAACACGTCGACGCCGAGGTCATCGACCGCCCGACCGAGCTGATCGCACTGCTGCACGCTGTAGAACTGCACCTCGTCGCAGACCATGTAGTGGATCGGCCAATGATCGACGGCCAGCTTGAACAGGTCGAGCTCCGGCACGACCTCCACCGCCTCCGCTGCAACCCCGAGGCGGCTGGTCACCTGGGCGCCCTCTCGGTCGAGCTTGGTCAGCAGCAACCCGTACAACTGACGGCTGGCGAGGTTGTGATGGATCTGCAGCGCCATGGTGCTCTTTCCCGAGCCCATCGTGCCGAAGTTGAAGCGCAAGGTCGCCATGGCGAGCGCGACCATACCCTCAGCGGGTGCCGCCAAGCATTCCTTGCACCCGCTCGATGGTGTCGGCCTGGATCGATGTCTTGTCGGGGCGATACCGCCGCACCCGAGCGAACCGCAGCGCCACGCCACCGGGATAACGCGTGGATCGTTGCACACCGTCGAGGGCGATCTCGACGACGAGTTCCGGTCGCACGTGGACGGTATGACCTTCGTTGGCGATCACATGCCGCTGCAGTTCCTCGGTCTGCCAGCGCAACAGATCATCAGTCATGCCTTTGAACGTCTTGCCGACCATCACGAAACCGTCCGCCCCACGCGCACCGAGGTGTAGGTTGCTGAGCCATCCGACGCGCCGGCCATGACCCCACTCGGCGGCGAGCACGACCAGATCGAGGGTGTGAACCGGCTTGACCTTGCGCCACCCCGTTCCGCGTCGCCCTGCCTCGTACGTCGACTCGATTGCCTTGACCATCACACCCTCGTGACCGGTCGCGACTGCGTTCGCGGCGAACGCCTCGGCCTGGTCGGCATCAGCCGTGATGATTGACGGCAGCCTTGCCCCGACGGGCACGAGTGCCTCCAACACGTTTCGGCGACTGCGCAACGGGTCGTCGATCAGGGACACATCGTCGGCGTGCAGCACGTCGAAGAAGTAGGCACTGGTCGTGGCGAGACCGCTCATCGTCTCCTGGAAGATCAACGGCTGGCCCTCCTCGTCGATCCCAAGTGCTTCGCCGTCGAGCACCACCGATCGCGCCGGCACCCGCCTGACCAGATCGACAACGCCGGGCAGCCCGGCGGTGATGTCGTTGAGTCCACGGCTGAACAGCCGCACCTCGTCGCCCCGCTTGTGGGCCTGCACGCGGATGCCGTCGAGCTTCCACTCGACGCTGGCCAACCCGACCTCGGCAAGGGCGTCGGTGACGCTCGATGAGGTGCCCGCGAGCATCGGCTGCACGGCTGTGAGCGGAGTGAGCCCGACGTCGAGCGATTGCCCCGTCAAAGCCAGGTGTGCCGCCCCGCCCAAGTCACCCAGCAGCATCGCGGCGCGCCGGACTGCAGCGATCGGTTGACCGCTGGCCTTCCCGACAGCGTCTGCGACCGCACCTTCGTTGGCCCCTTGGCGCAGTTCCCCCGTGAGGACCCGGTGGAGGTGGTACTGCTCGGCCTCGGTTGCGGCCGACCACAGCTCGCGCATCACCCGCATACGTTCACCCTGCGAGCCGCTGCCCTCGAGGCCGGCCACGAGCGTGAGTGCGGCATCGATGTCGTGAACGGTGAGTGACGGCTCGGAGGCCGCCGCGACCTGCAGGTTCGACATCATCGCCCAACCCACACCGAGCCGGCCCTGGCGGGGCTCACCGATCAGCAGGCCGATGGTCGCCTCGATCTCGTCGGCGGGGGTCGACCGCAGCAACTCGGCGAGCGTGGCGACCTTCTCCGATCGCTTGGCCGTGGCCGCGACACGTTGCGATGCCGCAGCCAGGTCACCGTAGAGCATCGACGCGTCAGCCTCCGTCGAAGTTGAAGATTCGTCGAGTCTTCAAGATCTCCACGAACGATTCGTCATACGCCTCGCCGGGCATCTGGCGCACCAGATCGTCGAGTGCGACTGCATCGGCGCCCACGAGAATCCTCCATTCGTCGGCACGCACGCCGTCGAGGATCACCGTCGCGGCCTGCGCCGCCGTCGTCGGCGCGTTGTCGCGGAACATCTCGGCGCGCATCTGCATGCCGAGGCGGATGTCGTCGTCGCTGGCTCCGCCGAGGTCGATCCCGCTGCGCTCCAAGCGCACACGGAGCTGGTCGATCTGATCCGCCGTCAGTTCCTTCGGCTCGCGGCCAAGCACCTTGCCGGAATTGATGAATATCGAGGTACCGATGTGTCCGGGCATCACGACCGAGGCACGTAGGTGCGGAGCGTTGAGGCGGAAGTCGATGATCAACGCCTCGGTGAAGCCCTTCACTGCGAACTTTGCGGCGCTGTATGCCGTGTGCGGGATCCCCTGACCGAGACACGCCCAGAAGCCGTTGACGCTGCTGGTGTTGACCACATGGCCCTCGCTGCTCGCCAGCAGCATTGGCATGAACGCTCTCGTGCAGAAGTAGACGCCGCTCCAGCAGATGTTGAAGGTTCGCTCCCAATCGGCTCGCTCGTCGAGGATGAAACTGCCGCCCCCTCCGATGCCCGCATTGTTGAACAACAGGTTGATGTGGTCGGTGTCGTGCTCCGCGGCAACCGCTGCAGCGAATGCCTTCACGGCCGATTCATCGCCGACATCTGCGACGAAGGTCGTGACGCGCGTACCGGAGGGCGCATCCGCCTCACACAGCTCCTTGGTCTCGGCAAGGCTCTCAGCCGAGACGTCGCACGTCGCGACGTCGCAGCCCACACTCGTCAGTTGGCGGGCCAACTCACGACCCATACCGGAGCCGCCTCCGGTGACCACGGCGATCCGTCCCTCGAAATGTTCCACCACCCAAGGTTGCCAGGTCGACGCGGTCGCCGTCGCAGCGTGTAAATCGGCGCAGAATTGGGGAGTACCACGCATCAGCTGCGTTGACAGAGTTCGAAGCCTGGGCAGAATGGTCGTGCTTCGTCTCGGGAGAGTTGGTTGACGTGGGCGCACGTTCTGCAACCCTGAAGGCATTCGGCGACGATTTTGCGTGGTCGCTGCTCGACGCCGCGCCCGACGCGACGCTGGTCGTGGCCGGGAGTGGGGAGATCGTGTTCGTCAACGACCACGCCGGCGAGCTCTTCGGCTACACCCTCGACGAGCTCCTCGGACGCGTGGTCGAGGATCTACTGCCCGAAGCGCGGCGAGCCGTCCATCGCGCCCACCGCACCCGCTACCGAGCCGATCCCACCGTTCGCTCGATGGGCGCCGGCCTCGAGTTGCGGGCCCGTCGATCCGACTGGACCGAGTTCCCTGTCGAGATCAGCCTCAGCCCGCTGTGCCTCGGTGACGAGGTGTTCGCGGTCGCTGCGATTCGCGACATCACCGAGCGCGTCGAGGCCGAGGAGCAGTTGCGCCGCGTGCTGCGCACGCTCGACGCGACCGACGACGGCGTCTTCATCTTCGACGCGGAGACCCTTCGGTATTCGTTCGTCAACGAAGGTGCAGTTCGCCTGATCGGCTACGACCGCGACGAGTTGATGGCGATGACCCCACTGCACCTCAATCCATACGCGAGCGAAGCCGAGTACCGGCGCCTCGTCGACTCGCTGGTTGCCGACGACACCTCGGCGGCGGTGCGCCAGACCACCATGCTTCGCAAGGACGGTGAAGAGATCAGGGTCGAAAAGACGTATCGCTCGACGGACACGGGCAGTGACGGGAACCGCTGGATCATCGTCCTGGCGCGCGACATCTCGGCGCGTCTGTCAGCGGAAGCAGAGCTTCGTGAGAGTCACGAGGCACTGCGCGACGCAGAACAAGAGGTGGCGATTGCCAGAGACCGAGAGCGCATCGCCCGCGACCTTCATGACACCGTGATTCAACAACTCTTCGCCGAGGGTCTGAGCCTGCAGGCAGCGATGGCCAACGTCCACGACGCAGAGCGCACACGCGACAGGGTGCAATCCACCATCGACGGGCTCGACGAGGTGATCAGGACGCTGCGCCTGGCGATCTTTTCACTGCAGAGCACCCAGGCCGCACCCGGGGGGATTCGCGGGCGCCTCGTCGAGGCGGTCGCCCAGGTGTCGAACGCGCTGGGCTTCGAGCCACGCGTGCAGTTCGACGGACCGGTCGGCGCGATCGCCGACGGCATCTCCGATGAGCTCGTGGCCGTACTTCGAGAGGCCCTCACCAACGTGGCTCGTCACGCCCAGGCCCGTAGTGCGCGGGTGTCGATCACGGCCGACGACTACGTCACCCTCACCGTCTCCGACGATGGGGTCGGAGTGCCCGACGAGGTCAGCGGCGGACGCGGGACGGGCAACATGATCGAGCGCGCCAGGGCACTCGGCGGTGACTGCAGCCTCACTCGCCAGCCGTCGGGTGGCTCGCTGTTGCGCTGGCACGTCCCGGCGGTCACGACCGACTGAATCACCTCAGCCCGTCGACACGAAGAACTAGACCAACGGCATGGCCTACTACCTGACGATGCCCGAAATCGTCGAGAGCGAACCGATACTGAGCCTGTCGCCCACGGCGAACACATCCCCCTCGTGGTCCTGACGACCGATGCCCAGGTCCTGGCGCTCGACTCGGTGTACGTCACCGAGTCGCTGATGAGCCGTCGCGAGCAGCCTCAGGCGGGCGGGGGTGGCGGGGGTGGCGGCGACGTGTCGGCTGGCGCTGCCACGGTGACCAGTTCGGTCCCATCGTCTTCGAGGACGCGCAGTTCGGCGACCAGCCGGACGATCTCGGCTTCGTCTCCGGGCTCACCGCGGTCCGTGCGTTGGCGGTACACGATCCGGCCGAGGTCATCGAGCAGGTCGTCTGCCTTGCGCTTCTCCTTGACGTCGTCGATCTTCTCTTTGGCCTGCCCAGCCAGATGAGTTGCCTTCTCCTTGGCCTTGTCGAGGAACCCCATGATCGCTCCTTCTTGTTGCGATTGCCGCCCACAAGGAATCTAGTAGCCCGTCGCCCCAATCAGGCGAAGACGTCAGCCGAGCAACGTCACCAGTTCGATGACCACCGCAAGGCACCCTGCGCCGCCGAGCAGCCGCCGCCACGGGTTCACGCCTCGGAACACCTCGTCGAGCGCCCACCAGGCCAGAGCGGCAACCCCGATTCCATCGAGAGTCGAGTGCAGCGTGCCGTTGGCGGGTACGACCCGGCGAAGCACGACCGTGGCGATGAAGACCCACAGCGCGACGTTCGGCAACTGGGCAATGGTGATCTGACCCGTCTGGCGATTGCGGAACAGCCAGTCGAGCAGCGATCTGATCCGTCGGTGCGTGCTCAGTGTCGTTTGACCCCGCCGTACTTCATGCGGGTGTCGCTCATCGATGCGGCCCGTGCCTCGTCATCACGAACGCCGGCATCGACCACCTCGCCGATGAACAGCGTGTGCGTGCCGAGGTCGTGAGCTTGCCGGACCTCACACTCGACATAGGCGATGGCCTCGTCGAACACCGGCGCACCGGTGACCCCTGCCTTGATCACCCGCCCGTTCAGGGCCATCTCCTCGAACACAGCCGGCTTCGAGAACTTCACGAAGACGCGGGTGTCGTCGGCTGGCCAGAGGTTGACGGTGAACGACCCGCCCGCGGTGATCAGGCGATGGGTGACGGCGGTGTTGTCGACGCCGACGCCGATCAGCACCGGTTCCATCGAGAGTTGCGTGATCCAACTCGTGGTCATCGCGTTCCACTCGTCGCCGGACCGCGATCCGACCAGCGCAAGCGCGTTCGGGATCTTCCACGTGACCTTGTTGACCAGTTCACCGTCGAGCGCCATGCACCGAGGCTATGCGTTGATTTGCGCCATTCAGGCGAGAAACTGGACGATGATGATCTTGGCAATCATCGCCACCGGGAAGACGACGACATCGACGAGGCAATCGAGGCCGCCGCCCGACTGGCCGACAATGTCATCGCCTTGGAGCCGCTGCGCCGCACGACGTAATGGCGACGTCATGGTGTCGAGACCCACTGCTCGGAACCCGACTGCGGTCGTGACCGATGACGGCGTTCGAAACGGGGCGTGTCGAGGTGGTCCAGGCCAGTCTGGGTAGTTCGTTCGACTTACATCACCACGACGAGCAGCGAGGCGCGGACATGCAGGACCGTGCCGCCGTCATCGAGACGGTATGCACCGCCATCACGGCGCGGTTCGGAACGAACTGCCTCGATGTCGCCGGATTCGCAGATCGCTGGTGCCTCATCGACGCACTCCACTGATGGTGCCATGAGGGCTCAGCTGCAACCGCTGGTCGAACCGCAGCTCGGGCAGGCGTGGCACGAGCCGGCACGGATCATCTGCACACCACACTGCATGCACATCGGTGCGTCGCTCTGGCGAACCTTCGGTGTGCCCGCGGCCGGGCGAACAATCCCACCGGGGTTGGTGAC
This sequence comes from Ilumatobacteraceae bacterium, assembly GCA_039931555.1. GTDB lineage: Bacteria > Actinomycetota > Acidimicrobiia > Acidimicrobiales > Ilumatobacteraceae > JAENVT01. The sequence continues at coordinate 19,216 of JBDTRP010000051.1, read as the reverse complement.
GTCGTTGTTCGGCGCCTTGGATGCCAGCCCGAGATCGAGCTGAGCGACCAACTCGCCGGCCGACGGCAGGCTCTTGGGGTCGGCAGCGATCTCGCTGCCGGTGCGAGTCTCGATGGCGCTCTCCTCCACGCCGGGCAGCGTGGGTTGCAGGCGCTCGTCGATCGAGAAGATGCCCAACTCGGCGCGCTCGTCGTAGGTCAAGTACTCCAACGCCAGGCGACGGAACAGGTAGTCCATGATCGACGAGGCAAAGCGGATATCGGGATCGTCGGTCATGCCGGCGGGCTCGAAACGCATGTTGGTGAACGCCTCGACGAAGGCCCGCATGGGCACGCCGTACTGCAAGCCATAGCTGATGCTCTTGGCGAACGCGTCCATGATGCCGCTGAGGGTCGAACCCTGCTTCGACACGGTGAGGAAGATCTCACCGGGGCGGCCATCGGCGTACTGGCCGATGTTGGCAAAGCCCTTGCAGTCGGCGACGCGGAACTCGAACGTGCGTGCACTGCGGGTGCGCGGCAGCTTCTGGCGGATCGGCTGGTGCACGACACGCTCGACGATGCGTTCCACCGTTTGCGTCGCCACCCTCGACGTCGGAGTATCGACGCCTTCGCCGTCCTTCTTCGCCGTCGACAACGGCTGGCCGACCTTGCAGTTGTCGCGGTAGACCGCGACGGCCTTCAGGCCGAGCTCCCACGACAGCTGGTGCAGAGCCTCGATGTCTTCGACGGAGGCCTCCTCGGGCATGTTGACCGTCTTGGAGATCGCCCCGGACAGGAACGGCTGCGTGGCGCCCATCATCCGCACGTGGCCCTCGTAGTGGATCGTGTTGTCGCCCATCGAGCAGGCGAACACCGGCACATGCTCGGCGGCCAGGTGCGGCGCGCCGAGAATGGTCTTCTCGCGATCGATGTAGGCAACGATCTCTTCGATCTGAGCCGCCGTGTAGTTCAGCTTGCGCAGCGCACGCGGCACCGTCTGGTTGACGATCTGCATGTTGCCGCCGCCGACCAGCTTCTTGAACTTGACCAGACCGAGGTCTGGTTCGATCCCGGTGGTGTCGCAATCCATCATCAGGCCGATCGTGCCGGTCGGAGCGAGCACCGATGCCTGACTGTTGCGAACGCCGTACTCTTCGCCGTCACGCACGGCCACTTCCCACGCATGCTGGCTGGCCGCGATGACCTCGGTGGGTACAGCGTCGGCGCCGGCGATCTCGTAGCTGGCATCGCGGTGCATGCGCAGGACGTTGAGCATGTGGCGCTCGTTCGCGGCGAAACCGGCGAACGCACCCATCCGGCTGGCGATCTTGGCACTGGTCGCATAGGCGTGGCCGGTCATCAGCGACGTCAGCGTCGCTGCCCACGCCCGACCCTCGACCGAGTCGTAGGGCAAGCCGAGGGCCATCAGCAACGCACCGAGGTTGGCGTAGCCGATGCCGAGCTGGCGGAACTGGCGGCTGGTCTCGGCGATCTTCTCCGTCGGGTAGTCGGCACGGCCGACGAGAATCTCCTGCGCGGTGAAGATCACCTCGATCGTGTGCATGTACGACTCGACGTCGAAGTTGCCGTCCTCGTCGAGGTAGTGCAACAGGTTGATCGACGCCAGGTTGCACGCCGAGTTGTCGAGGTGCATGTACTCACTGCACGGGTTGGAACCGTTGATACGGCCCGTGGCATGGGCCGTGTGCCACTTGTTGATCGTCGTGTCGAACTGCAGCCCGGGGTCGGCGCACTCCCACGACGCCGTCGCCAACTCCCGCCACAGATCGCGGGCCCGTACGGTACGAACCACTGAGCCGTCCTTCACGGCGTGCAGATCCCAATCGGTGTCGTTGATCACGGCGTGCATGAAATCGTCGCTGACCCGAACCGAGTTGTTCGCGTTTTGATACTGAATGCTGAAGCTGTCGGAGCCGTCGAGATCCATGTCGAAGCCGGCATCGCGCAACACCCTGGCCTTGCGCTCTTCTTTCGCCTTGCACCACACGAACTCTTCGACGTCGGGGTGATCGACGTTGAGGATGACCATCTTGGCCGCACGCCGTGTCTTGCCACCGCTCTTGATCGTGCCGGCCGACGCGTCGGCACCACGCATGAAACTGACCGGGCCGCTCGCAGTGCCGCCACCGTTGAGCAGTTCGTAGCTCGACCGGATGTTCGACAGGTTGATGCCCGAGCCCGACCCGCCTTTGAAGATCACACCCTCTTCGCGATACCAGTTGAGGATGCCGTCCATCGTGTCTTCGACGGCGAGGATGAAGCAGGCGCTGGCCTGCTGGGGCACACCCTTGACGCCGATGTTGAACCACACCGGGCTGTTGAACGCCGCTCGTTGGGTGACGAGGATGTACTTCAACTCATCGTTGAACGCCTCCACCTCGTGCGGGTTGAGGAAGTAGCCACCCTCGACGCCCCACGTCGAGATCGTGTCGGCAACCCGGTCGATGACCTGACGCAACGACGACTCGCGCTCGGGTGTGCCGATCGTGCCACGGAAGTATTTCTGGGCGACGATGTTGGTCGCGTTCAGCGACCAGCCGACGGGAAACTCGACGCCCAACTGCTCGAACGCAACGGTGCCGTCTTTCCAGTTGCTGATCCGGGCGTCACGGCGCTCCCACTGCACCTGGTCGTACGGACGCTTCCCCGACGACGTGAAATGACGAGTGATTCCGATGGCGAGACGTTCCGGCGCCAGTGACATTTGGTGCTCCTTTGGGAGTCGAAGAGACGGTATCGATTGTGAGGGACGACCACAAGATGTGGTGGCGAAGACGGCCCCCGGCCTGCGCCCACCACAAGCAGTTGTAAGATTACAGCACTGTAGTTACACCCATGTCAATGCTATCGGTGCGAATCGGCCAGAAAGATTCCGGGGGAACCTTTCTGAGCCGGGTGGCCAGCGGCGGTGCGAGGTCGCAGGTTTAGAGTCTCCCTACCCCGCAGCAAGACCCGAATCGATCGGGCGATTGCTGCCCATCCGCGCCTCACACCGCAGCCAGCTACGGGCGTAGACCCTAAAGGCACTTGCCTGTGGGGAGGAAGGGGTAAAACCACTGAATTTGAGCTGAATTCTCTGGGGACAGAGGGTGAATACGCAGTGTTTATGCACAGATATCCACAGGGGCAGCGACCGGTGCAGGCATGACAGCGAGTTTCTGCACCCCCATCTAGTGTCTCGTCCGGATGCTGGAGATGGCGAAATCAGGCATGGCCGGCGACGACGAGTTTCGGCCCGACATCGAGGGATTGCGCGCCGTGGCGGTCGTTGTCGTGGTCCTGTTCCACGCCAGGATCATGGCGTTCTCCGGGGGGTTCGTCGGCGTCGACGTGTTCTTCGTGCTCTCGGGTTTCTTGATCACCCGCTTGCTGCTGCGAGAGGTCGCGACGACCGGGACGATCTCATTGCGCCACTTCTGGGCTCGTCGGGCCCGGCGGCTGCTGCCGGCCTCGTGCGTCGTGGTCGTGGTCACCGTGCTCGCATCGCAAGTGCTGCTGTCGCCGATCGCCCAACGGCCTTTGGCAACTGATGCGATCGCCGCCAGCGGCTTCGTGCTCAACTTCGTGTTCGCCGGCCGGCTCGGCGACTACTTCGCCTCGCCACTCGGCCGAACTCCATCCCCGCTGCTGCACTTCTGGTCGCTCGCCGTCGAGGAACAGTTCTACCTGTTCTGGCCGCTCGCCCTGCTGGGTCTGCGCCGCCGTCCGCGCCGCTACCGGCGGCTGGTCACCGTGATGATGATCGTGGTGGCCCTGATGTCGTTCTGGGCCTGCGTGTGGATGACCCGCACACACCCGACAGGCGCCTTCTACCTGCTCCCGGCGCGCATGTGGGAGCTTGCAGTCGGAGGGCTCGTGGCGGTCGGCGGTGCGGCATGGCGCCTGGTCTCCCCACAGGCGCGGGCCGTCGCTGCGTGGATCGGCGTGGCCGGAGTCGCAACCGCGGTCGCGACGTTCGACGGCTCGATCGCGTTCCCCGGTACCGCAGCACTGTTGCCGGTGCTGGGCACGGCCCTCATCGTGGTGTCAGGAGGCAGCGATGCCGCCCCGTTCGCTCCCCTCGTCGTGCTCCGGCATCCGACGTTGCAGTGGATCGGGCGCCGCTCGTACGCGATCTACCTCTGGCATTGGCCGGCGCTGGTGCTGGCCGAAGCCAAGTGGGGTCCGTTGTCGCTCGCTCAACGGTTCGTGGCGATCGGCGTCGCCCTGGTCCTGGCCGCCGCATCGCTGCGGCTCGTCGAGGATCCCGTACGTCATTCGGCGTGGATCGCGTCACGGCCCGGGCGCGGGCTGGCGCTCGGCGCTTCGCTGTGCGCGACCGTGGTGGTCGTCGGAACGATCTCGTTGGCTCTGCCGCGCCAGCTCGACGGTGGCCGAGCGGCTGCCGCGCCCGTGCTGGCCCTCGGCACGACCACCACCACTATCACCGATGCCCTGGCGTCGGCGCCCGTCGATGCGACGGCCGATGCCACGGCGACGCCCGCCACACCTCTGACGGGTGCCGACCTGGCCAGTCTGGTCGCCGCCAATCAGGTGGTGCTCGAACAGGGGCTGACGACGTCTGCGGTGCCCAGCAACATGCGCCCGTCGCTGGCCAAGTTGTTCGACGACCGGCCGGCCGTGTACGGCGACGGCTGCGTAGCGATCGGCGTCGACGACAAGTTGAACCCGTGCCGCTACGGCAACACCTCCTCGTCGATCAAGATCGTGCTGTTCGGTGACTCGCATGCGGCACAGTGGTTCCCGCCATTGCGCAAGATCGCCGACGACAACGGGTTCGAGCTCATCGTGCTGGCCAAGGGTGGGTGCCCGGCAGCGTCGGTCGCAATACCGACGGCCACGCTGGCCCGCACGTGTCCCATCTGGCGAGACAAGGCCGTGCAGTTCATCGCCGCCGAGCACCCAGACCTCGTCATCGTCACCGGGTCGCGGCACTACCCGAACAGCGATCAGGAATGGAGCGACGGCTTCGGCAACACGCTCGGCCGGCTGAAGGGTCTGACACCACGCCTGTTGGTGCTCGGCGACAACCCCGACTCGCGCACCGACCCAGCCACGTGTCTCTCGGCGCATCTCACCGACGTGCACGCCTGCGTGAACAACAGGCTCAAGGCGGTGGAGACCGGCAAGCTCGAGGCCGAACGAGCGATCGCGAACCGGGACGGCGCCCGCTTCGTCGACACGTCCGACTGGATGTGCACGGCGACCGACTGCCCACTGATCATCGGCGACATCTTGATGTTCCGCGACGTCAACCACCTCACCACGGTGGCGGCCGATTGGTTCACGCCGATGCTCGAGGCCGTGGTGCTGCCGTACCTGCACGGCACGTGACCGCCACCGGTCCGGCGGTGATGCCCGTATCATCGCGGCGATGCGCCGGCTGTTCGATACCCCGACGGACCACGTGACCGTGCGCGAGGCGTACGACGTCGAGCGCCCTCGGCCCGCCACTCGGCCCTGGGTCGGGGTGTGCATGGTATCGAGCATCGACGGTTCGACGGTCGTCGACAGCAACTCCCGTGGCCTGTCGAGTCAGGCGGATCAGGAGGTGCTGATGACGTTGCGCGACCTCGCCGACGTGCTGATCGTGGGCGCCGCGACCGTACGCATCGAGGGCTACAAACCGCCTCGAAAGGTCGGCCAACGAGTCGGGGTGATCAGCCGACGTGGCGACGTGGATGTAACCACTGCGTTGTTCACCAGCGGTGCCGGGTTCCTGATCCTGCCCGACGATGCCCCGCCGGCCGCGGTCGACTCGGTTCGAGCTGGCGCAGGTGCGGTGGACCTGGCCGGAGCGCTGGCCCAACTCGATGCCCGGTTCGTACAGGCCGAGGGAGGCGCGACGCTGAACGGCGCGCTCGCGGCCGCCGACTTGATCGACGAGTTGAACCTGACCATCTCCCCTCAGCTCGCCGGAGGCGATGGGCCCCGGGTCACCGGTGGAGCGCAACAGTTGTCGCACCGCATGCGACTCGTTCACGTGCTCGAAGAGGACAACTTCTTGTTCACCCGGTACCTGCGGGCGGGCTGACGCCTGACGCCTAGTTGCTCTCCAGCTTCTTCAACAGCACCAGCTCACGTTGGAAGTCGGCGGCAGCGTCGAAGTTCTTGTAGACGCTGGCAAAGCGCAGGTAGGCCACGACATCGAGTGATCGCAGCCGTTCGAGCACTTCCAGGCCCACTTCGGCAGAGGTGATCTCGTTGCCATGCAGGCGGGAGTGATCCTCCAACTCGATGCTCAGTTGCTCGATCTGCTCGGCGGTGACCGGGCGACCCTTCGACGCCGCGGTGAGCCCGGCGACGATTTTGGAACGGTCGAAAGGTTCTCGCAGCCCATGACTCTTCACCACGACCAGCACAACTTCCTCGAGCCGCTCGTACGTCGTGAAGCGGTGTTGGCAGCTGGCGCAGAGGCGCCGGCGTCGGATCGACGTCCCCTCTTCTGCCTCGCGCGAATCGATCACCTTGGTGTCGTCGGTATGGCATTTCGGGCAACGCACGCCGCCGGAGGCTACTGGATGGGTCAGGGCAGCGTGAGTGCTTGCGACACTTGTAGTTCGGTGCCACCGTTTGCCGCGACCAGCGAGTCGACGTAGTCGACGAGCACGGCGTGCCCATGGAACCGCTCGCCGATCGACCACAGCGTGTCGCCCGGCTGGACGATGTAGACGTTGGCGGCCGCTGGAACAACGACGGGCGCTGCGGCGCTTGCAGGGCGAATCATGGAGGCGGAGGCAGGAGCGCCCCCACGATTCGCCACAACATGGCCGGTGCTGAGAAACAGCACCAGCACGATCGCGGTCAAGCAGAGCCCCACCATCAGCCTCCGGCGGGCATACAGCTGACCCGTAGGTGAAGAATCGCCGAATTGCCCTGGGATGACGACTGCGATGGCCATCGAACTACTCCGTTTCTTCGAACTGGAGTCGCTGGATCGAACACACGTTGCTCGAACGACTGTTCGTAGCATGCCACGAACAGTCGTTCGACGTCAACCTCCGATCGAACATTTGTTTCACGAACGAATGTTTGACCTGGCGCTCGAACGCGCGTACGCTATGGCCATGTCCGAACAACTGACCGCCCGCCAACGAGGCATCCTCGACATGATCGAAACCAGCATGCGCGAACGCGGGTACCCGCCGAGCGTGCGCGAGATTGGCGAGGCTGTCGGGCTCACGTCGCCGTCCACGGTGCACAGCCACCTTGCCTCGTTGCAGCGGATGGGGTTCTTGAAGCGGGACCCGACCAAGCCGCGGGCGATCGAGGTTCGGTTCGATCCGTCGTCGGGCGCCGCCATCGAGCGTCGGCCGGTTCGTCACGTGCCCCTCGTCGGTGATGTCGCTGCGGGTACCGATGTGCTGGCTCAGGAGAACGTCGAAGAGTTGTTCCCGCTCCCTGAAGACTTCACCGGCACTGGCGACCTGTTCATGCTGCGGGTTCGCGGCGACTCGATGATTGACATCGGCATCATGGACGGCGACTTCGTGGTCGCCCGGGCGCAGGACACAGCAGTCAACGGCGAGATCGTGATCGCCGGGATCCCCGGTGAAGAGGCCACGGTCAAGACGTTCCAACGCAAGGGTGCGACCATCACGCTGATCCCGTCCAACTCCCGCCTCGAGCCGATGGTGTTCGATGCCGATCAGGTGCAGATCTTCGGACGCGTCGTCACTGTCATGCGGCGCCTGTAGCCAACGCCACCACGATTCCCGGGGTGCCAGTTCTCGAGGTGCCAGTTCTCGGGGTGCCAGTTCTCGAGGTGCTAGTCCTCGTCGGAGTCGTCGGGCACAGCCCAAGCACCGCCGGGTGGCGCTGTGGGCGGCGCGCTCGCCGGCGGCACACTTGGGGGCACACTTGGGGGCACGGTTGGGTACGACGTGGGTGGCACGCTCGCAGGGGCAACGTTTGGTGGGGCCGTGGGCAGCGGATCCGACGGCGGTGGCGGCGGCGCAAATGTCGGTGGAGCAAAGCCTCCGGCCACCGGTTGCTCCGGCAGCCGAATCGGAGGCTGCCCAGGCAGGGCGATCGGTTGTGGGGCCGCAGGTGGTTCCGGGCGAAAGCCGGGTGGCCCTGGCGGAGCCGGCGGTGCCGTTGGCATGCCTGGGTAGCTGCTGGGCGGCCAGCCCGGCATCGGCGCTGCGGGATTGCGGACGTCGGCCATGGCCGGCTCCGCTCGGCGGCGACGCAGACCGAGCAGCAAGAACAACAGACCCAGCACGAGACCACCGAGGGCGACTCCCCCGCCGATGGCCTTCAGCAGATCGCTGTCCTTCTTCGGGTCCTTGCCGATCGCGACGGCGAAATCGGTGTCGTCGGATTCGACGTTGAGCCGATACGTGCCAGCCTGTTCGATCACCATCGAGCGCACACCGGTGCCCTTGAAGCCACTGACGTCATAGATCGCGGTGACACCGCGATCCATCGTGACCTCGTTGCCCTTGCTGTCGACCAGCGTCAGCGAAACCTTCGGGAGCTTGTCACCCGAGTGCGTGTACTCGCTGCTGTTGGTCGCGCAGTCGCCACCGAGTTGGCCGAGCTTGCCCTTGGTCTCGATGTACACGGTGAAGGTCGCCGGCTTGTCGAAGACCAGGGTCGTGGTACACCCGACCGGGGCGCGTGCCAACGACTTCACCGACTCCTCGTAGTTCGACATGCTCTTGGCGACCATCGCGCCGCCACCCAGTACTCCGCCGAGCAGCAAGACCAGTCCGAGCGCGATCAAGCCCTTGCGCCGCTTGCCCTTCGACGGCGAGACGACGACGGGCGGCGGCGGGGGACTCATCATTGTCACTTGAGGTTGAAACGACATCACAACACCCCCAGTCGCCGAGCGACCCGTTCGATTCGATCATCAGGTTGTACCACGGCGGCGCGTACGTTCTGTGCACCACCCGCACCATAGAAGTCGCCTGGGCTGACCAAGGCGCCGCCCTCACGCGCCAATCGCTCGGCAAACTCCCACCCATCGCCGGCATCGAACCACAGGTAGAACCCGCCTGCGGGGAACGGAACATCGACGCCGGCCCACGCCGAGAAGACCTTGCCGAGCCGCTCCAATCTCCTGCGGTACCGGTCGCGTTGCACGTCGACATGGGCGTCGTCGGCAAGTGCGACCGCAGCCGCAGCCTGCGCCGGGCCCGGCACGAGCATGCCGACGTGCTTGCGGACCTCTTTCAGGTAGCCGACCAGGTCGGCGTCACCGGCGTAGAACCCGACTCGGAGACCGGCGAGGTTGGATCGCTTCGACAGTGAGTGCACGGCGACCACACCGTCGAACCCGTGGTGCAGGATCGTGCTGGCCGGGCTGTCCCAGGTGAACTCGACGTAGCACTCGTCGCTGAACACCGGCACGTCGTGGGCCCGGCCCCATGCCGCAGCGAGTCCGAGATCGGTGAGCGCGCCGGTGGGGTTCGATGGGCTGTTGACCCACAGCATGAGCGCACGCCCGGCGTCGTCGGCACTGATCGCCTCGAAGTCGAGCGAGCCGTCTGCCTTGCACGGCACCGGCACGCCGCGGCAGCCGGCCAACGTGGCGCCCATTTCATACGTCGGGTAGGCGACTGCCGGATACAGCACGGTGTCTTTCGAGGGCGTGCGCAGATGGAGGTACTGCGGCGTGGTGGCGACCAGTTCCTTGGTACCGACGCACGCCGCCACTTGACTCGATGGGACATCGAGATCGAAGCGACGAGCCAGCCACGAGCAGATCGCCTGTCGCAACGAGTCGGTGCCGATGCTCGGCGGGTAGCCACGCTCGGCGTTCGATGTCGACAACGCGGCGATCACGCTGGCGATCGGCGGATCACACGGCGTGCCGATCGACAGGTCGACCACGCCTCCGTCGAAGGCCGCGGCGAACGGCACCAGGCGGTCGAGCCGATCGTACGGATAGGGAGGCGGAACGAAGCCGGCGGTCTCAGCCATGTGGACACCATCCTGCCCGATGACGATCGACCGCCACCAGCGGTGGCATCAGTCAGGCGCGACGACGAACTCGGCCAGGCGACCGGCAGAGGCATCGGCGAGGCGCGCCCTTACTCGCACACCGCTGTCGTCGTGGTGGGTCGACAACACCTCGCCTTCCCGATGCACGGCCGCCAGCAGATCGCCGCGCTCGTAGGGGATCAACAGCTCCACGACCTTGCTGAGGGCCCGTAGGCGATCGCTGATCGCATGCAAGAACCCGTCGATCCCCGCCCCGGTGAGCGCGCTGACGGCCACTGAACCCTCGTGCCGCTGCATCAGATTGCTGGCCACATCGGGTGCGGCGTCTCGCTTGTTGAACACGAGCAACTCGGGCACGTGCGATGCACCGATCTCGGCCAACACTTCACGAACCGCGGCGATCTGGCCCTCGGGGTCAGCGGCGGTGCAGTCGACGACATGCACGAGGTAGTCACCCCGGCCGGCAACCTCCAGCGTGCTCTTGAACGCCTCGACGAGTCCATGCGGAAGGTTGCGCACGAAACCGACAGTGTCGGTGATCAGCACCGGCTCACCGCCCGGTAGCGACAGGCGCCGCGTCGTCGGGTCCAGCGTGGCGAACAAGCGATCCTCCACCAGCACGCCGGCGTGAGTGAGGTAGTTGAGCAACGTCGACTTGCCGGCATTGGTGTAGCCCACGATGGTGACGGCGGCGAGGCCACTTCGATTGCGGCTCTTGCGTTGCAACTCGCGGGTCGCCGACAGATCTTTCAGCTCGGACTCGAGCTTGGTGATACGACGCATGATCCGACGGCGATCGACCTCGAGCTTGGTCTCGCCGGAGCCGAACCGAGAGCCCACGCCACCGCGTTGCTGCGACAACTTCGCCGTCGCCCCGCGCCGTAAACGCGGAAGGCGGTAGCGCAGCAGAGCCAGTTCGACCTGGGCCTTGCCCTCCAGCGTGTGGGCGTTCTGGGCGAAGATGTCGAGGATCACCGCGGTGCGGTCGATGGCGGTCCGACCGAGCACCTTCTCGAGGTTGTACTGCTGGGCCGGGGCGAGCTCGTTCTCGAACACGACAGTGTCAGCGTCGACTGCCAAGCAGATGTCTTTCAATTCGTCGACTTTGCCCTTGCCGATGAACCACGTGTGGTCGGGGTGGTCGCGCCGCTGCACCAGGCGACCCGCCTCGTCGGCACCGGCCGTGTCGATCAGCAACGCCAGTTCGTCGAGGCTGGCCTCGGTATCGCCGTCCGTGCTGCCGGGCAACGTGACGCCCACCAACACGATCTGCTCGCGCTTGGTGCGCTCGATCAGCGTGGCGCCGAGTGCTTCGTTGTATGGCGTCGACATAGCTCCCTTGCTGCACCTGCCTGTTAGAGACGAACCGTGATCGAACCAACGAAGACCGCAGGACCGACCAAGGTGACGTGACCGTCGTGAGGTTGGTGCAGACGTACCTTGGCATCTCCGCCGTCCATGTGCACGGTGATTTCTCCGCGGCCGGCCGGGACCAGCCCCCACGATTCCGCTGCCCAGGCACCGGCGCACGCACCCGTGCCGCACGCCTGGGTGATGCCGGCGCCGCGCTCGTGCACGCGCATGGTGATCGCGTACGGCTCTGGGCCGGCCTCGACGAGCTCGAGGTTGATGTCGGGCACCATCGCGCCGAGGGTCAGCAGGTCGACGATCGTGACGTCATCGACGCCCACCACCGCGTGCGGGTTGCCCACGCTGAGGTGACTGACCGGCCGTAGTGGATCAGTGCCAACGCGATGCCAATCGTCGGGCTCGTCGATCGCCGATACCGGGCCCATGTCGACCGCTGCCTCGATGACATCCGGATCTTGGGTGGCATACAACGTGACGATTCGCTCGCCGGCGTCGGTGAGGATTCGTTGCGGTGCGAGATCCCCCCGTCGCCGGGCCAGCGCCTGGGCGAAGCAACGGATCCCGTTTCCGCTCATCTCCGCCTGCGAGCCGTCGGAGTTGAACAGCACCATCCGCGCCGCGTATCCGTCCTCGCTCTCACCGACCAGCAGGCCGTCTGCGCCGATACCCCGGCGACGATCACACAGCCGGCGGGCCAAGGTGGGCAGGTCGTCGACCGGCGGATGGAAGGTCACCAAGAAGTCGTTTCCCAACCCATGATGCTTCGTCAGTTCGAGTTGCGCCATGCACGTTCCAATACCGGCAGCGCTTCGGCCACCGGGTCGTTGTCGATATCGATCCAGCGTATGCGCGGGTCGCGACGGAACCACCGCTCCTGTCGCACCGCGAACTGACGCGTGCGCGTGATGGTCGTCTCGATGGCGGCGTCGAGCGAGCACCGGCCGTCGAGGTGGTCGAACATCTCCTTGTACCCGAGCGCCTGGCGAGCCGTGCGCGAGATGGGCCCATGGGCCAACGCTTCGACCTCGGCCACAAGGCCGGTCTCGATCATCCGATGGACCCGATCGGCGATCCGCCGCGCCAGCTCGGGCCGCGGCCAACGCAGCCCGAACTGGTCGAACCGGATCGGCGGGTAGGTGTCGACTCCGGGGCCGAACGAACTGAACAGCCGGCCACCGCCGATCGTGACCTCCAGGGCGCGAACGATGCGCCGGGCGTTGCTCGGTTCCATCTTGGCCGCCGCAGCCAGGTCGAGCGACGCGAGTTGCCGGTGCAGCGCTGCGGCGCCTTCGGAGTCGATCCGCGCCTCCAAGTCCGCGCGAACCTCCGGCCACCGGCCCGGGACCTCCATCGGGTCGGTGATACTGCGCAGGTACAACCCGGTCCCGGCAACCAGCACGGCGCGACCATGGCGGTCGGCAATGCCCAACAGCGACTGGCTTGCCGCGGCTGCGAAGTCGGTGACCGTGAAGTCGTGCGTCGCATCGACGAGATCGAGGCAGTGATGCGGCACGGCCGAGCGGTCGGCCATCGAAGGCTTGGCGGTGCCGATGTTCATCCGCCGGTAGACCTGCATGGCATCGACGACGACCAGTTCGACCTCGTCGTGGACGTCGGCCAGCGCCATGGCGACGTCGCTCTTACCAGATGCCGTCGGCCCCAAGATGACCAGGGGATCGATGATCACCCGGCGAGCACGGCGATGCGCCGCTTGTGCAACGGCTCTGACAACACCTCGACGAACTGTCCGACCAGGTGGTGCGGTGCGGCACGAGTGATCTCGACCGTCGCGTACGCCCCGGCCCGAACTGGCTCGGACGGCGTGAAGTGCACCAGCTTGTTCTGCCGCGTGCGACCCGACAGGACCGACGGATCCTTCTTGCTCGGGCCCTCGACCAGCACTTCTTCGAATCTGCCGACCCGGGCCTCGTGCTTGGCCAGCGCACTCCGCTCGACCACAACTCGCAGTCGTTGGAACCGCTCTGAAGCGACCGTCGGCTCGACGAAGCGTTCGGTCATCTCGGCAGCTTCGGTTCCCGGCCGAGGTGAGAACAAGAACGTGTAGGCGTAGTCGTACTCCGCTGCCGCGGCGACCTCGAGGGTTGCGGCGAAGTCGTCGTCGGTCTCACCGGGAAACCCGACGATGATGTCGGTCGACACGGCGAGGTCATCGACGACCGCACGCCCGGCACCGAGGCGCTGCAGATAGCGCTCGGCGGTGTACCCGCGATGCATGGCGGCCAGCACTCGATCGCTGCCCGACTGCAACGGGTAGTGGAGGTGTTCGCACACCGATGACGTGGTGGCCATCGCCGCAAACGTCTCGGTGCGCATGTCTTTGGGATGCGGGCTGGTGAAGCGCACGCGGCGGATACCGTCGATCGCGCCAACCGAGGTCAACAACTCGGCGAACATCGGCCGAAGTCGAGCGTCGGCATCGCCGGCCTGGCGGGCGGTCAGTTGCAGATCCCGCCCATAGCTGTTGACGTTCTGCCCGAGCAGGGTGATCTCGCTGACGCCCTCGCCCGCCAGACGGCGGACCTCATCGACGACATCGGCGAACGGGCGGCTGATCTCGGCACCACGAACGGCAGGCACGATGCAGAACGCACAGGAGTTGTCGCAGCCGATCTGGATGGTCACCCATGCGTTGTACGTCGTCTCGCGCCGCGCCGGCAGCGCACTCGGGAACATGGCCTGGTCGTCGAGCACCGCCTCGTCGAGGATCTCCGTGATCGGTCCCGCGGTGCGCGCCTCGCCGATCAGCTCGGCGGTGCGATGCACGTTGTGCGTACCCAGCACGACATCGACATATGGCGCCTTCGCACGGACCAGGTCGCGGTCCTTCTGCGCCAAGCATCCGGCCACGACGATCTGTCGACCGTCGCGCTCCTCTTTCCATGGCTTCAACCAACCGAGCGTGCCGTACAACTTGTTGTCGGCGTTCTCACGGATGCAGCACGTGTTCAGCACGACCACGTCGGCGTCGGCCTCGTCGGTGACCGCAACGTAGTCATCGTCGTCCAGCAAACCGGCGATGCGCTCGGAGTCGTGCTCGTTCATCTGACACCCGAAGGTATGGACGATGTAGCCGCGGGTCACGGGCGAAAGGTTACCGGTGCAACGTCAGGTCACCGGAGGGAGTTGCATCGAACCGTCGGCGTGGAGCAAGAACCCCGGGTTGTGAGCCAGCTCCCACAGGTGACCGTCGGGGTCAGCCACGTATCCCGAGTACCCACCCCAGAAGACGCGGTGCGGCTGCTTGATCATGGCGCCGCCGCACGAAACCCATTCGGCTGCCACACGATCGACCTCGGACTCGGACTCGAGGTTGATCGACAGCGAGATGCCCGCGAACCCATCACCCTGCGACGAGACCGTGGCATCGTCGGCCAGATCCTGTCGACCGAACACCGACAGTGCCAGACCACCCAATTGGAAGAACGAGACCGCATCCTGCGACGCGCTGGACTTCCGCCAGCCCAGCGCCTCGTAGAACGACGTTGCTCGTGCCACGTCGGCGACGCCGAGCGTGACCAATGTGAGACGAGCCGGAACGGACATGGTCTCAGTCGATCGTGATCGGTTCTTCGTCGGCGGGTGTGAACTCTGGCGCATCCTGCTGGCCGAGGCCGGCCTCGACACGCACCTTCTCGGACACCTCGACCATGATCTCGGGGTTCTCCGACAAGAAGTTCTTGGCGTTCTCACGACCTTGGCCCAACTGCTCACCGTCGTAGGTGAACCAGGCCCCCGACTTCTTGATGATGCCCATGTCGACGGCGATGTCGAGCAACGTGCCTTCGCGGCTGATGCCCTTGCCGTACATGATGTCGAACTCGGCCTGGCGGAACGGCGGGGCGACCTTGTTCTTGACCACCTTGACCCGGGTGCGGTTGCCGACGATCTCGGCGCCATCTTTGATGCTCTCGATGCGACGGATGTCGAGACGCACCGACGAGTAGAACTTCAGCGCCCGCCCGCCAGGAGTGGTCTCGGGCGAACCGAACATGACGCCGATCTTCTCGCGCAGCTGGTTGATGAAGATGGCGATCGTGTTGGTGCGGCTGAGGTTGGCGGTGAGCTTGCGCAACGCCTGGCTCATCAACCGGGCCTGCAGGCCGACGTGAGTATCGCCCATCTCGCCCTCGATCTCGGCTCGGGGGGTGAGTGCGGCCACCGAGTCGATGACCACGACGTCGACGGCGCCGGAGCGCACCAACATGTCGACGATCTCGAGCGCTTGCTCGCCGGTGTCGGGCTGGCTGATGAGCAACTGGTCGATGTCGACACCGATGGCGCTGGCGTACACCGGATCCATCGCATGCTCGGCATCGATGTAGGCACAGATGCCACCGTTGCGTTGGGCTTCGGCCACGACGTGCATGGCGAGGGTGGACTTACCCGAGGACTCCGGGCCGAAGATCTCGACCACACGACCACGCGGCAACCCGCCGACGCCGAGGGCGAGGTCGAGCGACAGCGCACCGGTCTGGATGGACTCGATGCCCATCGATGTCTTCTCGCCCATCCGCATGATGGACCCTTTGCCGAACTGCTTGTCGATGGCCGCCAACGCCACATCAAGTGCCTTTTCGCGATCGTTGCTCACTGTCGTTCTCCGTTTCCTGCCTGATGCATGTGGGTTTGCTGATGTCGGAAGCCGAGTTTCACGACCTCGATTGCGCTTGACGTGCACCATACGAAAGGGGTGTGACACGGTTCCCCGAGCGTTGGTGAGCGCCGTTGGCGTTGTTCGAACAACAGCAGTGTAACTACGAACAGTCGTTCGATCAAGCATTACCGCGCCGCGCCGGCGAGATTCAGACAGGCACCGTTTGCGCAGTGACTGCGGCCGCCGACTGGGCGAGCTCGCGCGGCTCCGGGCGGCGCACCGCAAGGTCGAACGCCAACCAGATCGTGAACGTGAACGGGTAGATCACGATGGGCATCAACACGGCCACGCCGACCAGCGCGAGCAACATCGGCACGACCGGGATGTCGGGCGATGTCGTCACGAACCCCACCGTCATCGCCGCGGTCAACACCATGAACGTCAACACGGTGTTGACCGTCACGGCGCCGAGTTCGAAGCCTTCCTCGCGTCGCCAGCGAATGCCGCAGGTTCGGCATCGTTCGTGCTTGCCCAACCAGCGACGGATGAACGTGCGGCGCGCACCGCACCATGGGCAATGCAACACGAGAGCACGACGAATCATCCGACCGAACGATGGATCTTTCGAAGGCATCGTCATCACCCTAGAGACATTCGAGAGTTCATCGGCCAAACTAGCTGTGTGCGCCGAACCCTCGCTGGTCTCATCTTTGGTATTGCCTACGTGTGCGCCAGCATTGCCATCAGCGGGTGGTTGCTGCAGCGCAGCGCATTCGACCCTGCCCGAACGGGCGACCTCGCCGACATCGTGTTGCAGGACGCCCGCATCAAGACACAGATCACCAACACCATCGCCGATGCCGCGTCCTCCCAACGCGGGCTCGACAAGGCTGCGACTCGACAGACCGTCAGCGCCGTGGCCAGCACCCCGCAGGGTGCGAAGTTCCTCAGCAATGTGATCCGCGACTCACATGCACGAATGATCGGCCAACTGAAAGGCCCGGTGCGCATCACCGGAGACCAGATGGTGCAACTCGTGCGCAACCAGGTCGTGGCCGACATGCCATCGATCACGCTGCCGGTGCCGCGCGTTTCGGCGCTCGACACCATCCGTCGCATCCTCCACTGGACCATTCCCTTCTGCCTGCTGTTCGCCGTTGGCTTCTTCGTGATCGGGTTCATGTTGCACCCCAATCGGGCGGCGTTGGTCCACAGTCTCGGGTACGGGATGGTGTTGCTGGCACTGCTGATCGCGATCGTCGGGTACGTGGTGCCAAGGTTCGCGTTGCCGGCGTTCAGCGACAACATGTGGGCCGATGTACCGGCGCGCCTCGCCAACGATTCGCTGCCATTGCTCGTCGGGCTGTCGATCGTGTTGGGCGGAGGCGGCATGATGCTGCTGGTGGGCCATGGCCTGTTGCGACGCAGGCGACGCTGGAACGCGCCGGTCAGCACGTATCGGTATCGCGAGGAGCGCCGCTGGGGCTGAGTGCTACGACACCAGTTCGTCGACGAACTGGGCGAACACGTCGGCGTAGTGCATCGCGTCGGCCTCGGTGTGCATCACCGAGATCAGCCACTGCTCGTCGAGACCCGGCGGCAACAGCACCCCGCGGTTGATGCCGTGCATCCACTGCGCGAATGCCAGATCGAAGTCGGTGGCCTTGTAGTCGCGGTAGTTCTGTATCTGCTCGGGTGCCCATGTGATGCACGCCTTGGCGCCGAACTGCACGGTGTGTGCCGGCAGGTCGGCATCGCTGATCGTCGTCTGGCAGGCCGCGAGCACGCGGCTGTTGAGATCGACTGCTGCCTGTGTCGCCTCCGGTGTGCACACCTCACCCAACACCGCTTTGGCCGCAGCCATGCACAGCGGGTTGCCGTTGTACGTGCCGAGGTGCAACACCCTGCCGCTGGTGATCTGATCCATGCACTCCTGGGTCCCACCGAAGGCACCAAGCGGCAGGCCACCACCGATGCTCTTGGCCAGAGCGACCAGGTCGGGCTGCACGCCGAGGGCACGTGTCGCGCCACCCCATCCGGCCGTGATGCCGGTCTTGACCTCATCGAAGATCAGCATGGTGCCGTACTTGCGGGTGATTTCGCGCACGGCCTGCAGATAGCCGGGCTGCGGCAGGCAGATGCCGATGTTCTCCATCACCGGTTCGACGATGAAGGCGGCGACATCGCGGCCCGCCAACGCTCGCTCGAGGAGCTCGGGACGGTTGTATGGGATGACCTTCGTGTCGCCCAGTACGGCACGGGTGATGCCCGCCGTTGCCGGAATCGCGCGCGGCTCGTCGACCGGGCCGGCCTCGCTGATCGGTGGCTTCATCGAAATCATCACTTCATCGTGGTGACCGTGGTACCCGCCTTCGACTTTCACGATCTTGTCGCGACCGGTCAAGCCGCGGGCGACACGGATGGCGTCCATGGTCGCTTCGGTGCCACTGTTGGTGAACCGCCACATCGGAAGCCCGTACCGCGTTGCAAGCATCTCTGCGACGTCGGCGTTCAATTCGCACGGTGTGACGAACAGGGTGCCGTCGTCGAGCTGGCGCTCGATCGCGCTGCGCACGGCGGGGTTGCAGTGACCCGAGAAGAGTGCACCGAAGCCCAGATCGAAGTCGACGTACCGATTGCCGTCGACATCTTCCATCCACGCGGCTTGCGCACGGCGAACCACGATCGGGTGCGGATCGTAGGACTGGAAGCTGGAGGGAACACCCATGGGCATGACCTTGCGGGCTCGCTCGGTGGCCTTCATCGAACCGGCGGTGCGCTGCATGTAGACCCCCAGTTCACGTTGGGTGATCTCTCGGGCTCTGGTGGCAAGGTGGCGGGTGTCGATGGATTCCATTGCAGTCATTCGATTCTCCAAGCGGATTTCGTTCTAGCAAGCCTAGCCGACCACGAAATCCATCGTGAACGGCCGCACGTTCGTGAGTACTCCCCCACTGTTCGGCCTGTAGTACTTGCGAGTACCCCAAAACCCGACGGACAGAAACAAGATGTGGAACTTGGGCGGCGATGTGGCACACTGGCGACCTACATGGTGGCCGTAGTTCAGCTGGTAGAGCGCCAGTTTGTGGTACTGGATGTCGCGGGTTCGAGCCCCGTCGGTCACCCCAATCGAACAGTACGGGGGCACACAAGTGCCCCTACACTGCTCGGGTCCTGGCTTCGGCTTGGGCGATGCGCCTCTAGCTCAACGGCAGAGCAACGGACTCTTAATCCGCAGGTTCTGGGTTCGAAACCCAGGGGGCGCACCAGAAAGTAC
>JBDTRP010000050.1:0-57820 GCA_039931555.1 Ilumatobacteraceae bacterium | reverse complement strand
GCCAGGGTCAAGAGGCGAGCTGGTGTTAGGTCCGGAAGGCTGGCGAAGCACGGGCTCGACAAGCCGGTCAACCTTTCGATGAGCTCCTGGCGTGGTCACCGTGATTGGAGAGCGGCTCGAATCTGTGGGGTGAGTGATTCGAGGGTGGCGGGGATGGTGAGGGTTAGCCATGCAGGGGGCGTGTCCTCGGTTGGCCACCCGATCTGAATGTCGCCGGTGGTGGAGTCGGTGACTTGCCAGGCGTCGTATCCATCGATGCGGACTTGTTCTGGTTTGCCGCGCGCAAGGAGGTTGGCGCGGCCGGACGCGACGGTGCCTTCAAGTGAGAGAAGGGTGATCTTGTCGACCACCGACCCGTGCTGATAGCTCCATACCTGGGCGCGTGATTCGACGTCGCCGCCTTGGTCGGTGGCGAGGATGCGCATCGAAGAATCAGCCAGGCGATACTGGCGTTGCTGGTCCACGGGCTCCGGAGCCGAGATGGCCAGCGCCCACTCCCGCAGGGCTCGACGACCGTCGGCATTGTCTGTCGCTTTTTGGCCATACCAGAATGAGTTGAGAAGCCAGAGGTCCCCATTCGGTCGGGACCACCACATGGTCATCTGCCGAATGAGCGGGTCATCGGTACTGGTGAACCATGCCCGCCCCTGCGTCACCGGGAACGAGGTGTCCTCGACCATGTACCCAAGCCCCGACGGCTCCCGAGTGCTCGGCGCGGCACCAGGGCGCACGATGAGTGTCAGATACGTCTGGGTGGCCTCATCAGACCACACAGCGGTGTCGGTACTTCGGGCGGTCAATGACTCGACTGGCAGTGGTGTCGCCCCTTCCAGCGCCAGCTCGTAGCGACGAGCGGGTGCGTCCACTGCGACGGTCTCGGGCGTGGCCACCGGCTCCGTGACCGACTGCTCGCGATTACGGTCGTGGCCCACCAGGACCACAACACCGAGTGAGATCACGGCGACTGAGCCAGCGACAGCGCTAGCTCGCACACCTAGCGAGCGACGACGGATGAGACGCTCGAGGTCCGGGACAGCCACCGGCGTGCTCGCCAGTCTCGAACCAGCGGATTGGATCCGTTCGTCGACGCTCATATCTCCACCTCCGATTTCAGGGTCCGTCGGAGCGTGTCTCGTGCTCGACGGATGTGGGTTCTCGCTGTGTCCGCGGAGCAGTTCAGGGCCTCGCCGATCTCGGCGTGCGTGAGTCCTTCAACGGCCCACAACACCATCGCCGCGGATTGTCTTCGCGGGAGCCGTCGTATCTCGTTCCAGATCGTCTCGTCGGTCAGCATCGGCGTTTCGGATATCGAGGTCGTTCGTACTCGGCCGAGTGCTGCGACCTCGGCGACAAGACGCCTGTGGGCCGAGATCGCTCGGTTCACGGCAACCCGACGGAGCCATAGATCTGGCCTATCCAGCGTGCGGACACGGTCCCAGTTGCGATGCGCAGACAGCATCGACTCCTGAGCCATCTCCTCGGCGAGCGGCCAACGGCCGGTCAAGCCGAACATCACCCTAACGATCCGGCTGTATTCCGACCGGTAGAAGTCATCGAAGCCACCACACTGCTCGGACAGCACCGTGACCTCAACTGGCTCATCCGCCGAGTCCTGCTGAGGTCCGCACCGATCCATACCCTTTTTCAACACGCACCACCAGCCCGAAACCGGTACATCAAGAGCAGCGTAAGCGGAACGCCGCGCACGTCGGCTCGACTCCCTGCCTGATGTGCGAGCACCTGCAGAAACGCACTAGTCGGTTGAGCCGGCGGCAGCTACGAGAATTCGAAACGCGGTGTAGCCCAGTTCGGGGTCGTCAAGGAGTCGCCAGGCCTCGTTTGTCTGATCGTTGAGGACGATCACGGCGCGAAGTCGCTGGAGGTCCTTGGCGGTCATGTCGGCTCGCATCGCTCGTGGGTCGGTGACGATCGAGCAGAGGAAGGCGACATCGCGAACGTGTCGCTGGGGATGCGGATCGTTATGAACCGCAGCGGCCTTGATCACGATGGCTCCGAGCAGGTTTGGCCTCGGCACATGAACAACACGATCACCGTGGCGCACGGGGATCCGCTCGGCTCGTTGCAATGCCTGAGTGCCGCCTCGGACTTCGATGGTCGTTGCTGTGCCAGTTGTGCGCAAGTCGGAACGGCCACCGAGTCCGTCCGGCCCGAGGACGTCGACGTGTACCGATCCGCGCTCGAAGCGGTGGGCAACTTCGTCGGGACTCACTCCGGCTGATTTGAACCCGAGGTTGGCGAGCGTCGCCAGGAACGCCGGCAATGCTGGTGGCCGCACTCGAGCGTCGATCACGGTGTCGAGATCCTGGCTGATCCGTCCAGGTTCGCGGCCGGCCTGGAGCGCGTGAAGCATCACCATTTGCCCGCCGATGATCACCCAATCTTCGTGGTGGGTGTCGCCGAGATCGCACAGAGTCCTCCACAGGTCATCGTGGTGAGGGCCGAGCTGAGGAAGCATCAGCGGTTCGATGGGAATGATCGGAATCATCTGGCGCGCATCCTTCGGGCGAGGTCGTTGGCAGCGCGCACCGAGCGGTCGTCACGAGCGTCGAGTAGGTCGACCACGACGACCGGCCACGGCGCCTCCCCGTTGTCGAACAGCCACAGATCGCCTGGCGGTACTCGAAGGACCACGTTCGGCTGTTGCGAAGGAATCAGCGCATACTCGTCGATCACGGTCGGCGCATCGGCTTGGCGCACGTACAACTCTGCGTCACCTAGCGCGAGGAGGTCGACCGCCAGTTGCCTGACGCTGGCTCCACCGCGGGCGACACGTGGGTCGGCGAGCAGGGGTTGCAGCATCGACGGGTGGGCGCGCAGCTTGTATGCAACGGCGCGGTGACGACAGGCCCACGACCATTCGTCGAGCGGCCACAGGCGAGCCCGCTGGCGAGCGCGTGATCTTTCGCGGGGCGCGAGCCACGGCATCGGCCGGTTGTCGGCAGCCCACAGCAACCCCCACGCGGAGCGGGGTGATAGCGGCCGACCAGGGCGAGCGGAAGCTTCAAGGCGTTCGCTGATGGCGGCCTCGTCGACAAGCCAACGGCCGCCGATCTTCTGGCCTTCGATCAGACCCTGGGAGACCAGTCGTCGGACGCGTCCAGGATTGAGCTCGAGTCGCTCTGCTGCTTCTTGGACGGATACCGACATCGGACACTCCTAGCGCGATAACGCGCTATAAGTGTATCTAGACAGAATCAGCGCGTCAACACGCCAATTCTGACCCAGGTGCGGACACTGGGGGCCCGCGATTGACCGCAGAAGACCGCTGACCCGCGCCTCGCTCGCGCCTCAACGCCTGTCGCGCACCTCAACACATGCCCTCTGACCAGGCATGATGCCGTCCAAGTGACGAGCCTGCAAAGCCCTGTACATGGGTTCGATTCCCATCGTCGCCTCCAGTTCTGGTGGGTAGTTCGCATCGCTGGCGCCGATATGGGCCGTATGCGCCCATATCGGCGCCAGCGATGCGACATGTGTGGCTCCCCGGATCACGCTTTCGGTGGCCGCAGCAGAGCGCGTTCGAGGATTGTGACTTCGGCGCCGGTTGTGACGCACCGAACCCGATCGTCAGCAAGGTGCCGATGTAGTTGGTCGGCACACCTTTGCGTCGCTCATGACAGATCGCCGGCGGCGTGCCGGCGGAGTCGTTCGTTGACGGTGGCAACGGCCGTGTTGCGGGTGGTGGCGCTGGCGAGGACGCAGCAGTCGGGCATCTTGCAGCCGGTCTTGACGCGTAGTTTGGCGAGTAGCAACGGATCGATCGCCGTGTCGTCGATCTCGACGCCGATGGCCATCAGGTCGCCCCACACCGCGTCTGTGACGTCGTTGCGTACGGCAGCGACGAGCACTTCGGCTGCTGTGATCGGGTGCAAGAGCAACGGCGGTGATGCATCTTCAAGGATCTCGACGGCTGCTTCGTGGTGAGCGTCGTTCGGGTCGAGGAAGGCGATCAGCACGCTGGCATCGACGACGATCATTCGGGCCAGTCCTCACGGAGCCAGTCGATCCCGACGACTCGAACGGCATTCGAGAACTGAGCCGGCTGATGGTCGACAAGATAACGACAGTGCCACGTTCGAGACTAGCTAGGTGAGCGCATCGGCCACCTCGGCGACGAGGACATGATCAGGCTCGCTCGCGCCATGCTGGTGTTCCTCGGTCTCGCTGGTCGCTGACACGATCTCATCCCGCCGACGATCGGGTAGTGATTCGGGTCGTCATCCGTGACGTCCCGGATCGACGATTCCATGACAGATTCAGCGCGTCAACGCTCTGATTCTGACCATCTGTGACTGCCGGTCGCTGCGATGTCGCTGGACCCACCCCTCGGCTGCCTCTCAGTCGCGCCTCGCTTGCCCCAAACGTGCCCGCTGAACAGGCAAGATGTCTTCCAAATGACGAGCCTGCAAAGGCCCTGTACATGGGTTCGATTCCCAGCGGCTCACTCGAACCTTTGTCGCTCTCAGGTCGCCCAGCGACCTCGCAGCGACAAAGTTGCAGGCGAAGCCCCGGAGCCGAGTGGTGCCAGACCGGCGCATCGGCGTCCGGACTCGGGATCGTCAGCTGAGCTCTCGACTGGCGAGCTCGGCCGACAGGTGGGCGCCCCGCTCGAAGGCCTGCTCGTTGAGGGCGACCAATGCCCGTTTGCTGCTGAGCGCACCGCGTATCGCAGCGAGGAACGTCGCTTTCGGGAAGATCTGGGTAACGCCCTGGAGGGCGCCGAGGGCGACCACGTTCTTGACGAGCACCGAGCCGAGGTCGTTGGCCACTTCGGCGAACGGCACGCCGACGACGCGGATCCCGTCCGCCAGCGTGTCCGGCATCGCGTCGATGACCGAGCTGTCGTAGATGACGATGCCGCCGGGGCGCACGGTCGGGCCGAACTTGGCGAGGCTGGGAGCGTTGAAGGCCACGAGGAGATGGGGATGTGGCGCCGCGGGGGAGAGCACCTCCTTGATCGCGACGTGGACGTCGGCATACGACGTACCACCGCGGGATTCCGGTCCATAACTCGGGATGTGGGTCGAATCGAAGCCCTCGCTGATTGCGGCCCGGGTGATGAGCATCGCCGCCGTCTGCGCACCGTCCCCGCCGGCGCCCGCCAGCTTGAGACTGATGTCCTCCGGATCGAGGTGCGACGGGAATGCGGTCGCGAATCGATCGGGTTGGTCGGTCGTCGTGCCCAGCGCCTCGAGCGTTCGTTCGGGGTCGAAGGTGGGCGTCGGGATGGGCGGGAAGCGGGAGCCGTCGGTGACGTCTTTCTTCACCCCCAACGGGAAGACCGGTTCCATGCTGTCGCGTACCCAGGCCTCGGCGGCATCGGGTTCGAGGTTGAGGTGGATCGGACATTCAGCGAGGACCTCGATCAGCGCGAATCCGGCACCGTCGACTTGGAGCTCGAGGGCCTTCCGGATGGCGCGCTTGGCGTGCGTCCGGCGACGGTTGTCGTAGAGCGCGACCCGCTCGACGTAGAGCGGGCCGTCGAGCCCGGCAATCAGCTCCGCCACCTTCAGCGGTTGACCAGCGAACAGGGACCGGCCGTCGGGTGAGGTCGACGTGTGCTGGCCGAGGAGGGTCGTCGGTGCCATCTGGCCACCGGTCATCCCGTAGATTGCGTTGTTGACGAAGATCACCGTCATCGGCATGCCCAACTGGGCAGCGCTGATGATCTCGGCGAGTCCGATCGATGCCAGGTCGCCGTCGCCCTGATAGCACACGACGATCGAGTCGGGGTTGGCAGTCTTGTGGCCGATGGCGACGGCCGGCGCCCTGCCGTGCGCGGCCTGCGTGTTGCCGACGTCGAAGTAGTAGTAGGAGAACACCGAGCACCCGACGGGTGACACGAGGATCGTGCGGTCCTGGACGCCGAGCTCGTCGATCGCCTCGGCCAGGTACTTCTGAGCGAGCCCGTGACCGCAGCCGGGACAGTAGGTGGTCGTGTGCGCCTTGATCCCCGCGGCGTGATCGTGACGTTCGAACTGGCGATAGAAGACAGAGGACGGCATCAGTGCATCCCTTCCAGGCGCAGCACGTGTTCGACGATCTCGGCTTGGGAGGGGAGGATCCCGCCCTGACGTCGGACGTGACTGATCGGCGGCGCCTGCACCTCGGCGTGGCTCAGGGCCAAGCGCACCTCGTCCTCCAGCTGGCCGCTGCTGGCCTCGACCACGACGATGCGGCGTACCCGGTCGATCATCCCACAGAGGGCGTCGATCGGGAACGGCCACAACGTGATCGGGCGGAACAGCCCCACCCGCAGGCCCTGGTCGCGCAACTCCTTCACGGCCCCCTTGGCCAGTTGGGCTGGGGTGTTGCACGCCACGAGGACGACATCGGCGTCGTCGCAGCGGTGGAGATCGGCCCGCTGCTCGTCGGCCGCGATCCGCGCGTACTTTTCGTCGAGGTCTTGGTTGTGACGCTCGAGTCCGGCCTCCGACAGGTCGATGGAGCAGATCAGGTTGCCCCGGTGCGAGCGGTCGCCGTAGACGGCCCACTCGGGGATGCCCGGCACGACCATGCGATCGGGGAGGCGCACCTTCCCGGTCATCTGGCCGAGATAACCGTCGCCAAGGATCACCACCGGATTCCGGTACTTGAACGCCAGTTCGAACGACAGCATCGCGCTGTCGAGCATCTCCTGCGGGGTGGCAGGGACCAGGACGATCGCGTGCGTGTTGCCGTGACCGAGGCCGCGGCAGGCCAGCTTGATGTCCGCCTGCTCGGGTCCGATGTTCCCCAGCCCAGGCCCGCCTCGCATGAGGTTCACGAAGACGGCAGGCACCTCCGCTCCGATCATGTAGGAGATCCCCTCCAGCATGAGGCTGAAGCCGGGCGAGCTGGTGAAGGTGATGCACCGCTTTCCGGCCCCTCCCGCGCCATACATCATGTTGACGGTCGCAACCTCGCTGACCGCTTGGATGAACACCCCGTCGAGCGCCGGTTGGACCCTCGCCATCATTTCGGCGCCCTCGGTGGACGGCGTGATCGGGTAGCCGTAGACGTGCCGGCATCCAGCCAGGACGGCGCCCACCGCCGCCGCGTATGTGCCCTTCACGATGAGGGGGGCGCGTTCTGGCAGCGCCAGGGAGACATCGGGCTCTGGCTCGGGTGTGGGTGCGTCGTAGGGCCTCGGACCACCCAGCAGGGCGGGATCGAGCAGCGCAAACGCCGCCTCCTCGCCCTCGGGCCGCAGACCGAACGGCTCCGGACACGCGTCGATGCACAGCCCGCAGTGGTTGCACCGAGTCAGGTCGAGCACGATCGGGACGAGACCCGTGAGCGGATGTATCTCGCTGCCGGGCGAGATGCAATCCTTGATGCACGAGGCGATACAGCGCCCGCAACCCTTGCAGTACTCCGGCACGAGGAAGGGCAGAGGCTTGTGAGCGAGGTTGGTCACGACATCACCGCCAGAGCAGCGGGAATCCGTGACGCCGGTCGTGAAAACAGGAAGTGATTCGTGACCCGATCTTCGGCCCGCGTGACATCGCCTGCCTAGGGCCCCCGGACCCCGCCGCTCGTGCCTTATGACTCTGGCGCCAGGAGGGGCGAGACTGGCGGCATGGAGGAAGGCAGGATTGACGTTGGCCCAGCGCTCGACGGCTTCAGCTCCCCGCAGGCGATCGCGGTCGTCGGGGCCAGCGGCAACCCGGCGACCATCGCCGGGCTCCTGTTCGGCAATCTGGTCGACAGCGGCTTCGGCGGGGTCGTGCTGCCCGTCAACCCGCACCACGCGGAGGTGCGTGGCGTCACGGCGTTTCCGGATCTCGCCGCCTGCCCAGTCACACCCGATCTCGTCGTCATCTGCGTGCCGGCCGATGCGGTCGTCGACGTGGTGACTCAAGCTGGGGATCTCGGCATCGGGGCGGTGTGCGTGATCTCGGCCGGGTTCGCAGAAGTCGGGCCGGAGGGCGCGGCGCGTCAGGCGCGCCTTGCGGCGGCCGCGAGCGAACGGGGGGTGCGGTTGGTTGGACCCAACTGCACGGGAATCCTCGGCGGCGTCGGCGACGGGCGGTTCAACGCCACCTTCAGTCGAACACTGCCTGCCGCTGGCGGCGTATTCCTGCTGAGCCAATCGGGTGCGGTCGGGCTGGCCGTCCTCGAAGCGGCCGACGCACGGGGCCTCGGCATCGGGGCTTTCGTGTCGATCGGAAATGCCGCCGACGTGTCGACCAACGACCTCCTGCGGTACTGGGAAGACAAGTCCGCGGCGGACGTGATCTTGCTGTACCTCGAGTCGATCCCGGACCCGGCAGCGTTCGTCCGGGTCGCGCGCCGCGTCGGTCGCCGCGTGCCGATCGTCGCGGTCAAGGCGGGACGCACGGTGGCCGGCCGCCGAGGGGCGGCATCGCATACGGCAGCCCTGTCGGGCGGCGACGTGGGAGTGGACGCGTTGCTGCGCCAAGCCGGTGTCGTCCGGGCCAGGTCGATCGAGGAGATGCTCGACGTGGCGACGGTGTTGAGCTTCACGCGGCGGTTCAGAGGGCGCCGGGTAGCGATCGTCACCAACGGCGGTGGGCCGGGGATCCTCGCGGCAGATGCCTGCGAAGCCAACGGCCTCGAGGTCCCCGAGTTGGCTGCACCGACCGCGGCGCGGCTGCGGTCACTGCTCCCGCCCGAGGCCGGCGTGTCCAACCCGGTCGACATGATCGCCAGCGCCACCGCCTCGCAGTACGGGCACGTCACGTGCATCCTCGGGGCCGAGCCAGACGTGGATGCAGTCATGGTGCTGTTCAACACACCGCTGCTCACCGGGCCGGCAGACGTCGCCGAGGAACTGATCGCCGCCCGCGCCGCGCTGGCGGACGACATCGCCCTGGTCGGTGTGTTCATGAACCGCGAGGGACCACCTGCGACGCTGCATGCGGCCGGGATTCCTTCCTTCACGGCCCCCGAGAACGCCGCTCGCGCCCTCGCTCGAGCCATCGTTTGGGACGAACGCCGGCGTCGACCGGAAGGGAAGGTTCGGCGATCGGACATCGATATCGAGCGAGCCCGCAGCATCGTGAACGCCGATCCCAGCACCGCGGACGACTGGCTCGACACGGTCACGGTCTCCGCGCTCCTCGAGGCCTGCGGAATTCCGTCGGTTCGCAGCCGACTGGTGTCAACGCCGGAGGAAGCGGAGCAGGCGCAGGTCGCCCTCGGCGGCACCGTTGTCGTCAAGGCGGCGGCGGCCCTCCACAAGAGCGACGTCGGTGGCGTGTGCACCGGTGTCGCCACGGGAGCCGAGGCCGCGGCGGCGGTGCGGACGATCGCTGCGGCCCTTGCCGAGGCGGGTCTACCCGACGCCGCCCGCAGGTTTCTGGTGCAAGAGCAGGTCGACTCGGGTCTCGAGATGATCGTCGGTGTCAACCGGGATCCGCTCGTCGGGCCGCTGGTCGTGGTCGGCCGGGGAGGAACAGCGGTCGAGGTGCTCGACGACGTCGCTGTCCGCGTCGCGCCGCTTACAGACCACGACGTCGACGAGATGCTGGAATCATTGCGGTCCTATCCCTTGCTCACCGGCTACCGGGGCGCTGCCGTGCTCGACGTCGCCGCGCTCCGCGCCGTCCTTCATCGCATCTCGACCGTGGTATCGGAGGTCACCGAGATCGCCGAGATCGACCTCAACCCACTCTTCCTCCTCGAGAACGGTGTCGCCGTGGCCGACGCTCGCATTCGACGAACCGCACGCGGCACTCGCTGAAATGCGCGGGAACGCGGTGGTGGTTCGGTGAGGTGGAGTCGGGCCGATTCGATCTCGCGATGATCGAGGCGATCGCCGGCCCCGCTGTCAGTCGTCGATCGCCTGCTAGACAGTGGTCCAGAGGTCGTTCCACATTGGCAGCCTCTGATCGCCCGCGTGTGCCCGCTGCATCATGATGATCGTCGTCATGTCCTCGGCGGGATCGTTGAACCAGACGGTGCCGTAGAAGCCGGGCCACCCGTAGGTGCCGACCGAGGGACCGAGGTGCATGCGGCGGGTGCAGACCGACATCCCGAAACCCCAGCTGATGGTGTCGAAGTGCCCGTGGCCTCGATGTGCACCTCGCCGTGGCGGGCGAGGACAGCCATCGTTCCCGGCACGAAGCCGGACTCGACGTGACGCTCGAGCAGGTCTCGCACACGAGACAGCCGCTTCGACGAGAAGCCCCCGATAGTCACCTGTCTCCTCCTCGTCTTGCCCGTTCGCAACGTACATGGTGCGCGACACGCGCGGCGGCGGACGGATCAGTCTGGTTCGGCGAGGTCGCCGTCTTCGTCGATCTGCTCCAGCAGGTCGCTGTCGACGAGGACCGCTGGCTCCCCCAGGCGCAGGGGTTGGTCATCGACGTCGCTGAGTTCGGGGATCTCTCGCGCCGCACGTTCGGCGAGCGACTCGTCGGTGACGTCGGCGTCGGCGAACGGGAGGCCGACGGGGTGGTCCGGGGCATCGCCGAACGCCCCCACCTGATCGCTGGTCACCGCGTCGGTGCCGACCATCTCCTCGTCGACACTCTCGGCCACATCCTGCTCGTCACCCATGGCGACAGGTCTACGCCGGTCCGGTGCGAAACGCAACCGTGGAGGCGGTGGCTTCGAACAGCAACTAACCTGGGACGAATTGGCGAACCCGGAGATCACGCCACGGCCCTCGTCGTTCAGGGTCTCTGACCATGCCAGCTTCATGACCGGCCAAACCATGTTGATCGACGGCGGCGAAGGACACCTGTAACAGATGACCGCGACCTACGAGGCCCTTGATCCGTGCAGCGACGAGCCGAGCATCGCCCGGATTCCGCTCGCGGACCGGCCGCTACGTCTTGATGGCCTGCGCGTCGCCCTGATCCAGACGATGCCACCGGGTTCGGGGCTCGAGCCCGTCATCGACGCCTTGTCGGCTGAGGTTGCCGCGGTGTGTCCCTCAGCGAAGTCCACTCATTACATGCGCACGAACTTCATGGCCACTGATCTCGCCGAGATCGACCAACTCGCCGCGGAGTTCGACGCTGCCATCGCTGTCGCCGGACCCGCCGGAACGATGGTGCACCTCGCTGTGATACTGGCCGCCGAGCTGGAGCGCCGCGGCGTGCCCTGTGCGGTCGTCCATTTCGAAACCCTGCAGGCGACGGCGCAGCACTCTGTCTCGACCGTGGGTGCACCGGTACGGATCTGGCCGATCGGTAACCCGCCGCGCACGGCCGAGGCAACGGCGACCGCAGCTCGGACGGTGGTCGCCGACCTCACCAACGCGGCTCTGGCGGAAGAGCAACTCACCGGCCGGCGCCATCCTGAACCACACAAGAGGGTGGCCGCCCGCGGCTCGCTCGCCGAGATCAACGACAGATTTCTCGCCAGCGGATGGACGGACGGCTTGCCGATCATCCCACCGACGCAGGCTGACGTGGCCGCAATGCTTCGCGGCACGAGCCGTGCCCCGGACACCATCGTCACCGAGACGTTCCGTCCGGAGGGTCGACGAGTCACGGTCGAGATGGTCGCGATCAATGCGGTGATGGCCGGCGCCAGGCCCGACTACCTCCCGGTGATCCTCGCCACTGCGTCGGTGTTCGGAGACATCCAGTTCGAATCGATGACCCGCTCCGTGAACTCGTTCGCGTTCGCCCAACTCGTCAGCGGGCCGATCAGCCGCGAGATCGGCATGGTCGGCGGGCTCAACGCGCTCGGACCGGGACACCGGGCGAACGCCACCATCGGCCGAACGCTGAACCTGATGCTGCGTACCCTTGGCGGCGCCAAGCTCGGCATCAACACGACGCCGGCCCAGGGGAGTGCCGTGTCATGGGCGTTGGCCTTCGCCGAGAACGAGGCGGGGAGCCCGTGGCCGCCCTTCCACGTCGACCTCGGCTACGAGGCGGCCGACAGCGTCGTCAGCATCCTGCTCGGCGGCTGGGCGCACAACGGCAACTACTACTACAGCGGTCTCGATGACGTGGCGTCGACGTTGCAGGACTTCGAGATTCCGCAGACGGGTGCGCTGGTGATGTTCACCGAGAAGCGAGCGCAGCACCTCGCCGCCGAGGGCCACACCAAGCAAGATGTGGCCGACTATCTTCATGAACGGGCGACGATTCGGCTCGGCAGGTTCCGCGCCAGCGGGTTCTTCCCGATGATGCGCAACGACATCCTCGGCATCGGTCCCTCCACTGCCCCCACCTGGCCGGCCGACTATCTCACCCGCCCCGACGACGACATCGTGCCCGCCTACCCTCCCGGGGGGATCCGCGTCGCTGTCGTGGGCAGCGACGTGTCGTCGACCATGCAGGCCTGGAAGCTGCAGCTACATCGCAGTGTGACCGTCGACGACTGGCGCTGACGCGCACGTCTCGGGCCGGCTCATCACGCTCGTCGGAACTGCACGTACTGGGGGTGGTTGCGTCGCACGCCGTCTGGCCCACGTTCCTGCCAGAACACCGCTCCCATGAATCGAGAGCCGTCCGGATGGCTCCGTCGGATGGTGAGGTAGTCGCCGCCTGCGGCCACGCCGGGAAACGAGACATTGACGAAAGCGGGTGTGCCGGTCATCAGTCCAACACCGGTGTGGACCCACTCCTGCCCACCTCCCCAGGCGTACACGAGTCCGACGTCGCCGCGTGCGTTCGTTGCGAGGTCAGGAAAGGCGAACGCGAAGCGGTCGTTCCAGATGAATCGAGAGCCAACCACATTGAGGTCTGCGTCCGTGATGGCGACGCGAACGTGAGGATAGGGGAACCGCCGATCGGCCCCTGCAGTCCAGGCGTACCAGATCTCGTTCTCGTTGCGGCGAGTCGCCCCGAGGATGTCCGAGTCGCTGTCGGCGGACCACTCGGTGCCATCCGGCAGCGTGGTCCGGTATGACGAGGCGTCGAAGGTGGGAATCGAGTCGATCTTCCAGTGAAGGATGTGTCCAGGCGCCTCCGGCCAGCGCCACATCTCGATGCCCTCGGTGGACGAGTGGGCAGCGAAGTATCCGACGTTGGTGATGTCCTGTGCGGCTCGGAAACCCCAGCGGGTGAGCAGGAGGCTCGAGACCCGCAACCCCCCTCGATGACGGAGGTCCTCGAGGGGGATTCGAAACACCGCTGATCGACCAGATCCGGGGACATTGCACACGACGTAGGCGAATGAAACACCGACAGAGAGACTTGGGAAGTCAAACCACCAAGTCTCGTCCGTCACCCAGGAGAACAGCGAGGGCGTGAACGTCCAGGTTGTCCAATCCTCGGCGTTGGAGGCACTCATCTCCTCGGGATCGATGACCGAGACGAGCAGCTCACCACCGTCGCTGGGGAGATGGACCCATATGAACATGTCGATTTGGGAGCAGTATTGAACTGTCTGGTCGACAGGACCCCGGTGACGTCTCTGGTCGACGCCGATCCAACTCGATCCGCCGTTCGCCGACAGACCGGCGAACCAGTTGCCGGTGTAGAACACGAGACCTTGCCCCTCAGCGCCCCCGGTCTCCCATCCGCTCCTTCGAGTGTCCATGGTCGAGTCGAGTTCGCCGTAGCCCGTGATCTCGATCCCTCGTGCCACGTCGTCCATCACCTGGAGTTCGTGCTGGCCGTCGGTCAGCCCTCGGTCTTTCGCGTAGCGCAGATAGGCCTGCCGAACGGTGTCATCGCGGTGGGTGACGATTTCGGTCGGACCGGCGCGTCGGCCGAGAGCCTGGCGCTTTCCACTTTCGAGCGGTGTCGGCCGACCCGCCTGCGACCTGACACGAGGACCGGAACGATCTCTCGGGCGTGCACGACCGGTCGTGTCCGGCAGTACTCGGACCGTGCGCTTCGAGACGATCACCTCGCCGTCGCGATTCGAGTTGTCCATCGTCGTGCTCCTTGTCGTTGGGGAGGTTGGCGCCATTCTGCCAAAGTGGAGGTGACCACAAGCGCGGAACTGACGACGGGCTCAGTCGTCGGCGGGGCCGGGCTGGAGTCCCTTGACCATCACGACGGGCTGGTGCCGTGGAGACCGCGCGCCACGGAGAGGGCGGCGACGAGAACGATCACGGCGACGACGCCGAATCCAGTTGCCATGGCATCGCTGAAGGCGTTGACCGCTTGGGTGTGGACGGCTGCTCCGGACGTGGCGCGGGAGGGCTGTAGGGAGTCATGGGGTTGCTCCTCGATCGTTGCCGGCCCCGCCGGTGGATTTGTGGTCATGCACCGCGCGTTCGATGTCGTCTTGCACGAGGTCAGCGTTGATGGCGATCGCGGCAGCCGAGCCGGCGCCCGCTGAGGTGATCACCTGGGCGCGCGGATCGGCGACATTGCCGGCAGCCCACACGCCAGCGGTGCTGGTTGCGCCGGTGGCGTCGACAGTGACGAAGCCGGCCTGATCGAGTTCGCAGCCCAACCCCTCCAGCAGGCCGTCGGCGTGAGGGAGGTTGCCGGGCCGGATGAAGACCGCGGTGCGTGCAATCACCTGGCCGTCGCTCATCTCGACCCCGGTCAACCGGTCATCTTCGATCACGAGCCGGGCGACCTCGCCGCGCACGATGCGAACGCCACGAGCTTGCAGTTGGGCTTGCTCGGCCGCCGTCAGATCGTAGGTGTGGGCGAAGTAGGCGACGTCATCGGACCATTGCCGCACCAGCTGTGCATGCAGGACCGACATCGGGTGGGTCCCGAGAACGCCGAGGGGTTGGTCGCGCACTTCCCAGCCATGGCAGTACGGGCAGTGCAGCAAATCCTTGCCCCACCGTTCACGAACACCAGGAATGTTGGGGAGCTCGTCGCCGACGCCAGTGGCGACGAGGATCCGTCGCGCCGTCACCACACGGCCGCCGGCTAGTCGAACGATGAAGCCGGGCTCGATCGCGAGCACCTGATCGTTGACGACTTCGACGCCATACCCGATCACCTCGGCGCGTCCCGCTGCCAAGAGCTCCGCGGGCGGCATCCCGTCGCGGGACAAAAACCCTTGCATGTGTGCCGCGGGCGCGTTGCGTGGCGCGCCGCCATCGATCACCGCGATCCGCCGTCGCGCCCGGCCCAACACCAGTGCAGCGCTCAAACCAGCGGCTCCGCCGCCGACGATCACCACGTCGTACATCTCGTTGTGTGTGTTCACAGTCCTTACCTCCGCTGCCAGAGTGCGCCGCGGACGCGAACGTGACAACTTTTGTTGCCGTTTCCGGGAATCAGTGTCGGTCCACCGTCTTGAAGAGAGTTGACTGGCCGGATGGAGACTCCGCGAGCGATCGGCGACGTGCTGGCTGAGGTCGGCCCCCGTCTCAAGCGCGTCCGAACACAGCGGGGCGTGACTCTCAACGAACTTGCAGCAGCAACCGGGATCTCCAAGAGCACCCTGTCCCGGCTCGAAGCCGGGCAGCGCAAACCCAGCCTCGAGCTGCTCCTACCGATCGCCCAAGCCCACAAGATCCCGCTCGATGAGCTGGTCGCTGCCCCGCAAGTCGGCGATCCCCGGATCCGACTCACGCCGCAAGTCCGCAAAGGCCGCGTCGTCGTCGCCCTGACCCAGCAACCAAGTGGGACGCACGCCTGGAAGGTGATCATCCCGCCGGAACGCAAGGAGCCCGAGCTCCGCACCCACGAGGGCTACGAATGGCTCTACGTGCTGAGCGGACAGATGCGCCTGATCCTCGCCGATCACGACATCACCATGGGGCCGGGCGAGGTCGCCGAGTTCGACACAAGGCTCCCTCATTGGTTCGGCGCCGCAGGCGACCAGCCCGTCGAGATCCTCAGCCTGCTCAGCAGGGAGGGCCAACGCATCCACGTCCGGGCAGCACCACGCCGCAAGCACACCAATACCTGACCCGCGGCGCTGTGGCACGCCGGCACCTGGCTCAGTTCAGTCGGAATCCAGTGGCGCGTCAGCGCAAGGGTGGATGGTCGTTGCATGTCCCGGCGTCAACGACATTGCAACGAGCTTCGAGACCTGTGTTCCGCCGGCAGAGTGGTCCGTGCGATCGACCTCGCGTTCGAGCACTTCGCCCACTTTGGGTGGGACGACGAGATCATCGATCTGCTTGCTCGGGCCATCGAGACCACCGGTGTTGCCGGGCATGCGCGCCAGCGGTTCGCCGAACTCTGCGCGTCGCAGGATTGACGGCCGATCGAGCGACCGCTCGCTGAAGCCCCCGGTACTGTCGGGGGATGCAGATCGGCCTTCTCGGGGAGCTCCAGGTCCTGGACGACGACGACAAGGACATCGTGATCACGGGAGCCAAGCTGCGGGCGCTCCTGGTGATGTTGGCTCTGCAGTGTGGTCGGGCGGTGCCGGCCGATCAGCTCGTCGACGGGTTGTGGGGGCCCGAGTCGTCGTCCGCGACACGAAACGGTCTGCAGGGCCTTGTGTCGAAGCTTCGCCGCGCGCTCGGGTCGACCAGCCTCGTCGCGACCCGTGGGGGTGGCTATGCGCTGGAGGTTCCGCCAGAGGCGGTCGACCTGCACCGCTTCCAGGAGCTCGTCTCGGCGGGGCGGGCGAGGGCGGCGAGCGGTGATCTCGCAAGCGCTCTCCAACTCCTCGGTGAGGCGGAAGCGCTGTGGCGAGGCGGCGCGCTGGCTGAGTTCGCGTACGAGGAGTTCGCGTCGGTGGAGGTCAGCCGGATCTCGGAACTCCGCCTCACCGCGGTCGAGGAGCGGCTCGACATCGAGCTGCAGCTGGGGCGACATCGGGTGGTGATCGGTGAGTTGGAAACGCTCGTCGCCGCGCACGCGTTGCGTGAGCGGCTCCGCGGGTTGTTGATGGTTGCGTTGTATCGAGCCGGACGCCAGGCCGACGCGCTACGCATGTTCCAGGAAGGACGTCGCATCCTCGGCGAGGAGCTCGGGCTCGACCCTGGCCCCGAGCTGCGTCGGTTGGAAGCAGCGATTCTCGCGCAGGAACCATCGCTGGACATCACGGTTGCAAGCGAGCCCGATACCGCCTTGTCGACCAGGTATCGCTCGACCATCCCCGAGTCCCTGACAGCGTTGGTCGGGCGCGACGACGAGGTTCGCGAACTCACGCGACTGTTCAGCGACCATCGTTTCATCACCCTCGTCGGACCGGGTGGGGTGGGCAAGACGCGCCTTGCGCTCGAGGTGGCGCGCGACGAGTCGGTGCGCTTGTCGCACGGCGCGTGCCTGGTTGAACTGGCGCACGTCGGCGATCCGGAAGGCGTGGCTGCGGCAATCGGCTCTGCTCTCGACCTACCGAATCCCAACCGGCTGGCGGAGATGATCGGAAATCGTGATCTGTTGATCCTGCTCGACAACTGCGAGCACGTGATCACCACCGCTGCGGAGATCGCTGAGGACCTGTTGCGTCGGTGCCCAGGACTTCGTCTCCTGGCGACCAGTCGTGAGGGGTTGCGCGTAGGCGGCGAGACGATCTGGCCTGTTCCGCCGCTGGCGACCGATGACGCTGTCCAGCTCTTCATCGAGCGCGCTCAGGCTGCGGGTGCGCCGCTTGCGCTGTCGAGCGACGTGCGTGCCGTGGTGTCAGACATCTGCATCCGCCTCGACGGGCTGCCGCTCGCCATCGAGCTCGCCGCAGCTCGGACGCGCGCCTTCCCGATCCAGCAGATCGCCTCCAGGCTCAACGATCGCTTTCGCCTGCTCACCGGCGGATCACGCACCGCGTTGCCGCGCCAGCAGACGCTGCGGGCGGTGGTCGACTGGAGCTACGAGCTGCTCTTCGACGATGAGCAGCGCGTGTTCGAGCGGCTCTCGGTGTTCCCGGGCGGTTGTGATCTGGCGACGGCAGAGGCGGTCTGCGCCGACGAGTCCCTCGACGCCTCGGATCTCGGCGACATCATTCAGACCCTCGTCGACAAGTCGCTGGTCCTCGCCGTGCCAAGGGGCGACGAGCTGCGGTTCACGCAGCTGCAAACGCTTGCGCAGTACGGCCATGAGAAGCTCGCCGACCGAGGCGATGCCGAGCGGATCCGCGATGCCATGGCGGCTCACTATGGCCGATTGTGTGCGCGCTCCACGGCCGCCTACGTGGGCGAAGACCAGCGCGCCTGGCTGATCGCTGTCGACCAGGAGCAGGACAACCTCAGGGGAGCGCTCGAATGGGCGGTTGCCAACGATGATGCCGAGACAGCTCTGATGATCGCCGGCGGGGTCAGCTGGCCGCACTGGCTGGCCGGGACCTCCGTCGAGGCCAAGCGCTGGCTCGACGACGCCTTTCGCTGCAAAGGAGATGTCAGCGAGCGAACCCGAGCACTGGCGCTGACCGGCCGTGGGTTGATCAACTTCCAGTTGGGCAACCCTGAACGCGTCGATGCCGACCTCAGCGAAGCGCTCGCCATCTTCCGTGACCTCGGCGTGGCTGGAGCGATCTCCCTCGCGAATTCGTTCTACGCCGAGGTTGCTGCGGCGCGTGGAGACATCGACGAAGGCCGTCGCCGGCGCCTCGAGTTGCTCGACCACTATCTCGCGTCGCCCGACAGCACGTTCGTGATCGCAGCGCGCGCCTACTCGCGGGCGAAGCTCGCTGGTCTGGACGGCGATCTCGTGCAGTCCGAGCGCTATTACAGAGAGGCCGCCGACGCCTTCTCGCAGATCGACCGCCCGATGATGCTGGCGATGTGCCGGGGGATCATCGCCGACTTCGACGAGCGCTACGGCAACTACCGAGCCGCGATCGACAACCTCGATGAGGCCATCGCGACCAACGACGCACTCGGGTTTCGAGGCTTCAACGGCTCGCTGCTGGCGCGGCTCGGCTGGGCACTGCTCCAAGACGGCGACACGGCGCGCGCCGAGGTCGCATACAACCGGGCCTTGGACCTTGCCACCCGATTGAGCAACACGCCGGTCATCTTCCTCGCCCTTGCCGGCCGGTCGGTCTTGCACCGACTTGACGGACGCAGCGTGACGTCGGCCGAGGCGGCGACCGAAGCGCTCGAGCTGTACCTCGCCGGTGAGCCACGCCGGCTGGCGAACCGCATCGATCCGCGCGCCGACTTGCTCGCCGGCGCCGCGGTGTGTTGCACCGAACTCGCCATCCTCGCCATCCTCGCCGCCGAGGAAGGGAGCGCCGAGCACGCGGCACGACTGCTCGGTCATGCCGATCGCCTTCGCAGCGATGCCGGGGTACCGGTCCCGAAGTTCCAATGCGAGGGCCGCGATCGGGCCCTCGAGGCGGCGTCCGCATTGCTCGGTGCGGCAGCGTTTCAGGCCGCGTTCGACGTCGGACGGCATGGTCGGCTTGGCCCGGGCGTGACGTTCCTACCCTGACGCTCAGGTCCGGATCGACGCGGCTGAACCGGCGAGGCCGCCCGAGTTCAGCGAGAGTGCAGCCACAGTTCAGCGCCTTCCTGGATGGTGGTGTCACCCCGCAGTGGGCGGGACACATCAGGAGGACTCAAATGAGCGCACTACTTTTCCGCCTCGGCCGCAGCAGCGCCCGCCACCCATTCCGGGTGATCGGCCTCTGGCTCGTCGCTGCGATCGCGATCGTGGTGCTGCAAGGCGCTGCGGGAGGACACTTCGACGACAGCTTCCGTGTCCCTGGGGTCGAGTCACAACGAGCCGCTGACATCTTGCAGGACCGGTTCCCGAGCCGCGCCGGCCAGACCGCACGCATCGTCGTCCACGTCACCGACGGCCGGCTCGACGATGCCGACCACAAACCAATCGTCGACCGAGCCCGTCGACAACTGTCGACCGGACACGACGTCGCCGGCGTCACCGACCCGTTCGACCCACAGTCAGCCGCTCTCAGCCAGGACGGGCAGACTGCGTACGTCGACGTCGCCTACGCCCTGGACAAGCTTTCCGTCGCACAGTTGCACGACGCGCAGACCGCGGCAGACGTCGCCGGCGCAGGCGGCATTCAAACCGAGTTCACCGGGCAACTCGCTCTACTCGAAAAGAAGGATCCCAGCAGCGAGCTCATCGGTATCGCCGTCGCCATCGTCGTGCTCTTGATCGCCTTCGGCTCCGTGGTCGCCATGGGGCTCCCCATCATCACCGCACTCATGAGCCTGTTCGTCGGCGCCGCCGGCGTCGGCGTGCTGTCGGCCTTCATGGACGTCCCCGAGTTCTCGCTGATCCTGTGCATGATGGTCGGTCTCGGCGTCGGCATCGACTACGCGCTGTTCATCGTTACACGCCACCGCCAGCACCTACACGAGGGCATGAGCGTCGCGGACTCGGCCGGAACCGCAAACGCCACCGCCGGGCAGGCAGTCTTGTTCGCCGGTACGACCGTGGTGATCGCGATCCTCGGACTGTTCCTCGCCGGCCTCCCGGCGATGACCTCGATGGGGATCTCGGTCGCTTTGACCGTGGTGGTTGCGATGACCGCGGCGATCACGTTGCTGCCAGGGCTGCTCGGGCTGGCCGGAACCAAGATCGACAAGCTCTCGATCCACCGCAAGGGCCACGTCACCAAACCTGCGCACGCGACGTTCTCGGGTCGCTGGGCAAACCACGTCGGCAGTCATCCGGCTCGCTACGCCTTGATCGGCTTCGTGGCGTTGTGTGCCATCGCCACGCCTGCACTGAGCATGCGGATCGGCACGCCCGATGACGGCAATGCTGCCGGCGACACGACCCAACGCAAGGCCTATGACCTGCTCGCAGAGGGGTTTGGCACCGGGTTCAACGGCCCGATCCAGGTCGTGATGGAAGTCCCGACGCCGACCGACCGGGTCGCCGTGGATCGCGTCTTCGGCGCGCTGCAGGCCGATCCCGGAGTTGCTGCGGTCACCTCTCCGGCGTTCAACGCCGCCGGCGACACGGCGTTGATGGTGGTCAACCCCACCACAGCGCCACAGGACAAGCGCACTGATGCCCTCGTCCACCACCTGCGCTCCGACGTGCTCCCGGTCGAAGTGACGGGGACCGACGCCACAGCGCGACTCACCGGCCAGGCGATGATCATCGACCTCACCGAGCGAATCACCAACCGTCTGCCATTGTTCATCGCCGCAATCGTGGCGATGTCGTTCCTGCTGCTGATGCTCGTGTTCCGGTCGATCCTCGTCCCGCTGAAGGCCGCATTGATGAACCTGCTCTCCATCGCGGCCGCCTACGGCGTGATCGTCGCCGTGTTCCAGTGGGGCTGGGGCAACGAACTGATCGGGGTCCACCACACGATGCCGATCAACCCGTTCGCGCCACTGATGATGTTTGCCATCCTGTTCGGGCTCTCGATGGACTACGAAGTGTTCCTCCTGGCCCGGATCCGTGAGGAGTACGTGGCAACGGGTGACAGCCACCAGTCGGTTGTGACCGGTCTGTCCGGTACCGCGAGAGTGATCACATCAGCAGCGTTGATCATGATCAGCGTCTTCGGCTCGTTCGTCCTCGGCGATGATCCGACCGGCAAGCTGTTCGGTGTCGGCCTCGCCGCCGCCGTGTTCCTCGACGCCACCCTCGTTCGCATGGTGCTCGTGCCGGCCACCATGAGCCTGCTCGGCCGAGCAAACTGGTGGTTGCCGACGTGGATGGAGCGAATCCTTCCCCACGTCGACTTCGAGTCCGCCCCGACGAACGTCGATGTCGCGGAGACAGAGGACGAGCGCGAGCTCGTCGCCGCTTGATCGGTCCCGGTGGCCTCGGCCGGCAAACCCGCGAAAGCCGCCCTTCGGGGCGGCTTTCGCCGTTTTCCAGCGGGGAGCGGCCCGGGAGCTGAGGGTGCCGAGCGAGCCCACGTCCACCGCGGCTGATGGTGCGCGCCTTCTACGGTCTCGTTGCCAGAGGTGGCACGATACGAGCCATGCCCTACGACAAGAACGATCCGCGATCGCAGTTGTCCACCGCAGCGACTTCGCCGACCGGCATTCCGCGCTCGGCGCAGTACCGAGAACTGCACAAGAGCGGCCCGGATGAAAAGCACGAGCGCGGAAGCAAAACCTGGTGGACGCGCAGCCAGGCGATGCTCATCGGCTGGACCGAGGGGCGGCCGGACGATGCCCTCGTCAGCGATGTGGTGGGGGAGCACGCCGTGCTGGTGCTCGACGGCGCCACGCTGCAGGTGACTCACGATGGCGATGTCGTCTCGGTCGACGAGCCGGCCGTCGTCATCGTGCCTCCCGGATCGTCGAGCTTGCGGATCACGTCGGCCGGCACGGTGATCCGGGTGATCGCCGCCGCCACCGCCGCCGACTTGGCGGGTCGCTGTGCGAACAGGGGCGAGTACGACCACGGTGACGTGAACGTTGCGGATTTCGCACCCTGGCCCGACCCCGTGGATGGGCACCGCATTCGTGTTTACCCGATCGCCGAGCACCCGATCGCCGAGGGACGGCTCGGGCGAATCTTCCGGTGCTCGACTGTGATGATCAACGTGCTGCCGGAATCCGACGATCCGCGCGATCCATCGAAACTGTCGCCGCATCACCACGACGATTTCGAGCAGGTTTCGCTGCAGGTCGTTGGCGACTACGTCCACCACATGCGTGTGCCGTGGACGCCCGACTCGACCACCTGGCGCGATGATGAACACGGCGCGTGCGAGGCCCCGTCGGTCGTCGTGATACCTCCGCCGCTCGTTCACACCAGCCAGGCAGTCGGGGCGATGCGCCACTGGTTGATCGACGTGTTCGCGCCGCCCCGACGCGACTTCTCAGAGCGCCCCGGGTGGGTGCTGAACGCCGGCGACTATCCCCAGCCGGGTGCTGCTCAACACGTGCCCGAGGGAGCAGAGCAGACCAAGCCACACTGTGGTCCCGCGTAGATTGTTGATCTCGTCGTCTCGAAGGAGCTTGTGAATGCCTGCCGATGCCCCCCCGATCTCCGTGCAGTTGTACTCCGTCCGCGACGCGGCAGCGAAAGACTTCGAAGGGGTGCTGAGGAGAATCGGCGACATCGGGTTCGTCGGTGTCGAGGTGGCCGGGTTCCATGACCTCACGCCGCAGCAGTATGCGGCCATCGTCGAGGACTCGGGCCTGGTGACGTCGAGCGCTCACCTGACCGACCTTTCGCCGGATGGGCTCAACGCCATGCTCGACAACATCCAGGAGATCGGCTGCGAGGTCGCCGTGTGCGCATTCATGCCCGCTGAGCGATTCTCCGACCTCGACGCCATCAAGGCATCCGCCGACGCCTTGAACGCGGCGAACGACATTGCCCGGTCCCGCGGTGTCTCGCTCGGGTATCACAACCACTGGTGGGAGTTCTCGACGAGCCTCGACGGCCAGACAGCGTGGTCGGCGTTGATGGAGCGCCTCGACAGCTCGGTGTTCGCCGAGGTCGACATCTATTGGGCGACGCTCGGTGGTGCTGATCCACGGCAGGTCATCGCCGATCTCGACGATCGGCTGCGGTTGCTGCACGTCAAGGACGGCCCGTGCGACGCCCCGGAGAGTCCGATGGTCTCGGTCGGGTCGGGCACCCTCGACATACCGGCCATCCTCACGTCTGCGCCCACAGCGACGTGGCACATCGTCGAGCTCGACCGATGTGCGACCGACATGTTCGCCGCGCTCGCAGACAGCCGGCGGTATCTCGTCGACGGCGGCCTTTCGCGAGGACGGGTGTGAGCACCAGCCGAATCGGAATCATTGGTTGCGGCAACATCTCACCGGCCTACGCCAACACCCTCAGCGAGTTGCCCTGGATCGAGATCGCGGCCTTCGCCGACGGGATCCCAGAACGAGCCGAGAAGTTCGCGACGCGGTACGGCGGTGTGGCACTGGAACTCGGTGCGATGCTCGACGACGACTCCATCGACGCGGTCGTCAACCTCACTCCGGCTCACGCGCATACGAGCGTCAGCCGTCTCTGTCTCGAGGCGGGCAAGCCGGTGTTCAGCGAGAAGCCGCTGGGCACCGACTTCGACGAAGGTCGTTCGCTGGTGGAACTCGCCGATGAGAAGGGCCTCCGCCTCGGTTGCGCTCCCGACACGTTCCTCGGCCCGGGTCTGCAGGCGGCGCGCTCGGCGATCGACCGCGGAATGATCGGCGAGCCGATTGCCGCCAACGGGTTCATGTTGGGCTTCGGGCCCGAGTGGTGGCACCCCAGCCCGGAGAGCTTCTACGTGCCGGGCGCAGGCCCGCTGTTCGACATGGGCCCGTACTACCTCACGGCTCTGGTGCACCTCCTCGGTCCTGCTCGCTCGATCTCCGGCTCGGCCAAGATCGGGATTGCCGAGCGCATCGTGCACGCCAAGGGCAGAGTCGGCGACGTCGTACACGCAACGACGCCGACTCATGTGTCGAGCATGATCGATTTCGTCAACGGCGCATCAGCGACATTGGTCATGAGCTTCGACGTCAAGGCGACGCGGTTCAAGACCATCGAGATCTACGGCACCGAGGGAACCCTGGCACTCCCGGACCCCAACACGTTCGGCGGGCCGCTGAAGGTGCGCAGCATCCTCGCCGACGATTGGCGCGAGCTCCCGTTGCCGGTGCCCAACATCCCGCAGCAGCGTGGGATCGGGCTGGCAGACATGCTGTCGGCGACGATCGCGGACCGTCCCCACCGTGCCTCGTCCGAGCTGGCATTACACGTCCTCGAGTTGATGTCGGCCACCTTGCGGTCGTCCGATGAGGGACGACGCATCGACCTCACGACCACATGCGAACGACCCGCGCCGATGCGATTCGACCTTCCGACCAATTCGTTCGACGACTGAGAGGGGAGATGTCGTGACCGCCAACATCAATGTGGCGCTGCTGGGTTCGAAGTTCATGGGCCGCGCCCATTCCAATGCGTGGCTGAACGTCGCCAAGTTCTTTGCTGTCGATCCGTGCCC
This sequence comes from Ilumatobacteraceae bacterium, assembly GCA_039931555.1. Taxonomy (GTDB): domain Bacteria; phylum Actinomycetota; class Acidimicrobiia; order Acidimicrobiales; family Ilumatobacteraceae; genus JAENVT01. Next base: position 33,169 of record JBDTRP010000050.1, on the reverse strand, counting down.
GACCATGCACACCGTCGTTGGTCGCAACGCGACCGAGCTGCACGAGTTCGCACAGCGCTGGGGTTGGCAGCATCACACCACCGACTGGCACGGTGCAGTCACGTCCGACGACGTCGGGCTCGTCGACATCGGGACACCCAACAACGTGCACGCCGAGCAGGCGATCGCCGCGCTCGAGGCCGGCAAGCACGTCGCCTGCGAGAAGCCGCTCGCCGGGACATTGGTCGATGCACGGGCGATGGCCGCAGCCGCGGTCGGCGCGCCCGGTACCACGTCGGTGTGGTTCAACTATCGCCGAGTGCCGGCTGTCGCGCTGGCCCACCGGCTCGTTGCCGCCGGCAAGATCGGTCGGATCTATCACGTGCGTGCCTCGTACCTGCAGAGCTGGGGAGGTCCGGAAACGCCCCTGCTGTGGAGGTTCCAGGGTGACATTGCAGGCTCCGGCGCGCACGGCGATCTCAACGCCCACATCATCGACTCGGTCCGGTTCGTCACTGGTCAAGAGATCGTCACGATCGAGGGGGCGATCGAGCACACGTTCATCGAAGAGCGTGCCGTGCTCGAAGGCCAGACCAGTGGTGACATCGCCGGGTCCGCAGCGACCACCACCGGTGCCAGAGGGCCGAGCACCGTCGATGACGCGGTGTTGTTCCTCGCCCGGCTCAGCGGCGGCGGAGTTGCGAGCTTCGAAGCCACTCGTCTGGCGACCGGCTACCACAACGCCAACCGCTTCGAGATCCACGGCGATCGCGGCGCCCTGCGGTTCAACTTCGAGCGACTCAACGAGTTGGATTTCTACGACCTGAGCAACGATGCCGCAGTGCAGGGATGGACGACGATCGACGTCACCCGCGGGGGAGATGGGCATCCATATGTCGATGCCTGGTGGCCCGACAGTCACGGGCTCGGCTACGAGCACGCATTCGTCAATCAGGCCAGCGACATCCTGTCGACAATCGGTGGTGGAACCCCGATCGTCCCGCTGGCCGACTTCGCCGATGCGTTGGTCACCCAGCGCGTGTTGCACGCGGCGATCGAGTCGGCCCGGCACCGAGCACCCGTAGCGCTTTCCGATATCTGAGAGGGGATCTGGCGATGTCCGAGATCAAACAGTTCGAGCCGAAGTTCATGCCGATCGGCGTGCTGACCGCCGCGCTGCAGGAGCTCACATCACGCGAGCGTCGGGACCCTGACCCGGATCTGGCTATCGAGGAATGGCTCGACTTCGCAGTCACGCTCGACGCCGACTGCATCGAGCTCTCTGCTGCGTTGCATCCCTCGCTCGCCGACGTGCCCCCCGAAGCGATGCTCGACCCCGTCGCCAACACGCTCGATCTTCGAGAGCCGTTCGACAACGTTCGGGCGAAGCGGGTGCTCGCAGCTATCGATGCAACCGGCGTGACGATCGCCGATATCGGCTATTTCGACGACATGCTGCACGCGGATCCGGCGATTCGGCGCAAGAAGCACGACTTCATGCTCGCCGTCATGGACGCCGCATCGCTGCTCGGGGTGCCGGCGGTCACCGGATTCGTCGGCCGCAACCAGTCCAAGTCGATGGATCAGAACCTGATCGATTTCGAGGAGAGCTTCGTACCACTGCTCAAGGCGGCCAAGGACCGCGACCTGCAGTATCGGGTCGAGCAGTGCCCGATGCCGGGGTGGACGCCCGGCGACAATTTCCACAACAACATTGCGTATGCGCCCGGGATGTGGATCGCGCTCCACCAGATCGCCGAACGCAACGGCGTCGGCGATCAGTTCCGCATCCACTACGACCCGTCGCACGCGATCCTGATGGGTCAAGACACGCGCTCGATCTTCCAGTATCTCAAAGACGCCGGGTATGGCTTCCTGATCGCGGGCATGCATGTGAAAGGCCAGGTGATCCACTCCGATGGCGTCGCCGGTTGGGGGTACGGCGGCCAGTCGGTGCAGCGCGGTGATTGGGTCGATGGTGAGGTGTCGTCGAACCCAGCCGATCTGGCCAACGCGTGGAAGAAGCAGACGGTGCTGTGCGAGCACGAACTCCCGGGCACCGCTCGTCACGATCCGCTCGCCTATCTGCAGAACCGCACGGTGGATTGGCTCGATCATCAACTCGCGGCACGTGAGCTGCTCGACTTCGACCCAACGACAACCCCGTTGATCGTCGAGCACGAGTACGGCGCCGCTCGCGTGCAGGACAAGGAACTGCTGCAACCGATCCTGGCGGCGTCGATGGCGTTCACGCGTCACATCGATCGGGCGGCGGCATCGATGTACGCATTGCAGGCCGAGGTGCTGGCATCGCAAGGAATTCTCGTTCAGGGCGTGGGCCGCGAGGCCTACCGAAGCTGACGGCGTCGAGGTCACTGCGGCTGAATCCCGGAAGTGATGCGCAGTGGTTGACGCTCTCGATCAACGATCGGCGGGCGTCATGGCGTCGGGCACCGACTGCAGCGGTGCGCCGTCGAGGTTGCATTGAATGTGACGGGCTGTGCGCGGGGCGCGCGTCTGGGCCCCGAGGCCGATGAACGCGAGCGGGGCCGAGGCGGCGGCAACCGATGCGGTGATCACCAGACCCAGCCGGAACGCATGGGTGATCTCCGTCGGGTTCGACGCCGCGGAGAGTCCCGAGACCACGGGGATCACCGCGAGTGCGCTGAGGTTCGCGGCGCGGGCGATGGCGTTGTTCACCCCCGACGCAACGCTGACGTGATTGGGATCGGCTGCCGCCATGACCGTGGCCGTCAACGGCGCGACGAACGTGACCAGCCCGAGGCCGAACACGGTGGCACCGGGCAAGATGTCGGTGACCCACGACGCATCCTCGCCGGCGCGCGCGAGCAACAACAGCCCGACGGCCACGATCAGCGGCCCGACGGTCAGCTGCAGTCGCGGGCCGATTCGCTGGGCGAGCGAACCCGAACTGGCCGACAACAGCAACATCAACCCAGTGGCGGGCAGCAGGGCCACCCCTGCCTGTAGGGCCGACCACCCGGTGGCCACCTGTAACTCGTAGGACACGAAGAAGAACGACACACCGAGCGCCGAGTACAACAGCACAGTCTGCAGGTTCACCACCGTGAAGGTGCGGTTGCGGAACAGGGCCGGCGGCACCAGCGGATCGGTGGCGTGCAGCATGCGACGAACAAAACCGACAATCGCGCTGATCGCCACGACACCTGCACCGAGCACGCCTGCGTCTGTCCATCCGCGAGGCCCCGCCTCGGTCAGCGCCCAGGTGCTGGCTGCCAGGCCGACGACCGCCAACGCGGCGCCGCCGAGGTCGAGGCGGCGACTGGCGTGCGGGTCTCGGGACTCGGGTATGGCGCTCCGTGCGCACCCGATTGCCAGTGCGGCGACCGGCAGGTTGATCAGGAACGCCCATCGCCAACCGGGTCCGTCGACGAGACCGCCACCGACGAACGGCCCGATCGCTCCGGCCACGCCGCCGAGTCCCGACCAGGCCCCGACCGCGGCAGCGCGATCCGACTCGCGGAAGCTGGCCTGCAGGATCGCCAGACTGCCCGGTGTCACCAGTGCGCCACCGACACCTTGGAGCACGCGGGCGATCACGAGCACCTCGATGTTCGGCGCGACGCCGCACAGCAGCGAGGCGGCCGCAAACCAGACCGTGCCGATCACGAAGATCTTCCGCCGTCCGAAGCGATCCCCGAGCGCTCCGCCCAACAGGATCAGGGAGGCGAGTGCCACCAGATAGCCGGTCAACACCCACTGCAATGCGCTGACGCCGGCGTCGAACTCCTCACCGATGTGTGGCAGGGCAACGTTGACCACGGTTGCGTCGAGGCTGGCCATCGCGCTGGCGGCAACGGTCGCCACCAGGGCGACCCGGCCGCGCGCCGAGTGCAGCACCAGCCCTTCGTCGTCGGCGACATCGCTGACGCTCGTCATCGGTCAGCGCCGCGACGCTTGACGACGCGGCCCACATACCGGGTGTCAGTCACCGAACGCAAGGATGGGAGAGGCGATCTCAGCCGGCGGTGAGTACGGCAGCAAGGTGAGATGGATGGAGTATGAATCGGCGCCACATTCTGGTCAGTTCTGGCGTCTTCGCCTGAACTTTGTCGCTGGGAGGTCGCTGAGCGACCTGGGAGCGACAAAGGTTCAGTGAGCCGCTGCGATTGCGTTGATCTCAGCCGGCGGTGAGTTCGGCTTGGTGCCGAGCGACCATCTCCTCGACGGCTTTCATGTTGCGGTCGGCCAACTCCGGTCGGGTCTCGACGGCGCGAGCCTTGGCGTTCAGTGTGCTGTAGCCCTGCCCTTGGAACTCGGGCATCACTCGCTGGGCGATCAGTTCGTAGCTGCGATGGGTCGCAACCGGGTTTGCCCACTCGTGGGCCAATTGCATGTAGCAGCCGAATCCTCCGGACTGTTTGGTGAGTCGATCGATCTGCTCGCATGCCATGTCGGCAGTGCCGATGGAGCCGAGCCCACTCTCGTTGACGAAGTCGATCATCTCGCGGACGTTGTCGCCACTGACCGCCATCTGGGGGAACGCAGCGACCTTCTGGAAGTAGTTGAACCACTGTTGGATCCCGAACTCGACGTTCTGGTACGCCTGCTCCTTGGTCTCGGCGATGTGCATCATGCCGACGAGGCGCCACTGGTTGCGGTCGGCGACGGTGCTGTACTTGGCGGCGCGTTCCTCCATCACGTCCCAGTGCAGGCCGAGCAGATCGAATCCTTCCGACTGCGTCGCGCCGATCGACAGCAAACCGACGCCGTAGCGGCCGGCGAGGCGCGGGCCCGACGGCGAGGCAACGGCCGGCACGGCGATGTCGAACAACGGGTTTGAGTACGGGCGAAGGTGCAGCCGCGCATCGATCAGGTTCCACGCCTTGGTCTGACTGCTGACCGGCTCGTCGCTGGTGAGCAATCGCATGATGACGTCGAGGCCCTCCTCGAGCAGCGGGCGGGTCTCGGTCGGGTCGAGCCCGAGCATGATCGCGTCGGTGGGCAGTGACCCTGGGCCGATACCGAGCATGAACCGACCGCGGGTGAGGTGGTCGAGCAACACCGCACGCTCGGCCACCATGTACGGGTTGTGGTAAGCGACGCTGATCACACCCGTGCCGAGCTTGATGTGCCTCGTGCGCTCTGCCGCCGTGGCGATGAAGATCTCCGGGCTGGCGATGATCTCGCTGCCGGCCGAATGGTGCTCGCCGATCCACGCCTCGTCGTAGCCGAGCCGATCGAGGTGGGCGATCAGGTCGAGGTCGCGCTCCAGGGCCAGGGTCGGGTTCTCGCCCGCTGGATGGAACGGCGCCATGAAGATTCCGAAACGCAGACGATCCGACATGATGGTCTCCCTGTTGTTGAGGCTGTTCAGGGTCCGACCGTAGCGCCACCGGGTGTCGCCGTCGGCAGGGAGCTACCGGGCCGCTGCGCGACTGGCGCCCGCTCCTGCACCATTGGGCGACGTTGCTGCTTTCACGACCTTGGCGACGAGGTTGTTGGGCAGGATCTCGTCGTGGTCGTGGGTGGACTCGAACCGTCCCCGACCGGCGGTCAGCGAGCGGAGATCGAGCGCATAGCGAATGATCTCGGCGGTGGGCACGAGCGCGGACACGACTTGCTCGCCGTGCTCGCCGGCCGATGTGCCGACCACCCGGCCGCGTCGCGTCGTGAGATCCGCGAGCACGTCTCCTTGGTACGACGATGGGATGGTCACCTTCAGCATCGAGATCGGCTCCAACACGACGGCGCCGGCGCGGCCGAGTGCCTCTTTGAAGCCACTCGCCGCAGCGTTCTTGAACGCCATGTCCGACGAATCGACGCTGTGGTACTTGCCGTCGTAGCACTCGACGCGCACGTCGACCACGGGAAAGCCGTGGGCGCCGCCGGTCGTCATCGCGTCCTCGATGCCCTTCTGCACGGCCGCCATGTAGTTGCGAGGGATCGCGCCGCCGACGACCGAGTCGACGAACTCGAACCCCGCACCCCGATCCAACGGGCTGACCCGCAGGTTGGCGACCGCGTACTGCCCGTGCCCGCCCGATTGTTTCTTGACCTTGCCCTCTGCGTCGCCGGTGCCGACCACCGTCTCGCGATACGGAACCCGGATGTCTTCGGTCTCGACGTGCACACCGAACTTTCGTGCCAGCCGTTCGAGAGCGACGGCGAGGTGCGTATCGCCGGCACCGCTGAGCACGGTCTGATGGGCGTGGTTGCGGTCGACGCGGAGACCCGGATCCTCGGCGACCAGCCGCTGCAACGCGCCCGACAACTTGTCGTCGTCGGTCTGTGTCAGCGGCTTCAGGGCGAGCCCGAACACCGGTGCGGCGGGTTGCTGACCGACGACCCTGACCGGCATGTTCCGCGGAGCAAGCGTGGTGCCCGTCGAGGTGTTGCCGAGCTTGGCGACGGCCACGATGTCGCCGGCGACAGCGCGGATGCAGGGCAACTGCTCTTTGCCGCGCATGTGGAACAGACCATGCAGCCGTTCCTCGGCGGCGGAGGTGCTGGCGATCAGCCGGTCGTCGGGCGAGATGGTGCCGGACACCACCTTGCACAGCGAGACCTGGCCGACGAACTGATCGGCCATCGTCTTGAAGACGTAGGCCAACGATTGACCGTCGGAATCCGCCGGAACCTGGATCTCTTCCGTGCCTGCCGTGACCGTCATCGGTCGATCCGTCGGCGCGGGCCCGATCTCGCAGATGAAGTCGGCCAGGCGATCGATGCCGACACCGGTGACCGCGGAGCCGACGAGCACCGGGAACTCCAGGCAGTCGAGCACCTCATGCGCCAGCGTGCGTTCCAACTCGGCGGCCGTCGGCACGTCGCCCGACAGGTAGCGCTCGAGTTGGTCGTCGTCGCCGGAGACGATCTCCTCGACCAGTTCATCGTGCACGCGGTGCTCTTCGTCGACGATGTCGCTCGGCAGCGGCGCGCTGTGATGCTGGCCGTCGGGGTCGTACTCGAACGCCTGATCCGACAACACGTCGGCCACGCCGTGCAACGCTTCCTCCTCGCCCAGCGGCAGCTCGAGTGGCACGAACCCGTGGCCCCATTTCGACTGCAGCGCGGCGAGCACGTTGTGGAAGTCGGCGCGCTGCTTGTCGTCTTTGTTGACGAACACGAGTCGGGGGATCTTGGCGTTGACGCAACGCTCCCACGCCAACTCGGTGCCGACCTCGATGCCGTCGACGGCGCTGACGACGAGGATGGCCAGATCGGCAACGCTGAGCGCCGCCATCTCCTCACCGACGAAGTCGGCGTACCCGGGAGCGTCGAGGAGGTTGACCTTGTACGACTCGCCGTTGGACGCCTTCCATTCGAACGGAGCGATGCCGAGCGAGAGCGACATGCCACGCTTGACCTCTTCGGGATCGGAGCCGGTGACTGTGCTGCCGTCTTCGACCCTGCCGACCCGGGTGGTCACGCCCGCTCGGTGCAGGAGGGCTTCGACCAATGTGGTCTTGCCGCAACCACTGTGACCGACGAGCACCACGTTACGGATGCGCTGTGTTGGTATGACGTCCACCGGCTCGACCCCCATGCTCAGTTCTGGCCGTGATCAACTTCTCGGCAGTGCTCGAATTTCTAGCCGTGCTCGGACTTTACCCACGAGTGGGGAACGTCGTGTAAACGGCTTGTGCACGAGGGAACGAGCGATGCCGGTGGCCGTCAGGGTTGGCGTGTCGAGTAGCTCGACGGCGACGGCCGGAGGCCCGGGAACTGGCCGAGGCGCTCGAGAGCGGCGACGGTGCTGCGCATCGCATCGGCCGGCACGGGGTGGCTGATGAGGTAACCCTGCGCCTTGGTGCAACCGAGGTCGCTGAGCACCTGCAACTGGTGCACGCTCTCGACGCCCTCGGCAACCATGTCGAGGCCGAGCGAGCGGCCCATCGCCACGATCGTGCGGACCAACGAACGGTCGTTGGGGTTGTCCGCGACGCCGTGCACGAACGCTCGGTCGATCTTGATGCGCTGCAGCGGGAACTTCTGCAACAGCGACAAGGAGCTGTAGCCGGTGCCGAAGTCGTCGAGGGCGATGCGCACACCGAGCGAGCGGACCCTGCGCAGCGTTGCCAAGGCGAGCTCCGGCTCGGCGATCATCACGCTCTCGGTGACCTCGAGCCACAACAACTGAGGCGAGACGCCCGAACGGGTGAGCGCCTCGTTGACGATCGACGGGAAGTTGGGATCGCTCAACTGCCGAGGCGACACGTTGACCGACATCGTCGCCGACTCGCTGCAGACGCCATCGTCGATCCAGTGCCGTAGCTGGGTCAATGCCTCGAGCAGCGCCCACGAGCCGATCGGCACGATGGTGCCGGTGTCTTCGGCGATGGGGATGAACTCGGCAGGCGACACCATCGTGCCGTCCGCTTGCTGCCAACGCATGAGCGCCTCGAACCCGACGACATCGCCGGACTCGAGATCGAGGATCGGCTGGTGGAACAGGCGCAACTCGCGCCGGTCGAGGGCCCGGTACAACGCCGTCTCGACCGAGAGCCGGTGGGCGACCCGCTCGTGCATCGATTCGTCGTAGACGGCCAGGCAGTTGCGACCCGCATCCTTGGCTCGGTACATCGCGGTGTCGGCGTGACGCAGCAGGTCTTCGGCCGACGAACTGGAGCTGGGGCTCAGCGACGCGACGCCGATGCTGGCGGTCACGAACACGTCGCCGGCGCTGATGGGCAGCGGCTCGCGGAAGATGGAAAGCAGCCGTTCGGCCAACGCCAATGACGACCCGGGGGAGCGTGTGGATGGATCCAGCACCACGTACTCGTCGCCCGAAAGCCGGGCGACGGTCGAGTGCTCGGGTGCCGCTTTGCTGAGGCGGATGGCCACCATCTTCAACACCTCGTCACCGGCGGCGTGGCCGAGGCTGTCGTTGATGTTCTTGAACCGGTCGAGGTCGACGAAGTACAGCGTCGGGTGACTATCGGACTGCCATGCCATCCGCAGGCAGTCGTTGATCCGCTCGAGCAGCAGTGTGCGGTTCGGCAGGTGGGTGAGGGCGTCGGTCTGAGCGCTCAGCCGCAGATCGGCTTGGGTGCGGCCGTTGGCGCGCACCGATTGGGTCACACGCAGCGTGACGGCGCCGGCAAGAACCAGCGCCGACACCATCCGGACGGCCCCATCGGTTCGATCCGCCGGTCCCGTCGCGGCAAGGGCGATGATCGGGATGATCAGCGACGACGTCGTGAGGATCAAACGACCGAACAGGCGGTTGTTCATCGGCTCGTCGGCCGAGCGCTTCAGCAGGACGACCGTCGGATGGATGAAGGCGCCGGCGGCAGTGGAGTACGCAGCGACGTACAAGGCCATGGCGATACGGATGACCCCGTCGCCGAGGTGGCCCGCCGCGTTCATGCCCCACAGCACGTCGCCTGCCAGGTTGAACAGCATCGCCACGGTGACCAGCCACACCGAGGGCTGGCGACTGCCGGAGCCGGAGAACAGCAGCAGCACGAGCAGGAAGAGCACAACGGTGCCCGCGGGCTGGTAGGCGCCAGCCAGTATCGAGGAAACCAACGACCCGCCGCGATGGCGCAACGCCGGCTCGACCAGCGCCACCCAGCTGATGAGCCAACTGCCCAGCCCGACGATCAGTGCGTCTCCGAGGACGGACCGGAGGCTGGCCGACGCCCGGCCGCTGAGCATGTTGAGCAGGGCGAGAATGATGCACAGCGAGCCACACAGCGCCAACAGATCGGAGGCGCGGGTGAAGCCGCCGCTGTCGCCCAGGCTGTCGACGACCTGCGACGCGGCGAAGAAGCCGCCGATCGCGCTGACCGCGGCAATGAACCGGCGGTTGACGCGATGCACGCGGGCCGCGACGAAGGTGGCAACGACCAGCGTGAGCGAGGCGGTGAGGTACGCGGCGGCACCCAACCAGGTCACGGGCAGCACAATGACAGCCAATGCCAATGTGTAACCCAGCCCAATCGCCCACCAAGTAAGGGGGGCAAGCGCCCGCTTCAATACGCCTCCCGTTGCCCGTCTGCCACCTCGGACAGCGTGTATCCACACCCCGTCCGAAGCGTCTCGTTAGGCTACCTGAAAGGCCCGATTTGCACAAGGGGTGGTTTTCCCCGCGCGAGCAGTCACCGGAAAGGTAGGCGATTCCCGAATGTTCGTGACCCGACACAACTCGGTCGTCGAACGCGGGTTGCTCGAGCGGTTGTGGGACTTGTACGAACTGGCATACCGCCAGACGGCCGAGGAGTCAGCCAGTCGGGAGATGCTCTTCCGTTCCGAGTTCGACGACGCCGTCGCCAACCCGACCAACCGGCTGTGGGTGCTGTGGGCTGACGACGAGCCCGTGGCCATGGTCCTGATCGCGACCGACATCGGCTCGACTCGGTACCTCAGCCGACCGTACTTCGAACGGCATTTCACCGACCACTCTCGTCGTGGAGCGGTGCACTACATCTTGTTCGTGGTCGTGCACCCGCGCTACGCAGCCAAGGGTGCCCTGACCCGGATGGCCCGCGATGTGCTGGGCACCGAAGCAGCCGAGGGCGTGTTGTTGGTGTTCGATTCTCCAGAGATCAATCAACCACGTGACGACGGTGGCGTTGCCTTGATGATGGAGCGGCTGGCCAACATGGTCGTCAGCGGAGCACCGCTGGTTCCTCTCGACGTCTCGCGCTACTTCTGCATCGACTTCGCGGCGACGTCGGCCTACATCGAGGCGCCGCAGACGGAAGCGGAACCGGCCAAGGTCGAGCGCGTCCCTGGAATACCTGTTCGGCGATAGCAATCACTGTCGCCAAAACTTCGCGCAATTCGCTACCGTATGGGCAAATGAGTCCATCTCGGGCAGACCTTGCCCATGACCGCGCTGGCCACATGACATCGATCACCCTATGACGTCGCTGACCGGGGTGTACAGCGTCATCGTCCCAGGAGCACACTTGATGCCCGCGCTGCTTGGGCAGCGCGACGTCAATCTGCGGGCGATCGAGCATGCGTTTCCCGCGGCGACGATCGTGGTGCGCGGCAACGAGATCACCATCGATGGCCCGCAGGCCGAGCTGATCAGTCGGTTGTTCGAAGAACTGATCGTCGTGCTGCAGGGTGGTCAGCATCTCGATGAGGGAATGCTGCGCCGCTCCATCGCGATGGTGCACGACAACGAGCGACCGAGCGCGGTGCTGACCGACGACATCATGCGCGGCGCGAAGGGCAAGCCCGTGCGCCCGAAGTCTGCGGGCCAGAAGCGCTACATCGACGCCATCCGCAACAACGTCATCACCTTTGGGCTCGGCCCGGCTGGCACGGGCAAGAGTTGGCTCGCTGTCGCAATGGCCGTGCACGCGCTGCAGACCAAGCAGGTGCAACGAATCATCCTCACGCGACCCGCGGTGGAAGCCGGCGAACGCCTCGGCTTCCTTCCCGGCGATCTGATGGCCAAGATCGATCCGTATCTGCGCCCGCTGTACGACGCCCTCTACGACATGGTGGAGCCCGAGGGCGCGCAGCGCTTGCTCGAGCGCCAAGCCGTCGAAGTAGCGCCGTTGGCGTTCATGCGTGGCCGTACCCTCAACAGCAGCTTCATCATCCTCGATGAAGCGCAGAACGCGACGCCCGAGCAGATGAAAATGTTCTTGACCCGTATCGGGTTCGGTTCCAAGGTCGTCGTCACCGGTGACACCACCCAGGTAGATGTCCCTGACGGTCGCAGTGGCCTGCTCGGGCTGGAGCACACCCTGGCCGGCATCGAAGGGCTGGCATTCGTGCGCCTGGGCACTGGCGATGTGGTGCGCCATCGCATCGTGGCCGACATCGTCGCCGCATACGGTCGCGCCGACGAGCGCAAGGCCGCCGGCGCATGAGTGACGATGGCCGACCGCGTCTGGCGCGGCAGCATCGCGTCGGAGGAGACGGCGTTCCGGAGGTCTTTTGTGCGGACGAACAGAACGACATCCGTGTCGACCTGGAGCGTTGGCAGCAACTCGCCTTCGACGTGTTGCTCGCCGAGGGCGTGCGCGGCCTCGCCGAGTTGGCAGTCCTGTTCGTCAGCGAGCGAGAGATGGCCGAGCTCAATGACAGCTACATGGGCAAGCCGGGGCCGACCGACGTGTTGGCGTTCCCGATCGACGCGGCCGAGGCCGAGATCGTGCAGCACGGGCAGCCGCCCAGTCGCGGTCCCGATCGAGCACCGCCCGACCCGGCCGACATGCCATTGTTGCTCGGCGATGTGGTGATCTGCCCCGCCGTCGCGGCGCGACAGGCGCCCGACCACGCCGGTACGGTCGACGACGAGATGGCATTGCTCGTCGTGCACGGTGTGTTGCACGTGCTCGGTCACGATCACGCAGACGATGCCGAACGGTTGATCATGCAGACCCGCGAACGGGAACTGTTGGAACAGTACGTGTGGCGCGGCCCGGCGCCCACCACCTTTCGTCAGGAGCACGTCATCTCGTGATCGCATTCAACAACGTCGACTTGTTGATGCTGGTGACGATCTTCATCCTGCTGCTCGTGTTGATCTTCACCTCGATCGCCGAGATGGGTCTGTCACGCATCACCAAGCCGAAGGCCGCATCGCTGGCAGACCAGGGTTTGAAGTCGGGCAAGGCCTTGAAGAAGCTGGTCGGTGCCCCGGAGCGTTGGGTCAACCCGTTGCTGTTGACCGTCAATGTCTGCCAGACAGTCCAGGCAACCCTCACCGGCATCTTGTCCGACCGGCTCTGGGGAACCTACGGCATCATCGCCGGCGTCGCGTTGAACGTACTGGTGTTCTTCGTGCTCGCGGAAGCGGTGCCGAAGACCTATGCGGTGCTGTACCCGCAGAAGGCGGCCCTGGCCACCGCTCGGCCGGTTGCCGCGCTGGTCGCCTTTCCGCCGCTGCGGCTTGTGTCGCGATGGTTGATCTCGCTGACCAACGTCATCGTGCGGGGCAAGGGCTTGCATCAGGGCCCGTTCGTGACCGAGTCGGAACTGCTCGGAATCGTCGAGACCGCTGCCGACGACGGGGTCGTGGAGTACGAGGAACGCGAGTTGATCGAGAGCATCATCGAGTTCGGCGACACCGTTGCGCGCGAGGTGATGGTGCCGCGGCCCGACATCGTCACGCTCGACGATTCGTCGACGGTCACTGCAGCTCTCGACCTGGCCATCTCCCACGGGTACAGCCGGCTACCGGTTCTACGGAGTGACGGTGATGACGACGACGACGTCGTCGGCTTGGCCTATACCAAGGATCTGATGCGTGCCGAACGCAACGGTCAGGGCGACCATCTGCTCTCCGAGTTCGTGCGACCGGCGCGGTTCATCCCGGAGTACAAGCCGGTCAACCGGCTGATGCGTGAGATGCAGGCCGACAAGTTCCACCTCGCGCTCGTAGCCGACGAGTACGGAGCGCTAGCTGGCTTGATCACGCTCGAGGATTGCCTCGAAGAGTTGGTGGGTGAGATCGTCGACGAGCACGACGAGGAAGACACCGAGGTCCAGGCACTGCCCGACGGCAACTACTCCGTCGACGGCGGCATGAGCATCTCGGATCTCAACGATCTCCTTGATCTGGGGCTGCCCGACGCTCACTGGGAGACCGTCGCCGGGTTCATCTTCGGCACGCTCGAACACGTCCCCGTTGCCGGCGAGTGCGTCGTGCAGGAGGGGTGGCGATTCACGGTGACCGAGGTCGAGGGGCGCCGCATCCGTCGGGTCAGGGTCAGCCTCGAATCCGATGTTGACGCCTCGTCGGCGGAGGCCGACACCCGTTAGCTTCCCGACATGCAGATTTCATTGGAAGGCAAGGTCGCGCTGGTGACGGGCGCTTCGAAGGGGATCGGTCGGGCGATCGCCGGATCGTTGGCCGAGGCCGGTGCCAAGGTGATGCTCAGCTCGCGCAAACTGGACCAGTTGGAGATCGCTGCGGCGGAGATCGCCGAATCCAGTGCGGCAGGAGAGACCGCTGTGTTCGCTGCCAACGCAGGAGAGGTTGCTGCCGCAACGGCATGCGTGGCGGCGACGATCGAACGCTTCGGCGGGCTCGACATCCTGGTCAACAACGCCGCTACCAACCCGTACTATGGGGCGACGCTGGGTGTCGACGAGGGTCGGTTCGACAAGACGTTCCAGGTCAACCTGCGTGGGCCGTTGTTCTGGTGCAAGGCGGCGTGGGACATGGCGATGCGCGACAAGCCCGGCGTGATCATCAACATCGCCTCGGTCGGTGGGCTGCGGGCCGAAGGAGCCCTCGGCGTCTACAACCTCACCAAGGCGGCGTTGATCCATCTCACACGCCAGCTCGGTGGCGAGCTCGGTCCCACGCGGGTCGTCGGCATCGCCCCGGGTTTGGTCAAGACCGACTTTGCATCGGTGCTGGTGGCAAACTTCGGCGACAGCCTCGCGGCGTCCATGCCGTTGAAGCGCCTGGGCGAGCCGCAAGACATCGCCAACCTCGCCACTTTCCTCGCATCCGATCTCGCCTCATGGATCACCGGTGAGACGTATGTGATCGACGGCGGCGCCGGCGTGCGCTCGGGTGCGATGAGCTGACGCTGGCAATCACTCGCCCAACGCGGTGTGCAGTCTTCGATCAGCGCGGGCACCGGTATGGGCCGATACGGCCCACACCGCGGCCCACGTTGCCGGCGGTCATTGCGATCAGAGCGCGGAAGCGGCGCAGACACCCGTCCAGTGCCCGCGCCACGCCGCTCAACTCAAGATCGGCTCAGTAGCACTTGAAAGGGGCGCCGACCGTTGCGATCAAGGCGACCACGGTGGAAACCGTCGCCGCGATTCGGATGGTGGTGGTTGTTGCTGTTCTCACCACAGCGACACGAATGACCACTTGAACGGTGCGCCGACTGTTGCGATCAGTACCACCACGGAGGAGATCGTCGCCGCGGCGCGAACCGAAGTGCGCGAGATGGCCTTCATAGCCACTTCCTCGGTGCGGCGACCGTCGTGATGAACATCACGACCGGCGCCAGCCGGAGCAGTGTGAGTCGTGCTTGACGCATGTGTGCCTCCCTGATCGGCGATCGATCCGTGTACTGCGGGTCCGCCGTCAACTACCGCAGTACATCGATAGATATAGAGGTCGAACGCTCGGGTGTACAGGAGGCGAACCGTCAGTCTTCTCGCAAGGTGCGGTCAAGCACACCGAGCCGAAGGTGTCGCGCTCGCCGATGATCAACGCCGGTGAGGACGATTGCTCGAACGCCGCGGACGCCGAGGGTGACCCGCCGTCACCAAGAGCAGTCATCGCGAATCGGGCCGCGGAGGCGAATGGGCCGTGCGGCCTATCGCCGTGCGTGGCGAGCCAGAATTGGGCGATGTCAGCGGAACTTCCGGAGCCTTTCGATGCGGGACGCCTCGACGTCGGGGACGGCCATGTGCTGTCCTACGAGCAGGTCGGGCACCGCGACGGGGCTCCGATCGTGTACCTGCATGGTGGCCCAGGGTCTGGCTACACCCCCGGAGCGCGGGCGAACTTCAACGCGGTCCGCCATCGGGCGGTGCTGTTCGACCAGCGCGCATCGGGTTGCAGCACTCCCTTCGCTGCCGACGACGGGGTGCATTGGGGTTCAATCGACATGGACCACCATGTGCGCGATATCGAACAACTGAGAGAACATCTTGGCATCGACCGATGGATCGTGTTCGGCCTGTCGTGGGGTTCGGTCCTTGCGCTCACCTACGCAGAGCGGCATCCGCAGCGAGTTGCCGCAGTCGTGGTGGCTGCTGTCACTACCGGGACCCGGGCGGATATCGACTGGCTGACCGTCCACGCTGGACGGTTCTTCCCGGCCGAGTGGGAGCAGTTCAGAAACCACGTTCCCGCCGAACTGCGCGATCTGCGCCTGGTCGATGCCTACAACCGGTTGTTGATGGACCCGGATCCTGCGGTTCACGATGCCGCGGCTGCGGCGTGGTGCAGGTGGGAGGACAATCACGTTGCGACAGTTCCTGGCGCCGTCTCGAACCCGCGCTATCGCGACAGCCGGTTCCGGCTCGGGTTCGCCCGCCAGGTCACGCACTGCTGGCGACATGACTCGTGGCTCGAGCCCGACGAGATCGTCCGCAGTGCCCATCGCCTGGCCGCCATCCCTGGTTGGTTGATCCACGGTCGACTCGATGTCAGCAGCCCGCTCGACGCCCCATGGCGCATCCACCAGGCCTGGCCCGGCAGCCACCTGATCGTGGTGGAAGGCGATGGACATGGTGGCGACACGATGATGCACACCTGGCGTCGCGTGCTCGCCGATCTGGTCTCGTCGAACTGGAGCCGGAAATTTGCTCAAGAGCGGTGAGTCGTGCTGGCGTTGTCCCTCCTGAACGCGCCAGAACGATTTGTGAGCCACCACGATTCTCTTGAGCCGCGCCCGACACTGTTGCGTAGTCTGGTGGCAGGTTCTCGATCGAAGGAGGCATCGTGCCGGTCACCGATGGGTTCAATCACGTCGCCACGTTGACATCAGACATGGAACGAACGGTGAAGTTCTACCGCGACGCGTTCGAGGCGGAGTTGATGTTCGAGATGGAAGCCGCGGGGGACCACCCGCGGATGTCGATTCTCGACCTCGGCGGGGGCGCGGCGCTCAACGTGTTCGAAGTGGCGGCCGGCGACATCGTCGGCGAACGCCGCCGGCAAGGCCATCGTGGAGCTATCGATCACTATGCGCTGGCGGTTGAATCGAAAGCCGTGCTGGAAGGAGTGAAGCAACGCCTGGTCGAAGCCGGCGCGGAGATCGGCGAGATCCAGCGGCTCGGAAACGAGTGGTCGTTGTTCTTCCGCGATCCCGACGGCATGGAGCTCGAGGTCTGCGCCAAAGCCGACAGTTGAGCGCCGCGCGCGACGCCTTGCTCAGACGAGCGGATGCAGTTCGCGCTCAGCCACGACGAGGCCGGCGCTCCAGCCCGGCGCCCGACCATCGGTCGGCATCGTGATACCCGCCACGTCGACACCGCTACGACACAGGAGCTACGACACGACCGAGTTCGAGTTCCACATCTCTCCGGCGCCGAGCTCGTTGCGACCCCACACGGGTGTGGGGATCGACGGCGCCAGCTCGACGAGCCGTTCGGCGCAGCCAACGTCGACGTCGAGGGCGACGGTGGTCGCCTCGCCCGCATCGGGGATGACGCCGTCGCGCCAGCAACGAATCTCATAGCGGAAGGTGCGCAGCCTGCCGAGCACCCTCACACCCACCGAGCCCTCGGCCACAACTCCGCGCAGCTCGCCGTGAAGGTCAGGGATCGGTGCCATCTCGATCGTGTAGCAGCCGTCGGGAACGGTGACGACGAGCGCCGAGTGGTACAGGTCGCATCGCCGACGTCGGTGTGCGGCTGCCGAGAGCGCCTCGAACAGCCTGCCGCTCGTACGCACCACTCGTTGCCCTGCACCGAGCGGGATCCACAACAGGTTCACTGCGGTGTCCACCGGTTCATCCAACCGGTTGACCGATCCCCCTGTTAGGGCCGGACGTCCTTCGGCGACGGCGATCGAGCCGTCGCCTCGGCGGGGTCCGTGGCAGGCTGATCGGATGAGTCATCCACTGACGGGCATGGGAATCTGGAGCAGTGCGCTGCGTCACGGCGACTCGGCCGAGATCGCAACGGCCGCGACCGAACTGGAGTCACTGGGGTACAGCGCGTTGTGGATCCCCGACGTCGGTGGCGACGTGTTCGGCGCGGTCCGCAACCTCCTCGGTGCGACGTCCACGGCAATCGTGGCCACGGGAATCCTGAACCTGTGGATGCACTCGGCGGACGAGACAGCGCATCAGCATGCTGCACTCATCGCCGAGCACGGAAGCAGGTTCCTCGTCGGGATCGGCGTGAGCCATGCCGCGCTCATCGATCGCACCATCGAGGACGGCGCCTACCAGAAGCCGCTCGCCCAGATGCGTGCCTTTCTCGATGCCCTCGATGCCGCACCGATCCCGTTGGCTGCCGAGGATCGCGTCCTCGCCGCGCTGGGACCGAAGATGTTGGCGCTTGCTGCTGCCCGCACGGCGGGGGTGCATCCCTACCTCGTGACGCCAGAGCACACCAACGTGGCCCGCCAGGCTGTCGGGCCCGATGCGCTCGTCGCGACCGAGCAGGGTGTCGTGCTGGACTCCGATCCACAACGCGCCCGGTCGACCGCGCGCGCCAACCTGGTGCGGTACTTCGCACTGCCGAACTACACGAACAACTGGAAGCGGTTGGGCTTCACCGACGACGACATCGCCGATGGTGGTAGCAACCGGTTGATCGATTCGCTCGTCGTGTGGGGTGACGTCGCCACGATCGCCAAACGTGTAGAAGAGCACCGCGATGCCGGCGCCAGCCACGTCTGCATCCAGGTGCTCACCGACGAACCTCGCTCCCTGCCGTTGGAGCAGTGGCGGGCGCTGGCGCCGGCGTTGGTCTGAGCCTTGGGGACGTCGTGAGTGGTGGGACTGTCGAGGTGCTGGCGACTTCGGTCGCGACGCCTGGTTCGAGATGCGACTCGGTGATCAGTTCGAGACGGGCGACGTCACCGCGTCGTACGATGCCGGGCTCAAGTCGGCCAGGGCCTTCGGAGTGATCGAGGCGAAGAGCGTCAACAACGCGATGACGCCGAACCCGGCGCCAACGAAGAAGGGGGCGCGCAGACCGAACTCCCGGGCGACGATGCCGCCGAGGCCCGCGCCGATCGAGATCGAGCCCCAGACCAGCCAGCGGTACACGCTGTTGACCCGGCCGAACAGGTTGGGTGGCACGATCCGCTGTCGCAACGAGATGGTGATGGTGTTCCAGACGGTCGTCCCGAAGGCCATGGTGACGGTAGCGACAGCGCTGACCCACAATCGCGGCCAGCACCCCTCGGCGAACATGCACAACGTCCAGACGACGACAGTTCCATAGATGATCACCACGGTGCCCAACCGCTTCGTGAGCCGTTCTGCCACGAGGCCGCCGCCCACCGCGCCAATCGCACCGATCGCGATCAATGCGCCGTACCACCGGTCGCTGAGGTGCAGCAGATCCTGGGCGAACAGCACGAAGATCGCAGCCGTCATCTGCATGCCCAACACCGACAGGCCGGCCGCCACCGCGAGACCGCGTAGCACCTGACTCGCCGACAGCCACCGAAGCCCCTCGGCGATGTCGGCGCGCAGGGATCGGCGGGACTCTGCAGGCGAATGAATCGCGGGGGTCCCGCGCAGGGTGAGGACCAACATCGCCGCGATGGCGAAGCTTGCCCCTTCAAAGCCGAACGGGAGCCACATCGCGACGACGAACAACACACCGCCGATCGGCGTGCCGATGAAGCTGTTGGCGGCGACCTCGGCGGCGATCCGGCGACCGTTGGCCTTCTCCAGCGCTTCGACCGGCACGATCGACGGGACCATCGCTTGTGATGCGTTGTCGAAGAAGACCTCGGCGACTCCGAGGGTGCCGGCGGCGACCCAGAGCATCCACATCTGCGCGTGATGCGACGCGACAGCGACTGTCAGGGCTCCGACGACCACGGCGCGGAAGAGGTCGGAGCGCACCATCAACCGGCGATGGTCGATGCGATCGACGATCGCGCCGATCGGCAACGACAACAGCAGCCACGGGAGCGCGGCAGCGACACCGATGAACGAGATCGACAGTTCGCTGCGCGTCAGCCGCGAGGCAAGCAGCGGTAGGGCGACGATGAACACGCCGTCGCCGAGGTTGGAGATGGTGCTTGCCGTCCACAAACGCCAATATGCAGGTGGGAGCCTGGTGGTCGTGGCGTCAGTCGAAGTCACCCTGGGCCGCTCCGACCAAGACCATCGTGGTTTCCGAATGAATGTTCCGCATGTTGGGGCGACCTTAGTCGGTTAGGTGGGTAAATCGTGCCGACGCACCTTGCCCGACGAGGTGGTCGGCAGGCTCTCGACGACGTGAAGTTGCTTTGGTGCCATGTACATCGGCAGGGCGTCGGCTGCCATTGAGCGAATCGACGCGAGGGTCGGCGGCTCACCCGGCCCGGTCGGCACGATCCAGGCGACAACGCGCTGTCCCCATTCCGGATCCGGCACCCCGGCGACGGCCACCTCGGCGACACCCGGATGGGCCGCCAACGCCGCTTCCACCACTGCCGGCCACACGTTCTCGCCGCCGGTGATGATCATGTCGCCCCGCCGACCGAACACCGTGACCCGTCCGTCATCACCGACCTCGCCGAGATCGCCCGTTGGGAACCACCCGTCGATACGAGGATCGGAGCCATCGCTGTAGCAACGCAACAGCATCGGGCAACGGATGAAGATCTCGCCGCGTGGATCGACTCGGATCTCGACGCCATCGAGGGGGAGTCCGTCGTAGACGACTCCACTGCCCGTCTCGGTCATCCCATATGTCGTCACCACGTTTCCCGGCAAGCCGTCGGGCGGGCGCGAACCGCCGATCACGATCCGCCTGAAGAGCCGTGCATCGATCCGCTGCAACGCGGTCGAGACCAGCGAGACCAACGTCGCGCCACCTGAAGCCGCGGCGCAGACGGCGCCGGCGTCGAAGCCGTCGTGAACCACGAGCCGGGAGCCGGTCACGATGGCTCGGGTCACCACCGAGAGGCCGCCGACGTGCGACAACGGGAGGCATGCCAGCCACGTGTCGTCGTCGTCGACCCCGAGTCGGGCCGACGTGGCCAACGCGGAGGCGCGCACGGCATCGTGGGTCAACACTGCGCCCCGAGGCGATCCCGTCGTACCGCTGGTGGCAACGACGAGGGCATCGCCGTGTTCGGCTCCGCGGCCATCGAGGTGGTGCGTGCCGCGGTCGTCGATGAGGCGATCGGGTGCAATTGTCGCCAACACATCAGCGCGTGCCGGCGGGGGCAGGCGTCGCTCGAGGGGGAAGGCGGCGTCGCCGGCATCCCAGATGCGTCGAAGAGCGTCGACGAACTGGTCGCCACCCGGCAGGTCGATCGCAACGAGGTGCGGCACGGTCAGAAGGCTACGGTGACGGCCGTGAATCGGTGGATACTCGGCGCTCGCCCGCGCACGCTTCCGGCAGCGGTCGTGCCCGTGGCGATCGGGGCCGGCGCGGCCGTTGGCGGTCCATCGCCCGTGTGGTGGAGGGTCGGCCCGGCGCTGGTCGTCAGCCTGGCCCTACAGATCGGCGTGAACTACGCCAACGACTACAGCGATGGGGTCCGCGGCACCGACGACGTGCGCGTCGGCCCGCAGAGGTTGGTCGCCGGCGGGCTGGCAACGGCGGGTCATGTGAAGCGGGCCGCGTTGTTGGCGTTCGGTGTCGCCGCATTCGCCGGGTTGGCGTTGGCCGTCGCGACGACGTGGTGGCTGGTAGTGGTCGGGCTCTTGGCGATGCTCGCCGGGTGGGGGTACACCGGCGGTCCGCGGCCGTACGGGTACCTCGGGCTCGGTGAGATCTTCGTGTTCGTCTTCTTCGGTCTCGTGGCCACCGTCGGCACGACCTACGTGGTGGTCGAAGGCTTTCCGGGCCACGCCTGGGTCGCCGGGTGCGTCGCTGGCTTCCTGGCGTGCGCCCTGCTCGTCGTCAACAACCTTCGCGACATTCCCACCGATCGCCTGGCGGGCAAGCGCACTCTGGCGGTGCGACTCGGTGACGACAAGACCAGGTGGCTGTACATCGGTTGCATCGCTGCGGCCAAGGTGCTGATCATCGTGATCGCCGTCTGGTGGCGGGCGTGGGCAGCGATCGCCATCGTCGGCGTCGTGCTGGCCGTGCCGCCGATCCGCATGGTTCGTCAGGGCGCAGAGGGTCGCCGGCTCATTGCCGTGCTGGTCGGGACGGCGCGGCTGCAATTGGTCGTTGGGCTGCTGCTGACGGTCGGTCTGGCGCTGGGCCCGATCAGTAATTGATCTCGCGCAACCAGGCGGTCAGTGCGCCGATCACTTCGTCGCTCTGCTGAAGGTGCGCGGCGTGGCCGGCGCCGGGGATCTCCACGGACCGGCCTTCGGGCACCGCCGCAGCGATCTGCCGGCCGATTGCGGCGAACTTGTGATCGAGCTCACCCGACATGGTCATGACCGGCATGTTCATCTCTCGCAGGCGTGGCCACAGCGAGCCCTGTGCACCGGTGCCGGCGTGGCGCAAGCTGCTGGCCAACCCTTCTGCAGTGTTCGCCAGCCGGTCGGCGCGTTGTGCGTCGTCGAGCTCCAGCCCGGCGAACAGTGGCTGCGACAACCATTCCTGGAGGAACGCGTCGACCCCCACGTCGACGATGTGATCCGCCAGCTTGTTGTCGGCGCCGCGTCGCTCGGCACGCTCGCTCTCGTCGGCGATGCCCGGTGAGGCGCCGATGACGGCGAGCCCGCGAACGAGGTGCGGGTACATGAGCGCGGCGTGCATGCACAACCGCCCACCGAGGCTGTAACCGACGTACACACCGAAGCCGCAGAGCGCCGTCAGCATGTCGGCGCCACGACGCAGGTCGGCGCGCACGTTCGTGCTGCCGCCATGTCCGGGGGCATCGAGCACGATCGCCTCGTACCCGTCTGCGGCGAAGCGGGCTGCGATCGGCTTCCACGAGTTGGCGGTCTGGGTGAATCCGTGGACGAAGACGAGTCGCGGCCCCTGACCGCATGTCCACGCGGCGAGCCTGCCCTCGAGCGGGCGCCAGTCAGACATCTGCAGTGCGCTTGGCAACGACGCGTCGCAACACCTGCACGAACGTGTCGGGCTCCTGCGCGCCCGGCACCATCCACTTGCCGTCGAACACGAACGTGGGCACAGCAGTGATCTCCAACTCGTCTGCGGATCGGAGCTCGCTGCGGACCTCGTCGACACCGTCGTCGCTGTCGAGGAACGCTCGCGTCCGCTCGTGATCGAGACCCACTTCGGCCGCGCATGTCGCCAGTACGTCGAGGTCGCCGATGTCGAGGCCGTCGATGAAGTAGGCCCGAAGCAGCCGTTCTTTCAGGGCGATCTGGTGGCCGGTCGCCTGCGCGAGCCACAGAAGGCGGTGGGCAAGGAAGGTGTTGGCGCGCAGCGCCCGATCCATCCGGAACTCGATGCCGCTTGCTGCAGCGATCGCGGTGACGTGATCGATGATTTCGTGGGCACGCTCGACGCTGCCGAACTTCTTGGCGTACGCGTCGAGCACCGGCCCGGCCTTCCCAGGTGACGCCGTGGGATCGAGTTGATACGGACGAAAGACGATGTCGACGTCGATCTCGTCGCCCAGTTCGGCGATTGCCGTCTCGAACCGGCGTTTGCCGATGTAGCACCACGGGCAGACGACGTCCGACCAGATCTCGACCTCGACGTGGGGGCGCACGTGCTGGATGATAGGCCCGTATCGTGGCGATCATGACCTCGGCGCCACAGGACGTGCAGGCAACGTTCTGCGCCACGTTGGTCGACGAGTGGATTCGTCACGGGCTACGTCACGCGGTGGTTGCACCGGGTTCACGCAGCACCCCGATGGCGCTGGCACTGGTCGCACGGTCCGACATCCATGTGCACATCTTCCACGACGAGCGGACGGCCGCGTTCGCCGCGCTGGGGATCGCCTTGGCCAGCGGCGTGCCCGCGGCACTGCTGTGCACCAGCGGCACGGCGGCGACGCACTTCCACGCTGCAATCGTCGAGGCCCATCAATCCGGCGTACCGATGCTGGTGCTGACCGCAGATCGCCCGCCAGAGCTCCACCGCGTCGGCGCACCACAGACGATCGAGCAGACCAACCTGTACGGCGTGGCCGTGCGGGCCTTCGTCGATGCTGGCGTCGCGGACGACGAGCAGCGCCCGACCTGGCGATCGGTCGCATCGGCTGGGTGGCGCAACGCGACGGGCGATCGTCCCGGGCCGGTGCACTTCAACCTGCCGTTCCGCGAGCCACTGGTTGGTCAGCCGGGTGAGTTGCCTCCTGCTGAGCCCATGGAGTTGATCTCGCCGCCGCTGATCGGCATCGACGAGTTGGTCGATCTGCTGGCGACACCGCACGGTTTGATCGTGGCCGGGAATGGGGTCGATCAGCCCCATGCGGTGCAGGCGCTGGCCGACGCCACAGGGTGGCCGGTGCTGGCCGACCCTCAGTCAAGCTGTCAGCAGCTCGAGTCGGCAGTCGTGCGGTTCGACGCCTTGCTCCGTGTCACCGGTTTCGCCGCGGATCACTACCCGTCGGTGGTGCTGCAACTCGGCATGCCACCGGCATCGAAGGTGCTCGCCCAGTGGCTGGCAGCGTCCGGTGCGTCGCACGTCGCAGTGTCGGCCGCCGGTCTGGTCTCCGATCCCAACCTCCTCGGCGCACGCCAGGTTCACGCGCCGATCGGCATGCTCAGCTCACAGCTCGCGGCTCGGGTGTCGCATCACCACCGTGATGCGCCATGGCTCCGTGACTGGTTGCACGCTGATCGCATCGCTCGCACCGCGCTCGACGCAGCGCTCGACGCGGAGCCCAGACTGTCGGAACCGGGTACGGCTCGGGCGATCACCGCAGGTGTGCCGGCAGGAGGCCACCTGGTGGTCGCGTCGTCGATGCCGGTGCGCGACGTCGAGTGGTTCGGTGCTCCTCGCAGCGACGTCACGGTGCACGCCAATCGCGGGGCGAACGGGATCGACGGAGTCATTGCCACCGGCATCGGCGTGGCCATCGGCAGCGGCGCACCGACCGGTGTGCTCCTCGGCGACGTGGCGTTCTGCCACGACGTGTCGTCGCTCACTGCGTTGCACGGGCGAGGCCTCGATCTCACCATCGTCGTCACCGACAACGACGGGGGAGCGATCTTCTCGTTCCTACCGCAAGCCTCGACGCTTGCGGGCGAGCAGTTCGAAAAACTGTTCGGTACGCCACACGGCACCGATGTCATCGAGGTCGCTCGGGCGTTCGGGCTGCGTGCGTATGTCGCCGAGACAGCCGAGACGTTGGGCGCAGGGTTCGACGAGCCCGACACGTGTGTGGTTCGCGTCGTCTCGAATCGTCATGACAACGTCGATGTACACGTCGCGCTCAACGCCGCCGTCGAGGCCGAACTGACCGCAGCTGCTACGGCCTGACGATGGCCGACAGCATTGCCTGGAACTTGGCCTGCGTCTCGGCCAACTCGGCCAACGGGTCACTGTCGGCGACGATGCCGCCGCCGGCCACCAATCGTGCGCTGCGCCGGTCGGTGGAGAACTCTGCGCAGCGCAGCGCCACCGCCCACGTGCCGTCGCCGGCAGCGTCGACCCAGCCAACCGAGCCAGCGTAGCGACCACGCTCGAATCCTTCGACCTCGGCGATCAGGGCCAATGCCTCCGCTCGGGGAAACCCACCGACGGCGGGCGTCGGGGCCAGTGCCCGGACCAGTTCGAGCACGTTCGGTCGGGGATCCGAGAGATGGCCTTCCATCCGGGTACCGAGGTGCTGCACGTTGGCGACCGCGACGATCGATGGCTCTGGCTCCCAGTCGAGGTAGCTGCACCACGGCAGCAACGTGTCGTGGATCATGTCGATCACGACCCGGTGCTCGGTCTGGTTCTTGGCGCTGGCCAAGAGCTCGGCGGCGGCGCGTTGATCGGTGTCGGGGTCGCCGCTTCGCGGCGTCGTGCCGGCGAACGGGTGGGCTCGCACCAAGTTGCCCTCCACCGACACCAACAGCTCGGGCATCGCCCCGACGAACCCGTCGATCGAATAGCGGTAGCTCGACCCGAACGACATTCGCAGGCGCACCAGCACGGCGTGGATGTCGATCGGTTCGTCGCTGCTCACGCAGATCTCGCGGGCGATGACCGCCTTGGTGAGGCGACCGTCGCGCACTGCGTCGCGCGCTGCGGTGACGGCACGGAGATAGTCCTTCACCGGGGTCAACGGTTCGCTCGTGAAACTCTGGGCGCGCGGCTCGGGGCGCGGTGGGGTGTCGAGCTCGGCGGCCGTCCCATCGATCGTTGTGACCCACTTGCGTCCGTCCGCCGCCTTCACGACGGCCATTGCCGGGATCACCAACTCGCACGGCGAACCAGGCTCGAACGGTACGACACCCATGGCAAGCGGTCGTGCGCCGTGCGCCTTGTCGTCGTGGTCGATCGCCGCGAGGAACTCGGCGACCTCGTCGATCCCGACGCGCGCGGCGACACCGCGTCCGGCCACGCCGACCCCGTCGCGGACGAACAGGTAGCCGTCACCGCGGGCGATGTCGTTGAGGTCGACCTCTCGATCGAGCGGTCGACTGACGGCTCGCACGATGCTCAGCTCCGGGTGCCGAGGAGCAGTTGGGTGATGCCGCCCGAGAGCTGATGGTGCTCGGCATCAGCGAACCCTGCGGCGCGCAGGTCGGCCAGCATCTGGTCGCGTGATGGGAGGTAGGCGACGCTCTTGGGGAGGTAGCGATAGGCGGCGCCGTCACTGAGCAGGCTGCCGATCTTTGGCACGACCTTGCCGAAGTAGATGTTGTTGCCCCAGCGGATCAGCTTGTTGCGCGGCACACCGACATCGAGCAACGCGATACGTCCTCCGGGGCGCACCACGCGCCCGAGTTCGTCGAAGAACCGCGGCAGCTCGACCAGGTTCCGCAGCGCGAACCCACACGTCGCCCCGCCGACCGAGTGGTCGGGCAACGGCAGACGCAAGATGTCGGCTTGCGCACGTGGTGCGCCGCTGCGATCGGCTGCGAGCATGCCGAAGCTGAGATCGAACGACAGTGGCCGATGGCCGGCACGGGCCAGGTCGACACACAGGTCGCCGGTGCCGCTGGCGAGGTCGATCACGGTGCTGGCCGGCGGGAGGGCCAGCAGCCGGACCGCCTTGCGCCGCCAACGAACATCGAGGCGGAACGTCATGATCCGGTTCACCAGGTCGTAGCGCGGAGCGATCGCATCGAACATCTGCCGAACCGCGGTCACCTTGTCGTCGCCTTGCGGCAACGCCTCGCTGTCCCACGCACGTTTGCTCACCCGAGAGAGGCTATTCGCCGTCGGTTGCTGCGGCGCCAGACAAGTCACCGAATCTCCGGTTGCACCGGAGATTTCGTGACTTGTCCTGACTTCGCTCCAGCGATCTGCTTCGCCCAGCGATAGTCGGCTTTGCCGGATGGGGAGCGCACGACGTCGTCGACGAACACGAAGGCCTTGGGCAACTTGTACCTGGCGATGTGCCGTTCCGCCTCGGCCAGCAGTGAAGCTTCGTCGGTCGTGTGGCCGGGACGGATCCGCACGACGGCGACGACCTCGTTGCCCCAGCGCTCGCTCGGCCGCCCGGCAACGACGCAGTCGTACACGTCGGGGTGGGCCCGAAGCGCGGCCTCGACCTCCTCGGCAAAGATCTTCTCGCCACCCGAGTTGATCGTCACACTGTCGCGACCGTGCAACTCGACCACGCCATCGGCCCGCAAGCGGGAGCGGTCGCCAGGCACCGCGTAGCGAACGCCGTCGATGACCGGATAGACCCGCTCGGTCTTGGCCGCATCACCGAGGTAGCCGAGCGCCAATCGGCCGCTCTTGGCGAGCCAGCCCAACTCGTCTTCGCCGGGTTGTAGCTCGCGGTCGAGGTCGGCCGACAGCACGTGGTTGCCGGGACTGATCGCGAACGTGCCCGTGGTCGCCCGCGAGCCGGCCGAGACGTGGGCCAGTTGACCGCCGGCCTCCGACGAACCGAGTCCGTCGACGATGATCAACGACGGCAGGTGGCCGAGGAACTCCTCTTTCAAACCCGAGCTCAGTGCCGCACCTCCCGACAAGACGACGGTCAAACATTGCAGGTCGTAGGTCGACGCGTTGAGATCGTCGAGCAGTGGCCTGGCGAAGGCGTCGCCGACGATCAGGAGGAAGTTGAGTCGCTCGCGTTCGATGAGCCCCCAGATATCGGCGGGTTCGAGGCGGTCGGGGACCGACTGCACGAAGACGGTGCCGCCGAGGTTCCACGTTCGGAACGCCATCCAATGTCCGGCGCCGTGCATGAATGGGGGGGCGAGCAACGCCCTCAGGCCGCCGTCCGCGGTGGCAACGACGTCGTCGAGACCCTCGGCCGCCGACCCACCGAAGCACTCGACGTTGGCATCGCCGTTGCGCCACATCACGCCCTTCGGCATCCCCGTCGTGCCGCCGGTGTAGAGGATGTAGAGATCGTCGGGACTCCACTGGACCGCTGGCTTGTCGGGCGACGAGGATGCCAGGGCGTCTTCGTACCAGACGGCGCCGGGCAGCAGATCGTTATCCGACTCGTCCGGAACCTGCACGATCACCCGCAGATTCGTGAGATCGGGCAGTACCTCCGCCAGCGTCGGGGCGAACTGGCTGTGGACCACCACCGCCGATGCATGGGAGTCGTTGAGGAGGTATCGCAGTTCCTGGGCGACGTACCGGTAGTTGACGTTGAACGGGGCGACGCGGGCCTTGAACGCCCCGAGCATGGATTCCAGGTACTCGTTGCCGTTGTGCAAGTACACGGCGAGATGGTCCTGGCCGCTCTCGTGCCCGGCGAGCTGCGACCGTTCGATGTGCACGCCGAGCCCGGCGTCGAGCAGGAAGTTGGCCAGTCGCCGCGTTCGTTCCGTGATGTCGGCCCACGTCAGCCGGCGATCGCGGAACACCAGGCACTCGGCGTCGGGTCTGCTGGCGGCGATCGCCTCGTGGATGTCGGCCACCGAGTACTCCATGGCCGAAACCTAGGCAAGCTGTGACCGGCGTCACTCATTGGACCATCGAGCACAGCCGACGCCACGTCGCCCAGCCGCAACTATGGTGCGTCCACATGAGGAAGATCATCTTTGGTGTCTTCGTTCCGCAGGGTTGGAAGATGGAGCTGGCGAGCATCGAAGGTGCTAGGGCGAAGTGGCAGAAGGCGGTCGACATTGCCGTGCGCGCCGAGGCGCTCGGCTACGACTCGATCTGGGTGTACGACCACTTCCACAACGTGCCGCGGCCGGCGGGCGAGGCAGTGTTCGAATGCTGGACGACGATGGCTGCCATCAGCCAGCTGACGACGACCGTGCGACTCGGTCAGATGGTCGGTTGCAACAGCTACCGCCAGCCCAGCGTGCTGGCCAAGATCACCTCGACGATCGATGTGATCAGCGACGGTCGCCTCGATTGGGGGATCGGCGCGGGTTGGTACGAGAACGAGTACAAGGGCTACGGCTTCGAGTTCCCTCGCCCGAAGGATCGCATCGGCATGCTGCGCGAGTGCGTGGAGATCGTCAAGAGCATGTGGACGCAGCCGGAGACCACGTTCGACGGGAAGTACTACCAACTGTCACGCGCGAACTGTGACCCCAAACCGCTGCAATCACCCCACCCCCCGATCTGGATCGGTGGCGGGGGCGAGCAGCTGACGTTGCGCGTCGTCGCCCGTCATGCTGACTTCTCGAACTTCGGTGGGCAGCCGGAAGAATGGGCTCGCAAGCGTGAGATCTTGAAGGGCCACTGCACCGCCGTCGGTCGTGACGAGGAGACCATCGGCAAGACGTGGTCGCCGGAGATGTGCATCCGCTCGACCGAGGCCGAGCTGAAGGCGTTGGGCACCCGCAGCCTGTGGGGTGACCCGTTCGAGAAGTGGCAGGCCAATGGATTGGTCGGCACGCCCGAGCAGGTGTGCGAGAAGGTGCAGGCATACGTCGATCTCGGATGCACGGGCTTCATCCCGTGGTGCACTGACTATCCCGACACCGAATCCATGGACCTGTTCGCCTCGGACGTGATGCCCAACTTCCGCTAACGCATCCGTATCACGTTGCCGGTCACCATGCGCGCCTCGTCGGTGCACAGCCAGGCGATCACTGCGGCGACATCATCGGGATCGGCGACGTGAAACTGCTCGGTGCTGGTCGCGGTGAACTCGCGAATCGCGTCGTTCACCCAACCCGAGTCGGTGATCGGCGGATGGACCATGTTGGCGGTGACCCCGCGGCGGCCGAGCTCGGTGGCGGCAGACATCGTGTAGTTCTCGAGGGCGAGCTTCGCTGCACCGTAGGTGACTTCGGACGGGAACCCGTTGGGACCACCCGACGTGAGACCGACGATGCGACCCCAGTTGCCGTCGCGGGCGATCAACCTCCGAGCGAACTCGGCGATCATCAGCGCGCCGGCGCGCGCGTCGACGCCGAACGTCTGGTCGAACAGTTCGGCGGTCATTCCAGGAGTCGCTCGGCCGACCACGTCGGTGCCGCCCGCGGCGAACGAATCACCCGACATCCAGCCCGTGGCGTTGTTGATCAAGATGTCGACCGCCCCGAATTCGGACTCGGCCCGATCGAACAACATCGGCGGAGTCGTGGCGTCGAGCAGATCGGCCTCGACCGCGATCGCGTGGCCGCCGGCCGCCGTGATGCGCTCGGCCAAGGTGTCGCCGGAGGTCATCCGGTTCTGCTGATAACGCTCGGGTGTTTCCGGATCCGAGGTGACGCGACGTCGCAGATAGGTGATCACCACGGCGACGCCGGCAGCCGCGAATCGCTCCGCTGTCGCCGCACCGATTCCGTGGTTGGCCCCGGTGACGATCGCGACGTGCTGCATCTCTGACTTCATCGCGGCGAATCTATTCCTCAGCCAAACCCCTCCCACTGTGAGCCCGATCGTGCGCCAGGCGGCAACACCGGGCTCACAGCGGCCAGATGGACCATGAACCGTGAGTCAGATTGCGCGTCCTCACGCGGCACCCGACTCACACCGGGCCGATGAGGTAATCGCCGACCGCTACTCGTAGCTGCGATAGATCACTTCGGCGACGCAGCTCGGCTTGGCGGCGCCCTCGCACTCGAAGGTCAGCTCGTACGTCGACTGCACGCCACCGGCGATGTCGTCGACCGTCAGCAACTTGACCCCGAGCCGCAGGTTCGCACCGACGGGCACGGGTGACATGAACCGCACCTTGTTGCAGCCGTAGTTCACACCCATCGTGAATCCGGTGGTCTGCACGACCAGCGGCATCATCATCGGCGCCAGCGACAACGTGAGGTAGCCGTGGGCGATGGGGCCGCCGAAGGGGCTTTCCTTCTTGGCCCGCTCGGGATCGACGTGGATCCACTGGAAGTCACCGGTTGCCTCGGCGAACTGATTGACCCGTTCCTGGGTGATCTCCAGCCAATCGCTGTAGCCGAGGTGCTCACCGATGGCTTCTTTGAGCCCAGCGGATCCGTGAATCATGCGTGCAGACATGTTGCGAGCTTTGCAGTCGTTCGGGCGTACGGTGAAGTCGTGACCGATCGGTTGTTACGAGCAGCCCTGCTGCCCCTTCGCTTGACCAAGAACGCAGCTCGCCTGATACGAAGTGCGCTGATGGCCGACTTCCTCACTGCCTACGCGATCACCCATCCCGACAAGTTGGCGGTGATCGACGACCGCCCCGACGGAACCGTCACGACCATAACCTACGGGGAGCTGAACGAACAGGCCAGTCGATTGGCCAACGTGTTGTTGGGGCTCGGCGCCCGACCGGGCGACAGCAAGGTCGTGTGGTGCGGCCCGAACTCGCCGGGCATCGTCGTCGTGATCAACGCCGCGCGCAAGCTCGGTGTGACCGCGGTGCCACTGAACTATCGCCTCAGCGACGAGGAAGCCATGTACGTCACCGATCACTGCGATGCGACGATCGTGTACGTCGACGCCGAGTTCGCGCCGATGTTCGAACGCATCCGCGCCGAGCTACCAACGGTTCAGCACATCTTGGTGTTCGACGGCGATGTGCCACTGGGCATGGTCGATGCCGACGTCGCGATCGCCGAGGCCTCGGCCACCGAGCCGGAGATCCCGGAATCGACCGGCACCGGTGCGACCATGATCTACACCAGCGGAACCACGGGCAAGCCCAAAGGCGCCTTCCGCCGAAGTTCGGGCAACCCCGTACAGATCGGGGCAATGTTGGCGTTCGTCGGGTACACGCCGGGTGACATCTACGTCCCCACGGGCCCGCTCTACCACAGCGGTCCTGGCGGTTTCATGGGCATCGCCCAGGCACTCGGCCAAACGGTTGTGCTGCAGCGAAAGTTCGATCCGGTGGATTGGCTGCGCCTCGTCGACAAGTACCAGGTCACCTCGACGTTCAGTGCGCCGACACCGATCCGGATGATCTGCAACCTGCCTTCCGAGGTGAAGGCGCAGTACGACGTCACGTCGATGAAGCGAATGATCGCCAATGCTGCGCCGTGGAGCTTCACACTCAAGCAGATGTACCTCGCCGACTTCCCGGCCGATTCGCTGTTCGAGGTGTATGGCTCGACCGAGCTCGGCGTCAACTGCATTCTTCGCCCGGAGGACCAGTTGCGCAAACCCGGTTCGTGCGGCAAGCCGGCACCCATGGTCGAGCTCAAGTTGTTCGACGACAACGGTAGCGAGGTCACCGGCACCGGACCCGAGCATCCCGGGGAGCTGTTCGTGAAGAGCCCGAGTGCGTTCGCCGACTACTACAAGCAACACGATCAATATGTGAAGGACCAACGCGACGACTACCAAACTGTCGGTGACATCGCGTACCGCGATGACGAGGGCTACTACTACATCTGCGATCGCAAGAAAGACATGATCATCAGCGGAGGCATGAACATCTACCCAGCTGAGATCGAGGCGGCCCTCGAGATCCATCCTGATGTGCTCGAGGCAGCGGTCTTCGGTGTGCCGAGCGAGGAGTGGGGTGAGTCGGTGCACGCCGTGGTGGTCGTTCGTGAGGGTGCGACGATGACCGAGGCGCAAGTGATCGCCCATTGTCGCGAGCACCTAGCCGGTTACAAGATCCCGAGGTCGGTCACCTGGAGCTCAGAACTGCCGAAGACCGGCAGCGGCAAGGTCCTCAAGCGAGATCTGCGTGCGCCGTTCTGGGCGGGCCGCGCCAGCAAGGTGTAGCCCGAGTGGAGTGTTTTGGGGGCACCCAGGTGGGCGCCAAGAACTCCACAAGGCTCAGCTGCAGCCGGCGTTCGAATAGGCGAGTGAGATCGGGAGTTGCTTGCCGATGCTGGCCGAGATGTCGGCGCCCATGTAGGTGGCGAGATCGGCTTGGGCCGCCGTGTCGCCGCCGAGCCCACGCTGCACGATGTCGTTTGCGCCCGACATGAACGACAGTGCGTCCGAAGCGTCAGCGTCGCTTCCGAGCGTTGCGGTCATTGCAGCGAGTTGGTCGCCGAACTTTGCGATGGTGCCGATCGGGATCTGAGCCCATTCCGACGTCGGGGAGTTGCTCAAACCGATGACCACTTGCCAATTGACGATCATGCTGGCGAGGGCGTCTTTCAGCCCTGCACAGTCGACCTTGCCGCTGGCTGCCGGAGGCTGCGTCGCGTCGGCGCCCGCTGGTGTCGCGGCCGCACCGGACGTGTCCGACGATGCTTGGGCAACCGTCGCGTTGCCGCCCGAG